>NZ_CAMHSK010000004.1 GCF_946187725.1 uncultured Treponema sp.
TCATACCGTTGAACTGAGCCTGTGAAGCGATTCGGTCAACCTCAGCGATGAGTGCAGAAACTTCAACCTGAATCTGCATGCGGTCTTCGTCTGTGTAGATACCGTTTGAAGACTGAACTGCAAGTTCGCGGATTCGCTGAACGACATCAGTTGTCTCCTGGAGGTAACCTTCAGTGGTCTGGATGAATGAAATAGCGTTCTGAGCGTTTTCAGAAGCTTTGTTCATACCGCGAATCTGAGCACGCATTTTCTCAGAAACTGCGAGTCCTGAAGCGTCATCACCGGCACGGTTAACTTTCAAACCTGATGAAAGTTTCTCCATGTTTTTTCCGCTGCTTACCTCAATAAGACCTGTTGAACGCTGTGCATACATTGCACTCATGTTGTGATTAATAACCATAGTTTTATCTCCTTATAATTACTATCTGGTTTTTAACGACAGGTCTTCGTTCAGAAACCTGTTGCCTTTTTTTTGTTTGGCGCCCACCCATTGGAGTTTGTGCCCTACAGTAATAGTTTCGGACTCTGGAAAAATTACTTAAGCAAAATTTATAAAAATTTTTATTTTTTTTGAGATTTTTTTTGATATAATGAGCACATGATTATTTGTCCTGCACAACATTTCGACATTTTTTCTATTATGAATATTGAACGCCAGTCTTTTATCCCTGCGATTCAAGAGAAAAAGCGGGTTTTTGAAAAGCGACTCAAAATCTTTCCGGAAGGATTTTTGCTTCTTGCTGACTGCAGTGATGAAGTCGTCTTAAAGAACAAGACTGCCCTAGTCTGCGGGTATTTGTGCTCTGAACGCTGGGATTTCCTTCCTGCTTGTGATGAAAAACTTCTACGGAAGCGATTTGCCCTTGGTCATAATCCGCTGCATACACATAAAACAGAAGGTCCTTTCCTATATATCTCTTCGTTTGCCCTTTTAAAAGATTATCGTTCAAAAGGTCTTGGAAGCAAATTCTTCAAGAATGCCGTGGCCGCACTGTGTTCCTCACTGCATGGAATTGAAAAAGTTGTGATTATCGTGAATTCTGAATGGGAAGCCGCCCTCAAAATCTACAGAAGCATTGGTTTTGAAGAATACTTTATTTTGAAAGAGTTTTTTCCGACAATTCAAAAAAAAGTCTGCTCAGACGGAATCATAATGACACTTGATGCTGCAAAATTCAGGGAAATGGAATTCAGCGGCGGAGAGGAAGCCATAAAGATTTGAGTTGAATATCTTAGTGGACTTTTAATATGATAGACCATATAATTAAAAGCTACACATTTTGTCAGCTTTCAGGGGATTTTTTTGTATACAAGAGAAATTAAAACGCCGCCAGAAAAAATTGTTCACAGCGGAAGAATTGAATTCGGAACATTCTCAGGTCTTTTGCCCCGTCTCGATATTCGTGGTGTCCGCACGCCTTTTGCAGGATTCCCGTTTCCAACTGTCATCACAAATTTCCGCATCCAGAGTTCCCTTATGTTCATGTTCAACATCGGGTCATTTATTGGAACAGTGGATTTTTTTGATCATAAAGTCTTTGGTTTCGCAGATGTCGTCTTCTGGAATAAAGAAAATGGCCGTCGTTTTGCATACCGTTCTTTTATGGGGCCACGCCGTCGTTTTATTCCCCACAACATGAAGATTGGATTTTGCGCCAGTTTCAATAAAAAGCGCTATATTCGAGTGAGCTGGGATCATCAGCGCGACAGACTTTCAATGATTTTCAACTTAAAAGGTGATTCTTCACGCCCGTCTGCTCAGGCCGCCTTTATTGCCAAATATTCAGACAGTGCTATGTGCGAAATGGCCGTGGTTGTTCCGGCACCTTCCAAAAGACGCTGCTCTGCAAGCTATATCGCCACGCCGCAGATTCATGGCAGCATCTCTTTGGAAAAAACAAAGCTTTCCGAAGAAGTAAATCAGGCTGATTTCGACGGTCACGCACTTTTATGTATAACCCGTGCTTATCATAATCTTCACACGCTGGCAGAATTCGTAATTGGTGCCGGTGAAATAAACGGAAAAAAAGTTAGTTTTCAGATTTTTACTACGCAAGAAAACGCCGTAGATTCCGAAAATATAAATGAGAATATTCTTTGCGTTGACGGAGAATGCACTCCTTTGCCGCCTGTCACAATCACTCATCCTTTTGGACTTTCAAGAAAATGGGTGATTCAGGATTTCGAAAATATGGTAGATTTGACTTTCATGCCATCATCTGACAATCGTCGTGATGTATCGTTTTTGGTCATGAAAAGTCAGTTGCGTACGATTTTCGGAACTTTTGAAGGCGTAATAAAAACAAAAGACGGTGAAGACATTGTTCTTCATAATTTTGAAGGCATCGCAAAGAAGCAATTTTTACGACTTTAGGGGATTTTATGGCAGACAGACCTGAAGCAAAATGGGAACCGGGAACGCTTGATAATACCAGGCGCAATATCGGTCCAATTGATGCGGCTGAAGCAAAAAAAATGATGCAGAAACTTGGCGGTGAAGTCTTTACCGAAAAAGACCCGCCGATTGACTATTCCGCTCTCCCACGGGCAAGGGAATATTCTAAGCGTGCCGTTACCGGGCGTTCTGCTTCCAGTGTTGCCTCGCAAACTGCTCAGGGTGGTTCGGGTTTTGCTCCTACAAAAGTTGGCTATGCCGTAAAAGAAAAGCCAGTAAAGGCTTCAAGACTGCCGGATCTTTCCTCAAAGGAACGCGCTCTCATGGACAGAATCATGATGAGCGAAGACTATAAAATCAAAACAAATTTCGGTCTTTTCAATTTTGTCCGCAAATTTAAGAAGAATGGAAATGAACTCGTCCGAAAAAGTTTTGTTGATTATAAAATGCAGCAGAACACGGACCATTTGCAGGAATTCATCACGACGGTAAAGTCAATCATTCAGATTTCGCCGGACACTTACAAGGCCAAAATCCTTTCTTCAGAAGAAGACCGCTTCAAATTCCTTAAAACAGTCGGTTCGTGGACGATGCGTGACATCAAAAAGTACCTTGCTGACTTGCAGAACACAGAAGAAGTTAATGTCGCCATGATGATTCCTTACATCAAAGCTGTCTACAGGTATCTTCTTAAAATTTATTATCTTGGTGAAACAAGGGTATCGGGCTTTTTCAAGGAAATTTACAACGACCTCTCAAAATATCCAAAATTCGACCTTCAGAAATTGCAGATGCTTTCAAAAACCGGCATTTCCGAATGGTTCTATCTTTACAGTCAGGTAATCAAAGGTTATTATCCGCTTCTCATGCGCATGAGCAGTACGAAATTTGACTATTTCCAGGATTTTTTCCTTGTACAGACTGCGCACATTCTCTCTTTCCTCGAACTGACCAAATTTGACTTGCTTCTTCCGAATAAAAAGAGTGACAAAAACGCCGAAGCAAAGGCTGATGAAAAAAGCGAAGAAGAGAAAAAAGAGGAAGAAAAGAAAGAAGAAGAAAAGAAACAGGAAGCCGCAAAAAAGAGCGATTATGTTGAAGCCGGCCTCAAACTTCTCGACAATCTTTTCCCGGATGCAGGATTTGACCATATCGAAAAACTTCCTGACATGTATCCGTATTTCCAGCCTCTTTATCAGTTCCGTGACGGATACAATCTTGTTGCCCCGGAAAATCCGCTTCAGATTACGGTAACGCTTTTAAGAATCACCGAAGACATTTTCCAGGGCTGCCGAAACATCAAATTCACCGAAGAAAATGATGAAGCCACTTCCAAAGATGATGAAAAACTTTCGGTTGTATTGAGCGAATGGTCGGTTTACCGCGAGACGCTTTTTGAACGCCAATATTCCGATATGATTAAAGATTTCGTCAATAACGAGTATTCTCAGGGCGATTTCAAATCAAGTCTTTTTGGAAAGAAAATCCTTACTTCGCTTCTCTGGCAGACAAAGTACAACTTCCTTCCATATTTTGAATTTGAGCAGCTGCTTCTTGAAAAACCGAAGAATGACAGCCAGTACAGGCCGATGTGTATTCGTGTCAGCTTTTTGTTCAAATTCTTCTCTACGCTTTCGGCAAAGATTGATGCGGCAAAAGGTCAAGGAACGGTAATGGGAATCCAGAATCCGTGGGATAAATACAAATTTGACATTCCGAATGTCGTTTCAAAGCGAATGGATGTTCTTCTCGGTGCCAAAAAAACTGTCGATTCTGCTGCAACGAACGCGAACCTCATAAAGTACGCGCTTCTCGTGGTTTCCGTGCTTGACTGGTGGGTAAATAATCCTTCAAGTCCTGCATATTCAACAGATTCTCAGCGAATTTACCGTATTAACGAGGAAGATGGTGCTCCAATGTTCAGCGTTGATACCCGAATTGACCAGAACAAGCTTTTTGCTGACAGAGTTAAGTTGAACATCGAGAGACAGAAAGCCGCTTCTGTTAAATAAAGATTTGAATTTAAGGAAAGAAAATTGACGGAATCCGAAGTCGAAGAAAAATTTATTGCTCTTGAAACGAAAATTGCCTATATGGATGATTTTATTTCAAAACTTCAGGAAGAAACTGTAGAAAATCAGAAGACGATTCAGATTTTGCGTGAAGAAAATCAGATTTTGGCGGGAAGGATTCAGGATTTGCAAGATAATCAAGAAATCCCGAACCGCAGGCCGCCTCATTATTAAGTCAAATTAGTTGCGTGTCTGGAGCCAGCCGACGAGTGCGATTACCCAGCCTGCCAGAATTACGATAAGACCGATGGCGATGTGTGTTCCAACAGCCTGATGAGCGAATTTTGTTAAGCTTTTTGCCCATGGAGCGAGATTGAGGTAGCTGAGGACTACATAAACGCCACCTGCGATTGAAACGATGAGCGAAAGCAATTTAACCGGCAATTTTGCTTTGAGTGAAACGAAGCTGAAAATGATTCCTGCGACTGCTCCAGCGAGCGCAAGGATTGAGCCGACTTTGATGTCGCCTGAACCGTTTGTGATTGCATCGAATGCACTTCGACCGCTACCGAAACTTGTTCCTGTGAGCGGAAGGAAACATCCTACTGCAACAAGCACAAGACCGATTAAATAAAGACTGATTGGACTGGATTTTTTACCCATTTTTAATTTATCCTCCTATTAATAATTGACCGGGCAATGCCCGAATCTTGTTATATTAATTATATCTTAAAGTTTTTAAATTTCAATCACTTTATACATAGGAGTTTCATTTGGATGAAGTTCCAGAATATGCTGTTCGCAGGGGAGGGCTTCACTTGGATCATGGGTTACATGAAGGAGAGTGGTTGTGCCTGTTTCTGCAACGGCTTCGATTAAATCAAGGATTTTCTGGCGGTAATTTTCGTCGAGACCGTGGCATGGTTCGTCCAAAATCAAAATCTTCGGGCTTTTTACTGCCGCTCGAAGAATCAGAATTGCACGCTGCTCACCGTAACTCAGTGAATTGAACGAATCATGTTCGCGACCTTCGAAGCCGCCGAGTTTGAGCCATTTTCGTGCCGCCGCAATTTCGACATCAGTTTTCTGTTCGTAAAGTCCGATTGAATCTTTAAAACCTGAAATGATTACGCTTTCCAAATCCGTGCTGCCGACCATGCGGTATTCGACATGCCAGCGGTAGCTTACGATACCGAGCTGTGATTTGATGTCCCAGATTGTTTCGCCTGTTCCGCGTTTTCGGCCAAAAAGCCATACATCGTTGCAGAAAACCTGATGATTGTCGCCGGTAATCAGTTCCAGAAGTGTGGTTTTTCCGCTTCCGTTTGGGCCTCGAATCAACCAATGCTGATTTGGCAGCACTTCCCAGTTGAAATCGACAAGAACGCGCTTTTCGCCCCAGCCAACATTCACATTATTCATCTGAACGAGAGTTTTTTCGCCGTCCGTGTGTTTTTGTAAGACCGCAGTTTCGCTCTGAATCGACTTGAGTTCGCTTACGAATTCGTTTTTTTCAGCAGCGCGGGATTTTGCCTTTTCTGCTTCGCGTTCGGCACGCACTTTCTCATATTCAGATTTTGTTCCGCAGAAAGAAACTTTGCCACCGGCAAATTCGAGCACATTCGTAATCGTGTCAGGAATTTCGTGATAGCGTTCCATTCCAAGAATAATCGTGGTTCGCGGTTCGTTTGACGCTGAATTTTTCTGTTTTCCGACAATCGTTGCAAAAAATTCAAGAAGAATCGAGCGGCTCTGTGCATCAAGGCCAGCAAATGGATCGCTTAGAATCAGAAGCTTTTTGCCTGAAAGAAGCGCTCGGCAAAGCAAAGTTCGCCGGATTTCGCCAGTGGACATGAATTTCAGTCCGCGTTCAAGAATCTTTTCGACTCCGCAGAGCTTTACTTCTGGAAGCGTTTCGAGTCTTTCTGCAATCGGGGGCAACGGCTGATGACGGTGCTTTGAATCCGGGCCGCCCAAAACCTCACAGATGAAGCGACGGCCGGTTCTGCCTTCATCAATTTTATCCATATATTCGGATTCGTCTAAATCACGCTCTTCCTGAATCAGACTAGCTGCCCTTTCAAGTGAAACTATCTCAACTGAATCCTTAAATTGTGTGGAATAGTCGCCTGTAGAATCGTTCGGCAAAATCTGCTTTTCACCGGCAAGTGCGCGCAAAAAATCAGCTTTTCCGCCGCCGTTCGGGCCAATCACGAGCCATGCTTCGCCCGCGTTCATCTGCCAGTCAAGCTTTTCAATATTCGTGCCGTGCAAATCCTGTACGCGGCAGTTGTTTATGTAAATCAAAGAATTTTCTTTCATAATGAGGGAAGTATAGCGAGTAAACGGAAAATTGAAAATGGAAAAATCTTGTAATGAAAAAAAAAGCCACTGAAACAACGGAAAGCTACTTCAGTGGCTTATAAAAATCAAAGTGCTGGACTAAAGAACGCTAAAGCTTTTTGAATTTTTCTTCAAGCTGTTTGTTCTGCCACAAAGTCCAGGCCTTCTCGCCCTCTTTGTCGATGATTTTATAGTTAATGAATGAATGACTTAGAGAGAATATAAGGATTTTTATGTCAACTCCTGCCTTTATGCTGATTCCAAGTCCTAAATCAATCCTGTGGAGCAGAGGTATTGGCAGAGTGAGAGGATTGTAATAGAACCACAATGGCAGGGACGGCGTTATCGGAATGCTTACATTGAAATTCGCCCATTCAGGTCCTAGTCCGAACAGCGGTTCAAGCGTGAGGCTCGGCGTTAAAGTTACATCCAAAGGTTTAAGCAAATCTTCTGCTTCAACTTTTCCAGAAGCAGCACCGAAATACCATGCAGTTTCGTTGACAGTGTATGGATCTGCAAAGAAGTTGATGTATGGAATAGGTGCTTTGAAAATCCACCAGCCTTTCCATTCTACGCCCCAGCGGGCACCCGCATCAACACCTGCTCCGTACAGACCGACATAACCAAATACAAGGTCAATAGGCTCACCCGTGTTGGTCGCAATTTTAAGTCCAAGACCAAATTTGAGTTTTGTTCCTACAGTGATAGGAACAGGACCTACCATGACGGTCTTTTTGACTTCAGCTTTTAATTTATCCTCAAGTTCCTTCTTGATTTGGTCAAACACACTGTCTGCAAGAGAAACTCCGATATCAAGATAGATTACACCGCCGATTCCTGCTTTTATCTGAGAGCCGGTGACAGAAAGTGAGCCTTTTACACCGAGAGCGAATTTTATGCCGTAATCGCTGAGTGTGGCAGTTTTTACTTTTTCTTTGCCGTTCTCGTCCTTTTCGACATTGCCGTCTTTGTCCTTCTTTTTGCCGAGGTCAATCTTTTTGAGTTCGATAGAGAAATACTGATCGAACTTCTTTTTGATTGATTTTTTTTGTGATTCATAGTCAGTGAGACTCTTTGCCATGCGGGCTGCCGACAAATCTTCTTCTTCAACAGTCTGTTCGATTGAATCTCCAAGATCAATGGCAAGGTACGGATACATTGACTCAATGCTTGGCGAAAGAAGGTCAGCTTTTGGAGACTGGACAAAAAGCGAATCGATTATGCGGCGCACAGCCTGCTCTTTGTTTTGTGCAAGAAGCTCAGTCAAAACACTTTCGGCATTCGCACTCATTTCTTCGTCCACAAGACCGTTCTCTTGGTCAAGAAGAATGTCGGTGGCTTCCTTTCCAAGAGCAAGGATTTTGTTGAGTGCATTGATGCTTTCCTCTGTGCTAAGTTCTGCAGCTCCTTCTTGGGTCAAGCCATTCTCTACTTTTGCAAGCAGGGCGGACGGCATTCGCTTGAGCAAGTCGGCAGGACCGTCATCAGACTGGAACTGGACTGCCTTATATTGGTAAATAGGTGCAAGTGTTTTGTTGTTAAGAGTTGTGTTTGTTGCACTTGACTCAGAATAAGATACTACGAAACTCTGCGTTGTGTTTTCAACTTCACCATTTGTAAGTGAATCAGCTGTATCTTCATTAAAGGCGATTACAAAGTCGCCGTACCGCAAGTTGTAGTCCTGGTAAACTGAGCTTAAAGAACCGCCGTTTGAGTTTACGCCGGTTGAATTCTTGACGAGATAAATGAAGTTTCCGTTTGAGTTTACGCCATAAAGACCGTATTCTGAATTTTCAACGGAAGCGCCGTCTACTGCACGGACAAGGGCACGGTTTACAGAGCCTGTAGATACAACGCTGAACATGGTTGTTGTGGTGCTTGCCGACTGCTTTGTAAGAACTTCGGTGTCACATACGAATTCGAGCCAGCGTGAGTTTTCAAAGCCATCACGAATCTGGTTTGGTTCACGGTATTTTATGTCGATAAGGCCGTCACCGTTTATGTCCGCGCCTTCGCCGTAATTGATTGTATATGATTTTGAAGATTTTCCTGTGCCTTCACTGTTGTAGCGCGTGTAACTGAAACTGATTGATTCCAGTGATGCGTTGCTTATGGTCATGTAGCCGAAAACTGCAAGCTCCGGCTTGTCTTCGCTGACCAGAACTTCTTTTGTAGTTAGGCGAAGATTTGCGGTGTCATAAGTTGTGTTTGAATCAAAACCTGCGGGGGGTTCATAAACTTCCCTCGTTTCATAAGAAGAACTTACAGTTCCTTCACGGACTGCAATGATTGTGCCTGGTTTGAGTTGGTTCGTGCTTGAATCCTCTTGGTTGTAAATGAGCGATCCACCGATATAGGCACGGCCAATGGAAAGATTTGTGTACGAGGTTGGAGAAGTATCGATTATGACAGAATCATCGTTTTTACTGTCGTCATCACCGCTGCTGCATGAAAAAAATGCAGTTAGAACCGTTGCGGAAACAATGGCCGCAAGCCCTTTGAATAAAGCTCTTTTCATAGTCACCTCCTTTAAGTTCGAAAAACAGCTATTATGAGAAATAACTTATTTTCAATAAAAAAAAGTTTAACACAGAAAGTCTAGTTGTCAAGACTTCTTTAAGATGGCTTATGGGCGGAAGTGGCACAGTAAATAAAAATTTGTTCTACACATTGAAAAAACCGAATATTCAACTTATCATATTTTATTGTAATGAAGTTTGTCTTTCTTTTATTTTTTCTGGCATCTCTTTTTGTTTCCTGCTCGTCTGAAGATTCTTCAAATTCCTTGGCTGGCGGAAATTTTGATGAGCCTTTGGTCTGTGTTTTTTACGGATACAATGGACTTGGTGATTTGACTTACAACGATTCAATAAATTCAGGAATCTCAAAAGCCGAAAAGAACTTCGACCTGATTCAGCTGGCTTATTCTCCTGTAGACAGGGACGAGGCACGAAAAAGCATGAACTATATTTTTACGGAGATAAAAGAAAAATCACTTACGAAAAAACATGTTCTGTGCATTTTTATCGGGCCTGAGTACATTAATCTTCTTGGAGAAAACGAAATTTTTATGGCAGGGCTTCCTGTCACGGCATTTATGTTTGATACACCGGAATCTGACATCCCGGAATCACTCAAAGACAAAATACATACAGTTTTTATTCCATATTATGGTGCCTGTTATGCCGCAGGAAAGCTTCTCCGAATGGAAAAGGAAGAGCTGAACACGCAGCCTAATCCGCTGATAGTCCTTCCTGATAAAAAAAATGAATTGCTTTTTGATTACGCCAGAGCTTTTATCACAGGTCTGGGCGAACAGTTTCCATATTCATTTGATGATGTTGACTGGGATGCTTTATTGACTGGCAATAATTCCGGCAATTACACAATTCTGTCACTGAACAATTATTTGATTGAAAAGAGCGGATTTGATAAGGCTGATACTTTATATATGTATGCACGGCTCGTTGACATTAACGGGGATGTAAAATATTTTTTCCCTTTGTGCGGCGGTTCTTCTCTGGGGCTTTTTCATTATGTGCAGGATTGTCCCCGCGGTCCTTCTTTTTCGATTATTGGCGTTGACTCCGATATGTCCTCTTATGCACCGCTTTATGTTCCCTTCTCTGTTGTCAAGGATTCAGGCCGGGTTGCCTATGAGTTGATTGAGCAGTGGCTAAAATCGGCTGAAAATATAGAAGAATCTTTACCAAAATCGCAGTTGAAAACTTTCAGGCAGGGCTATACTTACATTGCTGACTCTCCATATTCTTTAGATTTTTTCTTTACAAATGAGATTATCGAAAGCGTCTATGATGAAGCGGTGGAGTACGAAGAGGGGATTCTTGGAGGGGCACAGTAGATGGCTGGAAAGATTCGTTTTGCAGGATTTTTTGACAAGTTTAGTTTTCTCTTTTTTTTGATTTTGCCTTTGCTCTTTGCCTGCTGCAAAAATAATGATTCTGAAACTGAAATTCAATATTCCGAAAGCCGTGTGGCAGTCATACTTCCGCTGAACAGCCCGGACGGCGAGCGTTATAAAAGAACAATCGAATGGTGCCTTGCAAATTACCGTTCCGTCCGCGACAAGGCCTCTGTGAATATAGAACTTAAAATCGACTGGTATGATGAAGCTGCCTATACTCAGAAAGATTTGACCAAACTGGCTCAGACCCTTGCTAGTGACAAAGATCTTTGTGCAATAATCGGGCCACTGGATGCTTCAAATGTTACGACCGTAGCGAATGTTTGCCGCAAGACAGAAAAGCCATTGATTCTGCCGACTTTTTCTTCTGACGATTATTTGCGCCGCTATTCCGTTAGTGCGACCGGCTCGGTGACAAGACCTTTTTTGTGGGCATTGACCGAAAATGATGTTTCTCAATGTGAGGTTGCGCTGTCAAAATTAAACGGTATAGGTTTTAAAGAAGTTTCGGTGCTTGCAAGTGCAGACCCTTATGGTGATACATTTCATAACTGGGCTTCTTTTATCTCAACTGAACTCAAAATGAATCTTGAAGATAATATCCGCTATAAATTCGACGGTTACAGTGCCTTGCGTGATACTGTTTCGGATTCTCCCATGTCAAAAGACGCTGCCTTTGAGGCGGCCCTGTCGGGAGTAGCTGCGGTCGTTTTGTGTGCGATGCATGATTCTGATGACATGGAGCTTCTTCTTCAAATGCGGCAGGAAAAATTGAGCTCAGGCGGTTTCGCTCCGATGCTGTTCTTTACCGATTCTGTGTTCACTGCTGAAACCATCGCAAAAGGAGATTCTGTTGAAGGGCTTGAAGGAACCGCTGCTTACATTGACCCGACCAATGGATTCATATCAGTTTACAGGGAGCATTTTGGGGATTATCCAATCAGGGCTGAAGCTCAGATTTATGACTCGGTTCTGTTCGCACTTTATGGAATAATCTATAAATCAGAACATCCAGAAGGATTCGAAGAAATAAAAAAGCTGTCAAATGATGAAAACAGGTCAAACAACATCGTGATGAACGATGTCTTTAAAAGGATTGGCGTGAGTTCAAATGAAAACCTCTTGAACAATTCCTGGAGCAAAATCGGAATGCTTTATATGCTTCGGGAATACAGTTCTTCATTCGGTTATGTACCAAAAATTGAGGGCAGCTGCGGTAACATAGAATTTGACTCCGAAACTTTCACTACGCTCTTGTACTCAACATACATCCATTGGAGCATAATCGACAATAAAGTCGTCGTGCTTGATTATCTTTCTTCGGAAGGCGGAAAACGAACTTCTTCGACCCGCTCCGTTTGGGCATGGAATCAGACTGTCGATGAGTTTTTGGATGGCGACACTGATGAAGGGCAGTCACGCATAGAATACAACGACATCGAGGACAGGTATGCGATTTTGATTGCGGCATCTTCCGGTTGGAAAAACTACCGTCATCAGGCCGATGTCCTCAATATGTACAGGTTTCTTTCAAGCAATGGCTTTGACGATGAGCACATAATCATGGTTCTTCAGGATGACATTGCCTATAATAGCGAAAACAAGTCTGATACGGGAAATATTCGGGTCAGTCCGTTCGGCGACAACCTTTATACAGAAAAAGCCAAGAAGGGAATAGACGCTCATCCGTCTGAACTTAACCCAATGGATATACAGGCGATTCTTTTGGGAGACGGCGAGGCATTAAAGCAGGCTCACCTGGATTTTTCGGATGAGAAACTTTCGCGTCTTGTTTACGCAGCCCCACAGAACGAAGAGTCGCTCAACCTGTTTTTGTTCTGGAGCGGGCATGGTCAGGTAGGAAGCGACGGCAATAATTCAGGTCAGCTTCAGATGGCAGACCCTGTTGATTGGGAAAGCGGCGGCGTTCGGGAAAGCGGATTTACTACGGAGCTTTTGCTTGAAACCCTTGAAAAAATGCAGGCACAGAAGAAAATCCGAAAATTCTTTATCGTCAATGAAAGCTGCTACAGCAAGAGCGTTTTCAAGGCAGCAGAAGGATTTAAGGGCGTTCTTGTTCTTGGAGCGGCAAATGAAATCGAAACTTCATTCACCGATGTCAGAAATTCGGAACTTGGTGTGTGGATGACGAACCGTTTTACGCGGAGTTTTATGCACTGTATCGAAAGTCACTTCAGCGAAAATCATTACGAGGACTTTGCTGTAAAAGACATTAACATTTCTTATTATGATTTGTACGCGACGGTCGCAAAACAGACGCTTGGTTCTCATGTGTGCCTGATAAATTCCGGATATTTCGGTTCCGTAAAATCTGATTACACTACTCCCGGTGAATTTTTGATTTACAATTCGATTGTTTATTAGACCAATTCGGCAATGTATGGAGAAAAAAGCTCAAAAAAATCTGAATTTCTCTTGAAATAATAAAAATTTCTGTCAAAATATACTATAGACTTTCTATCTTTGGTACAAAAAAATCCAACATCTGGAGGAAAATATGAAAAACTCATATCAGAGAATTCGTGCGGGATTCGCATGTTTAGCGGGAATTTTCTTTGCTTTCCTGCTTGCTTCTTGCGCTGATTTTTCGGGAAATGCAACTGGCTCGGTTTCATTCAGCTTTGACAAGAGCTTTATTAAAGCCGTTTCTAATGCCAAAAGAGCTGCAGTGCTTGATGACGAAGTTACGGGCACTGGTTCTGAAGAGCAATATAATGAGCAATTTTCTGAGAAGTATATCATTGAAGTTTCCCTCAGAGGCGGTTACAGCGATTTCCAAAAAAAAGAATACAGTATGAAGGATTGGTTTTCAAAAACCGAGGCCTACAGTTCTGGTAACGAAACTGAAAGCAAAACCGATGAAGAAGATTCCACTGCTTCCAACGGATTTGAAACCTTCACTTTTAAAGATATTCCGGTCGGCGTAAAAGTAACGGCTACCGTTGATGTTTACATGGAATACAATTATGAACAAGGCTCTAAGAAGGATCATATGTATACAGGTACTTCTTCTCCAATAGAAATTAAAGCTGGTGAAAATCCGCTTGACCTCAATGTTCATGAGCTCAAATCGTTCTATATTATTTTGGCTCCAGAAGAGAGCGGTTCATTACCAAATCTTAAAAAGGTCAATCTTTATCTTGTTAAGACCGACAGCAAACTTGCAGAAGAGCTGATTGAATACGCAAAAGACGATGATGATGAATCAGTCATAAAAACGCTTGAAAAGACCACTCCATTCAAAACTTACGAAAATCTGTCTTCATCTTATATTTCTGACCGTTATGACCTCAAAACCGGTGATTCTTATTATCTGCTTTCTCTTGCATACACTGATGACGATAAAGCATATTTCGGCCATCCAGCAGATTCTGCGACAGGAGCCTTTACAGTTTCAGAGAACGGAAATTCGGTTTATGTCTATCTCACGCTGATTGAAGAAGATGAGCCTGATGAAGATGATGAATTCGTCAATATGACATTCAATGGTGCGGCTAATGACCCGGCTGAACTTGAAGGCACTTTTGACATCGAGATTACTGATAAGGGAGATTATAAAATCTTCCGTAATTATGGAGAAACATCTGAGGTTGCCGTTACTGCTGGAACTTACCGCATAAACGGAGATTACCTCTATTATACAGAAACTAAATACCGTGCTTTCGATGCAGATAAAATGACTTTTGCTGATTCGTGGACGACGGTTTCAAATCCGAAAGAAAGTGACCCTGTTCTGGTAAAGGACGGCGGAAGCGGAAAAGTCACTGCATTTGAAGTAAAAATCTGTAACGGTAAAGTAAATATTCTTTTCCAGATGCCGCATGAAGTAAATATTAAGATTGTATTCAAGGTTGATGACAATGACGGCAATCCAGAATACGAGTACAAGCAAGAAAATATCACTGTTTCAGTGACCGGCGATACTGATGTTCCAATCGAAGAAATTCAGAAAGCAACGCTTACTATCTGGCAGGCACTTGCTACAGACGGATATACCTTCGTGAAAGAGGATGAACCTGTACTTGACGGCAGTGACTACAAGATTGTCTTGCATTTCAAGAAAGGCACTTCTGAAGAAGTCAAATATTCAATCGATGTTTCTACTCCGTACTACAATTCTGATGTAGACCTTGAACTTAAAAGTGATGTCAAAGACAATTCAATAACATTCACCGTAAAGAGCGGTTATGATTCTTACTATTGGATTGTTGACGACGCAAATAAAACTTCTGCAGCAAACGGTAACAGCATTACAATTCAGGCTGCTGATTATCAGCCGGGCTCTCACTCGGTCATGGTTGTAGCAGATGATTTGTATTCTGCAAGCACGACATTTTTGAAAAAATAGGGGAGGAATAATATGAGTTTTATGACTAAGAAATTGCGTTCATTTGTATCGATTTTTGCTCTTGCGTTTACGGCATTTGCTCTTATTTCCTGCGGTGATATTGCTGATTCTGCCAGCGAAAAACTTGCAAAAGCAGACGGAAAATGCACTGTTCGTTTTTCGCTGGAAAATGCTTCCCGACAGGCAAATCCTGAGCATCTTGATCCGAAAAAATTATCCTATACGATTTCGTATTATCAGGTGATAGACGAAACATCTGAAGAAGAAAAATCACTTGGCAGTCAAAAAGAACCTCTTTCATATTCTGACTTGATGGATGCAGAACTTGAATTAACTGTTGGCAAATGGTTCTTTGAGTTGGTCGCATTCAAAAACGGCGGTTCGATTTTACATTCGGTTGTTTCGTATGATGTGGGTAGTAATTATGAGAACACAATCATCTTCAATCTTGAAGAGTACGCTAATGAAATCGGTACAGGCACCGTTTTAGTTAATTTTACTTATGATAACGAAGATGTCACAAGTGTTACCGCACAGCTTTTGAAATTCCCTTCTTGTGAAGCTATAAGCGGTTATAACGAAAAATCTTTTACTAAGGCAGAGATTACAGAAAGTGGCACGACATCAAATGTCAATTTTTCACAAGTAGATGTAAAAACTGGCTCATACATTCTTCTGTTCACTGTAACCCGAAGCGATGAATCCGTTACAAAAACACCGGTATTCGTGATTGTCCGCCCAGGAAGAGAGAGTGCTTCTTATGAAAGAGAACTCCGTAAAGAAGAATCATATCTTCCATTTGCAATTCATTTCTTGTTTGAGAACGAAAAAGGCGAATATGTAGAGAACGACAAATTCCCGACATTCAATGTTACAGAAGAGAATTTCAATTCTTTTGAGACAGTAATTGACGACTGCATTTCGGCGATTATTCAGCAGGGCTACACCGTTTCCGAGACGAAAGAATCAAGCGACACACCTGTTAAACTTGATGACGGAACTTACGCTATGTACAAGTACTTCGATAAGTTTGAAGTTGAAGCTGTATTGACGGCAACAGGTTCTGCGAGCGACATTGAAAAATACAAAGAATTTGGATTCAAATTAACTACTTATAATAACTTCAAATACGAAATCACTTATACAGACGGTGATTCTATTCTTGACCGCATTGTTTCAACTGGTACTTGGAATGTAAATAGCGACTCTGATTCAATCACAATCACTGAAACTAATTATTTCGATTTCGCTAATTCTGCGGATATCTCAGAGCTTGCGGGTAATGACTACAAGATGGCGACTGTTGAATCTCCGACGGCACAGAAAATCAACATCAGTGATTCATTCCAGTTTACCAGTGCGGGCGGCCCTGTAATCACATTCTTGGTCGGTTCTGTTCCTGCAGGTCCGATGCAATTTGATATTACGGTCAGCGGTAGTGCTTTGCCGACTGATAAAGATCCAAGCACAGTCACAATTTACAGCATCAGTTCACAAAATGCACAGGCTTTGAAAGAAAAACTTGCTTCTTCTGCTTCTAATGCTGATAAGGTTGAAGCACTTGTTACCCTGCTCGAAAAGCATAACGAAACGACTCCAACTGATGCAACATATCTTGGTCAGTATGAACCTTCTTCTGCTTCTACGACTGAAACCGTGACAAATCCAATGACTGTAAAAGACGGCGCAATCTCAATCAACGACAGCTACACAACATGGGGAACTATGGGACGCGGAAATGATGTCGCTCTTGTTGCCCTTGTTGCTTACGGTGACTCATCTAAAATCACTTCTTACTATGTTGGTGTTTCTGATGTGTTTACTGTTGATTCTGCTGAGACAAACACTGTCGAAATTTCAGCAAGCTCAATCGGTGTACCATGTAAAGTCGGATTCATTTTGGACGGCAATTCTGATGAAGAAAACAAATATACTGTTTACGCCTCATTGAACACCCTTGAAATGTCAATTTCTGCTATCGATGCAAAAACAATTACATCTATGGAAAAAGTTCTTGCATCAGACGGTAAACTTCGATTAAGCGGATACACCTACGATTCTATATCTAGCATATCTGTATCTAGCGGAATCCCGGAAATTTCCCTTGCTTATAAAACAAAAACTTCTGCGGCAAGCGGCATTTCTGTAACGCTGGGCGAAGTTGACACAACGGATTTGGGCGAAAACTTCGAAATGAGCGTTACAGAGAGTGACGGTGCTGTAACTGTAACGGCAACACCTATGCTTAACGGCTACTCATATCGGTGGTATCTTGAGGGAGAACCTATTGACGGTGCTACCACTAGTTCATACACCTGGACAGAACAGATGATTTCTAATCTTGATGCTGGAACATATACTGTCATGCTTGAGATAACTGATAATACTGGGGCTTCTGGACCGTATTCTGCTTCAACCACTTTCACAGTAACAAAATAGTCATCTAAAAAAGTCATTTCGCGGGAGCATTGGCACTAGTCGGTGTTCCCGCTTCTTTTAAGTAGTAATAAATGAGGAAAAATATGAAAAAAGTAAAGAGATGGACCGGGCTTCTTGCTCTTTTGTTTTTTGCTTCTTGTGGTGATATTACGGATTCCGTTAAAGACGGTGCAGCCCAAAAGACCTTCGGTAAGGCTCGCGTTACGCTTTCTGTAAATTCTTCCTTTGCAAAGACAATTATGCCTGTAAATGCAGGTGAATCAGATTTCACAAAAATCGAACTTACAGCCAAAAAATTTGAAAAAATCACCGCCACTTATGAGGCTTATGATTTGAACGAAGAAGATTCAGATTCGGTTGCAAAAATCTGGCTTTCTTCTGCTGCGGGTGGCGCTCAAAAATCAGCGTATGAGGCAATGACACAAGATACTGTGCTGCTTGATTGCG
Organism: uncultured Treponema sp.; assembly: GCF_946187725.1. GTDB lineage: Bacteria > Spirochaetota > Spirochaetia > Treponematales > Treponemataceae > Treponema_D. The sequence continues at coordinate 17,931 of NZ_CAMHSK010000004.1, forward strand.
GAAATTACATTTTTACGCTCAATCTTTATACAGATTCTAAACTTAACGATGAGCCGAATTACCGTCTTTTGCAGTCAGCAACTCTTGGTGATTCGGAAAATGCCTTTGCTGTCACTGAGGATACGACAAGCCTTGCTTTTGCGGCAGAATATGTTCAGGCGACGGGCGATCTTGCACTGACTTTTAAGTGGAAAATAGAGTCTGGCAGCACAAATCGAATCGGAAAGATTGAAGCCGGACTTTTTACATTAGAAAGCAAGGCTCGGACAGCATATTCAAACGGCAGCACTAGCTATGATTTTGAAGCACTTTCGGTTTCAACGACTTCTGAAACTTCATTTTCAGCAGAATATTCAAAAAGCGATTTGCAGAATGGCACTTACTATCTGAAATACCGCGTTTATGACTCTACAGGTGCAGTGATTTTGAACACGATTCTTGATGTGGTTAAGATTCAGGGCTACAAAACCGAAAAAACGATAACACTCGAGCTTGAAAAAATTAATGCACTTCAGCGAAATGCCAGCGGAGTAATTTTACTCCCTTCTTATGAAGATTCACAGCTTCGATTTAACTGCGCGCCAGAAGGCAAACTCTACCTGAATCAGGGCACTATTCAAATTGATGCGTTTGACCCGGCCGGAGAGAAAATCGATACTTCTGCCATTTCTGCAAAACTTTTCTACGGTGGAACGGAACTTGACGGTTCTTTCTATGAATGGAACGATGACGGATTTGTCTTAATCGGTACCGGCTCAAAACTTGTTACCGGCGGAACTTACCAGCTTTATGTGACCGCCACTGCTACAGTTGATTCTAAAGAGATTACGGAATCTGCCCTGTTTGAAATCACTGTGGAAGAAAAAGAATATTACTATGTTGATGTTACGAACGACAGCGAATATGCGACAACGCTTGCTTCATATATGAAAAATCTTGACGGGGATGCGATTCTTGAAGTTTCTGGAGAAGGTGTTGATACATATATCGATAGTGACGATTCATCTAACAATGTGACTGGAACGCTCAGAACTATTTCAAATGCAATTCAAGGAGATTCCAGTGACGGCTACAATAACCTTGCATATTCTGTGGAACTTGATATGTCTGAGGTAACAGGTGTTACAAAAGTTGCCAGTGGCGACATTCAGGCAATTACACTTTGTGCAGTGGAGCTTCCAAAAACCGTTACATCAATTGAAACAAGGGGCTTTTCTATGTCATCTGTTTATGTGTCGAACAGGGATGTCTATAGCAAGCTGGAGGCCGTTACAATTTCGTCTGGTATTACAAGCATTGCATCTAATCCGTTCTATAACTGCTCAGCGCTTAAAAAAATTTCTGTAGCAGAAGGAAACGAAAACTTTTCTACAGCCATGGATGGAACAATTCTGCTTGCAAACGAAAGTGATGGTGTAAAAAAACTAGTCTGTACAGCAACTGTCTCTTTTGAAGAAATTGATTTTGCTTCCAGTGAACTTTCATCTGTTAAATCTCTTGAAGAATCTGCCTTTAAAAATGCAGAATCAATTGGAACGGTCAAAAATCTTGCCAATATCACTAGTTTAGGAAATAAAGCGTTTGAATATAAGACTATTGATTCCCTTACCATTGCAAATATTCCGACTCTTGAAGATGGTGTTTATCCGTTCTATAACACGACGGTAAAAAATCTTACTATTGATTGCGATGTTACGGAAGAAAATTTTGAAGACTTTGAAAAATTTGTTGCATATCTTGATACGACTTCTTATTATCATTCAAGATCGGGTATAGCAAACATTGAGAAACTTGTGTTCAACGGCTACGCGTATATTAAAGATACTTCTTCACCATCAAGTAGTGCTACTAACGGTAAGGTCGATGCATACATGTTCTATAGTTCTAATTCAACGCTTGAGATTATTCAATTCAATAAAGGCGCCTATGTCGGAAAATATCAGTTCCAAAAGGAATTCTCAAAACTTAAGACCGTTACTTTTGCCGGTTCTGAAGAATCTGTAATCGGGGATTCTGCATTTGCAGAGAATTCTAGTTTAACAACTCTCACCTTGACTGGAGTTACAACTATTGGTGATTATGCCTTTAATGCAAACTCTGGTCTTGAAGCACTCTCTATTCCTGCTACTGTTACAAGTCTTGCTGAAACAGCATTTAGCGGCTGTTCTGGAATCGAAAGTCTTGAAGTAGAAAGTGGTAATACAAATTATAAATCTTCACCTAATGGACAGTTCCTTATAACTGCTGACGGTGCACTTATGTTAGCTATTGGTGACATCTCTGATCTTGATTTTACAAACTCTGGAGTAAAAACAATTTCTAAAGATCCATTCTGGAATCGTGAAACTCTCATTACAAAACTGAATTTGTCAGGAGTTGAACATCTTGGTCAGCAGGCATTCTATAATTGTCAAAATCTTGCTGAGGTTGAATGGGGAACAACCCTTAAATCTATAGGAGAATTGGCATTCTATAGCATAAATATAACTGATATTACCCTTCCTGATTCAATTATAGCTCTTGCACCAAGTGCTTTCCAAGAGTATGTCGCAACAGGAACGGCAACCCAGTACACCTCATTCACAATTGGCGGAGTTGGGGCAGATTCTGCAAGCCAGCCAACTAACTGGTATATGTTAAAAGGTTCTGATAAGGCAACTCTGTGGCAAAATTATATCGACAACAAACCAAGTACAATTACTGAAAGTGATGATATTGTCAAACTTCCTGCAAGTGGTTCAACGGAAACAGTAATCCAAACTATTCAGACAGATGTTTGCAATCAATATCAAAGAAGCAATAATAAATGGACAGGAAACGGATATTATTACTATCGTTTTGTCAGCGAATAATCAGAGAGGTTAAATATGAAAAAGGTATGTAAACTGTCTTTATCTGTGGCAATTTCGCTAATTTTGACGGCGGGGTTTTTCTCTTGTTCTGATGCTGCAACTGAAGATCACAAAAATGAAAGTTCAGAAAAAGTTTGCTCTGTGGGCGGAAAACTTGATTTGGGAAGTGCTCTTCCTTCGGAACTTGTTCCATCTCTTTATGGTGCAAAAAATGCTTCCCGCTCGGCGACAAGTTCTTTTGAAACGGATTTGAATTATCGTCTCTATGCTTATCATCTTAAAGAATCTCAGGATGTTACAGGTGCAACTGTTTATGAGCATGCGTCTGACGAGTATCAGGTTGGTTCGGTGGATAAAAATGAAATGACCTGGTCTGTGGTTTTGAATCAAATCGGTAAATGGGAAATCGAAATTACGTTGTGGCATGATTTTGACAATGATTCTTCTTCAGCAGTCTATATTCTGCGCGGAACAAATATTGTTTCTGTGGATGAGCTTGATTTTGGCTCGTCTATGGAGTGCGAGAATGTTTCATTAAAACCATGGGCTGACACTCGTATCAGCGGTTCAATCAATCTCGCAATTACCGTTCCCGATGAAGTGACTTCTGTATCTTTTACATCAGCTGAACAGACCGAAACAGAAACTCCTGTCATCTCTGGTACAAGCACTGTTTCATCAAACAAAGCTGTAATAACGGCAACAAAAATCCCGGCCGGAACTTACAATGTGACATTTGTTTTCCATAAAACTGCTGGTGATTCGGGCGTTTACAGCTGCAAGGAAACAATCAATGTTTTGTCTGGCTTTACGACAGACACCTGGTACGGCACGGCTCCTTATTTCATGATGCGCGAAAATTCTAGCGGCGGAATGGACACAAGCTTTGTTCTTTCGGAAGATTTGCTCAAATCTTACAAATCTTCACAGACAGTTGCTGCTGATGAATACCCGATTGTTCTTTATGACCGCGACCATGCTAAAAAGGGCAAGGAATTTGAAAATCCGGCTCCTGGCTTGAATGTTTTCACTACACTTTCACCGAATGCAAAAATTGGTGACGGCATGACGCTTGCAGACGGAAAAATCTCTCAGATTAAAGATTTTGCGATTGATCCTGCAACACAGAAGATTTACACGCTTGAAGAAACAGCAAAGGGTGAACTGCGAAAAATCGTAGAATATCCGTCTTATGCAGGTTATGCAATCGGAAAGACTTATGCTCAGAATTTCACAAGCGATACAATCAGCGCAACCTTCGAAACTTTCACGGTCTACAATGGAGAGGTTTACGCATATTCTTCTATAAACGGGTCAATATTCAAAACTGTAGACGGCAAATTTACGCGTTTTCCTATGGTGGATGAATCAGGTAGCGATTTGACTATGCCAAGTCCAATGCGCTCTGTAAAACTTGCTGCTTACGGAAAGTATTTGTACATGACTTTCACAGGCGGTGCATCTGACACAGGCTATTCTCTTTATGTCAAAAAATTCGAAGTCTCAGGCACAAATCTCAAGCAGGTGGCATCCCTTGAGAAAAACTTTACCGATTTGGGAATTTATGGTGTTACTGACGGTGAATATCAATTGGAAGATTATAGCTATTTGGACATCACTGACATTCAGCCGAATTCTACTGGAACGGAGCTGTATATTCTGGCTTCTGAACATGTTTATGAATATCATGGCGATAGTTATCGCTCAGAGAGCCGCGGAGGAATCATCAAAATCACTAATACAGAGACTGAAACGACTTCTGGCGGTGCAACTGTGGTGAATCATGCGCTTGCTTTGCATGATTTTAAGGCCAGCGGGGCAACAGAAAGCGTCTGGATTTACGGCTGGACTTACGGGGCATGGTATCCTGTTGATGACAGTTCAAGCACTGTTTCAGACACAAAGTATTTCTATGGCTGCTCAAAATTCCTTGCGAAAAAGCCTGATGAACTTGTGATTGCTGATGAGGGCGGTTACGAATACGACGAAAATAAGCGAAAGAATAAAAATCGTGTGGTAACAGTAAATCTTGCGACTTTTGCCATGCAGAGCATTGTTGATGTGGATGCCGGTTTTGACTGGTGGGTTAAGGCGGATCCTGAATCTGGCTACGGTGGTTACTCTAACGGTTCAGATTACAGCACTTGCGGTTTTTAATAGAAGCATCTGAACTGCTTAGGTAATTGTAAAAAAGTAAAATCTCTGCTATTTTCTTGTACAGCATAAAATTGAGGAAAAAATATGAAAAAAGTGATTGAAAAGATTGTCGGAGGGCTTTCTGGAATCTTGCTTGCGGCCCTTGTCTTGGCGGGCTGCTCGGATTTAAATGAGCCCAAAAATGATGTGCGCACTGGCGGAAAGGTTAAAATCTCCTTTTCCGTTGGAAATTTGGACTCGCGTACGATTATGCCTTTGAACCTGACCGAAGATGAGGTGGTCAAGGCAGTGATTACGGCTAAACAGCTTCAGATTAACGGTGAATATTCAGCGTACTCTTTTGATGAAAAAGAATCTCTTGAATGGGAAGCGGGCTTAAAAAACGGCACTCAGCTGAATGCGCTCGACATGATGCGTGCGGATTCAGTTACGCTTGATACAGGCACTTACAATTTCACACTTGAGCTTTATGCAGATATTAATGGAACCGAATCTGTAGTTCAGGCTGGCGAGATTCTGGCAAAAACAATCGAATCAGACGGAAATACAATCGTTTTTGATGAAATGAGCTATGTCAGAGAGTGCGGCGACCTTGCAATCACGCTTACATGGGATTATACCGAAGGCAGAAATCCAATCGGCAAGGTTGTGGCAGGGCTTTATACACTTGAAAGCAAAGGCGTAGACAGTGCCCTTGATTATTCTGAAAATCCAGTTGAGTTAACGATAATCGCAGAATCAGATTCTGCGAGCGTAAACTACACCGTTTTGGATGTGCCGAACGGAAGCTATTTATTGAAGATAAAACTTTACGATTCAGAAGACACAACAAAACTCCTCAATACAATTTCTGACATCGTAAAAATCCACGGATTTAAGACCAAAAAGACGATTGAACTCGACCTTGAAAAAGTGAATGTGCTTTACAAGGTGAGCTACAATTTGAACGGCGGCTCTTGGGGCGAAGGTGAAGAGGAATCCAAGAACGACACACGCCGAAACGCTTACACGGCAGTCGCTTTGGATGAAGAAATTCCTGTCCGCGAAGGCTTTGAATTTGGCGGCTGGTATACTGACGAAGATTGCACCGATGAGAACGAAATTTCTGAAATCTCGGCAGGGCTTGAAAGCGCACATGATTACACGCTTTACGCAAAATGGAACAAAACTGAAGAAACAGGCATTTCCGTTACTCTTAAAGTTGATGAAACAAGCGACATTTCTTTTGTGCCGAATGCGAATAACGAACTTGTAACAATCGATGGCAAAAACATCATAATTACGGCAGTAACTGAAGTCGGTGAGGGCGAATCTAAAAAATCACTTGAAACCTACACATGGAAAGTTGACGGCGAAGTTCAGACTTCAAATGAAAATACGCTCAGAATTGACGCAAGTGCTTATCCAAGCGGCGTTTATACCATTTCTCTGATTGCAGTGGATGAAGCCGGCGAATATTATTCATGCCTTGCACAGGTCGAATGGAAGCGAAAATACACAATCACTTTTGATACAACAAATGCTCCTTCAACAGTTGATTTGAGCGGATTTGCAGAACAGCTTGCTCAACAGTATGTAATAGAAGGAAGTCGCGTAGTAGAGCCAGAACTTGTGGTTACAGGTGAGACAACTATTGATTACGCACCGACTTACGGCTGGTACACTGACAGCAAATTTACTGAACTGTTTGATTTTAATGTTACTCCAACACAGAACTTGACCCTTTATGGCTGCTGGGATATCGATACGATTTATGTCGGTCAGAATGGTTCTTCTGGAACTGGCCGTGGAACTGCAGCAATGCCTCTTAGAACAGTTGCTGATGCAGTAGCACTTATGAACGATTCTTCAAAAGACTACACGATTGTAATTGACGGTGAAGTCAGCGGAGGTCAGATAATCGCTGATACGAATGATAACGGTGTAATAACTGTAATTGCGGCAAACTCAATCACTCTTAGAGGTAAAACTAGCAATGAAAAGGACAGCTTGAAGGGTGCTGGCACAGGTCCAGTACTCTCAGTCACAACGGGCACACCTATTACAATCGAAAATCTTACGATTACCGGCGGAATTTCAGAAGGCCAAAACGGCGGCGGTATTATACTTAATGCTGGAGCAAAACTCACTCTTGGTGAAGGTGCTTTGATTACAGGAAACACTGCTGAAGTTCGTGGTGGCGGTATTTATGCAGCAGGTGATCATATCGAAATTACCATGAATAGCGGCGCAAAAGTCACAAATAATAGTTTGACTCATAGTGGTGAAACTGTAGACGGAGACTATATTTATGACGGTGGAGCTGGTATCTTTATTTCAGGTGATGGCATAGCAGATACTGATACACTTCCAGTGCTTGTTGTTAATGAGGGTGCTGAAATTGGTGCGAATTTCTCTCCATATCTTAGACGAGGTGGTGGTGTTCATGTAAACAATGCCAAAATGCAAATTGCAGGTGGTATGATAACCGGAAATGTTGCTGGTGATTGTGCCGCAAATGTTTATGTCAATGGTGCTAATTCTCTCGTAACAATGACAAGCGGTGAAATCTCTTATGGACAGGCTGACAGTACGGATTGCTGGGGTACAAATGCTTACGGTGGCGGTCTTGTTCTGCATGGCGGTAAGTTTACGATGTCTGGCGGAAAAATCTGCAATAATATGGCGAAACCGGATGCAGGGGCAGCAGGAAATTCTGCGGGCGTTCTGATTGGTAGCAATTGTACCTTTGAAATGACCGGCGGTGAAATCAGCAAAAACTATGTTGTTGATTCTGGAACTTGCACAATTAAGGGCGGTGCCGTTTGTCTTGACAATGCAAGCAGTGTCTTTAGAATTGGTGGAACTGCCGTAATTCGTTCTGATGCTGAAACAGGTATTGGTAATAACGATGTTTATCTTGGATATACGGAAGATAGCAATCATAATGTAGTCGGATATGCAAAAATCACGATTATTGGTGAATTGTCTGCAAGCACTGTAGCAACAATTACCCCTTCTGCTTACGATGCTAGTGTTACATGGCTTGAAGTCAGCAATGTTACACAAGAAGGCATGACTTCGACCACTCTTGGTAAAGAATGCGGTAAGTTTGCGGTAACGCCAACGACAGCGACAAATTATTTGTTGACAAAAGACGGAAAACTCGTTGATTATAACGCTACGGCAAGTACGGTCGCATCTTATATAGAAAACATGAGTGAAAGCGGAACCGTGCGTTTGGCGGGTGCAATTGATACGGCAACACTCACAACTATTCGCGATGCACTCATGTCGCTTTCAAGCAGTAATACAATTGAAGTAGATTTGGATTTGTCTTATGCGACAGGCTTGACAAGTGTTCCATCATATTCGTTCTATGAAAATAATGTCGGTTGTCAAAACTTAACAAGCGTACTGCTCCCCGAAGGAGTTACCAGCATTGGAGAACTGGCATTCTGCAGTTGTACAAAGCTTACAACAATCAACATTCCTTCGACTGTAACGACAATTTACGCAAGAGCATTTAATGAATGTTCTTCACTTGCAAACGTTACGCTTGCAGACGGCAACAAAAACCTCAAACTTGCTGAAGACGGTGCAATTTACACGATAAATGGTACTAAACTTGTTATGTACGGCAATAAAACGGCTACAGGAACTTTTGCTGTGCCTAATACAGTTACAGAAATCGGGACTTATGCGTTCTCCCATTGTAACTTTGAAAACGTAACTTTTGGTGCTGACTCGGCATTGACGAGTATTGGGGGCGAGGCTTTCTTTAAGTGTAGAAAACTTGCCTCTATCAATCTTCCTGACAACGTAAGTTCAATTGGACACGAAGCATTTATGTATTGTTCAAGTTTTACGAGCATTACACTTCCTGAATCGCTTACGGCTATAGCTACGCAGACATTCAATTCTTGTTCTTCACTTACAACGGTTACAATCCCTGTGTCGGTAAAGGAGATAGGCAATTGGGCTTTCGAGAGTACAGCCCTCACCACAGTAAACTACAAGGGTACGGAAGAGCAGAAAGATGCGATGACGATTGCATCCAGCGCGTTTAATGGGCGGGATAATGTAACATGGGTGTACAATTATAAAATAGGCTCTAAAACTGCTCCAGATGCTGTCGGCGACATTGTGTTTAATGACGGTTCTGCAATTGCTTATACAGACGGTTTAACATTGACTGCAGACCAGAAAGCCGCCGCAGTTGCTGTAATCTTCTATGTTGGTACTTCAAGTGATGCGTTAGGTGCAAGAAAACTTGGTATTGGTATTCACAACAGTTTTGAAGAAAAAGATGGCACAAATACAGGTCGTTATAGGTGGACAACTTCAACAACTGGAATTAACACAACATTTACTAATATTTTGGTTACACGTTCTTCTGGTACTACGGCTCCGGTAGAACCTTATATTAGTTATATTTATAATTCTGGACAAAATGAATATGTGTCAGGAGATTTGAACGGAAGTGATAACTGGGAAGAAATATGTAAGGTAGATACTTCTGCGGAATTATCAGATTATCCTGTTTTTAACTGGGCAAATAATTATGGTGCAAAGTTCAATCTTACAGGCTCTTATGCAAGCGGCTGGTATTTGCCATCTGCCGCTGAAATGGTCGCTTTATGGACAAATCTTTATAGTGGAAATAAAATGATAAATACTATTTTACCGGCAATAGGTGGAACAGAGCTTGCAGCCGGAGATGCAGGGGATAATTACGATTATCTTACAGCAAACAGGGCAAATACTGTATCAGGTTCATTAACTTATTTATGGAGTTATGTCGGATTTGATACTGGAGCACCTTGTACAGAGGGGGTAAGTCCTTCTACTAATCTTGCCGGAGAAGGTTATGTCTGTGCCATCCGTGAGTTCTAGCACAAGCCTCCGCGCAAGGGTATGAAGCAGCCGCGTAGCGGGCCACTGGACTGAGCGCAGCGAGGGAAGCGGCTGGAGCGACAGCGGAACTGCGGAACACCCGACCGCCCGCCGTAAGGCGGGCGGATGCGCCCATAGAAGAGAGAAAATTGTTGGGATAGGCGGGGGATGCTGCCACAAATTTGAAATAGAAAAAGGAGACATAAATGAGAAAATGTTTTTTGATGCTGGCTTTTGCGGCTATGATTTCGCTGGTCTCGTGCGGAAATGGAATTCGGGAGACTGGTGAAGAATCTTCTGACGGCGGAACTTATCTTGTGATTCGCTCTGCTTTGCTGGCTCGTTCGCTTAATCCAACTGCGAATCCTGCTGATGATGTGAACCGCCTTGAGAACTTTGTGCTTAAAGGTACGCGTGAAGGTAATGATGAAATCACGCTGGCTGGCGGAACTACTCCGATTGCAGACTTGGAAACGCTTCAGGATACAAAGATTCCGATTCAGGTCGGAAACTGGTCGTTTACGCTTACGGCTTTTCTGGACGGACTTGAATTTTCTGGTAACACAGAATCAACGATTAAATCCGGCGTGGAGAACGCAATTTCTTTTGAAATGTCTTCTGTAAAAAATGTCGGTGGAATGAGCATCACCGTTAACTTTGATGACCCGGACAAAAATATCAGATTGGTCACTGCCACCCTTATGGATGCGGCTCAGACCAGAGAACTGGATAAAGTGTCCTTCGACTGGAGCTCTATTCGTGTTACTCAGGTTTCTGACAACAATTCAGACCCTAATGGTTCTGGCATTAACACTTCAGATCCTGACCCATCTGACCCAACCCCGCAAACTGAAAAATATATCTATTCTGTCACTTATACTCGAAGTGCTGTTGATGATGCGGTGCCACTTGAAAGCGGCTCATACTATCTTTTGTTCAATTTTTACGCAGAAGGAACAGGCGACGGAACTGGCGAGGCCACGGACACTCCTTTGACCCCGATTGATTATATCGTTCGTGTTGCAAAGGGCTTTACCACCACGGCCGAGCAGACAATCAAACTGGATGAGACTTATAACATCACATATAATTTTAATGACGAAGATGATGAAGACCATCCTGCTGAATTTGAGGGCGGCGAAGTTGGTCCTGGAAAATACTCACGAAAGAGCGGTGCTATCAACTTGCCGCAACTTGAGCGCGAAGGCTATGTCTTTGCAGGCTGGTACACGAACAATGATTTGACTGAGAAAATCGAAGAGATTCCAGCGGGCAGCACCGGCGATATCGAATTGTGGGCAAAGTGGTATGAAAAGGAAGCTGGCAGCGTTTCAATTGATAACAGAGTGCTTGTGATTGATTTGAGCGCGAACACCTTGTATCTGAACAGTGAAATCGAAATCAGCGCAAAAGACGCAAACGGAAATCCTGTCGAAGATGAAGTAACTTATGATGCACAGATTTTGTATCACGGAAATGATATCGGAAAGTCATATTACTCGCTCGAAGGCAATAAATTAACCTTGTCGAGAACAAAAGTCTTTAACCGACCGGGCACATATCAGCTTTATGTCACGGCGACACAACCGGTAAATAAAGAACATGCAACAACCGTAACCAGCAGCCAGACCTTTGATGTTACGATTTATAACGAATATGCGACACCGAGCACGAATGTGGCGTTGTATAACGGTTCAAATTATTATCTGAGAGAATTTGAGTATATCGGAACTGCTGATGACTTCGAAACTGCTGATTTAAGCGGAAATTCAACAGGTTGTTTTGCTTTCGATGCAGACGGAAATTTGTACACGAAGGGCTATAAAATCATCAAGTCAACTAAAGAAGGATTCCCATCAACTAAAGAAGGATTCCCAGCAGATGGCGTTTCTTGTGATGAGGATGTAAGCGAAATCACTGTTGATATTGCAAAGAATGTGCTCTATGGCTATGACATTTATGAGACAAGAATAGATTTGTATAAATATGCTAATCTTATTTCATCAAGTAATGCTGCTTGTTCTACATATACCGTAACTGCTACTGTTGATGAAGAAGACTTCTATCCATTTGTTGCGGCCGTTGACAATGAAACTCTCTACGCCTTTGGTTATATTGAACTTTCAGGAGAAAAGTATTGGTATTTGCTTACCTTTGAACTTAATTCAGCAAATTCTGACGGTTCAATAACTAGTGCAAAAACTTCCACACAATTTACTGAAACTGAAATAATCAACTCATATAGTGAATCTTATACATATATGTTTACCGATATGCTTGTACAGGAAGGCTGCGCATATATTCTGATGAATTATTCTGGATTTGAATCAGAAAAGCTTTCGTTTAACAGCAGAGGTGGCGTGATTAAGATTGATCCGTCTAAAGACTCTGCAAACGACTTACTCGGTTTGGTAGATTCAGCTCTTAATGGAAGTGATGATTATATCTATGCTTATTTTGCAGATGGCAATACAGTACCTAGTAATAAGTATTATGCTGATGCTGAAAAATCTACAAGCCCTGTTCTTTTTAATTGTAGCGATATAAAGAAAACTTCAACATATATAGAACAGGGAAATGAAGTTACAAAAACAAATTCATTTGGCATATATGCTCCTGCTACTGCGAATTATGATAAATCTTTCTATGGTCCTTTACGATTTGTTGCTCTAAACCCAAAGAAACTTGTTATTTCTGATGAAGGATATGCTTTCTATACGGACAGTTTGGGCGCTTACAAATATAAAAATGTAAACCGTGTCGTAACGATCGATTTGGAAAAATTCGCCATTGTAACTGAAGAAATAAATGATGTTAAGGCTACCTTTAAATCTGATTCTACAAGCAATGTTCCTAATACATGCTCTTATAGTTTTGATGAAGCTAGTCTGTATATCTACAACGATGATGACAATGAGTATCTTGATATTACTTCTGATGAATTGAAAAGTACTTATGCAAGTCTCTATTACTCTTCAAGTGGAAGTACTGCAACATCAAGTGTATTCAGCAACAATGTGATTTCCCCAAGTATTCCTCATGGAACTGGTAACGACTAATCATGGAGATTAATATGAAAACAACGATAAAAACATTTTGCGCGGCATTTTCCGCAATCCTGCTTACATTTGCTGGCTGTTCAGATTTGACTGAATCAAAAAACGATGAGATAAAAACTACCCGCACTGACACAAAAAGCTGTCTCGTTACAGGCAAAGTTTTGGTGTCAGGCGCGCGTTCTGCTTCAAGCTCATTGCCACTGGACGGCCTTTCGTATTCAGTAGATGCATACGAGAGAACCCCCTCGAATCCAGATACTCCAAGAAGCATTGACGGTACTTTTGATGAAACTTCAATGTCCTATTCAATTTTTCTGGATGAACCCGGTGAATGGACGATTTATGTAAGAGCCAAGCGCGACGATTCGGCAAGTCATATTCTGAATGGATTACTCGTAGTCGCAGTCGATGATTACTTTAAAGCAAAGCCTGTAAGTGCAAAGCCTGTAAGTGAAATTGCGAAAAACATGGATATTGCTTTGCAGCCAGGTTACAGCACAATTGAATCAGATGCCGGAGCAATCAATCTTTCAATCCAAGATGCAACTTCGACAAGCAGAGTTAAATCACTTTCTTTCAATGCTGACCTTTATTCTACTGCAGGAAACGACAATTCCCTTGCAGAAACACGCACTGTTGATTTTGAAAGCGGTGTCGCACGAATCAACCTTACAAACATAAAACCGAACCCATACAAAGTTACATTTTCATTTTTCGATGAAGACGGCACTACGCTTTACAAGTGCACCGAAGCAATCGAAGTTTTCGGCGGATTCACCACAGACACATGGTACGGAAGCGGCTCTCACTTGAAGTATGATGAAAATACGGGCAAGACAAACTTTGTGATTACGGATGAGCTGATTGAGAAGTATGGGCCGGATTTTGTGCCAAGTACGCAGATGGTTCTTTATTCGATTGAAGGCGAAGGAGTTAACCAGCATTTTGAATATAATCTTGTCGATTATTCTGTAACTAGTGATGGTGAAGGAAAATCTTCGATTTCGTTTGGAACGATTCCTGCTACTCCTACTGCATCGAATGATTCTTCTAGTGACAATTCATTCTGTTTTGACGGTAATGGAAATTTCTATGCGGTTACAAAAAGACTGGAATCATCAACTTATATAACATCAAATAAAACTGATTTTGGCAAAGAGACTGCTACTGCAAATAACGGAGCGATGTATCTCTATGGTGATTTAGGCTCCAAAATCGCTGTTGACCGAAAAACGAATTTCCTCTACATATTTGATTCGCAAAATATGGAATTGCATCGCATTACAAACGAAGACGGTTCATATACTTATAATGACCAAAATTCATACTATTGCGATTCCAAGACTTATAAGCTTTCAAGTGACGAAATTGTTAGTGATTCTACTTCTTTTATGATGTATGACGGAGTTGCTTACTTTGCAAGAATTCGTTCTGAGTATGATGGTGCACTCGTTGTATATCTTGATGTAGCCTGGGTAGATCTTTATAACGAATCAGGCGATGGATGTCCTGTAGAATCTGTAGGAACTCTAATCACTTCTTTTGGATTTGGTGATTCAACCGAAATTTCTGACATGATTTATCAGGATGGACTTTTGTACCTTCTTGCACGAGAAATTGTTTTGTCTCCAAATGGATTGACATTTAAAAGTCGCGGTGCCGTTCTTCAATATGATTTGTCTAGAAGCACACTCAACTGTATTGGTCTTGCAGGCAATATAGTCACTACAGAATCTGAAACTGAATATGTGTATACTGCATATCACGAATCTACATCTCAGAATACCCTTGATGGTTATCAGCTTTATACAGATGAATTGCTTAAAGAACCGCTTTTGCTGGATGTAAGCACGATTAAATCATCAGGTGGTGAGCCAATATTCGAAATCTGTTCTCCTAAAACATCATACGAATCAGGTGAACTTACATTAAGCAATTCGGCATTCTATGGTCCTCAAAAGTTTATTGCACTTAAACCCAAAAAACTTGTGATTGCCGATGATGGCGTTGCTTTCTATACGGACGCTTACGGTGCATATAAATACAAGAATGTAAACCGTGTTGTAGAAGTTGATTTGGAAAGTTTCTCAACAGGAACGGCTAATCTTGCCACAAAAGAAACTGATAAAGACTTTGATTTTACGAATACTGATACCGTTTATTCTGATTTGGGAATGAGTGGTTCATATTGGGCGCATACACTCTCTCAAAGTGTAGATGCCTATGCACTTGATGAAGATGGAACAGTGGATGGATTTGGTATAGGCGATGTAACTACATTGTATTCTTCACTTAAAAACGGTTGTGGCTTCAGCAGTTTCTTTTCTAATGGCGGTCGTCCAATCATCCCTTGTGGTGACTAATATCTTCTCTCTCTTAAAAGCAATATAAATCAAATTCAGGGGGATGTCTAAAAAAAAGTTGTGTGGTGGTTGAGCTAGTCGAAACCACCATGTTTAGTCTGAGAGGTCATTTCGACAAGCTCAATGACCGCAGTGCTTAACTTATTGGACATCCCTCTTGTCACATCCGTTCTGTAATCCCAAATGAATAATCCGATAATTTCTGTCTGTATCCCTGTTTTCTCCACCGAAGCGTATCTTGCACAGTGCTTGCGTTCTGTATATACGCAGGATTTTGATTCGTTTGAAGTTGTTGTTGTGAGTGATGCCAGCCGTGGAAAGGATGAAAAGGGCAGAACTGCTAAAAAAATCGTTAAGCTAGCTCAAAAAGAAAGTGATAAATTCCGCAAAGAAAAGAATCTTCCGCGTGTGTTGTTCCGTTTTATCGAGCACAAGGAAAATCGCGGTCTAATCGAGGTCCGGCGTTCGCTCTGTTACGAGGCGCGCGGTTTTTACATGACTCAGTGCGACAGTGACGATGAAATGGAAGCTGGAGCACTCACGGCTTTGTACAAGGCGGCTTTCATTGAAGATGAGCCAAAAAACGCCTTGAATGACGGTGAATCTCAAAATCAACATGAAGATACGAATTTCTTTGACATTGTCCACGGCACTTCTACGGCGGGAACTTTTGACGAAAGCGGCAATTTTACTCCTGCACAAGACAATCGTTACGGCAAGATTTTTTACGGAAAGATTGAAGGGCATGATGTGTTCCGAAGATGGCTTTTGAACGGTGATTTTACCGCAAACACCTGGGGCAAGCTGATTAAACGCGAACTGTGGGTAAAAGCCTACGAGAACATTCCCTACACAGAGTGCAACATGGCGGACGATGTGCTTTTATTCTTCTTTTTGGGGCAATATGCGCAATCGTACATCGGAATTGAAACAAAGGTTTACCGTTACCGCGTGAACACCGGCATGACCAGCCATCGCAAAATCGACACGATGCACAAATGGAAAATGATTTGCTCCACCGCGAGCGTTTTCAGCGTAATCAGCACATGGATTGAAAGTCAGTCGGCTCTTTCTGAAGACGAAGTGAATAAAATCCGCGGCATGACAAGATATTATCTTGCGAACAACATAAGGCAGATGAATGAAGTCGTTGTTCCTGAGCTAAAAGAAAAAGCCCGCTCCATGCTCTGTGAGTATTGGGGAACGGGCTTTGTTGAAAAGATGGAAGCTGCCCTGCGTGCCAGGGAGCAACCGAATTAGTTAACCTGCAACCGAAGAGCTTCCCACTTCTTGTAGTACAAGTCGAGGTCTTCGCCCAAATCGTCTTTAAGCTCGCAGTTATTCATTGCGCTTGCCGGATAGAGCGGAGTTGACTTCATGTACTGCTCTGCTTCAAGGTTTACGAAGCACGGGAAGTTGAAGAAGTCAAGGAACTGAGCGTAATTTTCTGGTCTGTGAATGAAGTTGATGAATTCTGTTGCAAGTTCGGCATTCTTTGAATCTTTAAGAATACACATGCTGTCGAGGTAAGAAGCACCGCCCTGTTCAGGAATGAAGAAGTCGATTGTGCTTTCCCATTCATCTTCCGGAACTTCGCCGTACATAACTTCGGCATAACCGTGACAGAGCCACAAATCGCCGCGAGCGAAATCTTTACCGAATCCTTCTGCGTCGAATTTTACGATGTTCGGGAGCCACTGCTTTTTGATTAAATCAACTGCATCAGCAACTTCGTCTTCGTTTGTTGTGCTTACTGCATATCCTTTGTATTTGAGTGCGTCACCGATTACTTCACGGTAGTCGTCCATCATTGAAGCATGACCCTTGAATCGTGGATCTGCGAAGATGTTCCATGTGCGCTCGTAGTCACCAGCCGGCATCTTCTTTTTGTTAACACCGATTCCTGCTGCACCGAAGTAGTATGGAACTGCATAAACCATATCCGGGTCGTAAGTGACTTTTTCGAGGATTTTTGGGTTGATTTTGTCGCGGTTTGTGAATTTTTCCTGAATCAATGGCTGGAACATTCCGCGCTTCATCATGATTGAAACATAGTCCTGTGATGGAACAACGATGTCAAAACTTTTTGCGCCGCCGTTAATGAGCTTGTTGAACATTGTTTCGTTTGAGTCGTATTCTGTGACGATGACTTGACAGTTGAATTCTTTTTCGAACGCTTTGACTACGCTTGTTGGAGTGTAGTATGTCCATGTGAAAAGTTTTAATGTCTTGCCCTGACCACAAGAGCTTAGACCCAAAGCAGCGGCAACCCCGAACGCCGCCAAAGAGATTTTTGAAAGAAGTTTCATTTCTTTTCTCCAAAAAAAGATTTATCTGTTTGCATCATGCGGATGCTTAGTGTGCTGCTGCGAAACCTTTAAGGCTCTTTCTGAGAAGAACCGCCAAGCCGCCGATTAGCAGAATCAGTACGAATGAAAGTGCGTTGATTACAGGACTTACACCGTGCCGAATCATATTATATACATAAATAGGTAAAGTCTCAACATTGCCGTTTACGAGCGAAGTGATTACGAAATCTTCGATTGACATTGTAACGCTCATCATGAAGCCGCTCATGATTCCAGGCATGATTGCAGGAATAATGACTTTGAAAAGTGTCTGAGTTTCATTTGCGCCCAAGTCGTGGCTCGCTTCGATGATTGAATAGTCGAATTCGTCAACGCGGGCAGAAACCATGAGGTAGACAAATGGAAGACAGAAAGTTGTGTGTGCAATGATGATTGTGCCAAGACCCAGATTCATGTTGATTCCGCTGAGGAAGATGAGAAGCGAAACACCCATGATGACTTCTGGCAAAACCATTGGCAAAAAACTGACCGACTGAATGTATGAGCGGCCGAAGAATTTGTACCAGTTGTTACCGATTGCGGCAAGACTTCCCAAAACAGTGGAAATTGCTGCCGAAACGAGAGCGACGATTGCACTGTACAAAAGCGATATCCAGAGACGGCCTGAGCTGAAGAGAAGTTCTTCGTACCAGACCAAAGACACGCCCGTGAATTTTGAGCCTTTTGAGGCATTGAATGAGTAGAAGATAATCACGAAAAGCGGCACGAAAAGGAAGAGCAGTGCGATGATTAGTACGGTGTTTGAAAAAGAGAATGCACGGCCGTGTTTTTTCCAGTTTCGCTTTGCATGTTTGTTTCCTTCGGCCTTTGCGAGAGGATTTCGTTTTAAAAGTGCGAGTATTACCGAAATAAGAAAATCCATTATGTAAACTCCTATTGTATAGCCACAAGGATGTGGCAGCCGGGCGAGTTTTTGCGTGTAAAAACTCGTCAGAAAGAAAAATTGCACGGATGCAATTTTTCTTTCAATTTTTCATCTTTTTGAGGCTAGCTTCCTTCTTATCCGAAGAAATCATGAACAAAATTGCTGCCATACTGACGACTGTGAGCACCACGCTGAATGCAGATGCAAGCGGCAAATTGCGTGCCTTCTGAATCTGATCCATGATGATGTTTCCGAGCATATAGCTTTCTGTTGAACCGATAATCTGTGGAACCGTGTAGTTTCCGAAAATCGGGATGAATGTAAAAATGAGCGCACTGATGATGCCGGATTTGATTCCAGGAATCATGACGCGCATGATTGCACCGGCCTTAGTGGCACCCAAATCGCGTGCGGCTTCGAGCAAAGTGAAATCAAAGCGGTCAACCGAAGTAAAAATCGGCAGAATCGCATAGGGAAGATACATGTAAATGCTTACAAGAATGACGGCGCCTTTTGTGAACATGAACTTATGCGGAACAAAAACGCCGTTCTCGTTCTGAGTGACGAAAAAGCAGAATTTGGCGAAAAACTCGCAAACCCAGTTCAAAGTGCCGTTTTCTCCAAGAATTGTCATCCATGCAAAGATTCGGATGAGCGAGTTTGTAAGGAACGGAACGATTACGAGAATCAAAAGCGTAGTCTGATGGCGGCTTCGGGCAATCGCATATCCGCAGGGAAGCGCAATCAGAATGGAAATTGCTGTCGCAACCAAGGTCATGCCGAGCGTGCGCAGGAAAATCTTTCCGTAAGCGGGCGTGAACATCTGCTTGTAGGCATCAAGTGAAAATTCTTTAATGACACCACCGAACATGTCTCGCTTCATAAAAGAATATGCCACGATTATAGCCAGCGGCACAATAAAAAACAGTGAGAACCAAAGCCCCATAGGGTATGAGTAAAATGGGCCTGGATTCGCTTTTGGGATTTTATTTTTCATGTAAAGAATCTCCTAAAAAGTTAGTTAGCAGTTAGTAATTAGCAATTAGCAGTGAGCAATTAGCAATTTTACTGGACATCGCGTTGCTCGTCCTTAATTTCTCATTTCTAATTTCTAACTTCTCACTTTTCTATGTCTTCTACAATGTAGCCGTCTTCTGCTGACCATGAGATGTATACGGTGTCCTTCCACTGAATTTCCGGGCCTTCATCGAGGTAGTTCTGATGCTGCTTAAAGACTTTGACGATTGTGCCTGTTTTTTCGAGTTTTACATAGAATTTTGACTGGAAACCTGTGTAGACCGGCTCTTCGACGATTCCTTTGAAAACATTGATGTCTTTGCGGCCATTTACATTTGGTTCTTCGAGGGTGATTCGGATTTTTTCTGGACGCACGGTGAATGCGACCTTCTGACCTTCATCGGTGTGCTCATAATCGGTAACGAGGATGTTTTTGTCTTCTTCTTTGGTGGCCTGTGTGTCGCCTGTGAGCTGTGCCTGCATACCGAGCGCCGGAACATTGAGAGTGACCATGTGCTCAATGTCGGCTTTGCCTTCAACTTTGTAGCTTTCGCATTTTACGACGCTTGCTTCAAAAAGATTTGTCTCGCCGATGAACTGTGCGACGAACTGAGTTGCAGGACTTTCGTAAATCTCGTATGGAGAACCGACTTGCAAAACATGCCCATGATTCATGACGGCAATTCGGTCTGAGACGGCAAGTGCTTCGCTCTGGTCATGAGTGACGAAGATGAAGGTGACGCCGATTTTGTCATGAAGACGGTCGAGTTCCACCAGAAGATTTGAGCGCAATTTGGCATCAAGGGCAGAAAGCGGTTCATCGAGAAGCAGAACTTTTGGCTCATTAATCAATGCGCGTGCGATTGCGACTCGTTGCCTCTGACCGCCCGAAAGCTGATTCGGCTTTTTGTAGATGTGTTCGTCAAGCTCAACAAGATGAACATATTTGCGGACTTTTTCATCGATTTCGTTCTTTGGGAGTTTCTGAAGTCTAAGAGAAAAAGCTACATTTTCGTAGACGCTCAGGTGCGGAAAAAGTGCATAATTCTGAAAAACCGTGTTTGAATGGCGTTTGTTCGGAGGAAGTTCTGTTACATCGGTTTCATCAAAAAAAACTTCGCCTTTATCAGGAAATTCAAATCCTGCCAGAATTCGGAGCAAAGTGGTTTTTCCGCAGCCACTTGGTCCTAAAAGTGTGAAGAATTCGCCTTGCTTGATGGTAAAATCAATGTTGTCCAGTGCGACAAAATCTCCAAAATGCTTGTGTACATTGCTGATTGTTACCTGACTTCCTTTCAATATTTTCGCGCCTCGTGTGTAAAAAAAATGTCTCTGGCCTTATGACCCGACAGTCTTTTTATATTCCATTTAATAGAAATAATCAATATTTTCTATAGAATATTTTTGTGATGACAATTTTATTTAAGAAAAAATTTGCTTTATTCAGAAAATACAGATAAGATATTAAGAGAATCTTAATATAGGAGTCAAAATGAGGAGTCTTAAGCTTTCTACCAAAATCAGTATGCTTGCTGCTGTAGCGATAATTATTGCATCTGTTTCAGTTGCTTTTATCGCCACTCAGGTCACAAGTTCTGAAATCCGTAATATAACTGTTGAAAACCTTGAAACCACAGAACTTGGTGTTATGGACACCCTGGACAACTGGAAGGAAATCCTTCAGAACGCCACGCTCGTTCTGGCCGATAAAACCCGTCTGGCTGAAGCCCTTCGTACAAATCATTACGATACGGTTGAACAGCTTGTAACAGACCAGAAAATGGTTGTCAATATTGACATGCTGCTTGTTACTGATGAACAGGGTATTGTCGTTGCCGGTGCCAAACGGCTTACAGACATGTCAAACTGTTATGCAGTAAAGCGTGCTCTTGCCGGTGAAATCGACTACTGCTATGAAGAAACAGAACTTTGTCCTTACAGTTTGATTTTTGCATATCCGGTTCGTGTACAGGGTTCTATCGTTGGTACGGTTGTGGGTGGATTCAGCCTCGTAACCGATGAATTCATCGATGAGGTCAGAACACACTTCAAGGTCGAATGTACAATCTTCAGCAAAGATATTCGTGTTGCTACAACGCTCGGTGTTAAGCTTATCGGCTCAAAACTTGACAATGCAGAAATTGTAAACACTGTCCTAAAGAAAGGCCAGAAGTTTGGCGGCGAAAGTATAATCAACGGAAACAGCTATCTGAGTGTATATGTTCCTATCGTAGACAACGGCGGTAACATTTCCGGCATGATTTTCGTTGCAAAGAGCACTGCTGTAATCGCAAATGCAGTCAGAAAAATCACCAGAATCATCATTCCAATCATAATCGGTTTGGGTGCGGCTCTTGTAATCGTTGCTATGCTTCTTGTCCGCTCAATGCTCAAACCGCTCACTGGTGTTAAGAACACTCTCCAGGACATTTCTTCGGGCGATGCAGACCTCACAAAGCGAATCGAGCTCAAAACTCAGGATGAAATTGGTGATGTCGTCAACGGATTCAATACCTTTGCCGGTAAATTGCAGAACATCATCGGGGATGTCAAAACTTCTAAAGATGAACTCATGGTTGCCGGTGAAAATCTTGCCGGGGCAACTCAGGACACAGCAAGTTCTATCACAGAGATTATTGCAAACATCGACAGCATGAAGCGTCAGATTGATTCTCAGAATCAGTCGGTCAACCAGACGGCAGGTGCTGTAAATCAGATTGCATCAAATATTGAATCTCTTGAGAGAATGATTGAATCACAGTCATCTGGTGTTACTCAGGCTAGTGCGGCTGTTGAAGAGATGATTGGTAATATCTCTTCTGTAAACGGTTCAATGGAAAAGATGGCTCATTCATTCAATGAACTTCGCGCAAATTCTCAGGTCGGAATTTCAAAGCAGAAAGCCGTCAATGACCGAATCGAAGAAATTGAAAGTCAGTCACAGATGCTTCAGGAAGCGAATGTTGCTATTTCGGATATCGCAAGTCAGACGAACTTGCTCGCTATGAACGCGGCAATCGAAGCTGCACACGCTGGTGAAGCAGGAAAGGGCTTTGCGGTCGTTGCAGATGAAATCCGTAAGCTTTCAGAAACATCAACTGCTCAGTCAAAGACAATTGGTGACCAGCTCAACAATATTAAGGAATCAATCAATGAAGTCGTTGCTGCTTCTTCTGAGTCAAGCCTTGCATTTGAGACGGTTTCTAAAAAACTCGAAGAAACAGATGCTCTCGTAATGCAGATTAAGGCGGCAATGGAAGAGCAGAATGAAGGTTCTCAGCAGATTACTGAAGCTCTTCACAACATGAACGACAGCACTGTTGAAGTCCGAAATGCATCGACCGAGATGCAGGAAGGAAATCAGATGATTCTTAAAGAAGTTCAGCTTCTCCAGAATGCGGCAATGACTATGAGCCAGAGTATGGAAGAAATGTCAATCGGTGCACGCAAAATCAATGAGACAGGTGCGGCTCTCACCGAAGTTTCCGGCCAGATGAACCAGTCAATCGGTAAGATTGGTGAGCAGGTCGATCAGTTTAAAGTTTAAAAAGTTTGAAAATATATACACTTACAAGGAGTTTTTTAAAGTATGGCGAAATCTGCTAGTACTTCAAAGGATAATCGCACAAGCTTGATCAAAAGATTGGTCATTCTTCTTGGGCTTGTCATCGTTGCGGTCAATGCCGTTCAGCTTATCTTCGTAACTACGAATGCCAAAAAGGACATCGTTGAAGAAGATATTCACATGTATGAGAACATGATGGACGGTTATTCGGCCGCATTGCAGAATGATATTAAGGGCTACTATCGGCAGCTTAATGCTTATATTCATGCTGATGTCGTAAAAGAAGGCGATTTGGAAGCTTGTTATGAGTGGATTCAAGAGCCTGAGCATCAGAAATTGCACGGAGATTTTGACTATGTAATGATTACCGGCCCCGATGGAAAAGCTCGCACGGACTTGGGCGGAATCACGAACATCGTTGAGCGTGACTACTTCAAGGCAATCATGCAGGAAGGCAAAGAAGAATTTGTTGATAACCCTGTAATCGGCAAAACTACAGGAAAGCCTGTTATTCATGTTTCACGCCCGCTTAAAGACAGAAACGGCAAAAAATTCGCTATGGTCACGGGTATCGTAAACCTTGAAAACCTCACTAAAGAAATTGCCCAGATTAAAATCGGTAAAGAAGGCTTTGGTTATCTGCTTGCAAGCACAGGTATGGTTATTGCTCACAAGCAGACTGATTTGATTATGCAGCGAAACTTTCTTACTGACTCAGGTATTAGCGCAGCGAATGTAGCAATTGCAAAGGCAATGACAAACGGAGAACGTGGTGAAGGCTGGAAAAAGGCAAATGGTCGTAACGGTCAGGATTTAATCGTTTATCGCCCTGTCGCAGGTACTCCATGGTCAATGGCACTTTCTATCCCAGATGATGAGATTTACGAGTTGGTCAACACAATCCGAAACCTCATGTTCTTGTTCGCTGGTATCAGTGTTGTTGCTCTTGCTTTGATTACGGCACTTTTGCTTGTAAGTTCTCTCAAACCGCTTGCAATCGTCGAAAAAGCAATTTCCGGCATTGCTTCGGGCGATGCAGACCTTACAAAACGAATCGAAATCGACTCAAACAACGAAATCGGATATGTCGTCAAAGGCTTCAACGCATTCAGCGGCAAGCTCCAGACAATCATCGGTGATGTCAAAAATTCAAAAGACGAGCTTATGGTTGCCGGCGAAAATCTTTCCGGGGCAACTCAAGACACAGCAAGTTCTATCACAGAGATTATTGCAAACATCGACAGCATGAAGCGTCAGATTGATTCTCAGAATCAGTCGGTCAACCAGACGGCAGGTGCTGTAAATCAGATTGCATCAAATATTGAATCTCTTGAGAGAATGATTGAATCACAGTCATCTGGTGTTACTCAGGCTAGTGCGGCTGTTGAAGAGATGATTGGTAATATCTCTTCTGTAAACGGTTCAATGGAAAAGATGGCTCATTCATTCAATGAACTTCGCGCAAATTCTCAGGTCGGAATTTCAAAGCAGAAAGCCGTCAATGACCGAATCGAAGAAATTGAAAGTCAGTCACAGATGCTTCAGGAAGCGAATGTTGCTATTTCGGATATCGCAAGTCAGACGAACTTGCTCGCTATGAACGCGGCAATCGAAGCTGCACACGCTGGTGAAGCAGGAAAGGGCTTTGCGGTCGTTGCAGATGAAATCCGTAAGCTTTCAGAAACATCAACTGCTCAGTCAAAGACAATTGGTGACCAGCTCAACAATATTAAGGAATCAATCAATGAGGTCGTTGCAGCTTCTGGTGAGTCAAGCCTTGCATTCGAGACTGTTTCTAGAAAACTCGAAGAAACTGATGCTCTCGTAATGCAGATTAAGGCTGCAATGGAAGAGCAGAATGAAGGTTCTCAGCAGATTACCGAAGCACTCCATACTATGAACGACAGCACTGTTGAAGTCCGAAATGCGTCATCTGAAATGGAAGAAGGCAATAAGATGATTCTCAAAGAAGTTCAGCTTCTCCAGAATGCTGCGATTGCAATGAGTCAGAGTATGGAAGAAATGTCAATTGGAGCCAGAAAAATCAACGAGACAGGTTCTGCGTTGACAGAAGTTTCTGACCAGATTAATGGTTCAATTGCAAAAATCGGCGAACAGGTTGATAAGTTTAAGGTTTAATAATTACATCCTGTAACTCTCGTCGTTTACCCCGCATCCGTGCGGGGCATTTTTTTGTCTTGTCAGGCTATCCCGCATTTGTTGACATTTTTTGTCGTTTTCTGCTAAATTCTTTCTATGCTGAAAAATATTGATGTTTTTGAGAAAGACCCGATTCCTAAAGCGGTCTTCAAGTTGGCTCTTCCTACCGTTTTGAGCATGATTGTTGCTGTCTTTTATAATATGGTTGACACATTTTTCGTAGGAAGAACAGGTGACCCTAATCAGGTTGCTGCGGTGAGCGTGGCGACTCCAGTGTTTTTGTTTTTTATGGCTGCCGGTAACATTTTCGGTATGGGCGGTTCATCTTTTTTAAGCCGTGCTCTAGGCGAAAAGCAATATGAAAAGGCAAAAAAAATAAGTTCGTTCTGTCTTTATGCAGGAATTTTTGTCGGAATTGTGGGTGCAATCTTGATGCTCAGTTTCATGACACAGATTCTCAACGCTGTCGGTACGAGCGAAAACACTTTCGGTTTTGCAAAATCTTATCTTTCATGGATTGCTTATGGTGGACCGGCAATCGTTATTTCTACGGCTTTCACAAATCTTATCCGTGGTGAAGGTGCTGCTCAAAGTTCAATGAAAGGCATGATGGCTGGAACAATCGCAAACATCATTCTCGACCCGATTTTTATCTTGGACTCAATCTTTGGCATTCCATGTCTGGGACTTGGAGTTGCTGGAGCGGCAATTGCTACTGTCATTGGAAATCTTGTTTCAATTCTATTCTATTTTATTCATGTTTGTAGAAAAACTTCAGTGCTTACATTGAATCCGAAGTATTTTACTATTAGAAACGGAATTCTGAAAGGAGTTCTTCTTATCGGACTTCCGGCTTCAATTACAAACATTCTTATGAGTTTGAGCAACATTCTGATGAATAAGTTTTTGGTTGCTTACGGGGATGTTGCGGTCGCAGGCATGGGAATCGCCATGAAGGCAAATATGCTCGTCGTTTTCGTTCAGCTTGGTTTGGGTGCAGGTGTTCAGCCTTTGATTGGCTATAATTTTGGAGCAAAAAATTTCCGTCGCATGAAAGATACCATGAAATTTGCCGTTTTGTGCAATATTATCGCAGGAATCTTGCTTGGCGCGCTTTATATAGTCTTCACTCGTCAAATCGTCAGCGTATTCATTAATGATGAGTCTGTAATCGAAATGGGAATGAAGATGCTTCGTGCGCTCATGTTCTCTAGTCCTCTTTTGGGAATCCTGTTTGTCTTCAACTTTTCTTTTCAGGCAATGGGAAAAGCAAAAGAGTCACTTGCGCTCGCTGTCAGCCGTCAGGGATTTGTGTTTGTTCCATGTACAATTATAATGAACAAACTGATTGGTCTTGAAGGGTTGATTCTTTCACAGCCAATTGCTGATTATGTTTCGGTCGTTATGGCTTTTGCGATGTTCTTCTTTATGAACAAAGAATTTAAGCGTACTGAATAAAATTTTTCTTGCCGAATTCACTTTTTTTTATTACTTTTATTGTTGTACAAACTTAAATAACGACTTGATGATGTTGAAAAATTTCGGCATACACAAGTCTTATAGGAGATAAAACAAAAATGGCTAAACAGTTGATTTTTAATGAAGATGCCCGCAAAAAGATGCTTAGTGGCGTTGAGCAGATTGCTCGCGCTGTAAAAGTTACACTTGGTCCTTGTGGCCGTCTTGTAATGCTCGACAAAAAATTCGGTGCACCGACAATCACAAAAGACGGTGTTTCTGTTGCAAAAGAAGTTGAGCTCAAAGATCCTTATGAAAACATGGGAGCACAGCTTGTAAAGGAAGTTGCTTCTAAGACAAACGATGTTGCTGGTGACGGTACTACTACTGCTACAGTTTTGGCTTACGCTATCGTTCGCGAGGGTTTGAAGAGCGTTTCTGCCGGTATGACTCCAATCGAAATCAAACGCGGTATCGACAAGGCTACTGCTGTTGCTGTTGAGGCTATCAAAAAGAACAGCCGTGCAGTTAAGGGCAGTGAGGATATCACTCATGTTGCAACAATTTCTGCTAACAACGATCCTGAAATCGGTAAAATCCTTGCTGATGCTATCGAAAAAGTTGGCAAAGACGGCGTAATCACTGTTGAAGAGTCAAAGAACATGGACACAACTGTTAAGACCGTAGAAGGTATGCAGTTCGACCGCGGTTACATCTCTTCTTACTTCGTAACAGACCGTGAGCGCATGGAAGTAAACTACAACGATGCTTTCATTTTGATTCATGACAAAAAAATCTCTACAATGAAAGACCTTCTCCCAGTTTTGGAGAAAGTTGCTCAGACAGGCAAACCTCTCGTAATCATCTGCGAAGACATGGATGGCGAGGCTTTGGCTACTCTCGTTCTCAACTCAATCCGCGGAACTCTCAAATGCGTTGCTGTTAAGGCTCCAGGATTTGGTGATCGCCGAAAGGAAATGCTTCAGGATATCGCTATTTTGACTGGCGGTACAGTAATTTCTGAGGAATTGGGCCTCAAGCTTGAAACAACTGAACTTGCTCAGCTTGGTCAGGTTAAATCAGTTAAAATCGACAAAGACAACACAGTTCTTGTTGACGGTGCAGGTGCAAAAGACGCAATCGCTGCCCGCGTTGCAGAAATCAAAGCTCAGGTTGAAAAATCAACTTCTGAGTACGACAAAGAAAAGCTCAAGGAGCGCCTTGCTAAACTCGCTGGTGGCGTAGCTGTTATCAACATCGGTGCTATCACTGAGACAGAGATGAAAGAAAAGAAATTCCGCGTTGAGGATACGCTTGCCGCAACTCGCGCTGCTCTCGAAGAAGGTATCGTTTGCGGTGGTGGAATTGCTTTGATTGAGGCTGCAAAAGCTCTCACAGACGATGCTGCAAAAGACTTGAGCGAAGACGAGAAAGTCGGCTTCCGAATTGTCCGCCGCGCACTCGAAGAGCCAATCCGCCAGATTGCAGAGAACGCAGGTGTTGACGGTGCTGTTATCGCAGACAAAGCAAAGAGCGAGAAGAAAGGCACTGGTTACAACGCTTACACAGGCGAATGGGTAGATATGATGGACGCTGGTATCATCGACCCGGCAAAGGTAACACGAAGCGCACTCCAGAACGCAGCTTCTGTAGCAGGAATGCTCCTCACAACAGAATGTGCTATAACTGATATTCCTGAACCTCCAGCTCCAACACCGGCAGCTGCTCCTGACATGGGCGGAATGTACTAATAAGCAAGGAAATTCCGCGAGTTTTCGCAAGAAAACTCGTTAGCTCGCGTAAGCGAGCATGAATGGGAATGGATTATTAGTAAGCAAGGCGAGAAATCGGTAACGATTTCTCGTGAAGAAGTCCGTAAGGACTTCGGCGAATGTACTAATTCATTCTGTGCATCTTTCTTAATTAGACGAAAAAACGAAGCTCGCTCTTTTTTGGGGCGAGCTTTTTCGTTATATTGGTATTATGAAATCACAACTGACTACACTTTGCTATATCGAAAAAGACGGATGCTATCTCATGCTGCACCGCGTCACTAAAAAAAATGACATAAATCACGACAAATGGATTGGAGTTGGCGGGCATTTTGAAGAGAGAGAAAGTCCTGAAGACTGTCTTTTGCGGGAGGTAAAAGAAGAAACCGGACTTGTGCTCGACAGCTATCGTTTTCGTGGAATCGTGACTTTCGTTTCTGATGATGATACTGCTGAATACATGCACTTGTTTACAGCTACGGAATTTCATGGTGAGTTAATTGATTGCGATGAGGGGAAGCTGGAGTGGTTTCCGATTGACAAAATTGATTCGCTTGAACTCTGGGAGGGAGACAAGATTTTTTTCCGTCTGCTTCGTGAAAATTCCCCGTTCTTTTCGCTTAAACTTGTTTATCAGAAAGGCGTGTTGATCGAGGCCGTTTTGAATGGCAAAAAGATTTCATCTTGAAATTATATTGAAAATTAGACTTCCCTAAAATTGTCCAAAGTGATATATTATTTTCTGTCGATGGCGACCTTGTTTTTACGGGGTCGCTGTTTTTTTTGCTCCGAATCTGTTTCGGAAATGACGAGGAAAAAATGCCACTCAATAAAAATATTCATAAAGTTATGATTATCGGGTCGGGCCCTATTGTAATTGGTCAGGCTGCAGAATTTGATTACGCGGGAAATCAGGCGTGTAAGGCTTTGAAGCAGCAGGGATTGGAAGTTTGTCTTGTAAATTCAAATCCTGCTACATTGATGACAGATCATGTTATGGCCGATCAAATCTATCTGGAACCGCTTACTCTTACAACTTTGCAGAGGATTATCGAAAAAGAAAAACCTGATTCTTTGCTTTCGACTTTGGGCGGTCAGACTGGCCTTACTTTGAGCATGGAACTTGCAAAATCAGGATTTCTGGAAAGTCACGGGGTAAAGCTTTTGGGAGCACGGCCTGCAACAATTGACAAAGCTGAAGACAGGCAGATGTTCAAAGACACGATGGAAGCAATTGGCGAACCCTGCATTCCTTCAAAAGTCGTGACAGATTATGAAAGTGCAGTGGAATTTGTGCATAACGAAATCGGTTTTCCGGCAATTATCCGGCCTGCATTTACTCTCGGCGGAACAGGCGGCGGAATCGTAAAAAATGACCGTGAACTTGACGAAATCGCTCATAATGGTCTTCACCGTTCCCCGATTCATCAGATTCTCGTGGAAAAGTGTATTTCTGGTTGGAAAGAAGTTGAATTTGAGGTTATGCGTGATTCCAAAGGAAATGTAATAACCGTGTGTTCAATGGAAAATTTTGATCCGGTTGGCGTTCATACTGGTGATTCCATTGTAATTGCGCCCACAGTAACTCTTGCTGATAAAGAATATCAAATGCTGCGAAGTGCGGCACTGAATATCATTTCGGCACTGGAGATTGAAGGCGGTTGTAACTGTCAGTTTGCACTCAATCCTGACACTTTTGAATATGCCGTAATCGAAGTTAATCCGCGTGTTTCACGCTCATCTGCGCTGGCTTCAAAGGCGACAGGCTATCCGATTGCAAAAGTAGCAGCTTTGATTGCGATTGGCTATACTCTCGATGAAATTCCGAACTTTGTTACAAAGAAAACGGCTGCTTGCTTTGAGCCGGTTTTGGATTATGTTGTCGTAAAAATGCCTAAGTTCCCGTTTGACAAATTCGTTTATGCGGCTCGAAAACTCGGAACTCAGATGAAGGCGACTGGTGAAGTTATGGCAATCGGGCAGAACTTTGAGGAAGCGATTTTGAAGGCAGCTCGTGGTGCTGAAATCGGTGTAAAAGATTTGAATCTTCCTGCTTTTGAAAAGGAAGGTGATGAAAAAATTCGGGAGCGGGTTGCTCAATGCACTGACCAGAGAATTTTTGCGATTTATCAGGCTTTAAAGCGAAAATTGCTCACAGTCGATGAAATTCATGAAATCACTAAAATAGACGAATGGTTCCTTTGGAAACTCGTGAATATAGCTGAACAGGAAAATGCCGGGGCGTTGCGGGGTGTCCCCGCAGAAGGGGTAGCGGAAAACGCCGTGGCGTTTGGAGCGAGGGGAAGGCTTTCCCCTTCAATGCTTTATCCTCCGCGTTCTTTCAAAATGGTTGATACTTGTGCGGGTGAATTTGATGCGGAAACACCTTATTTTTACTCGACGACGGGCGGCGAAAATGAGGCGGAATTGTTCTTGAAAGAGCGAAAGAAAGCCTAAGCCAAACTTATTCTTCGACCGTGATTATATCTTTTAAAATGTAGCAGAAAGATGGTGCCGAGGAATGTTCGTTTTCTTTGAACTCTTTACGCAGGTCGCAGGTGTCATCTTCGTCGTAGGGATTTACGCCAATGTAATTTCCGACGAAGACCGGTCGCCTGCCTTTTTTGAACGCCTGAATTTCTTTTGCGACTTTTTCTTCGGTTCCTTCAGCCGTGATGATTGAATTTAGTTCGAGCATTTGAACCCAGCCCAAATCGAATCCCGCACCGACATCGGTACCGATAGCATGTCCTTTGATTGATTTTTCGATGTTCTTTTTTTTGAGAATTGCATCGACGGCACCAGTGATGTATGGAGTCCAGTTTATGCGTGTTGATGTGAGGGATGTGGTGGGCGCGATGTTAACCATACTTTGATTGTATCCGACATGGAAGACGATTTTGTCAAAGGCTTCTTCACAGGCAACTGCCGGTCCTATTGTGTCTGAGTGCTGTGAGATGATGTGGCATCCTTCGTTTATGAGGTAGCTGGCCTTGATTTTTTCTTCGGAAAAGCTGCTCCAGGTGTAAGTGTAGGTTACGAGCATTTTCGCTTGTGGAACAATGGAACGCACACCCAGCAAAAATGCCGTGAATCCTGAAATTACTTCCGGGTAGGGGTAGGCCCCGACATAGCCGACTTTTGCTTCGTCTTCTTCGATGAGATTTCTGTCAATCAGCTCTTTTAACTTCATTCCAGCAACGATTCCTGAAACATAGCGACCCTGATAAATTTCACCCATGAAAGTGTGATAGTTTTTGAGCACGGGTTCCTGCGCGGCATTGTCGCCCGAAGCCTGACAGAAATGAATTTTTGGGTACATTCTGGCGAATTCTTTTGCGATGATTGCGTGTGAATAACTTGTGGTAAAAATCAGTGAACATTCTTTGCTGACTAGCTCAGTTAAGGTTTTTTCTAAATCGTCAGGATTTACATTGCTGCGCGAGAGAATCTGAATGTTTTCGCCGAATCTCTCTTCGATAGTGTGCTGTGCGCGGATGAAATTGTTTGTGTAGGGAATGCTTTCGTCGCCGTCGTAGACAAAGCCGATTTTCAGCACTTCCTTAGGTGAATTTTGCGGGTCGAAGAAAAAATGATTGATAGAAAATGCCGTTATGAAAATCAGTGCCGTGATGATTGTGATTTTGTTTTCGCGCTTCATGCTTGTTCTCCTGCCTGTCCTTCTGATTCAGCGGATTTTTTTGCTTTTTTGTAAAGCTCTTCAACATTGATTTTCTTTGTTTCAATCAGATGAAGCATAATGTCCGCGATTTTTGGGTCAAACTGTGTTCCACGGCAGCGTTTGAGTTCAGAGAGCACATAGTCGAAATCAAGCTGCTTTCGGTAGACACGATTGGCCGTCATGGCATCGAATGCGTCTGCCACACCGATAATTCGCCCGTAGAGCGGGATTGCCTCACCTTTTAAGCCCTGCGGATAACCTGTGCCGTCATATTTTTCGTGGTGATAGAGGGTGCCTTCATGGACATGTTCAATCATCGTGAAATCTTTGAGAATTTGTGCTCCGCGCGTTACATGAGACTTCATGATTGCATATTCTTTATCATCGAGTTTTCCGGGCTTGTTTAGGATTCTGTCTGGAATACCGATTTTTCCGATGTCGTGGAGAAGGGCGGCTTTGCGCAGATTTTCACATTCCGCTTCAGAAAAGCCGAGTTCCCGCGCAAGCATGACAGAATATTCTGAGACGCGCATTGAATGTTGGCTTGTATTTTCGTCTTTTGCATCGACTGCCTTTGCGATAGCGAGAATCGTTTCATTACCGAGCCTGACCTGCTCTTTTGCCAGCTCAACCTGTCGTTTCTGAATGTCGAGCCTGTGCTGAAGCTGGTTGCGTACTAAAACCCATGTTAACCAGGCGATTGCAAGCACCGAAACCAAAAGCAGATAGACTTTGAAATAAGTGGTGTCGTAAATCGCTTTTTCTTTGATAAGACGATAGCTGCTCTGTTCGATGATATTTTCGTCCTTGTCAAAAACGGCGATGTGGAAAGTATAATTGCCGGAAGGAAGATTGGTGTAAGTGACTTTTGTTAGCTGAGTTTGCGGGATGATGATTTCAGATTTGTCGAAACCTTCAAGCCAGTAGCTTACTAATGGATCAAGAACCGTGTAATTGACGACTTCCGGAAACAGTTCAATTTTGCTCGTTTTCCTGTTTATGATGAATGGTTCACTTCGCTCGATTTGAAAAGATACGCCGTCAAGATTTATGGAAGAAACCATCATGTGGTAAGAAAGTTTTGCGAAGATGTAATTGTTCATATCGAGGACATAAACGCCTGTTCCGCATGAAAGGTACAGTTTGCCGTCTTCATCGCTGTAGTTCCATGCGTTTGCGGTGAGGCTCGAATTGAGGCCGCTTTTTGAATCAAGCAAATCGTACTGAAGTTTTTCGGTGTCAGAGAGAAGGGCTTCACTGTCCACGACATAAATTCCGGCACTTCCAAGCACAAAGAAATTTCCGTCTGAATTTGCTTGAATGTCGTAATTATTGAAGTAGGGGAAATTTTTGAGCGGGCGGATTTCAAAATCTTCGCTCATATAGCACAGGGAATTGCTTGTTACGATGAATACGCCGTTTCCTTCTGGCTCCTGAACCGTGCGTAAAATTACATCACTCGTAAGGCCATCGTCGAGGGTAAGAATTCGGACAATTTCATCATTTTGGATGATTGCAAGGCCGTCACCGTCAGTTCCTGCAAGAAGAGTGCCGTTTTTCATTTGCATGAGGGAAAGTGTCATGGCACTGTTTGCGCCCTTGTTATAATTGATTGTTTTGGTGACTTTATTGTTTCTGATGAAGGAAAGTCCGCGTACTCCGCCGGCTACAATTGTTCCGTCAGAAAGCTCAACTGCAACCCTCATTCGGTTGCCGACATTTCCGTTCGTTGTGTCAAACACAGTGAATTTGCCGCTTTTTTCGGTTTTGATTAAGCCCAGACCGTAAGTGCAAATCCAGAGATTGTCAGCAGAATCTTTTATGAGACAGCGAATTCGGGCATTATCCAGCATTTGTGACAGCGGTGTGGAAATTTTCTTTTCATCTTTGATGATGTCGAGGCCTTTGTCTGTTCCGACATAAAGTGCATCATTCCATTTGATTACGGAATTTACGACTTTTGAGGAGAGACCCAGCGTGCCGTAAATGTTTGTAAATGAAGAAGATGAGATTCTTAGAAGTCCCTGCCGTGAAGAAGTGAACCAGTAGTTTCCCTGATAATCGATTGTCATGTTGTCGATTGAACTGTTGAAACTGCCGGTTTTTATGATGTGAAATGGATTTCCGTCCGTGAAAAAACCGATTCCGTTGTCCGCACAGACGAAAACCCGGTTCTCGCTAAAATAGATTTTGTTGATGTAGTTGAGTGAATCGCATGAATCTTTGCCGAGCAGCGTTGCACTTTCTTCTGTGATTTTGTAGCGGTAGATGTGATTTTTTGTAGTTCCGACATAGAGAATGCCGTTTTCGTCAAAAGTGCAGCATTTGAAAATTTCTTTGTTTGCGGAAAGTGACTGTGAAAATCTGACTTCTGTTTCATTAAGAATAAAAAGCTCGCCGCTTGAAGTGATTGCCGAAACGAAGCCGTTTTTGTCCGCGCTCAAATCGACAGTGTAACCTACATCTTTGATAATGTTGCATACCCGCAAACCGCTGTTGAGTTCAAGAACGAGAATGCCGATTGAGGTTCCCACATAATAATAACCGTCGGCACCTTTTACGATTGCACGCACTGAATTTGAAGGAAGTCCGTCATCGTAGTCAAGAGTCGTGATGATTTTGTCATTTATGCAGATTGAGAGGCCGTTATCGTTTGTGCCAATCCAAAGTCGGCCTTCTTCGTCTACATAAAGACAGTTCGCATTTCGCACTGAATTGAAGTCTTTCATCCAGCGGAATTCGCTTCCGTTGTAGCGGTAAAGACCTGCATAAGTTCCGACCCACAAAATGCCGTCTGGAGTTTGTGCGATATCGTTTGCTTCGCCACATGGAAGTCCGTTGTCGCTGGAATAAATTGTCTGAACATAAGAGGTAAAATCCTGATTTCTGAACTGACTTTCTGCCTCGCTTTTAGAAAGCGGTAAAAAGGCTGCAAGGAGTGCAAAAATCATGAAGCGGGAAGAGCTGTTATTTTTGATTTCCTTGATTTCGGAGAGAACAAGCTGCCGTTTGCGCCATACTTTTAATAGAAGATAAAGCGTGCCCAGCGTGATTACTTTGTCCAAAAAGTCCATATAGAACTGACCTATAATCGAACTGATGAAAACGGGCATTCCCTGTTCTTCAAGATATTTGATTACGCCGTCACCCCAGATATTGTTCGTCATGCCGTCGTTGAAAATCCAGTTAACGCAGACTGCAAAAACGACCGAAAGTGCAGTGACCAGAATGCTCGCACACATTGTACCGAAAAAGTTTTTGAACCAGTTCCTTCGGGCAACGATTCCGACCGTAACTCCTAGTACGATGCTTGAAATGCTGTAAATGTATGAAAGTGCAGAAAAATGGCTGTAGGTGATGTTCATTGTGACGCCAACTACAGCCCCGCAAAAGGGCCCGATTGCGTATGCGGCAAAAACTGTACCAAAAGAATCAAGCCAAAGCGGAAGCTGAAAGGTTTTCGCAAAGTATTTCCCGGAAAGATTGAGTAAGATGCAGAAAATTACAAAAAGGGCAGTCTTTAAATCTTTTTTAGAAAGCATACGCTATTATTATAACTGATAATTTCAATAAAGCTAGCGTTATGCTTGCATTATATGATTTTTTTTATGCCGCAACATCCTCTTTTAAGTCATTGCTGACTTTCTGAATTTCCTGCAATTTTGCGAGCGTTTTGCCACTGTCGATTGCTTCAAGAGCCATTGCATATCCGTCTTTTAAGGTGCGTGCTTTTCCGCATAGATAAAGGACTGCCGCCGTGTTCAAGCCAACCGCATATCGAATTGTTTTTCGGCCTTTTCCATTTAAGACTTCCATTGCGAGAGCAGCGTTGTCTGCACCGTTTCCGCCGTAAAGTTCGCTTTCGTCTGCATCAGTGATTCCAAAATCTTTCGGATTGATTATGTACTGATTTTCACGGCCTTTTTCGTCAATCTGATAGACTGTTGTGGGCGCACATGGCGAGATTTCATCGTAGCCGTCAGCAGAATTGACAACCATGACGCGTCTTGCTCCAAGAGATTTTGCCGCATGAGCGTAATCCTTGAGCAAATCTTTTGAATAAACCCCAAGAACTTCGTATTCGGCATTAGCTGGATTCAAAAGCGGTCCGAGCACATTAAAGACCGTCTTGATTCCGAGCGTCTTTCGGACTGGAGCCGCAAATCTCATTGCCGAATGATAGACCGGAGCCATAAGGAATCCGAATCCTGTTTTCTTGACAAGTTCAGCTGTTTTTCCTGGATTTGCCATGATGTTTACACCAAGATTTTCAAAGAAATCTGCCGCCCCTGATTTAGAAGAAACTGCCCTGTTTCCGTGCTTTGCCATAGTCTGACCACAACTTGCCGCAACGAGAGCCGAAAGCGAAGAAATGTTGAAAGACCCCTTGCCGTCACCGCCAGTTCCGACGATTTCTGCAAGACCGACATTTTCAAGCGGGAATTTCGCCTTCTTTTTGAGCATTGCACTTGCCGCCCCAGTCATTTCGTCTGCCGTTGGAAGACCACGTGCTGCCATTGCAGTGAGGACAGATGCCGCAATTTTTTCATCCATTGAGCCTTCTGCAAGCTCGCCAATGAAGCCTTCTGACTGTTCGCGTGAAAGCGGTTTTTTCTCATCAATCAGCTGGTTCAGAAGTTTTGAATAACACATGTTTTCGCGGCGGTAATTCAAAAATCCCTTGAAAAGTTCATCACCTTTTTCACTGGCAATTGATTCCGGGTGAAACTGAACGCCTTCGATTACAAGTGACTTGTGGCGGATTCCCATGATGTCACCGTCTTTTGCACGAGCAGTGACCTCAAAATCGTTCGGAAGAGTTGCTTCGTCCACGACAAGTGAATGATATCGTGTGAAGCTGCATTTTGGTCCGACATTACGGAAAATTCCTTTGCCGTCCGTGCTGATTTCTTCGACAATGCCGTGACGGATATATTTTGCACCCACGATTTTTGCCCCGAAAGCCGCTCCGATTGACTGATGGCCAAGACAAATTCCCAAAACCGGAACTTTGCCCGCAAAATAGCGAATTGCTTCTATTGAAATGCCGGCTGTCTCAGGAGTTCCCGGTCCCGGTCCAACGATAATATGGCTCGGTTTAGCCGCTTCGATTTCAGCAACGGTAGATTCTTCTGAGCGGAAAACGCAAACTTTGTCGCCAGAAACCCGCTCAAGGCTCTGAACGATGTTAAAAGTAAAACTGTCCTTGTTGTCGATAAAAGCAATCATATACACACCTCTTTTTATTTAGGGAGGGGAAAGCCTTCCCCTGCGCCTCATCTAAAGAATCGGCTACCCCTTCTGCGGGTTCCCCCGCAACGCCCCTTTGTTTCTGTTTATAGTAACAGAATAACAGATGAGAATGTTTCTGTCAATAGTAACATCACAATTTTTGTGTAAATGATAGAAATTTCGTGCTTCGATGGATAAGCCGTTTACATAGCGAAGATTTCATCGGCGGAAACGAGATG
The DNA here is from genome assembly GCF_946187725.1 of uncultured Treponema sp. GTDB lineage: Bacteria > Spirochaetota > Spirochaetia > Treponematales > Treponemataceae > Treponema_D. Next base: position 55,596 of record NZ_CAMHSK010000004.1, read on the forward strand.
AATATCTTTTTCCCTTGCAAATTGCATTGCTTCTTTTGTGAATCCACTTAATGAAAAATACCATAAATAGATTTCTGCATTGTCCTTTTTCTTGAGATTTGACAAATCTTTTTTGAGGTGTTTTCCAAGATCAAAATCATTCACGGGAGTGTTATGGAATTTACACTCAGCCGAGATTATTTTTGATTTATCTTCATTTGTGGCAATAATATCTATTTCGATATTTTTATCCCACCAACGCCCGATTTGCGTAAAGATAAATGGCAAATTTCGCTTTTTATTCTGAATCCGAAACCATTCAATACAAATATCTTCAAATGGAAACGAAACAAATTCATTCAGCTGTGGCTCAACAATCGTATCATAAATGTTTTCCCAATCGCCGAATTCAATTGAAGAATAATTCGGGAACACAAATCTGTACCAGAAACGGAAAAACAAATCCCGGAGCTTATAAATCCCTCGTTGTGCATTTTGTTTTTCTTTTTTGGTGCTTAAAACAGGAAATTCTCTGCTCACAATACCAAGTTCGATTAAATTTTTTAGATAAACAGAAAGTTTTCCTTTTTCAATAAGAGTTGCTTGCTGGATTTCATTGAAAACAGTTTTGCCTGTTGCGATTGCCTGAATAATCGTATTATAAGTTGCTGGCTCACGAAGTTCTTGCCGGATTAAGAATTCAGGCTCAGAATAAAGAATTGAACCTCGCCGTAAAATATTGAAACAAATATTTTCTTTGAGATTTTTTGTTTCGTCAAATTGGCTGAGATAGTACGGAACGCCACCCAAAATAGCGTGTGCAATGATTTTGTTGCGAGAGTTCCAATTTGGAAAAAATTTCGCCGAATCAGAATATGGCATTGGAAGCATTTTGTAGATTCCTGTTGCACGGCCATAGAGAGGATTCTTTTCGGAAAGAATTTCTTTTTCCATATAACTCATAGAACTTCCACAAAGAATCAGCATAAGATTCTGATTCTTCAGCTCTGTGTCCCAAAGTTTTTGAAGAATAGAAGGAATTTCAGAATTTTCGCGAGCCATATACGGAAATTCATCGATTATGACAATATTTTTGGATTGATTGGAATGTGGAATATCTTTTATGGCGAGAAAGGCCTGTTCCCAGTTTGAAAACTCCGTGATGTACTGACTCTGCGGAAGATTGAAAGAAAGAAGTTTTTGACTGAAATTTTTAAGCTGATTTTTGTCCTCAGTTTGTGTGCAAGTAAAAAAGACTGAATTCTTATTTAAACAAAAATGGCTTATCGTTTCAGTTTTGCCTATACGACGACGACCATAGACGATGACAAGCTCGCCGTTTTGAGACTCATATTTTTCCTGTAAGAACGAGAGTTCTTCTTCTCTGCCCCAAAAAGTTTTCATAGTTATATTTTATCTGTCAAATCGTGATTTGTCAAATCACGATTTGTTGAGTAGCCGGATTCTTTTGAAAACAAAAGAATTTGCATTTTATTCTTCCGCGTGCGGAATTTTCTCTTCTTCTTCGTTCCAGCGCAGATAGACATTTGCCAGAATCGCGCCTGAAATGTTGTGCCATACCGAGAACACGGCTCCCGGAACTGTTGCCATCGCAAGGTTCGGGAATGCACTTGCTACTTCACCCCCGCGCGTGAATTCTGTTAAAATGAGGGCATGAATATTCTTCGAGAAGGGCTATTACAGCTTGGTTTTGACAAGGGCGAGTTTTTTGGAATCAAGATTCTCCCGATTGATGAGCTTGAAGCCAAAATGGAAAAATACATTGCGATTTTGCAAGAATATAACGCAAAATTTGATTTGATTAACGCTGATGAGCACGATGAAATTGCCGTCAAACACATTCTTGACAGTCTTTCGGGGCTTCCAAAAGTGTGCGAGATTCTTTCTGCTCGATTCAATGCGAACTCTCTTCCTGTTTTGGAGAACGGTCTTGTTTCAGAGCTTTCGCTTGCTGACATTGGCAGCGGTGCGGGCTTGCCTGGAATCCCTCTTTCAACGGCTTTGCCTCAGTTCAAGTTCACTTTGATTGAGCGCATGACAAAGCGGTGTGCATTCTTGAATCATTGTGCGGGTGAGCTTGGCTTAAAAAATGTAACGGTCGAAGAAGATCAGGCGGAACGGTTGGAACAAAAGCGGTTTGATTTGTGCGTGTTCCGGGCTTTCCGTCCGCTTGAGAAGAAGATGGCAAAAGTCCTTCTTCGGATTTTAAAAGATGGTGGATGCCTGTGCGCATACAAAGCGAAAAAGGCAAATATTATAGAAGAAATGAAATCTCTTCCGCAAAAACCGAAATACGAGATTTTCCCGCTGGTCGTGCCCTTCCTTACAGAAAATACTGGTGATGAAGAAGAGAGGGAGAGAAATCTCGTGGTGATTGAAAAATAAAGACGGAGCAAGCAGATTAAAATCAGAAAATGTTAAAATTTTCCTTGCAAATTCCTTAAACTGGAGTCAAAATAATTTTGACTTTTGCTTAAGCGAAAGAAATTTTCAGTTTAAAGGAGTTGCCTATGAAACAACTATACAAACGACGGGGGGGGGTAATTTCTTCAGTCCTTATTTTATTACTTTCCCTCTACCTTCCCCTGTCCTTATTCAGTTGTAAAAGTGATGCTGACAATGATTCACCAACCTATTACACCATCACCATTTCTTCGACCATTGAAAACGGCTCTGTAGAAGCAAGCAAAAAAAGTGCTTCATCCGGAGAGTCGATAAAACTTACTGCAAAGCCCGCAACCGGCTATGAGCTTGATTCCTATTCAGTAACAGATTCTAAAGGTTTGGCAATCACTGTAACAAATGGCGAATTTAAAATGCCCGAAAGCAATGTAACGGTGAGTGCGACATTCAAGGAGACTACAGAAACCGTAAACCAGAAAGCGGCAGCTGCGGTTATCGCAAAAATCAACGCCATCGACACTGTCGCCTACACCGAAGCAAGCAAGAGCCTCATCGATACTGCCCGCAATGCCTACGACGCACTCACCAGTGACCAAAAGGTACTGGTAACCAACTACAGCACGCTCACAGCGGCAGAGACGACTTACAGCACGCTCAAAACCGAAGCTGACACAGCGACCGCAAACCAGGCCGCAGCTGCCGATGTCATCGCAAAAATCAACGCCATCGGCAACGTGGCCTACACTGACGCCTGCAAAACACTGATCGACGATGCCCGCACCGCTTACGATGTATTGAATACCGCACAGAAAGCGCTTGTTCCGGCAGACACGCTTACCGTGCTGACCACTGCTGAAACACAATACAGCACGCTCAAAACCGAAGCCGAAACAGCGACCGCAAACCAGGCCGCAGCTGCCGATGTCATCGCAAAAATCAACGCCATCGGCAGGGTCGCCTACACACCTGCCTGCAAAGCACTGATTGACGACGCCCGCAATGCCTACGACGCCCTCACCAGCGACCAAAAGGTACTGGTAACCAACTACAGCACACTCACCACTGCCGAAAGCAGCTACAGTGAGCTTAAAACCGCTGCCGACAACCAGGCCGCAGCTGCCGATGTCATCGCAAAAATCAACGCCATCGGCAGGGTCGCCTACACTGACGCCTGCAAAGCACTGATTTACGACGCCCGCACCGCTTACAACGCACTGAACGCCGCACAGAAAGCACTTGTTCCGGCAGACACGCTTACCGTGCTGACCACTGCAGAAACACAATACAGCACGCTCAAAACCGAAGCTGACACAGCGACTGCAAACCAGGCCGCAGCTGCCGATGTCATCGCAAAAATCAACGCCATCGGCACAGTCGCCTACACTGACGCTTGCAAAACGCTCATTGAAGCCGCCCGCAATGCTTACAACGCACTGAACGCCGCACAGAAAGCACTTGTTCCGGCAGACACGCTTACCGTGCTGACCACTGCTGAAACGCGATACAGCACGCTCAAAACCGAAGCCGAAACAGCGGCTGCAAACCAGAACGCAGCAAACACTGTAATCGCAAAAATCACTGCAATCGGCAGGGTCGCCTACACTGACGCCTGCAAAACACTGATCGACGACGCCCGCAATGCTTACGACGCACTGACTGCCGCGCAGAAGGTACTTGTGACCAATTACGGCACATTGACAGAAGCGGAATCAACCTATGAAAGCCTGATTACCTACACCGTAACCCTTACCGGCGGTGCGAATGCCACAGTAAGCGGCGGCGCAACGACCCAAAGCGACCTAAACGGCGCCATGACCACCGTTACCTACACAGCAAGCAACGGCTACTATTTTGTAGACTTTACCGCTACTACCACTAACGGCATAACCCTGACGCGCACCAGTAGCAGCGTCGTGACCGTTTCCGGCACACCAACAACCGACACAAGCATTACCGTTCCCGATGCAGCTCAAATCGTGCCAGTAACGGGCATTACCCTGAACAAGGCCAGCACCACCATATCTGCCGGTTCTACCGAGACCCTAAGCGTAAGCGCCTATGAGCCAGGAAATGCCACATTCCAGACCGTAACCTGGTCCAGCGACAACACTGCCGTTGCCACCGTCAACGCCACGACGGGCGAGGTGACCGCCGTAGCCGCAGGAGCGAACGGCACCAACGCTAGTGCAACCATCACGGCAACCGCCACTGACGGAAGCGGCGTGACTGCCACCTGCACCGTTACGGTAACGCCCGCTTCTGTAGATGTAGAGAACAGGGGATTTACCGCAAGTTCTTGGGAAGACGAGCCCGGTGACAATCTCATCACCGAGTAGGCAGTTTTACAGAAACGTAATAAGGAGCATACTATGAAACATAGAATACCATATCTTTTTGCAGCAGCAGTCTTTTCGGCTCTGTTTTTGGGCTGCCAGTATAACGATGTGGAAAGCGCACAAGGCTCAGCCAGCTTTCCAGAGGACGGCGTAATCCGCTTTACCACCAACCTCGTTGAGCCCACACAGGCGCGCGCCAGCATCACCGGTAGCGACCTGAACCAGAACGGCCAGCAGTTCCAGGTGAAGATTGTCAACCCGACCTCTGCCACCTACAGCTACTTCAATACCGTACAGTACGACGGCTGCGAGTGGACACCCGTGAACCGTATGCTCTGGCAGAACGACCAGCAGAGCATCACCGTGACCGCTGCCTACAAGCAGGGTAAGACATTCAGCGACTATGACTTTATCTGCGGCGCCAACCTCACCGTGGCTGCCGACCAGAGCACCGCGGCCAAGCTGAAGCAGCAGGACCTGCTGACCATGCCCACAAAGACCATCGCCAACCCCTCTATCGAGGAGACGCTGATGCAGAACGGCAAGCTGGTGGTGAACTTCTACCACGCCCTGTCCAAGCTGGACGTAACGCTGGATTTGTCAACCGAGTTTTTCGGTACCAGCGCCTCTGATGTAACAGATTTTACCATCAGCGGCACCAATGTCGGCTATAACTTCAATCCGATGGAGACTGCCAATGAGAACTACGGCACCGTGACCGCCACTGGCTCTACTTCTGCCGACATCCTGCCCTACCAGAGCGTCTTCAACGCTGCCACCGATGCCGACATGCACAGCACGGCCAAGTACGAGGCCATCGTTGTACCGCAGGAGATTGCCGCCGGGGCATTGACCGTATCGTTCAAAATTGGCACCCGCTCATTCTCATGGACAAACACTGAAAGCCTCACCTTCGAGCAGGGAAAATGCTACACCCTGCCCCTTACCGTGGGAAGCGACAGCTCAACATCGCTTTCGCCATCTGCAGGATTAAATCTTTCATCAACTGACTGGCTTGCAATGCCCGGCTGCTATGTAGCTGAATAAGAACAGGAGGCAAACAATGATAAAAGCACGAAACTATCTTTTTTTGGCTGCAGCCGCGACTCTTCTGCTTGCCGGCTGCCAGAACGGCCTGGAAGAGGAAAGCAAAGGCTCTTCTAATGTCGTTACCATACGATGCAATGCCGGCTCTCCGTCAAGCAGCCGCATCGCGTCCTATTCTACCGATTACGACCAGATGCGTTACTTCGAAGCCGGCGATCAGGTGTGCGTCAGTACCGACGGTCAGGACCCCGTCGTATACCAGTGTACCGACGCCGACCAGCAGACCTGGACTGAGGCAGATTCCAGCAAGTTCCTCCTCTGGACCGACAGCGAGATGACCTTCAAGGCTTACTATCCTGCCACCGAGGGCACTTCGATGACCAGCTTCACCCTGCCCGCCGACCAGAGCACGACCGGGAAGATTGCCCTGGCCGACTACATGACCCGCCAGCAGACCGGCAGCAACGAATACGGCAACGACATCAACCTGAACCTGGAGCGCAAGATGGCCCGCGTCATCGTACGCATCAGCGGCTTCGGCAGCCAGTACTTTGATGACCAGAAGACCGTCAGCAACGTCCGCATCTACAGCGAAGCCAGCGGCATTGCCGACGGCAATCCCACGGGCAGCAGCACCGAAATCCAGCCATACGCACAGGGCAACGGTGGTCAAGGCTCTACCTACACCGCCCTCGTAGTGCCTGGCTATGGTGACAGCGGCGCCCGCTTCATCCAGCTGACCGACGGCGAAGGCAGCACCCTCCTCGTGAAGGGCATCCCCGAACTGGAGGCAGGCAACAGCTACACCTTCAACCTCGTAGTGGGTAAGAACAGGATTGAGGTGGCAAGCGTCACCGTCACCGACTGGACCACCGGCGAGACACTCGCAGGAGGACAGGCTGAGGAGCAGGGCGGTGCCTCGCTTAGCCTCACCAGCCCCGCTGTGGGTCAGGTAATCGGCAGCGACGGCAAGAACTACGCCTACGGCAGCCTGCCCACGGGCGTGACCAAGGTAGCAATGATAGCCTACGTGTCTGGCTCCAACGGTCTCGCCATCGCCCTCGCCGACGAAGGCTCGTCGAATTGGGCGACGGCAAAATCCACATGCGAAGCAAAAACACCCGCCTTCACCAACGGCACATGGCACCTGCCCAGCCAGGCCGAGTGGAATCAGATGTTCAGTGCCAACGGCGGCAGCGAAGAAAGCTACTCCGGCCTGAATACGGCTATCACCACCGCCGGAGGAACAACCTTGCAGTCGGGCTTCTATTGGTCGTCGTCGGAGTACAGTCCAGGCGTCGGCGCCCACTTCGTGCACCTCGACGATGGCGATGTCGACTGGAGCAAAGCCAATGAGAGCCTCGGCCGCAATGTCCGTGCCTGCCTCGTATTCGAAGTGTCAGGCAGCGCGGCAACTCTCGTCACCGCCATCACGCTCAACAAGACCGCTACCACCATCTCGGCCGGCCAGACCGAGACGCTCAGCGTCAGCAGCGTGACACCCGATGACGCTACCGACCAGACCGTCACCTGGAGCAGCGACAACGAGGCCGTCGCCACCGTCGATGCTGACGGCAAGGTGACCGCCGTAGCCTTAGGCACAGCCAACATCACTGCCACGGCCAACGACGGCAGCGGCGTGACGGCCACCTGCGCCGTTACGGTAAGCAAAGTCGTCACCATCAACCAGAGCGATTGGGGAGATGGATATAGTCCTAGTTTCACAAAAGACGGTGTCACCGTCTCAGCAGGCATGATTGACTCTCGGCGCGGCAACCTCATGGACGACGGATCATTCTCTACCACCCTAGGCAACTTCACAAAGATTGTTGTGACGACCACCCGTTGCTATGCTTCCGGCACGGGCTGGAGTGGTGGCGGCTCATCAATGACCTGGGAGGGCACTCCTGCCTCCACAGTCTCTTTCAGCGGCGAATTTTTGGGCAATGGCACGACCCAAACCACCATCGTCTGCACCATCGTGCCGAAGAATTGAGAATAGACCTTGCTCACACAGACACATAAGGGATGGTTCTTATTGTGCACTTTAACGCATAGGACCAGTAACGATGTGTTCTAAATAGCACAAGGAGGACGGCACCGAAAGCCACGGCAGCCTGCCCACGGGCGTGACCGCCGTGGCCATGATAGCCTATCTGAATGGCTCCAACGGCCTGGCACTGGCGCTGACCGATGAGGGCTCGATGAACTGGAGCACGGCCCAGACAACCTGCGCCGCCCACACGCCGGCCTTCACCGACGGCACGTGGAAGCTGGCCACCAAGGACGAGTGGGACAACATGATTTCCGCTGCCGGCAGCTACACCGCCCTGTGCGATGGCTTCAGCAGCGTCGGCGGAACGAATATGCAGTCGAACTACTACTGGTCGTCTACGGGGGACGATTCCGACCGCGCGTGGTGGTACTTCTTCCGCAGAGGCACCTGGACGGGCACTCCTGCCTCCAGCGTATCGTACAGCGGCGATATTGTGGGTATGGAAGCGGGCAATACCAAGTTTGTGTTCACCATTGCCGTGGAGTCCAACACCGTCCCCGAAGGTGCCAACACCGTACCCGAGGGAGCCATCAACGGCGTTTTCAGCGTAAGCTCAACGAAGAAGGTGTATTTCTCCAAGGGTAACCTGCGCTACGCATCGGACACATGGAGCTTCTTCGACAACCAGTATGACTATTACACAAGCTACAGCGCAGACGCATGTGATAAGTTCTGCTGGAGCACATCTGCAACCACATACGGTATGAATACTTCTGTAAGCACCAGCACTTATTCCGGCGACTTCGTGGATTGGGGCGCAACGATGGGCACAGGCTGGTTCACGCTGAGCAAGGACGAGTGGACATATCTGTTCGACGACCGCACAGTAAATGGCGGCTCAGGCAGCGGCAAGAGTTACACACTGGGCCAGAGTGTGAACGGTAAGCTTGGCGTTGTCATCTATCCTGATAATTATACCGGTGCAGAGTATTCCGGAAGCGATTGGGCTACATTTGAGTCTGCCGGCTGTGTGTTCCTGCCTGCTACCGGCCACTGGTCTGGTTCGGCGGTGGAGAATGCGGGCACGAACGGCGGCTACTGGTCTGCTACGCCTTATAGCACGAGCATCGCGTACTACGTGTTCTTCCTTTCGGACGGTCTGACTCCCGAGAACTACGACAATCGGAGCTACGGGTACAGTGTCCGCCTGGCTTGCGAGGTCGAGTAGAATTTTTTACCCTTGCCCCCCACAGGCATGCTCACAGGGGGACAGCCCCCTGTGAGAACAATACCGTCTGACAGCACAGGCTGGTCAGACGGTAAGGGCAAAGTCACAGCGTGATGTGGGAGTAACCCTCACATCCCATGACCATAGCAAGACGCAACGACGCCCGGTCTGCTTGCTAGTTGAAAACTTGACGAACCTGTAAAGGCAGGATATAGTAAAAGAAAGCGGGGACGCAAAGCAGAAAAGCGACCGCCTCCGTTGAGTTATTGTTATAACCGCCCGAAGTCTGGATCACTTCATATAGGGCGGTTTTTTTATGCTCTCAGTCCTATTTAAACAGGAAGGTGAGCAGGTCTATAACAAGTGCGATAATTGCGATGACCAACATCGCTTTTTCGTAATCTGTCACAGACAGGCCTCCTTCATTCATGCGAAATCGGAGGCAAGCCGCCGCAATCTGCAAAGCGTCCCCTATAAATTGTATAGTACACTGAACCCCTATAATAATCAATAGATGTCTTTTGTACCAGGGATAGTAGCAGCAGCCCGCAAGGGCTGTTCGAACCTGGCGGAAATTGAGCGAAAGCGAAATGAACGCCAGGTTCGAATGGAGCGCGGTTAGCGCGGAACCGCGGATAGCCTGGCCCGCCGAAAGCCGTCAGGCTTCGGCGGGGGTGCCCAGAAAAGGACACAGACAATCCTTCGCTGAAGTGCACCCCAAGTAGCCTTTGTTATGTAATTATTCTATTAACAGTTTTATATTGTCCACAACAGAATTAATTTCCTCTTCTGTCGCTTTTTCTATAAAATCACAGTTTCTTTGTCTATAATCAAGATTTTTTACCTGATCACTTAAAATACAGCCGTTGATTGAATGATTTTCCAATACAATTTCAAAAGGATAACCTTTTATATGGCTTGTGATAGGACAGAACAAAGCAAGACCGATTTTCTGATTGTATTTTTTCTGAGAGATGCAAATTGCAGGACGACGACCTTTTTGTTCATGACCTGCTTGCGGATTAAAATCGAGCCAAACTAAATCACCTTTTTCTGGAGTATAATTTGAAGCTACCATTCTTCATTACCTACCGAATTGCCAGTTGATATTTCTGAATGGATGTTTTCTGAAGTGACCATAGCCAGCATGTCATCAAGAGTCTTTTTTTGAGGAAGAATTACCATTTTCCCTTTTTCTGCGATTACTTCAATTTTACTGCCATTCTTTACATTGTTGTCTTTTGCCCAAAGAGAAGGAATCCTAAAACCGAGGCTGTTGCCCCATTTCTGAACTACTGCCTGCATAATGCAACCTCCATACGTTAAGTGTATACATTGTATATCTTTATTGTCAAGCAAAAATATATAAAAAAGGCGAACTTGACTCGCCATGCTTAAAATCAGGACTGTCCTGATTTTTTTATTCTTGAAAATGGCGTGAGGTCTGCTTGCTAGTTGAAAACTTGACGAACCTGTAAAGGCAGGATACAATAAAAGAAAGCGGGGACGCAAAGCAGAAAAGCGACCTCCTCCGTTGAGTTATTGTTTTATAACCGCCCGAAGTCTGGATCACTTCATATAGGGCGGTTTTTTTATGCTCTCAGTCCTACGCACCAGGGATAGTAGCAGCAGCCCGCAAGGGCTGTCGCTATTCCAGCACTTCCCAAAAGCCGGTCTTGTTGGAGCCAAGTCGCCTTATTTTGCCTTCTGCCACGAGCTTTTGAAGGCTGCGCGTGATTGTGGCACGGGAAAGAGATAGAATTTCGGCGAATTCTTCTTTGGTGCGGCGGGGATTTTCTTTAAGCTGCTTTAGGAGCAGGATTTCTGGCTTTTCGCTGGCCTTTTCTTTGCTTTTGCTCGTCGCAAGGGGACTTTTTCTGTATTTTTCTTCCAGCAGATTCTGAGCTTCGGCAATGCGCTCGCCAAGTTTTCTTGCCAGGGCCTCTTTTTTGTCCTGGGAAAGGCGACGGAGGGGCTTTAGAAAATCTTTGTACCAGTCCTGAATGCCGTCCAGGGCCGAAAAATCCACCAGGCTGTAAAGTTTTTCCATTGGAAGAGAATTGAATTGCGCAAGCTGCTTTTCCTCAAAGGGCTTTGAATCAATCCAGGGGGAAGCCATTTCGTTAATTTCAAAATCAACCTTATTGAGGAACATTGACTTTCCTGAGTCGTAGACCGGGGCGACACCCAGCCACTGGAGCGTTTCGGCATGTCGCAGAAAGCCAAGGTTGTTTGAGTGCCGGTCCTCATTCGCAATTATGAAGTCGAGCAGGATGATTTTTAGAATGTTGATTTCTGCATCGGGAATTTTAAGGAATTCGCATCGTTCAATCAGCTTTTCGAAATCGTATTTCCCGTCGTTGAGCTTGATTCCCTGATAAACTGATTCCATTGGCACAAGCTCCGTGTTTTCGTCTACCATGTCGGGACAAATGCAAAAATACTGCTCGTCACGGATTTCAAGCTCATAGGGGACATAATTGATTTTGAGGCGGCGGCAGATTTCGCTTGCAAGCACTTCGTTGAGAGCTTCCTGCTGTTCGGTGCCTGTTCCTGCTTTTTCGAGAAAATTCTTTCCGTTTTTGCGAACCCAGCGTTTGGGAAGTTCTCCGTTCGTGGTGTTGTCGGGCGAGAGGGAATTTGAATGTTTGTTGAGGGCTTTTGACGCACTCATCAGGCGCAGACCGATTGCCTCATCGTATTCGTTCGTGAAGAAATTGATGTCTTCCCACCAGATTCTGCCCATGTCACTCATATTGCAAATCCAGTACTGATCGGAAAGGCTCAGATAATAGCTTTTTTTGGCAAGTTCTTCGTTTGTTTCAAGCTCCAGCTCGGAAAGCATGGTGCGGAAATCCCGGCGGCTGTACGGAATCATGCGGTTGTTGAAGAATTCCTCTAGTTTCTGGCAAAGACCGTATTCGTTTTCTTCGGATGCGATTCCATTTGTAAAAAGATGGGGCGGAAGATGGAGCAGATTGAAAATCTTTTTTATGGCAACGATGTATTCATCCTTGTCCTGTTCAAAGAGAAGGATGGGAATGTTTTTCTTGTATAAAATGAAGAGTTTGTTCTCCAGAGCCATGACTAATTTTATCGGCTCATTTTTGCGAATGTCAAGGGAAAAATGTAAGTTATCGGCTCAAATTTTGAAAATATCGGCTCATTCTGTAAAAAGTCTACGAAAAATCGGCCTTATTTGCTCTTTTATCGGCTCATTTTCTCCGCAAATCTTCGTGCTGCTTGTAGAATTCTTCCTTGTCTGCATACATGGCTTTGTCGGCCCGTTCCGCGACGGATTTGAAATCTTTGTCGATTCCGTTTTTGAAAGTGGCAGCCCCGATTGAAACTGCGAGCGTGAAATCAAATTCGTTTTCTTCGTTGAAGTCTGCGACTGCTTTATTGAAGGCGGCAATTTTCGCCTCAACATCTTCTTTCTCATCTTCAATCACAACCACAAATTCATCTCCGCCAGTTCGGAAAACCGTTTTTTCATCGAAAGCGATTTTAAGAGCACTTGCCGCCCCTTTGATAAGCGCATCGCCCATTTCATGACCAAGAGTGTCGTTGAGGTGTTTGAGTCCGTTCACATCGCAAACATATACCGTGAAATTTGCCATTCCTTCATCAATCTTCATTTCGATTGCGGATTGGTGCTTTAGGTATGCGGCCTTGTTGCGGCATCCTGTCATAAAGTCCTTGTAAGCCATGTCCCTTATGTGACCAATATATTCGCTCAGTTCCACTTCGATTTTTCGGATTGAAGACGCGAGCATTCCAAACTCATCCTTTGAGTAGACAGGAATCTTCGTGTTCAGCTCACCGTGAGCGATGTAATGTGCCGACTGATTGATTATTTCAATCGGTTTTACAATTTTGTTCGTCACAATGCCAATCACGCTAATCGCTATTGTCAATGACACGATGAACAAAATCGCCAGCTGCAAGAACATCTGGTGCTGCAATGAAATAAGCTGCTCTTTTGGAACAGAAAGCGCGAGCAACATTCCGTTTTTAAGCATTCCCAAAATAAGAACCTGCATGCCATCTTTCCATTCGTATTCGTAAGTTGTTTTTGAGTCGGCATATTTAGCGGAAAGAAATTTCGTCAAATGAGAAAGGTCTTTGTCAGTGCAAAATTCTTCAGATGAAAGACCTGACGGAAAATCCTTGTGATAAATAAAATCGCCTTTAGGGTTCACAAGAATGCCGGATGAATTTCCGTAGTCAAGACTGTCGATTTCGGAGCGTAATGAAAGGAGCGTGATTTCAACCCCGACTACGCCGCAGAATTTGCCGTCAGAAAAAACAGGCGACAAATATGAAATCATCGGAGCAAAATCTTCTGCATTAATGCCAGGATATGTGCCAATCCACATTGGAATTTTATTTTCTTCTGCCGCATAAAACCACGGAATATGCTCTCTTGAATCTTTGCCGCGCTTTGCAATATCGAAGGTCAAATTGATGTAATCGCCGTCTTTGTCGGTTGTGAAGCGAAAATGATTCGCCGAGCCGTTCACCGTATTCAGAAGATACAGGCACTTCGATGAGTCTGTTTCGTTTGGATTCGGGCAGAAGTAAATCGTTTTGACGAATTTCTGGTCATCGAAAGCCAGAACTGATTTTTCGAAAAGCTCTTCATAGAATTTCTCGTCATAATGCTTGTTGCGGCTTGCGATAAAATTGTTCAATCTGCTGACATTTTGCTCTATCCCAGAAAATGCCGTGTTGAGCACGGTGATTTTCTCTTCCAGAAGAAAGTGCATTGAATCCGCCGAGTACTGAAAAATTGCGGTACGGACATAAGAAATCGAGACTGTGCCGACAATCACCCACAGACAGAGAATCATTATTATGTAGGAAAGAGCGATACGAGTGCGTATTGATTTCATCAGTCTTTTTTCACTCCGTTTCCGCCCAGCTCTTTTACCATGTAACAGTAACGAGCGGCACGATGATAGTTGGTTTTGATTGAATCTGAGAGATTAACGGCTGTGAGTCCGATTGATACTGTTATCAGACCGTTTTCTTCTATTGATTTGCAGAAATCACGGCAGATTTTGTATGCGTTTTCCAATGGAAGCTCGAAAAGCACAACGAATTCATCTCCGCCCCAGCGCAGCATAACTCCATGGTTTTCGAGAAGGGCACTCATCTTTTTTACGACAGAAAGCAATGCCTGGTCTCCGTTCATGTTATCGTTTGCTTCCTTAAAATAGTCGATGTCGAACACTGCGATGCACTTATAGATGGTCGTGTTGAAAAGCCCGCGCTCGCCGAACTGGTCTTTAAAATAATTGCGGTTCGGAAGACCTGTGAGCTTATCAAGCTGCTCCTTTGAGAAAATCGAGACATTGTTTTGGCTTCGGAGAATTTTTGTCGTCATGAACAAGACAAACAAATCTATGCTCAAAATCGAGACCGCAATCAGATAGAAAAGCAAAAATCTTGTGTTGTTCTCGGTTTTGTCCGTGCTTCTGATGATAAAATACCAGTCAAAATCAGGAAGATAGTAACTCGCAAAGAAACTTGTGAGACCTGTTTTTTTGAACTGATTTTCTTTTTTGTTCCCGGTCAAATGCGAGAGGTTCGCAACCATGATTTCGGAAAAAGTAGAGTCAATATTGACGATTCCCGAACTGTCCGTTGTGTTGATTTTTACATGATATTTTTCTTCAAGTTCGGAAAAAGCGGCCATCACATCTTTTATATAAATTGAAGGGCTTGCGACCCCGAGAAATTTCCCGTCAGCGTTCTGAATGCGGTAATTCACATACATTTTTGAATAATCAATTCCCCTTATGTGGCGGAAGACATTAACCGAAAAGTCTTTGTAGCCGGCCTCGAATAAATTGAACCAGAGATCGTGAGAATAGCCTGTAGGATTTATTATTTTGTACATCTTGTCATCGCGGTAATATCGATAGGTTTTGGCGGAAATAAGAGTCGCCTGTGCAAATCCGAAATTATTTTGTATCCGTGAAAGATAAGATTTCATCGTTTCGGTATCGGAATCCAAATCCCCTTCATTCTGGAGAAAATTCAGCAGAAAACCATCGCTTGCCATCATTTTGGAAACGATAATTGGTTCGTTGAGTTTTTTGAGTGCCGCGTCACGAATATGCTCGCAAAGTATCTGGTCAGCCTTGCGAACCGTTTTTTCGCTGATATTAGTAATAAAGAAAAAAACTGCGCACAAAATCAGGATTGAGGCAGAAATAGTGCCGATTGCAATATAAGCTAATTTTCTCATAATTTAACTGTCGAGCCAGCCTCTCAAAACATTTGCAACATCTTCTGGGCTTTGAGGAATTTCTTTTTTAAGGGCTTCGAGATTCTTGTCAACCATGATGAAGCCGCCGTTTTCTGGTGCGATATTGCGATAAATCCCACGAAGCTCACCGAATTTTTTTACTTCTTCAAGAACGGCTGTTTCGCGCTGAACATGAAAAAGATTACGGGGATTGTAAGCTCCAAGCGACATGATGTTTTTGCTGATTTTATTCATTTGAACTGGCGAAAGATTGAGTCTTGAAAGGATTGTTTCACTTGTTTCCGAGCCGAGTTCCGTTAAAAGAATCGCAATTTTTTCGTAACCAGTCATTTTTTCTCCCGTTTTTCAAAATCCATGATATAATAGTTTTGGAGAAAATTCTACGGGCGTTTGCCGGGTATCAGGAGGTTCAACATGAAAAAATACATTACTATCAGCCGTGAATACGGTTCTGGCGGGCGTTTGATTGGCAAGATGGTTGCTGAGCAGCTTGGCTATGCTTTTTATGATCGAGAAATCATCGATATGGCGGCCCAGGAAAGCGGTCTTTCAGCGGACTTTATCAAAAAAACTGAGCAGAATCTTTCTTCAGGATGGATTTATAATCTTCTTTTGGGAACCAGTTATGCGGGAACGGCAGCGGGCATGAATCAACCCATTACTCAGGCGAATTTGCCTCTTGTTGATCAGATTTTCAATGCCGAGCGCAAAATCATTATCGGTCTCACAAAAGAGCCTTGCGTAATCGTTGGCCGTTGTGCAGATTACATTCTCTCCACTTATGATGGAATCGACAATAAAGACCTTCTGAATGTGTTCATTTACGCGGACATCGAAGCAAAAGTCAAGCGAATCGAGGAAATCTATAAAGAAACGGAATCTTGCGCCAAAAAGACAATCATTCAAATCGATAAGCGGCGTGCAAATCACTACAACACTTTCACCGAAAACACCTGGGGGGACCGCAAAAATTACGATATGATGATTAACAGCACGAGTGCGGGTATCGAAGCCACGGCAAAGTGGATTGTTGAAATGGCGAAGATGTAATCATGAAACTGACACTTACAACAAACGACTCGCTTTCAGAAGTTTTTTCTAAAATTTCACCATCTGATGAGTTGATTCACATTTTGCTTTCGGACGGTGAGCATAAAGGCCTTCTTCACGAGCGTATTTTTTACAATTTGCCGAATCCGCTCGTGATTGAAAGTGAATCTGGAAATGCCGAAAAATGTGCCTTGCGCTCCGAAAATTGCGAGGCTTATCACAAAGACACTGAAAATCGAGCCGTGCTCACTTTCGGTGAAAAATGCACTTCGGTTACGCTTAAAAATTTCACGCTCGAAAACACTCATGTCAAAACCTGTGATGATGCCGCACTTGGAAATCAGGCGGAGGCAATCTGCTTTCACTGTCCGAGCGGAAAATTGAGCTGCGAGGGAATGAGCTTTGTGAGCCGTCAGGACACGATTCATGTCAAAGGCTTTTCACGGTTCAAAAATTGCTTTGTTTGCGGCGATGTTGATTTTATCTGGGGATATTGCGACACTTCTGTTTTTGAAGACTGCACCATTCACACCAGGGCAGACAATCGCGGAAGTGACAGGCCAGCCTATGTGCTTCAAAGCCGTGCACTCAATTCAAAACCCGGTTTTGTCTTCATAAACTGCAATTTCACGGCCGAAGACCGCGGAAAGGATGCAGAGATTTACATCGGGCGTTCACAGGGAACCGGCAAAAAAGACAGCGTTGACAGATGGGATTCAATCGCGCTCATAAACTGCACGATTTCTGAACTTTACGACCTTGCGCTTTGGACTGACGAAAACGGGACGCGTGCCGTCTACCCCGAAAAAGGAAGCGCAAAATGCGGCTGGCGGCAGTACGGCACAAAGATTCGCGGCGTTGACGGAAGTCTTTCTGATTATGACAGCCGCCTGCAAGAAAAGCACGGCTACACAATGACAGAAGATGAAGCAAAAGAACTTGCAGCATTGATTTAAAGCAAAAAAAGGACTGCCTTGATTCGGGACAGTCCTTTTTGTTTAATATGAACTAAAATCCGTGAATTTAGTTATTCAAGGAAGATTAGTTATATGTTACCGTGATTTTTTGAATTCTTATGGCTCGTGAGTCACCTGCTGTTATGACAACAGGTCCTGCTTCAGTTGCTGTAAAAGTGACTTCAGTAAGAGCTGCGCCTGCAATTGTCTTGCTTTCGTTCAGACCACCACCTACAACAGTATAAGCAGATTCATTGTTGGCTCCTGTTGATGCAACAGTAATTGAAATTTTTGCGTTAGCATCGACATTAAAACTTGCAGTACCTGTTTTTTTGGTAAGTTCAATCTGCTTGGTTCCAGAATTTGCATATTTGATATTTGCGACTGTTACGCCATCATATGTTCCGTCAGCACAAGCACCACCTTTTTCCCAAGTTGGCATTGTTGTGGAAGTTGAAACATCAAAAGCGATTGGAGTGACATCACCATCATCAACAACAGCAAACCAGCTCTCATATTCTTTTGAGAAGACAAGGTTAACATAAACTGTCTTTGATGCTTCGATTGTGCTGAGTTTTTTTGCGAGGGCTGCTGCTTCTGCGGTGTCATCGTCTGCATCGTCTGCATCGTTGAATGCTTTCCAGTCAGCTTCGCTTCCAAAGAAGATGAAATCAAATGAATCTGCTGTAGCAGTTTTGTCTGTGATTTTTGCAGCTGCGAGTATTCCGTTAAGCTCTTTTACAATCTCTGTAACGATAGGTTTTGCAGCATCTGCATTCTTAATCTTTGTGTTCAAATCGCTTGCTGAGATTGATTCAGCACCGATATCGAAGTCTTCGAATCCTGCCCATGAAGAGTTGTCTTCGTCATAATATTTGATAGAGATTTTTGTTACGACATCTGATGCATTTGCTGTAAGCTCATTCAAAGCTGTTACTTTGTGCAATCGTGAAGCCTGCATATAGATTGTGTAAGTTCCAGCTGAAACCAAAGAACTTGTTGTCAGAGTCTCAATCTGATTTTTTACGAGGTTTTCTTTTGCAAGAAGAACCTTTCCGTCTTTGTCAGTTACGATAACCCATGAGTTGTATCCTTCTGTGTTGCTAGAAATGTCAAATGAGAGTTTAGATGAATCGGTTGTTGTGAGTTCAAGCACGCCATACGCATAGTTAGCTGTGTCTGTGAAATCAAGGGTTGTGTATGAAGTAGACTCAGCAACTTTTTTTGAGGCACAGTAAAGTCCGTATGCATTTGGATTGTCAGAAGTCTCATCCTTCCATTTGAATTTGTTTCCAGATTTGATGACAAGGCTTGCACCTTTTTCTGTGCTGTTGTCGATTGAATTCTTTCCTTTGGTTGCCAAAGAGATAGGATATGTTGAGAACACGTTGTTGTTTCCGTTTCCTGCAAGGTCAGCCTTGAAATCCCATGTTGCGTTTACAACGAGTTTTGGTTCAGCAACTTTATTGCTTTCCTCATCGTCCTTCTTTTCTTCTTCTTTCTGGACTTCTTTGTCTGATTTTGTTGCTGAGTTGCCATCATCATCGTCATCGCTTGAGCAAGACAAGAACAAACCGCTGAAAAGAAGTGTGCTAGCGGCAAGAAGTGCTGCCAATTTTGTAATCTTTTTCATATTTCCTCCAAAAGATATTTTTTATACGAAAATAGTTTATAAGACAGTAGAAAGATTTTTGTGTTAAGAATTTGCATTTTGCCGATAAAAGCGCGGCTTGCACATTCCCGATATTTATAAATCTTAATTTTTATCGCAAAAATACAAAATCATATCATAATGCTATATTGTGAATCAGAAATTCCTCTGTACAATTACAACAACAAAAGTTTAATGAGGAAAAGTATGTTGGAGATTAATATCAGAGATTTCGGCGGAAAAAGTGACGGCATTTTTGACAACACGGCTGCTTTTAAGGCTGCGTTTGACGAACTTGCTAAAAACGGCGGCGGAAAGCTTGTCATTGGCTCTGGAAATTGGCTTACAGGCCCGATTGATTTAGTTGACAATTCAACTCTCGAAATTAAGGAAGGTGCGGAACTTACTTTTATCACTGATCCTAATGCTTATCCTCCTGCATTTACCCGCTGGGAAGGCGTTGAATGTTATGCAATGCATTCTCTTGTCCGTGCGGCAAATTGCGAGAATGTTAAAATCACTGGAAACGGTACAATAAATGGTAACGGAAGCGACTGGTGGGGAATCGTAAAGGCAAAGAAGGTTGCCGGTCAGTCAAAGCCAATTGCTTCTTATGAACTTGCGCTCGCTAAACTGAATCCGGGATATGAAAATCAGCCTGGTGGCGGCGGCGGCCGTGGAATTCAGTTCTTGCGTCCTTGCCTGGTTGAATTTGTTCATTGTAAGCATGCAGTGCTTGAGGGCGTTCAGCTTAAAAATTCGCCTTTCTGGACCGTTCATCCGCTTTATACCGATGATTTGACGATTCAGAACATTACTATTGAAAATCCTTATACTGCACCTAACACTGACGGAATCGATGTTGATTCATGTACTAATGTAAACATCCTTAACTGTCATGTCGCTGTCGGTGATGACGGAATCTGTCTCAAATCAGGTTCTGGTGCTGACGGAATCCGCGTAAACAAGCCGACCGCAAATGTTACAATCAAAGATTGCACTGTCCGTTTTGCGCATGGCGGAATCGTCTTCGGTTCAGAGACTGCGGCTGGAATTCAGCATGTCAAAGCCGAAAACTGTGATTTGAGCGGCACTGACCGTGGAATCAGAATCAAGAGCCGTCGCGGTCGTGGCGGTGATTTGTATGATATCGAACTTAAAAATCTCGTGATGAACGACACTCTCTGCCCGATTGCGATGAATATGTACTATAAATGTGGCGTGAACGACATTAATTCACCTCTCTTTTCTTTGGATAAGCAGCCTGTTACAAGCGAAACACCGCGAATCCACGATGTCAAAATCCTCGGCTGTTCGGGCAAAAACTGCAAGGCTAGTGCGGGCTTCATCGTAGGCTTGCCGGAAATGCCAATCGAGAATCTTGAAATCCGTGACTGTAATTTCACCACTGATGAAACTTCTGAACGGTCTCCGATGGAAAGCGATATGTTCTACGGCCTTCCTGAAGTGAGCGTCAAAAGTTTCCGTGTACGAAATGCACCCGGCGCAAAATTCGAGAATGTAGTGATTGAAGGTCCAAAAGAAACATTCATCTACGAGTAAAAATCTGCCGATAATGTCTACAGGCTCTAACTGTCGGTTTTTTCTAGTGCGACTTCCGCGCGTGACAGTTAGAGTTATGGGGGCATTAATGAAAAAAAATCTAAAATCTTTATTCATAATCTTTGCTTTGAATCTTCTTGTTCTTGGCTCAGTTTTTGCAGAAGGTTATCATGTTTGTGTAGCTTCTTACAAAAGTCTGAAAAATGCACAGACCATGGTTCATAAACTTGAGACTCAGAGCGTTTCTTCGTTCATCAATGAGAGCAAAGTTAAAAATGAAAGCTACTATCGTGTTCTTCTTGCGAAAGAATTCAAAAAAATCGAAGATGCACGCCGTTATCGGGATGAAGTAAAAAATTATTCGTTCGTCCGTGAGCTTGGAATGAAAGGATTTTGGGTATGTAAGGGTGATAAAAATCTTGCACCTAAAACTGAACCTAAGCCTGAGCCGAAAAAGGTCGAAAAACCGAAGCCAGCTCCAAAAAAAGTCGAAGCCCCAAAGCCGGAACCACTTCCTGAGCCTTTGCCTGAACCGGAGCCAGAGCCGTTGCCAATCACAGAACCGTCTGTAAAAAATGAAATTCCTGTTCCTGAGCCGGAACCAGAGCCGGAGCCTCCTCTAATCATTGAAGAACCACAGGCTCTTGATAAAAACGAAACTTCTGTTCTTTCTGAAGCAACTCCTTATTCAATTCTCGTCCGCTCATACAAATATTCTCAGTTCGCAGAAAATGACTGTGACCGTCTCAAAGAACTCGGATTCAATGCTTATATGCTCAACACTTTTGACGACAATTCATTCTTTGCGTTCAACATTCATGCTGGAGCGTTTGCCACTAAAGAAGAGGCTGAAGAACTGAAAGCTAAATTCGATGAAGCCGGAATCCTTGATACGAGTGTTTCTAATTTCCTTGAGATTGAAGAAAAAGTCAAAAAATACGATGAGATTATCGCAAACGAGACAGTTCTTTTTGACAACGGACGCATTGATTTCCCAAAATCAGCCTCTGAATCAATTGAAAAACTCGTAAATCATTTCCCTGCCAACAGCAATTTCCCGATTCAGGAAATCACGATTCTCGATTATGACAATTATCGTGCCAGTGCTACTAAGCCGGAACTGCCTCACAAGGTTCTTGCGCTGGTTGAAGATGAAGAGAGCGTTCATTCTGCCATCTTCGGTACATTCCGTGATGAGCTGTTCAGAAAGGAAGTTTCTCTGTTGCTCGTGAATGCAGAAAATTTCCCTGCTGACGATGCTGTCGGTGATGTTGAGACAATGCAGTTTGATGCAAAAAATGGCGTTTTCGACTGCACGCTTTATGAAAATGCTGGTGAGCTGGTGCTTTTCGGTGAAAATCAGGCAGAAAAGGTCTTCATCCGGATTAAATCAAAGGATTTTACAAAAGAAGAATTCATCAGCTTCCTTATTGATTCGTTCAATGACACTTCTCTGGTGCTTTATCCTCAGCTCAGACGAACTTTCTTCGTTCTTCCTGACCAGAATTCTGACAATTCGCGCAATTTCATCTGCTTCAATCTTAAAAAAGTAGATTCTTCGTATGCTTCTGAACGAGGAAATGTTGCATGGGCACTGCCGATTGTTGGTCATTCGCTCGCAAAAACTTACTTCAATGAAAAAAATTTGCTTCTCTGTCTCGGATTCTATGATTTGGACTATGATTTCAATGCGAAGAACATTCATAAGCATTTCGTAGAGGCAAAGATTAGTGCCGAAGTTTCTGGTTCAAATCACTCTATTCCTGTGAAAAGTGCGGAAGGATGGTATCTTTTGAACTCAAAGCAGCGTGAAATCTCTTTCTCGACAAAATCTTATGTAATCGCTATTGATACGGCTCCGAACAATGCCTTTACAGAAAGTGATCTGGCAAATTTCGGTTCAGATTTGAAAGTCTGGTATGAAGGAACAAAAATGCCTTCAAATTCAACTGAAGTGATTGATGCAAAATAAGCCATGAAACTGCGTTTTTCTGTTGCCGCAAGGTTCTTTTCGCTTTTCCTTATGATTCTGCTGATTTTTCCTCTTAGTGCTGAGGAAAAGTCTTCGGAACAGGCCTTCAATTTTTGGGGAAGCGGAAAGGTTTTCGCACTGAATCCTGTTAAAGACGGGCTTTTGCTTGGTGCGGGAGTTGCGCTTTCAGGTTCGGATTTGATTCTGGATAATGTTCTTGAAGTTAACCGTCAAAAATACGATGGAAGGCTTTATGATAAAGACGATGTAAATTCTCTGGACAGGATTTTCATGCACTCGTATTCAAAATCGCGTGACCGTGCCGCTGATTTGCTTCTTGTTGCCGGCATGGCTAGTCCGTGCGTGCTTGCGGCGACTGAAAAAGAAGAGTGGCTCACTTGCTTCGTGATGTACTCTGAGACGCTTTTAATTGCAAACGGAATCAAGGAATTGACTAAGCTTGCAGTGAACCGCACAAGGCCGTACATGTATTACGACGCAGATACTTTCCCTGAAGACGATGTTGATGACGGTGACTGGGCGAATTCCTTTCCTTCAGGACATTCGACAATGGCGTTTGCGGGAGCGACTTTTGCAAGCTATACTTTCTGTAAATATTTCCCTGATTCTGCATGGAAAATCCCTCTGGTGGCGGGAACTTATTCAATGGCGGGCGGTGTTGCAGCCCTTCGTCTTTCGAGCGGAAATCATTTTTTGACCGATGTTCTCACTGGTGCTGTTATTGGAACTTCTGTAGGTTTTCTGGTCCCGTGGCTTCATACCTTCAATGCCGCACATGA
This sequence comes from uncultured Treponema sp., assembly GCF_946187725.1. Taxonomy (GTDB): domain Bacteria; phylum Spirochaetota; class Spirochaetia; order Treponematales; family Treponemataceae; genus Treponema_D. The sequence continues at coordinate 78,875 of NZ_CAMHSK010000004.1, forward strand.
TGATTTGAATGTGAGCATCCTTCCAAACGGCGTGAGCATCGCCGTCAACTTTTAAACCTTTTAGCTTAATGTCTTGATTATAATTTCTGCGACGGCGGTCTTTTTTGAGCCTGTGTCCATCGCTTCTTTTTCGATGTAGCGGTGGGCTTCCTGCTCTGTCATTGATTTATTCTGCATCAAGAGCATTTTTGCCCTGTTTACAAGCCTGATTTCTTCCATCTTTTGTTTGAGCTGAGTGGCCTTGCTCGAAAGAACCTGCACTTTATATTGTACGGCGATTGCGACTTTAATCATGTTGTAAAAATAGAACTGATCGAACGGACTTGTGAGCGTAAGGATTCCGTAAGGCTCGACTTTGTAGCTGATTTGATCAAAATGCTGCGCGGGTGCGAGAAGCAGGATTGTTGAAAGACTGTCCGAAATATCAATCGCGAAATCCGTGCCTTCACCGTCGGCAAAATCTACCAGAATAATATTGAAATTCATCTCGCCGCATTTTCGCCTAGCTTCATTGAAGTCGGAGCACTGTGAAAGCTCAAACACCGGCGGAATCAGCATTGCACTTACTAGAGAAGAAATCTTTGTGTCTTTTGTCACAACAAGGACAGAATATGTGTCAGATGTCATAGTTCTATCGTCGGCGCCGTTGCCTGTGGAAGCAATGACGGTTTAGCCCAAAATCTCCCCGATGAATTCGCTTTTCTCCGCAATGTATTTTGCCTCATCCAGTGTGTCTGGAATAGGCTTGTAACCGCTATTTTTTGCAACCTGCGGGTCAAACAGATTCAAATCGCTTGGTTCGCATGGTTTCAGGTTGTTTTTGATTCCGTCGATTGCTGCGTGAATCAAAAGTGTGAATGCGATGTACGGGTTGCAGCCTGAATCTGACGAACGGATTTCAATTCGGGCCTTTTCTTTGCTTACAGGAACTCTCAAAAGGGCAGAGCGGTTTGCCTTGCCCCAGCAGATGTATTTTGGAGCCTTTGCCTCGCCCAGTCGGTTGTATGAATTTTCTGTGGGATTGAGGTAATAGGTTATTTCTTCGATGTGTTTGAGGATTCCTGCAAGGATATTTTCATTTTTGCTGCTATCAGAGCATGAAATGTTGATGTGCATTCCGCTGCCAGGTTTTTCCTGAATCGGTTTTGGAGAAAAATCTGCGTAAAGACCGCTTTCTGCCGCCTTTGTGCGTACAATCCACTTGAAAGTTGAGGCATTGTCTGCTGCGGTGAGCGGGTCTGAATAGCGGAAATCAACTTCGTTCTGGCCTGGGCCTTCTTCGTGATGGCTTGCTTCCGGCGTGATTCCCATTTGTTCGAGCGTGAAGCAAATGTTTCGACGGATATTTTCACCTTTGTCTTCCGGGGCAATGTCCATGTAGCCTGCGTTGTCGAATGGTATTTTTGTTGCTTCGCCGTTTTCGTTCAGTTTGAAGAGATAGAATTCAAATTCTGTACCGAATTGCAGGTCAACTCCGCACTCTGCTTTGATTTTTGCAGTTGCTGTTTTGAGAAGATGACGGCAATCTTTTTTGTAAGGCGTGCCGTCCGGGTTTTTGATGTCGCAGAACAGACGGATTACCTTGCCTGCACTCGGTCGCCACGGCAGCACGGAGAGAGTTGAAGCATCCGGGTAGAGGAATAAATCAGCCTTATTCGGTTCTTCAAAATCAGGTATTGCAGAAGCGTCAAATGCGATTCCATTTTCAAAGGCGCGTGGAAGTTCGCTTGCCATAATCGTAGCGTTTTTCTGTTTGCCTGAAAGATCAAAGTAAGCAAGACGGACGAATTTAACATCTTCCTCTTTTACATAATCCAAAACTTCTTCTTCTGTATACAACATAATTTCTCCATGAAAAAAGGTCGTAGATTTTTTGCCGAAAGACAGATTCAGCTGAAAACCTACGACCTCTTTGCCGTTGGAGTTATATTAGCTGATTTGAAGAGTTTTTGCAACATGATGAATGTGATGTGACGCACACTAATACCGATAGCTCTTCAATGTCAGTTTATTCTAAAATCCGTGTTGATTAATTTTGTGCGGCATCTGCTATAATTTCATGAAAATCAATACCGTTAACGCGGAATCTATTCAAGGAGAATCTTTATGAAAATCGCTCTTATTAATGAAAATTCGCAGGCTGCAAAAAATGCTGTTATTTACAATGCTCTTAAAAAAGTCGCTGATGCACATGGATTTGAAGTCGTAAACTACGGAATGTACTCAGCTGACTCGCCATCGCTCACTTATGTTCAGAACGGAATTCTTGCCGCAACACTTTTGAATTCAAAGGCAGTTGATTATGTAATTACAGGCTGCGGAACTGGTGAAGGTGCCATGCTTGCGCTCAACAGTTTCCCTGGCGTTATCTGCGGTCATGTCGCAACACCGCTCGATGCTTACACTTTCGCTCAAATTAACGACGGAAACGCAATTTCTATTCCATTCGCTCTCGGTTTCGGCTGGGGCGGAGATTTGAATCTCGAATACATCTTTGAAAAGCTTTTCTGTGAGCCAAGCGGTCAGGGCTATCCTCGCGAACGAGCTGAACCAGAGCAGCGCAACAAAAAGATTCTTGACGGCGTTCGTGAAATCGCGTTCAAACCGTTCGTTGATATTCTTGAAGGATTGGACAAAGATTTGGTAAAAGGCGCATTCGCAGGAGAAAAATTCAGCGAGTTGTTCTTCAAAGACTGCAAAGACGAAAAAATCGCCGCCGCAGTCAAGAAGTTAATGTAATAATTACAGATAGTAATTTATCAAAAGCAGCTGTGGAATCACGACCACGGCAAAAAATGCGAGGCTTATCCAGGTGAAGGTTTTGATGAAAGAGAGAGACTTTCCTGGATATTCCCTTGCGTACAGTCGTAAATTTATGACGCTGGCAAGGCTTCCGATTAGAGAGCAAAGACCTGCGCTGTCGAGACCATAAAGCAGTGCGCGAAGATTCGTTGAAAACGGATACAATACAATGCTTGCCGGAACATTTGAAATCACCTGACTGAGCAGAATGCTCCATATATATTCATGCCCGGCGACAGATTTTGCAAGGAACTGTGAAATCGCGGGGTGACGGCAAATCGAAGACGAAAAAGTGAAAAAGCACAAAAAAGTGAGCAAAAGAACATAATCCGTTTTGATGAGGATTTTTCGGTCACCAATCAGAACGGTGAGTGCCACAATTGCAAGCACAACCGGATAATATGCCGTGCGGGTGACGATTGAGGCGACGACAAGCACGAACAGAAGTTCATACATGATTTTGCGACCCGGATGACCGCTGACAGTTTCGTTGCGGACAAGATTCGTGATTTTCTGTTTAGACTTTCCCCAGAACAAAATAAAAATGAATATACATAGAAGAAAAGCGCTAAAAATCCACAATGGAAGCATCATCTTGATAAAATCAGGGGTGGAGATTCCGCTTTTTGCGTATAAGAAAAGATTTTGCGGACTTCCAAACGGCATCAAAAGCGAGCCGCGGATTGCCGCAATGTTTTCAAAAGTAAGAACCGGCAGAATGTATTTTTCCTGATTACAAGCCCTGAACAGAATGATTGTGAGCGGAACAAAAATAATCAGCGAGACATCATTTGTGACGAACATTGATGAAAAAAACACGCAGAAAACAAAAAAGACGCTAAGATTTTTAAGCGAAGAAAGTTTTTCTGTCTTTTTAAGAAGCGGTTCAAAAATATTCTCGCTCTTGAATCCTTCCAGAACCGTAAGAAGCATGAACAGTGTGGCAAGCGTGCGCCAGTTTATGTCATGAAGCAAGGCTGCTGACGGCGGAGTGATGAAAAGTGAAATTACAGCTGCCAGCAGTGAAACTGAAAGCATGACTTCCTTTTTGAAGATTTCTTTGATTTTAATTGCGAAGTTCTGCATATTCTGAATGATAGCAAAAAATCACCGTTTTGTACTATAATTAGACTTGAAGGTGGAGAAAACCGTTTTTATGAAAGAAAAAGCCCCACGCAATCGAACGCTCACAGTTGAAGAATCCGAAATTCCTGAGCTTAAAAAAAATCTTCTTACTTATGAAGGCTTATCTTCGCTTCGTGCTGATTCAGAATCGGGCGTTCCCATCGGGCAAATCCTTGACAAGACAATTAATGCCGACATCTTACAGGCACTTCCGCTTTTGCCGGACGGGTTTGCGGATTTAATCATAATCGATCCGCCGTACAATCTTACCAAGAATTTTCATGGAAATGTGTTTAATGCGCGTTCAGAAGAATCTTATGATGAGTATCTTGCCACATGGTTTCCGCTCGTGTGCAAAAAATTGAGCAAATCGGGGTCGCTTTACATCTGCGGTGACTGGAAATGCACTTCTTCATTGCAGCGTGCTGTCGAAAAGGAACTTTGCGTGCTCAACCGAATTACATGGCAACGAGAGAAGGGCAGGGGCGCAAAATCAAACTGGAAGAATTCAATGGAAGATATCTGGTTTGCTGTCAAAAATCCTGATGATTATTATTTTGATGTTGAGGCTGTCAAAATGAAGCGAAAGGTCATCGCACCGTACAAACTTGACGGCGTTCCTAAAGACTGGGAAGAAAGTGAAGAGGGCAATTTCCGTCTGACATATCCGGGGAACTTCTGGGATGACATTTCAATTCCCTTCTGGTCAATGCCAGAAAACACCGACCATCCGACTCAAAAATCTGAAAAACTGTATGCAAAACTGATTCTGGCCAGTTCCAAACCAGGCGATGTCGTTTTTGACCCTTTTTTGGGGAGTGGTACTGCAAGCGTTGTTGCAAAAAAACTCGGCCGGCATTTTGTGGGTGTGGAACAAAACGAAGAATATTGTCTTTGGGCCGAAAAACGCCTTGCAAGAGCCGAATCTGACAAATCAATACAAGGCTACAGCGACGGTGTTTTTTGGGAGAGAAATTCACTTTCTGAGCAGAAAAAGTCAAATCCTAAAAATTCTCCTGCCGATGCATGCTGAGTCTTTTTTCTTAATATTTCCTTTGATTTCCGGCTTTTCCGTGGTACAATTGATTATTATTTAAAAATAATTTGCCACAGGGGAACTTTTAATGAAGCATAAAATTTTTACGGCGGTGTTACTCATTGCTATAGGCACGACTTTTTCTATTCTTAGGCCGTCTATTTTCTACAATGCACAGAACGATGCTTCAAAAAATCAGCTGATTGCCAGTCACATTTATGATTCTATAAGCAAATGCGTTGGGGTGCCTTTTACGATTACCCGAACGATGGCGACAGACCGTTTTCTTTATAAAGCACTCAAAGATGAAGAAAAATACGATGAAGGCGAAATTGCCGAACTGATGACAGAATATCTTTCTTCTATTAGAAATAAGTTTGGTTACATTGCCACATTTGTAATTTCAGACAAAACGAAGCGCTATTACACGCCGAGAGGAATATCAAAAATCGTTGATCCAAAAGAAGCTCCTTATGACATCTGGTACAAGCTTTTTGTTGATTCTGGAAAAGATTTGGCCTTGGATACTGACCGCGATCAGGTTAATGATTACAGGTGGACGGTTTTCATCAATGCGCGTATTACTGATTCTGACGGAAAGCTTCTTGGTGTCTGCGGAATCGGGGTGTTTATGGATGAGCTTCAGGATTTGATTTTCCGCTATGAAACTGAATATGGCCTAAAAATCAATCTTGTTGACCATGAAGGTCTTGTTCAGGTTGATACTGATTCTACTAATATTGAAAATGCTTTCATTTCTGAGGCAATCGGGGATAAGGCTGGTCCTGATTCTTTTGTTTATTCCGAAAAACGCATCGGTGGTTTCAGATTTACGCGTTACATGCCGGATTTGGAATGGTATCTTGTCATTCAGGGATATCCGCTGCAGTCAGAAAGCATAAAAAAAGAAATTCTCGTTGCTTTAATCTATTTTTTCCTCTTCGCCTTGCTTTTGATTACAATTTGCAAACGCAAAAAGAAAGCACCGCATAATTTCATAAAAAATTCCCTTCCGGAAGATTTTCTTACTGGTCTTCCAAATCGAAATTATCTGCGTGATTCTTACGGTGAATTGGGAATTTTCAATACGACACGCTACAAATCACTCATCATGTTTGACATTGACAGGTTTAAGGTAATCAATGATACTCGTGGCGAGGGCGATGCCATTATTCTTGCGGTTGTTGAACGGGCCAAAAAAACAATCGGTGATGAAGGAATTTTGTTCCGTTGGAGCGGTGACGAATTTGTGGCTTTCTTTGAGGCGGATGTTCAGGAGGCTGAAAAGCGTTTCAATGAATTTTGTAAATCTGTAAGTGAGAGTTTGGATGTGACGGTTTCTGTTGGAATTGTCACGGTTGATTTATCGGAGAGCATAAAAACAAATTATCATCGGGCCGTCCAAATGTGTTATGTGGTCAAAGAAAACGGCGGAAACGGTGTAAAGGTACGAGTATGAAAGTAAAGAGATTGCTTTCCCTGAAGTTTCAGGCTGTTGTTTCTATTGTTCTCGCTGCACTGTTTGCTTTTGTGCTTACGGCAAGCATTCTCCTAAAGAATCAGTCACATCTTATAAAACTCAATTTCACCAAGGCTTTGGGGCTTACCGCTGATAAAAAGGCCCTTGAGCTTGATTCCTGCTTCACATCAATCGAAAATTCCGTAATCAATGCTCAGAATTACATCTTGCGCACAATCGATGAAGAGCGGATTCTGACAGACCCAAAATATGAAGAAAAGTACATGCAGGCTTTGACCGAAGAGCTTGATTCTCTTGCACGGCTCACGAAAGGTGCGGTTTGTGCTTACTTTAGAATGAATTTTGAACGCTTCGGCGGAACAAGAGGCGTAATTATAGAAGGAAATACAAAAACTGGCTTCATGAGCGTCGGAAACACTGACTTGCAAAAATATTCTCCTTCGGATATGGAGCATGTTGGCTGGTATTATATTCCTCTTTGGAAGGGTGAGCCTGTCTGGACGGCTCCCTATGAAAATAAAAACATCAACATGCACATGATTTCGTACATCATTCCTATGTACCGAGGAGACGAATTTCTTGGTGTTGTAGGTATGGACATAAATCTTGCCACTTTGAAAGATATCGTTAACAATCTTCCTTTTGAAAATACACTGGCTGTTCTTATCGGACAGGAAAAGAATCTTGTTCATTACAATGATGTTCATGCTTCAAATAAGTCAGTTGAGCATTCATCTGATACCCGCGTAATCTTCGAGAAGTTCCAAAAAGACGGGGCAATTCTCGGCGGAGTGCAGGAATTTCAATGGGGGCCTTCACCTTATTTTGGCCTGATGAAAAAGCTTGAAAACGGCATGTCGCTTGTGATTGCGCTCCCGGAGCGATTTCTCACAGCTTTGCGCAATGCTCTGATCTTAAAACTTTCGATAGCTTTTTTGCTGATTTCCCTTTTGACTTTTATTCTTCTGTATCTTGCTTACCGTTATCTGCTCACTCCAATCAATATCATCGCTGAAACTACAAACCGCCTTTCTCGCGGTGAGTTGAACATTCATATTCCTTACAAATCAGAAAATGAACTTGGTCTTCTTGTTGATAATATTCGAAAGATGACGGCTCAAATGAAGGAATATATTGACTATATTCGGGAACAGACGAAAAAAGAGCGTGAAGCGAAGGAAGTTGCCCTTACTGAAAGCAAAAGCAAAAGTGAATTCCTTGCGAGCATGTATCTTTCCTTGCATGAAATTGACCTTGAACATGATTCGTTTGCGGAAATCCACAGCCGTGGTGATATAGGTGAGACAATCGGAAGGGTGGTCGGCAATGTAACCGAAAAACTTCCTGCGGTAATGAAGCAGTTGTCCAACGAAAGTTCTTGGGATTCACTGATTCCGTTTGTTGATTTGAATACCATTAACGAGCGCATGAAGCAAAAAATCACTATCGCGCAGGAATTTCTTGGTGTTGGCGGTAAGTGGTGCCGTGGTCGTTTTATTGCGATGGACAAAGACAGCTACGGAAATTTACGGCATGTTCTCTGGGCTGTTGAATACATCGATGAAGAAAAGAAAGCGCGTGAACAGCTTCAAAAAGAGCGTGATAAACTTCAGATTGAAGCCGAAAAGAATTTTGCCGCATCACAGGCTAAAAGTACCTTCCTTGCGAACATGAGTCATGAAATCCGTACTCCGATTAACGCAGTTCTCGGTATGGATGAAATGATTCTTCGCGAGTGTAAAGACACTGGTATTCTTGAATACGCTTCAAACATCAAGACTGCTGGAACAAATCTTCTTTCTATTGTAAATGACATTCTTGACTTTTCGAAAATTGAAGCGGGCAAAATGGAAATCCTGCCCGAATCGTACGAGACTTCTACTGTCGTCGGCGATTTGCTCAATATGATTAGCGAGCGTGCAGAAAAGAAAGGCCTTAAACTCATACTCAAAGCTGATTCAAATCTGCCGAAAACCCTCTTTGGTGACAGCATTCGCATAAAGCAGTGTATTCTTAATCTTCTGACGAATGCGGTCAAATATACAAAAGAAGGAAGCGTCACATTCACCATTGATTATGAAAAACTCGATGAAAAGAGAATCTTGCTGAAAGTGAGCGTTGAAGACACTGGTTCCGGTATCAAGCCCGAAGACATGGAAAAACTGTTTACTCCGTTCGAGCGTATTGAAGAAGGCCGGAACAGGACTATCGAAGGAACTGGCCTCGGCATGAGCATTGTAATGAGAACGCTCAGCATGATGGACAGCAAACTCGAAGTGCAGAGCGAATACGGAAAAGGCTCGGTTTTCTCGTTCAAACTCGAACAGATTGTTGTTGACTGGGAAAAGGTTGGTGACATCAGAGAATCATACAAAAACAGTACTTCGCGTTTTGTTGCCTATAGCGAAAAATTCCATGCGCCAAAAGCAAAACTGCTCTTTGTTGATGACACGGAGATGAATCTTGAAGTTATAAAAGGTCTCTTAAAAAATACAAAAATTACGATTCATACGGCATTGAGTGGTAAAGAAGCACTCGAAATGGTTCAGAAGGAGAGTTACGACATTCTTTTCATTGACCATCGAATGCCCGAAATGGACGGAATTGAAACCTTCCACGCAATGCAGAAAATGGAATCAAATTTGAGCGCAGGAAAGCCGTGTATCGTGCTTACGGCAAATGCGCTTAGTGGTGTCAAAAAGATGTACCTCGACGAAGGATTTACGGACTATCTTTCAAAGCCGGTAAATCCAGAAAAACTCGAAGACATGATACGGCTTTATCTTCCTCCTGAATATATTGAGATTGTTTCCGAAGATGATTCTTCAAATGCTGAAGTTGGAAGCGGCTCAAATGATGCAGAAAATCAATTCGTGCAAAAATATCGCACTATCGAAGAAATTGATGTTGAAACGGCACTGGCAAATTGTGGTTCAGCAGAAGTGCTTGAGTCAACTGTTCAACGCTATCATGCGTGCATTGATGAAAAGGCAAATGAACTGCAAAAATTCTATGAAGAAGGCGACTGGAAAAATTACTGTATAAAAGTTCATGCACTTAAAAGTACATCCCGTCTGATTGGTGCGATGGAACTTTCAAAAATGGCTGCTGAACTCGAAAGTCTTTCTGATAAAAAGCAGGTTGAACAGATTCATGAAAAGCATCAGCCTTTGATTGATTTGTATCTGAGTTACAGGCAGAAATTGCTCGAAGTCGTTCCGATTGAAGATTTGCCTGAAGCTGAAAAAGCAGAAATTACCGAAGAAGAATGTTCGGAAAAACTAAAACAAATAGCAGATTTTGCCGCTTCGTTTGATATTGACGGTCTTGACGATTTGATGGCTCAGCTTTCAAAAGTCTCAATTCCACAGACATTTGCTGAAAAATTTGATAAAATCCGTACAGCCGTGGAAAATGTTGATTTTATCGAAGTTTCAAGACTTGCGGCAGAGTAAAGAGGGAGAACTATGATAAAAGAAATGTATGTTGTTGGCGATGATTCCCGCTTGGTTGTAAAAAGCCTGATGAATGAACTCAAGGCAACAGAATGTGAAGTTCATGTGATTTACCCGGAACCTGAATATCTGAATTTTATATGTAATGTTCCTGTGCATCTTGTTCTGTGTCTTTCTGAAGGTATGGATTTTGATGTTATTCGAAAACTAAGCAAAATTCAGAAAGATGGAAATCTGAACATATATACGGTCGGCTCAATGCAAATGTCAATCGACGAGCAGGAACTTTATGATAAACTGCCTTCAATCCGTTTTCCGACCTATTCACTTGATATTTCCCTTCTTTTAGATTTAATGGAAAAAAATGATGTTGAAAGAAAGCGGATTCTCGTTGTTGATGACGAACCGATAATGCTCCGAAATATTAAAACCTGGCTCGGTAAAGATTTTGATGTTTCGCTTGTAAATTCGGGTCAGACCGCTCTTCAGTTCCTCGATATGCACCCGACAGACCTTGTTCTTCTTGATTATAAAATGCCTGTGATGGACGGTCCTCTTGTTTTAAAAAAGATTCGTGATACCGAAAATTTGGCTTATCTTCCTGTAATGTTTTTGACTGCACAAAACGACAGGGAAAGCATCATGAATGTCATGCATTTGAAGCCGGAAGGTTATATTTTGAAAAGCCGCACTCCCGAAGAAATCCGTCAGGCAGTAATTGATTTCTTCAAGAATAGAATTGTTTTTATGCAATAAAAGGTAATTTTCAAAAATCTATAGACACAATTTTTGTTTTTGTATATAGTAACCGTAAGACAAAGGCGTCGTAAATAAACCGCTATAGGTGCGTCCAAATGGATTCGCTGTGGCAGTTTGTTTATGACGCCTTTTTTTGTTTCTTTAAGAAGCAAAAAATAACGCCACGAATAGGAGAAAAAAATGGCAATCAAAGAATTTAACGTTAAGAACGCTTATTGTAAGCGCGTTTGGGACGAGCTCAAAACTCGTTATGCTGATCAGGAGCACTTCTTGCAGGCAGCAGGTCTCGTACTTGAGACTCTTTCACCAGTTGTTGACACAATGCCTGAGCTTGAGAACACAGCTGTTCTTGAGCGCTTCGTTGAGCCAGAGCGCATCATTATGTTCCGTGTACCTTGGACAGACGACCAGGGCAAACCTCACGTAAATCGTGGTTTCCGCGTTCAGTTCAACTCTGCAATCGGACCTTACAAAGGAGGTCTCCGCTTCTCTCCAGAGGTTGGTCTTGACGTTCTTAAATTCTTGGGATTCGAGCAGGTTCTCAAAAACTCTTTGACAACTCTCCCGATGGGTGGCGGCAAAGGTGGTTCTGACTTCGACGGTCACGGAAAATCAGACGGCGAAATCATGCGCTTCTGCCAGAGCTTCATCACTGAGCTTTACCGACACATTGGTGCTGATACAGATGTTCCAGCTGGCGACAAAGGTGTAGGCGGAAAAGAAGTTGCTTACATGTTCGGTCAGTACAAAAGAATCACAAACCAGTTCACTGGCGTTTTGACTGGTAAAGGCTTGGACTTCGGCGGTTCTTTGATTCGTCCGGAGGCTACAGGTTACGGTCTTATCTACTTCGCAGAGTGCATGCTCAAAGCTGCCGGAACAGACTTCAAGGGCAAGACAGCAATCATCTCTGGTGACGGAAACGTTGCTCAGTACGCTTGTCAGAAAGTTACTCAGTTGGGCGGAAAGGTCATCACATTGTCTGACTCAACAGGTTACATCCTCGATGAAGACGGAATCGACGCTGAGAAGCTTGCTTACGTTATGGAATTCCGCGCTCGCCGCGAAAAGATTGACGCTTACGTTAAAAAATATCCAAAAGCAAAATTCTTCAAGGGCGAAAAACCATGGGGAGTTAAAGCTGACTGTGCATTCCCATGTGCAACTCAGGACGAAATCTACATGGAAGATGCAGAAAAACTCGTTGCTAACGGCGTAAAACTCGTTGCAGAGGGTGCAAACATGCCAACTCGTGCAGACGCAATCGCATTCTTGCAGTCAAAGGGCGTTCTCTTTGCTCCAGGAAAAGCTTCAAACGCTGGTGGTGTAGCAGTTTCTGGCCTTGAAATGTCTCAGAACTCAGAGCGCCTCTCATGGACTCGCGAAGAGGTTGATGCAAAACTCAAGCAGATTATGACAAACATCCACGACAACGCATATGAAACAGCTAAAAAATACGCTCCAAGCGCAACAATCGACTACGTTTCAGGCGCAAACATCTACGGCTTCCTCAAAGTTGCCCGCGCGATGATGGCACAGGGATTGGTATAATCCGAGCAAGAAAATGCCGACTCTGAAAGTAGCAAGTGCTATGTAGGGAGCCGGTCGCCGTCAGGCGAATAAACTCACGAGGTGAGTTTATAGGCGAGTCTCCGAGCAGCTATGCTGCGAAGGCGTTGGCTCAGGGATTGGTATAATCCGAGCAAGACAAAGCCCAATGCTTTAAGCTAATTTTATGAACGCTCGCTTCTGATTGGAGGCGGGCGTTTTCTTTTTATATGGAAGAAAATTTGCGAATTTGTAAAAGGGTGGCATAATTAAAGGATAATATCATAGTCATTTTGACTTTTTATAGGAGCCCCCTTTATGCGAAGCATTAAATTCAAATTGATTCTTTCTACATCGGCCATGCTTATTGCATCGCTTGCTTTTGTTTCGATCACAATCCTTACAAAACAAATCAAAACCCAGGAGCGTAATCTTGCTGAATCAGCAGGTTACATGATGCGAATCGTAAATGCTGAAGTCGAGCAGTTTCTTGCGGCGCCCAAAACACTTCTCAATGCTGTTGAAGGCTATGTAAAATCAACTGACGATATCGACAAAGTTGCCCTTGAAGATTGGATGGAGCAAACCGTAAAAGGCAGCGAATCAGCTGTTTCTCTTCTATATTTTACGAGTGATGTTCCGTACAAAAATGGCGGCTTGGTTGCTTTTGACATTCACTATATTCCGCCGGCAGAGTGGGATCAGACAACGCGAGGTTGGTTCATCAACGCAAAAGCTGATTCTTCTCATTCAATCGTCATGACGGATCCGTATATTGATACTGTGACAGGTGATTTGGTTGCAACTCTTTCAAAGGCTGTCTATAAAGACGGAAGATTTATCGGTTGTGTCGGTGCTGACATCACGATGAACGAGCTTATGGGGCTTGTCGAAGATTTCTCTCTTTCTGATTCAGGTGCTTCTTATCTTCTCGACAAAAATGGCCTTTATATCACTCACAGCGACAAAAAAAGAGTCTTGACCAATAACTTCTTTACAGAGCACGGTTTTGAAAATCTTTCAACTGCTGTCAATACCAAGGAAGGTTATGTCAATCTTGAATCAGGCAACGGCAATTATCTGATTGGTTGCGCGCTTCCAAAAGAAACTGGCTGGCTTTTTGTAAGTACGGGCCTCGACAGTGAGCTTATTCAGGAAATCATGGCAAATTTGTTCTTTACGATTCTCATTGCGGTTGCCTGTCTTGCGGGCGCATTTATAATCATGATTTTTATTGCCAGAACTTTGGCTAAGCCTATTCATCAGGTTGATGTTGCGGTCAACGGAATTGCTGAAGGAAACGCTAATCTCACGCAGCGGCTTTCTGTTTCGAGCAAGGATGAAGTTGGTCATCTGGTCGGTGGATTCAATAAATTCATGGCAAAATTGCAGGACATCGTAACTGATGTTAAGAATTCAAAAGACAATCTCGGTGTAATCAAAATTGACTTGCAGGAAAGCATTGACAGTGCGGCAAGCTCAATCACGCAGATTCTTTCAAATATCGACAGTGTAGGCGGTCAGGTAGGGCAGCAGGCAGAATCAGTCACTCAGACTTCTGCTGCAGTCGCCGAAATCGCAGAGAACATCAACAGTCTGGAGCGAATGATTGATTCTCAGTCAAACGGTGTTTCTCAGGCTAGTGCTGCCGTTGAGGAGATGCTTGGTAACATCGCTTCGGTCAACAGCAGCGTCGATAAAATGGCAAATTCGTTCAGTTCACTTGAAGCTAATGCCAACGAAGGAATTCAGCATCAGAAGGTTTTGAGTGAACAGGTCACACAGATTGCAGAACAGGCAACTACTCTGCAGGATGCGAACAAGGCAATATCTGCAGTCGCAAGCCAGACAAATCTTCTTGCAATGAATGCCGCAATCGAGGCGGCTCATGCGGGTGAAGCGGGCAAAGGTTTCTCGGTTGTCGCAGATGAAATCCGAAAGCTTTCAGAGACTTCGGCTGCCGAATCAAAGAAAATCGGTGAAGAATTGCGTAAAATCAATGAGGCAATCAACTCAGTCGTTATTACGAGCCGTGACAGTTCAGAAAGTTTTGCGGGCGTAAGTGAAAAGATTCAGCAGACGGACATGCTTGTTCAGCAGATTAAGGCAGCAATGGAAGAACAGCAGGAAGGTTCAAGGCAGATTGTTGATGCTCTCAAAGTCATGAACGACAGTACGAGCGAAGTCAAAACGGCATCGCGTGAAATGGCAGAAGGAAACAAGACGATTCTTAATGAAATCCATAACCTTCAGGATGCAACTCAGGTCATCAAAGACGGCATGACCGAAATGTCAGTCGGAGCCAAAGAGATGAACCAAACAAGCGCAATCCTGTCAGAGATTTCAAGCAAAGTAGGTGATTCAATCAACCAGATTGGCGCACAAATTGATCAGTTCCAGGTATAAATAAGTTAGCAATTAGCAGTGAGGAGTTAGCAATTATGAAAGCGTAACAAAGCAAGAGACGCAAATCATAAAGAAAACTTCTTGCGGCAATTTGACAGGAAGTGCTGAGTAATCGCGATAAGTGTTAATCAGCACTTCCCTAGCTTTTCAGTCTTTTTTATTTCTTTTGGGCTTTTGATTCTGCCATCATTTTTTCGAGTTCAATTTGGGCACAATTGAGGCCTGATTGTACGGATTTTTCCCCATTGATTATCAATTTCATTTCGCGGCCTAAAATCGTGTAGAACTGACTCCATTCTTCCATTACCGGTCTGTAAACTCCGCCTTCGAGAGCCTTTCGGACGGCTTCATATTGTGGGAATTTTGAGAGAATTTCCGGGTCATTCAGGCTTGAGTAGCGGCATGGAACTCCACCATAAGCAACGGTTGATTTTTGAACATCTCTGTCCATGAGGAATTTTAACAGTTTGACAGCATATTCTTTATTATTGCTGTTTTCTGGAATGCCGATTGTCCAAATGCCGTAAATATTTGAGTTGTATGCACCTCGGTCACTTCGGTATTTTCCAGAAAGCGCGATGTAATCCATTGATGAATTGCGTGTCGGCGTGTACCAGCCTGGCCATCCGATTCCAACAGCGGCTGACTTGTTTGCGATTGCCGCAATTAAATCATCCTTTTTGGCTGCCCGTCCGGTTTTCAGAAGACTCAGGTAAAAATACATTGCCTCACAGAATTCCAGTGTATTCACCGTTGGATTATTGTTTTCATCAACAACATAAGTTCCTCTGGAAAGCAAAATTGGCAGGAAATCAACTACGATATTGTTTGCTGTGTCACCGCGGAACATAAAACCGAGATTGTGACGCTTTTTCTGAAATCTGCATATTTGCAAAATATCTTCAAGGGAATCAATATTTTCTGGAGAAAAACCTGCTTCCTTGACCATGAGCCTGTTATATAGAAGAACTGTAACATTGCCGTAATATGGTGCGAGATAAACGCTTCCGTCGTGGTAACAAATTGTTTTTGTGGCCGGGATAATGTCTGAATCAAGGTCGTAGCCCAATTCACTTAAATTTGCGAGGATGCCTTTTGCAGTGTATTCTGCCATCCACGAACCGTCAACCATACACAAGTCGTATGAACCTTCGGTATCTTTTGCGATACTGTCATGCAGACCGCTTTCACTAAAATCAATGACATCGCACCGCACATTAAATTCTTTTTCGAAGTTAGGCAGGCAGTTTTTTATGACATCTGAATATGTTCCAGCCCTGAGAGCGAGCGTGAGGCTTGCGTTCGGATTTGAAGTGCAATAATGTTTTCCGTCAGCATTCGAAAAGCATGAAGCGAAAAGCATGGCGGAAAATGAAAAGGTGAGAGTTAATGCAATCTTTTTGACGCAGTTTATTTTGTTTGTGTTCATGGAAACTTCCTTATACACAATAGCCTTTGACAATCTTACCAGCGGAATTCACCGGCCTGATATTTCTTCATGCGGTTCCTGACATCGTTCATACAGTCAAGAACTTTGCCCTTTGGAATGTTGCAGAAAATGTCTACAAGTTCTTTGTCAAGCTGTGTTCCCGCAACAAGCCTTAGCTCTGAAATCGCATTCTCGTATGGAAGAGAAGCGCGGTAAGAGCGTGACATTGTGATTGCGGAATAAGTGTCTGCAATAGCGAGAATCCGTGATGCGAGAGGAATTTCGTTTCCTTTCTTTTTATAATAGCCGTTTCCGTCCACGCGTTCATGGTGATATTTAATCCAATATGTGACTGTTGTGAATGAAGGAATCTTTGAGAAAATTGCCTCACAGATTTCAGGATGTCTTTGAATCAGTTCGCGTTCTTTTGGAAGAAGTTTGCCCTTTTTGGCGATTATGCTTCTTGGTACACCGAGTTTGCCGATATCAAGAAAAAGGGCCGCATACTGAAGGTTGACCGGATTGATTTTAATTCGCTCAAATGGTGAAAGATGCTCGTATATGAGCATGCTGAGATTCTGAACATGAAGAGAGTGACCGTCAAGATTTTCGTCTCCAGCTTCGATTACTCCGACCAGAGTTTCAAGGACTTCCATAGACCTGTCGCTCAGACCGTTCATTTGAATGAATCCCCAGGTGAGCATGACCGTAAAAAGTGCGGCAAAAGTGATTTGCGGTATGCAAAATTGTTGGGCCAGATTTTCATTTGTGAGAATTACTGACGATGCGAAAATAAAAGCGACTTCCGTAGTCAAAATGATGATGTTTGCCAGAAATTTTGTGCCGCTGTTATTGTAGAGTGCGTCATGCCGTATGTAGAGATAGAAAATACTGAGCAAAAAGTTGATAAGCATTAGCAGGATGCTTATGAGAATAAGATATTCGGAAACAACAATTGAATCGATAAAATTTAAGTGAACCATAATTATGCGTCTCCTGGAACTGACTCCGAGCTGAAGTGAATCTGGTTTTTTCCAGAGCGCTTTGACTCGTAAAGAGCTTCATCGGCACGCTTATAGGCATTGTCTATGTCCCTGTCATTTGCTGCTAGTTCAGTGACACCGAATGAAGCGTGAATTCCTTCGAGTCCGTCAAATCTTACTGCATTGAGCGAGTCCAACACACTTTGCAAGAGTTCCCGTACTTCAGTCTGTGATTTTTTGCCGCGAAGGAAGAGAATGAATTCATCGCCACCGAGACGGCCTGCAAGACTTCGGAAATTGTTTAACTCCCATTTTGAGATTTCCATGCGCTCTTTGTCATCGATACCAAGGCCAAGGGCTTGAATGAGCGTTTTTCCGACAGTCTGGATTACTTTGTCGCCCATCTGATGACCGAGATTGTCGTTAATCTGCTTGAATTCGTCCAAATCGAGAATGCAGAGAGCCATGTATTCATCTGTTTTCTGACGAAGAATTTCTGCTGTGATTGAGAAAAAGCGGCCTCGGTTCAAGAGTGAAGTGAGCGCATCAAAACTAGATTTAATTTCAAGTTCTTTTTGAATTTGAAGGTCTTTCTGATAAAGGATGAACTGTGCGACCCGCGTTCGCTGGAAAGTGTAGTGCAGCGTGACTGCGAGCGTAAAAACGACCATTACATTGTAAGTGTCGTGGTATGCGATGGAAAAAGTCTTAAAAAGGTAAGAAGTAGTAAGAAAAAACGAGATACCAACAATCGCAATTAAAATCATTATGTACATCCTTCCGATATATGAAAGGGAAGTGAGCGTAAGAACGATGAGCATCATGGTCGCTGGCATGTACGGCTGTGCTACGGAACTTAAAATGCCGTAGATAAAAAACATTGAAATACTTGCAAAAACAGCAAGATAATTGTGCTTTTCAACGGATTTTGGAAATACAATAAGCCAGATGTCAAAAGCAAGGCTCAGCATGGCAAATGAAAAGTAGAACGGCACTCTTTCCTGACTGACTCCGAAGAGATTGAGAAAAGAAAACACGATATAGAGCAAATTGATGAAGAAAAACCATGTTGTCAAAATCGTGATGTGCTTTCTGTTTGTACTACGGATTAAACCAGAACATTCTTTGTACGATTCTTTTGTGTAACCGTAATAGTTGAAGCTTCGTTTCGTCATATTACCGTTTCCTCTCAAAGTATTTTATATATTGTAAATGCAAAAATCTAAAACCGCAAATTTATTCGTTTTTGATTTCAAAAAAATTGAGATTTTGGAGATTTATGTTATAATGCTCGAAATGGAGATTAAGATATGGAAAACAATCAAAAAACTGCATTTGCAGAACAGCAGCGCAAAATCGGCAAAATCATGTGCATTCTGATGGGCGTGAGTTTGAGCTTTTTTCTTTCATTAATAGGGCTGCTTTCTTCGGGGCATTTTGAGATTAAAGCGTGGATTTTGAGCTTTGTACTCAGCACGGCTCTTAGCTTTTTGATTGGATTGTGTCTGCCTGTCCGTAAGACTTCGCTCGCTGTTTGTGCTTCTTTGGGATTAAAAGAACGCACTCTGCCTTTTCATTGCATGGATTCTTTGATTTCTGATATTTTTTACACACCGCTGATTACGCTTTTGATGGTCGCGCTTGCATTTATGGGAGCAAAGCGTGGAATTGCTGAGGCCGTCTCTCATGGTGCATCAGCCGATTCTCTTCCACAGATTCAGTTTTTGCCGATGTTCCTGCATGGCCTTTTGATTTCGATGATTGCCGGATTTGTGCTGATTTTCGTTCTTCAGCCGCTTTTCCTAAAAATCCTTCTGAGAAAGAATTTGAAAAAATCAGCTGATTAAAGTTCCCGGATATTTCTGCGCATTTCAGCGTGCTGCCTGTAGAATTCTTCTTTTTCTTTGTACATTTGCTCGTCGGCAAGGTGCATTGCAAGCCGGAGATTTTCTCCGTACATGTCCCAATGAGAGCCGACAGCAAGACAAACCGGTGAACCATAGACAGTTTTTGCCTTTAATTCAAGAACCTTTCTGACGAATTCTGATTCATCGCAGGCCGGACAGATTACAACGAATTCGTCACCACCTGCACGATAAATTTCATAGTTCTTAAAGACCTGCTTAATGATTTGTGCCGCCGATTTGATGAGGTTGTCACCCGCTTCGTGACCTTTATTGTCGTTAATCTGCTTGAGACCGTTTAAATCGGCGAAGACTACACCAAATGGTGGTACAACAAGCTGTTCTTTTGTGACGAATAAATCAACCCGCGTATTCATTGCGTTGCGGTTTCGGACACCAGTAAGAATGTCAGTGTTGCTTAAAAGTTCGAGCTTTTTCATGAGATAATGACTTGCAATTTCTGACGAGATAAAAAATGCCGTCAAATCAATCACTTCCTGTATTTCAAGAAGTTTACTTGTGTCAAAATTGGTGATGAAAATGTAACCGATGATTTTTTTAGACTGTTTGAGCGGATAAAGAATCAAATTTTTGACATCGGATGCTTTGAGCGATTCTACCCAGATGGGATTTCTTTCGTTGAGAAGCTGCATGTCGTGCTCATCCTTGACGACTACGCCAAAAGTGTTGCCGATAGTTTCTTCCCATGAATTTACGACTTCGTAAGTCAGGTGTTTTTCGTAATTTCGAACTTTTCCTTCGCGGTCACGGAATTTTTCTGCAAGAACCTCATATTTTTCGTTGATTCTGTCCAATGTAAGGAGAACACAGCAGAATGATTCTGCTTTTTGCTGAATTTCCGCGATGACATCATTTATGCTTGTTTGAAAATCATCTTCTCCGCGAAGGGCAACGCAGCTTTTGATGACCGAAGCGGCCGTTTGTGCTGAAACCTGAGAGAAAATTTCGGGGTTTACATTTCGGGTTTGTTCAAGGAAAAATGCACAGTAACCGATTTCTTCATTTCCGCCCTCAATTGGAATGAGCGTGAGCACGGACCAGCAGTGAAGCCCCGGTGTTTCTAGATAAGTGTTCAGTTTTTGCTTTTTGAACGCGCAACGATAACAATAATCTTCGAACAGAAGTTCTTTTGGCACGAGTTCAGAGTAAATCATGTTGTCCCTGTAGCGTGCGACACCCATTGCTGATTTGTAGATGTCATTTGATTTTACGATGCGGATTTCGCCGGGATGTCCAGTAGATGATTTTTTAACAGATAGAACTGCACAGGAGACGGAAAATGTATTGACGAAGCTCTGAAAGTCCATTTCTTAATGATAAAACGGAATTTCATTTTTTGCAAACCTTAAATCAGATTTACGAAGAAAGGCATAATTACTACTGTGAGGACTCCGCATACTGCGATTGAAAGGCCGCTCATTGCTCCCTGGACTTCGCCCATTTCAAAGGCTTTTGCTGTTCCCATTGCGTGACCGCTGGTTCCGCAGGCAAGACCGCAGGCTACAGGCTCTTTGATTCTGAACAGCTTACAGAAAATGATTCCGAAGATGTTCGCAAGATTACCGGCGATTGAAATCAAAAGGATTGTAACAGATTCGATTCCGCCGTTCTGATTTGACAGTGCAATGCCAATTGGTGTGGTGATTGATTTTGGGAGCAGTGAAACATATTCCGTGTGACCGATTTTGAAAAACCAGCACATTCCGAAGATGAAAAATCCGTTCGCAAGAATCCCGCTCAAAATTCCAAGGATGATTGCAAGGGCATTTTCTTTGAGCTTTGAAAACTGGCGGTAAAGAGGAATCGCGAGCGCAACAGTGCACGGAGTCATTAAATAGTAGAGAAATTTTGCTCCCTCAAGATATTTTTCGTATGGAATCTTAAAAATGACCAGAAAAATGATTATGAAGGTGCATGAAACAAGCAAAGGTGCGAAAAGGACAAATTTCGTCTTTTTATAGATTAAATCTGCAATCCAGAAGCAGACAAGCGAAATGAAGAGTCCGAAAGAAGTTGAATTGGTCAAAAAATCAGAAACCGAGTCCATATAATTACCTTATTTAACCACAGATGAATTTCTAATCCGTGTTTTTCTTGTCCTTTGATTTTTTCAAAAGCCGAATCACAAGCTGAGTGACATGCCCGGTCACAAAGAACACGACCATCGTTCCCAAAATCCCGATAATCAGGAACTGAAGCCACCAGACTTTTAGAATATCCCATGCAAGAATCAGGCCGACCGTAGACGGAATAAACAAAAGCGGCATGATTGAAAGAATGCTGTCAGAAACCTGTTCCACTTCAGACAGCGGCATAATCTTGAACTGCAAGGCACAGAACATGAGCACAAGTCCGTAAATGCTTGCAGGCACCGGAAGCGGTATGACCGCATGGAGAATCTCACCGATAAAACAAGTGATGACCAAAATACAAAATTGTTTGACGAGTCTCATTCTCTACCATTCCAGCAATAAGTGCACAGCTTTTCGTGGGGAAGGCCGGTGCTGTTTAGCATGTCGTCCAGACGGTGGAAGCGAAGTGTGGTAAAGTGAAGCTGCTTTCGGATTTCTTCCTGCATTTTTGCGTATTCAGGGGTGTCCGGGTCGCAGTATTTTGCCAGAGTTTCAGCGCTTACATTGTCGCCCTCAAACTGTTTTACGACGCGGCGTGCAATCAAATCCATTTCGCTTTTTGAACGTGAGAAATTGAGGTATTTGCAGCCGAACATGATTGGCGGACAAGCCGGTCGCACATGAACTTCCTTTGCACCAGACTGATACAAAAAGTCCGTGGTTTCGCGAAGCTGAGTTCCGCGCACGATTGAGTCATCAATCAGCAAAATGCTCTTGTTTTTAATCAGCTGCTGAACCGGAATCAACTTCATGTGTGCAATTAAATTTCGCTGTTCCTGGTTTGTCGGCATGAACGAGCGTGGCCATGTCGGAGTGTATTTGATGAATGGTCTTGTAAACGGAATTCCTGCCTCGTTTGCATAACCGACTGCATGTGCCGTGCCCGAATCCGGAACACCTGCCGCACAGTCCGGGTGAATATTGTCATCCTTGTCGCGCATGGCAAGATATTTTCCGCAGTTATAGCGCATTGCCTCAACATTTACGCCCTCATAACAGGCCGTCGGATAGCCGTAATAAATCCACAGGAAGGTGCAGATTTTCATTTCTTTTTGTGGTTCCTGCAAAACTTCGTAGCGGTCAGAAGTGACATAAACGATTTCGGCCGGACCAAGTTCATGCAAATCCTTGTAGCCAAGATTGATGTAGGCAAAACTTTCAAAACTAAGGCAGTGTGCAAGAATCGAGCCTTTTACATCCTTTTTGATTCCGACTTGAAGAGGTGTGCGCCCCATTTTATCTCTTGCACCGTAAATGCCATCAGGAGTGGCAACGAGCATCGTGATTGAGCCTTGGATTTTTGACTGAACATATCGGATTCCATCAAGGATTGTTTTTTGTGTGTTCATCAGGGCGAGAATAAGCTCTGTCTGGTTGATTTCGCCGCCGCTCATTTCAAGGAAAGAGCCGCCATTATCCAAAAGTTCTTTTACAAGTTCATCCTTATTAGAGACAACTCCGACAGTTGTAACGGCAAAACTTCCGAGATGTGAGCGTGCCAAAAGCGGCTGCGGTTCATAGTCGGAAATACAGCCGATTCCGATGTGACCGTCCATTACTTCAACATCGTTTTCAAATTTTGTTCGGAAAGGTGAATTCTGGATGTTGTGGATTGATCTGTGGAATTTATTGTCGCTGCCCCATACAGCAAGACCGCCGCGACGGGTGCCAAGATGTGAATGATAGTCAACGCCGAAAAACAAGTCCAAAGTACAGTTGCCTTTTGAAGCAACCCCGAAGATGCCGCCCATTTTGAATCTCCTGATTTTTAAATATACATTAAATGTAACTTAATGCAAAATATAGCATAAAAATCAATTTGAGTGAATCGGAATTATGATTTAGAATTAAGGTATGAATAAGGAAAGCAAAAAATTTGATATTTGTGATTATATTGACTGGCGCGATGATTTGACCTTTGAAGTTTCGCCTTTTAATGAAGTTGACGCGCTTATCTTCTGTCAGCTTTCATATTTGAATTTCTCGAATCTTGTACCAGCTTCGTTTGATTCTTCTATTAAACTGTCAGAATTGGCGAAGATTTTCTTTGCTTCCACTGATTTTGAATCCCGCTCTGATTTGGGTGTATTGATTGATAAAAAATCAATTGAACTTCTTAAAAAGGCCGGTGAATCGCTTCGTTTTGGCGATGTTGATGTCACTGCTTTTGTGAGCGAATACAATGCCGAAAAAGAAGAGCAGTTTTCCGCCGTCACCTTCGTTACAGGTGATTCAACAGTCCTTAACAAGGGGCAGATTTTTGTCGCTTTCCGGGGCACGGATGATACGATTGTCGGCTGGAAAGAGGATTTCAATCTCGCTTTTCTTGATGAAGTTCCTGCACAGGCCGATGCCGCAGCTTATCTCGAAAACGCCTCTTCTGCATTCAAAAAATCTGAAATTTTTGTCGGCGGACATTCAAAGGGCGGAAATCTTGCAGTTTATGCTTCTGCGAGCCTGAACGAAAAGGCAAAAAAGAATCTCGTAAATGTATACAATTTTGACGGACCAGGCTTTTCTCAGAACGACCTTGATTCAGATAAATTCTTCTCAGTCAAATCAAAAATTCGCTCTGTTTTCCCGCAGTTTTCAATCATCGGTATGCTCTTCCATCATTATGATTCGTTCAAAATCGTTCTCAGTGATGAAAAATTCTTGATGCAGCATAATCCGTTCTCATGGTTCGTAAAAGGCGTTCAGTTTGCAGAAAAAGACGAACTTGATTCAGGCAGTGAGCTTTTCTTCAAATCATTCAATAAGTGGTTCGAAGAAATTCAGCCCGAGCAGCGCGAGCAGTTTGTTGAGACGATTTTCGGTCTTCTTGATTCAACAAATGCTGTCTCTAACACTGATTTGAGCAAGGACGCACTCAAAAACACTGGCAAAATCATAAAGGCATTTGCCCGGCTGGACAGTGAAATTCGCGACAGTGCGGTAAAACTTGCTGGTGATTTCGTAAAAACCGTGCTGGCGGTCAAGCGAGATGAACTTGAATAGCAGTCAATAAGCGGCTTTTGACTAAGAATGTGATTTCAGATAGAATTATGAATTATGAACGCGATTATTACTGTCGTTGGAAGCGACAAAGTTGGAATCATTGCGAAAGTGAGCGCACTTCTCGCAGAGCATAAAGTTAACATTGCTGACATCACACAGACGATTCTTTCAGGCAATTTCGTTATGATGATGATGGTCTCTCTCGAAGAGTCTGACATTTCTATCGATGAACTTCGTTCCGTGCTTACATCGGCAAGTGAAGAAATGGGTGTTGAAATCAATGTAATGGCAGAAAAGGTCTTCTCATCAATGCACAGAATTTAATCAGATTTATATAAAAATAAGTCTGTTTTCTTTCTGTAAAACGCGGATTTCTTGCATTAAACTCTCCTTACAATTCCGTGTTTTGTCCAGGCGGATTTGTAAGGAACTAAATGAAAAAACATCTCTTTTCGGTCTTAGCATTTCTTTCAATCTCTTCGATTTTTGCCGTTCCGTCCATTAATCCAGGCGATTTGCCCGTTGGATTTGCTTCAGTTGCGCCTAAAAACGAAACTGGCATTACCGTAAGCACAAAACAGGAGCTTGTTTCTGCATTGGCAAAAGGCGGTCTGATTTATCTAAACGGAACGATTGATGTTTCTGAAGGCTGTCTTCCGAATGAAGCTGGCGGAAGTACGCCCGCACTTGATTCCTTTGTCAAAGAAAACACGAACGGCGCGTATAAGACATATTCTGAATTTCAAGCGGCTTATGCTGCCGGGTGCAAATCTTCCACAAAAGATAACTCTTCAAGTTCACCGGAATCCAAACTGGGCTCAACTTTATGGAAATTAAACAAAGCGTACGGTGTAAAAATCAAGCTGAACTTAAAATCGGACACAACTCTTATCGGTCTAAACGATGCTGTCATAAAAGGCGGTACAATTCAGATTTCTTCTGTCTCCAATGTCATAGTCCGTAACATCACGATTCAGGATGGCTATGACCCTTTCCCGCACCACGAAAAGAACGACGGATTCAATGCACAATGGGATAATATTGCAATAATCGGCTCAAAAAATGTCTGGATAGACCATTGTACGCTCGAGGATACGATGCTTTATAAGAATGTGACCATTTCGGGCGGTGGCAAGGAAAAATGGCAGACTTACGACGGTCTTTGCGACATCACCAAAGGCTCTTCAAATGTAGTCGTATCGTACTGTTTTTTCAAAAATCACGACAAAACGATGCTCATAGGAAACAGCACATCTGACACGGGAAGCAGCATAACTGTTCATCACAACAGATTTCTTAACTGCGGCCAGCGGCTTCCAATGGCGGCTCTTGCAAATATGCACATATTCAACAACAGCTACGAGCGCGACAAAAACGCTTATTATAAGCAGAATGCCAGCATAGCCCTTCGCGGAGCAAACTACACGGTCATCGCTGAGAACAATTATTTTGGCGGAGGCGTGGGGTACTGCATTACATCTTCTGACGGAAGCAAAGGCAAATGCTATATAAGCGGAAATGTTTTCAAATCGCGAAGTGAAGGAAGCAAATCCGTAAGCACACAGTCAGCAAAACCGTTCACACCAGATTACGACTACAGGCTTGATGAAGCGAAGGATATTCCTGCGATTCTTGAAAGTGAAGCTGGAAGCGGTGCTACCGTGATTTTTGACGGAAAAGATATGTAAATTTTGTCGGAAAAGTAAAAAAAACATAAAATTTGAAAAAAAATGCAAATTTTTTGAAAAAAAGACTTGCATTTCTACAGAAGTGTGCTATCCTAAAGATGTAGTGAGGAGCGAGATGAGGACGCACACCTGCTGCACGAAAGGAGGCGTAATGCAATTTCCGACAAAAAGGCCTGACTCCTTGGGGGTCTCGTGATTACATTCAACTCCACCTGCGGTTATGCAGGAACTAATAAAATGCCCGTCAATTCATTGATTCGAGGCAAACTATAAACCTCCATAAGCTGGAGGTTTTCTTTTTTTAAACGGTGTCAACGGTGAGCGCTGGGAGCCTCGCCGTAAGGCGTTCTGGAGTGAGCGTAGCGAGCGGAAGAATGGAGCGAAAGCGGAAAGGCGTACATAGCGACGGCGAAGCCGGCACCGCCTGTTTCTTATTTTCTGAGTTTTCGCTATAATCATTTCTATGGAACAGTACAAAAAAGAATTTGTACTTTGATGAAAAATCCTCCTGATTTTTCACAAAGTACCGAGAAACTTTGTTTCTCTTTGTCTGTGGTGCACATCCGTGTGCACAATGTTTTCAAAATGGGGATATTTAAAATGGAAGCTTACAAAGAAGAGTTTATTAGATTCATGGTTGAGTGCTCGGTTCTAAAATTTGGTTCATTCACGCTCAAAAGCGGCCGTCAGTCTCCGTTTTTTATGAACGCGGGGGCATATGTTACAGGAAGTCAGCTCAAGCGTTTGGGTGAATATTATGCCAAGGCAATTCACGACAATTTCGGTGATGAAATCGATGTGTTTTTCGGACCAGCATACAAGGGTATTCCTCTTGCAGTCGTGACGGCTGTGGCTTATTCAGAACTTTACGGCAAGGAAATCAAGTATTGCTCAGACCGAAAAGAAGAAAAAGATCATGGTGCCGACAAAGGTGCGCTTCTCGGTTACAAAATTCAGGATGGAGACCGGGTTGTGATTATTGAGGATGTCACGACTTCTGGCAAATCTATAGAAGAAACTTATCCAAAAATCAAAACCCAAGAAACGAAAGAGGGCGGAATCAAAATCGTGGGTGAGATTGTGAGTTTGAACCGCATGGAAAAGGCTCCTGATTCAGAAAAAGCCGCACTCGATGTGATTTCTGAAAAATACGGTTTCCCGGCACGCGCAATCGTGAGCATGGCCGATGTCGTTGAGGCACTTTACACGAACGGCGACAAAAAAATTATCACTGATGAGATAAAGGCCGAAATCGATAAATATTACGAGATTTATGGTGCAAAATAACGAGGCTTCGAACGCCTCTAATGAAAAAGGGCTGCTGCATGATACAGTAGCCCTTTGTTTTTATACACCTTCAAGTACTTCAAAAGTGTCGTCTTCTTTTTCGGGTTCTGGAGTGACAGGTGGCTGGTCAAAAAGATATGCGTACGGCTCTTTGATTTTATCGACAAAACCGCTTGTGATTTTGATTTTGCCTTCGCCTAAATCGCGCACGAAAAACACGATGTTAAGGCTTTTGATGCGGGTGATTTTTTTGTTTTCTTCGGTGTAGGTTTCTTCAACCTGAACATTATCGTCCTCTTTGTAAAATCGGCGCCATGTTCCAAGCTGCAATTTAAAGAAATCAATGGCTGTTGAATAAGACATTTGTGAGGTGTCGATTTTGTTTATTCGTTCAAGAATTTCGTTCGAATCTTCACTTGGCTTGACTTTTTTGATATCGCCGCGAGTCCACGATTCTTCGGTTTTATTAGTCGTAATGTGAAACATAAATCATCCTCCTCTTTTTTTGTTCTTAATCAAGATTATAGCACAAATCAGGATAAAAACAAACGCGACGCTGCAAATTACAGGCACGGTATATTGGACTAAGTTCATGCTGTTTATTGTGTCAAACAGATTTACGAAACCGAAGACCGCGAACACTGCAAAAGCGAGAAGATTGAAAAAACGGTCGGGCGTTTTCCCATGTAGAAAATGACCAACACACAGACCGATTATGTCAGCAAACAAAAGCGCAAGAGATGATGAAAGCCAGATTACAATGGCATTTGCGTTGAGACCGTTCGTTGCGCCAAAGGTGATTGCCGTAAGTTGTGTTTTATCACCGAATTCTGCAATGAAGAAAATACAGAAAACCGCGAGAGGTGCGAATTTAATTTTGCTGCCCGAAGATTCTTCTTCATCTTCTTCTTTTAAGAGGGAAGTGATTGAAAAGTAAAAGAATGCCAGACATGCAATGAGTTTTACAATCCAGATGTGAGTGCTCAAAAATTCGTTTAGGAGACCGCCTGCGAGAACTGCAAGTGCGTTGAGCAAAAGGATTGATAAAGTTGTGCCAATAAGAATGTCGCGGACTTTATACTTTGATGCAAGTGCAATCAAAAGAAGCTGGGTTTTGTCACCCATTTCCGCGACAAACACGGCAAGAAAAACCGTAAAAAAAAGGGAAAGCATTTATTAGAGACCTTGCCTGTATCTTTCGTAAAGTAGTACGCCTGTGGCGACCGAAACATTCAGACTGTCGATTTTACCGCAGGTCGGAATTGAGACGATTGAATCGCACTGTTCTTCCAAAAGACGGCTGATCCCTGTGCCCTCGCTGCCCATGACAATACAGGTTTTTGCAGGGAAGGTGAGGTTCTGAACGGATTCTCCGCCTGCATCAGCTCCGTAAATCCAGAAATTTGCTTCCTTGATTTTTTGAACTGCACGATTTAAGTTTTTGACTACGGCGAAAGGCACATAGGCACTCGCACCTGCAGAACTTCGCGCGATAATTTCGTTCTCGCTTACATTGCCAACACTGTTTCTTTGCGGCATGACCACGAGATTTACGCCGAACTGGTCGCATGAGCGTAAAATTGCGCCGATGTTGTGCGGGTCGGTGATTGAATCAAGCACGAGGATTGTTGAGCGTTTTTCTGAAAGATTGCTCTGTGCAATCCATGTGTCGAAGTTGACTTCGTTAAGACGGCTTTCTGCTACATTTTCATCAACAAGTACGATTCCCCGGTGATCACGGGCGACTTCGTTTAATCCCTGAACAAGTGAATCGAGGAATTTGCCGTCAACCTGAGTGCATGGAAGACCTGCAGTGTGAGCAACATCGAGAATCTTTTTTACGCGTGGGCCGATTTTTGAATAATAAAGAGAAAGACCGCTGATTTCACCTGATTCACAGGCAGAGCGGGCTTTTTCTTCGATTGCATGAAATCCTGTAATAACTTGTTTCATTTATCTTCCGCAGCATTTTTTGTATTTTTTGCCGCTTCCGCATGGACACGGATCATTTCGACCGACTTTTGCACCTTCACGGACAACTGTCATCGGTTTAACTGAACCTACTGAGTAAAGCCAGTCACCGTTTACTTTTTTGAAGTAACCGACTTCGTGATGGATGTCACGCAATCCGCCTTTATCGGTGTATGTAGCTTCAAATTCTACAATGCCTTCTTCATCGCTTTCGGTACCCTTTTCGGTGCGCAGGATTTTGAGGCCGTGCCAGGTTGAATTTTTTGCCCAGTCTTCAGTTGCCTTTCGGTCAATTTCAGCAATTTTTTCGCCCTCTTCGCAAGAGTTGATGATGAAATCGATTTCCTGTTTTACATAAGATGTGTAGCGTGCACGCATCAATGCTTCTGCTGTTGCCGCTTTTGAAGTTCCTTTGATGATTGGCTCACAACATTCGCCATAAGTTTTTCCAGAGCCACAAGGACATAAATCTTTTTCTGCCATTTTTGTTTTCCTATATAAAGTTGAAAGTCCGACTATTATAATGAATTTCTATTTTTTCATCAAATCCCGTATGGTCACGGAATCGAGATAGCCTTCAATCAGTTCATCGAGTTTTGTCCACATTCCGATTGTGCGACATTCTGCCTTTTTGGGGCAAAGTTCAGCACCTGTTTCGAGACAAGCAACTGGCGCGAGAGTGCCTTCGGTGAGACGCAGAATTTCACCGACATGGTAATCTTCTGGTGCTCTGTTCAGCTTGTATCCGCCGCCCTTACCGTGAACACCGTCAACAAAACCGTTTTTTGAGAGCAAAGTCATAATCGACTCGATGTATTTTTGTGAAATATCCTGTCGTTCTGCAACATCTTTGAGCGGAATTCGTGCTTCATCTGAATGTTCCGCCAAATCAATCAAAACCCGGAGGGCATAACGCCCGCGTGTAGAAACAATCATAAAAACCTCGTTAAAGTGCAGGTGCCCAAAAAATGCGCTCGCTTTGAGACTAACGCTTTAAGAACACCATCCGTAAAAATCTTTCAACCTAGTATAACACAAGGTTTGATTAAATGACAATGGAAAAGACAGCCTGCCAGACTGATTCGCGTCGTATTTTCTTTTCCGCCGTAATTGCTTATAAGACGATTTTATGATATTTTCTTTATATGTGCGACAATGATTTATTTAGCCCGGAAGAAGATAAACTCCGTGATGAATGTGGTGTGGTAGGTATTTTCCAGAACGCAAAGACTTCCACTGACGAAAATGGCAAGGAAGTTCAGGAGCCTTATTCTGCAAAGCACTTTAACGCGGTTCAGCAGGTTTATTACGCTTTGTATGCCTTGCAGCATCGCGGTCAGGACAGTGCGGGAATCGCCGTCAGCGATGGAACTGCTGAAGGCAAAATGCGTGTCCACAAGGGCATGGGTGATGTCGCCAGTGTTTTTAAGACAGAACATCTAGAAAGCCTTACAGGGCGCATGGCTGTTGGTCATGTGCGCTATGCTACCGCCGGAAGCTGCACAATCGAAAACGCACAGCCGATGGTTCAGACTTCAAAACTCGGCACAATCGCCGTGGCACATAACGGCCAGTTAATCAATTACGAACAGCTTCGTGAAATGCTTGAAGACGCTGGCTGCACTTTCCAATCAACCAGCGACACAGAAGTAATCGTAAAGCTGATTGCTCGTTCATATAAAAAGGGATTGGAACGGGCGCTTACTGATACAATCCAGATGATTAAAGGCAGTTTCGCACTTGCCGTCATGACGGACAAATGCCTGATTGGTGCAAGAGACCCCAACGGAATCCGCCCATTGTGTCTTGGTCAGACCGAAAAAGGCTGGATTCTTGCAAGTGAGTCATGTGCAATCGATGCAGTGAACGGCACTTTTGTTCGCGACATCAATCCTGGTGAAATCGTAATCATCAATGACGACGGCGTTCTTTCTTTTGAATTCGGTGAACGCACAAGCAAACGCACTTGTATCTTTGAATATGTTTATTTTGCACGCCCTGACAGCGTGATTGATGGAATCCCTGTTCAGCAGGCACGATATGCTCTGGGTGCTCAGCTCGCAAAAGAAAGCGGAGTTCCTGCCGATGTCGTTGTCGGCGTTCCTGATTCAGGTTTGGGAGCCGCAATGGGCTATGCAAAAGAAAGCGGAATTCCTTACGCTACAGGAATCATCAAAAATAAGTATATAGGAAGAACTTTTATCGCTCCGACTCAGCGGGAACGCGAGAACATGGTCTTCGTAAAATTGAACGCAGTTCCCTGTGATGTCAAAGGCAAACGAGTCATAATCATTGACGACTCAATCGTCCGGGGCACCACATCAAAGCGTCTCGTACAGATTTTGCGCCGCGCTGGTGCGACCGAAGTTCATTTCAGAATCTCATCTCCACCAGTCAAATTCCCGTGCTATTTCGGAATCAACACGCCTACGCGCGATGAACTCATTTCCGCACAGCATGACACCGAAGAAATCCGTAAGATGATTGGTGCAGATTCGCTCGCATTCCTTTCACCTGATGGATTGATGGAAGCCTGCAAGAGCGTTAATCCCGAAAGCTACGGATTCTGCAAGGGCTGTTTTATGGGCGAATACCCAATGGCATGCCCAGAAAATTAAATTCTGCATCTTTGCGGAACCTCGACATCATCAGTCTTTTTAAGATATACTTCTCTCCATGCAAGGCACATTTTCTTTTGACGAAATGACTCCAACTGGAGAAAAAATAATCGTATATACTGACGGCGGATGCTGGGGCAATCCCGGAGTCGGCGGCTGGGCCTGTGTCGTAATTGCGGACGGCGATGCACGGGAAATGAGCGGCGGCGAAAAACTCACCACGAACAACCGCATGGAACTCACGGCGGCCATTTCTGCCCTCACTGCAATCTACAACACAGAGCGTTTTCGAAACAGACCGATTCTAGTGAACATCGACAGTCAGTATGTCAAAAACGGAATCACGAGCTGGATTCACAACTGGAAGAAAAACGGCTGGCGCACCGCGGCAAAAAAGCCCGTCTTAAATCAGGAACTCTGGCAAAAACTCGACGCACTCAATTCTTCGCTCAATGTGGAATGGAACTGGGTCAAAGGTCACGCAGGTGTAGAGTATAATGAGCGATGTGACCAGCTGTGTCAGAATGAAATGAGCATGCTGAAAAATTCGTGATTTGCGACATTAGAGGTGTTCGGAAACTTCAGTTTTCCGAACACCTCTATTCTATTCATGTAAAATTTCAACCATCTCTTTTATGACTGCCTGTTTTTTTGAATTCAGCGTGAGATAGCCGTTTATAAAATCAACAAGTTCTTTTGTAAGAGGAAGTTTTCCTTGTATTTCTCTTCCTGTCATCAAATATTCAACTGAAACATTTAAAGCCTGTGCTATTTTAAAAGCATTCGTAACGCTCGGTTCCTGGGGATTATTCATCAGATAATGGTCAATAGTTCGTTTTTGGACCCCAGCTTTATCGGCAAGGTCTTTCGTGCGAATGTCTTGATATTCTAACTCTGCTTTTAGATTTTCCCTAAATCCCATGCCTATAAAATACCGCTTTAAGAGTAATTATTTAAAAGATTTACACTTATAACGGAATATGTTATCATCGAATTTGCTTATGACGGCAATTTTATGAAATTGATACCGTTTCAAGAGCAGAAGACGCTGCTAAAAATTCTATTCTTAAAGAGGTCAGAAAATGAATGAAAAAATCAAAAACTGTTTATCGTCGGTTTGCAATTTGGTGAACAAATTGCCTTTCAAAAAATTCTCGGAAAAATATTCAGACAAAGTTCCGTTTTTAAAGACGATTGCACCTTTTTCAAATTTTATAGTCTGCGGAATTGTTTTTGTGTTTGTTGGGGCGAAAATTGTTGTTCCACAAGTGCGGTTCAACAACTATATGTCAAAAATCGAAAAAATTTGGCTGGAAGAGGCTCGACGTTATGATGCTATTGATTTTACTGATGAGTTCAAGGCTGCTTTTGATAAGAGTGTTGCTGATATAAATGGATGCTCAAATGACGAAAAAGGCTTGAAAAATATTGAGAAAGTCAAAGATGATTATGAAAAACGCCTGGAAGATATAAGACAAGATTTTGAAGCCAAATGTACAGATATTTCAAACGCTGGTACAGTAGCGACATCTGGCATAGAAAACTTGAACTTTGCAATGTCTACAAGTCAATTCAATAAGTATAAATCACAGACGGAAGAATGGTCTAAACAAATTTTTGAATCCAGTGAAAACTGCTACATGCGAAATAACACTTTGTACTGTAACTGCATAAACGATTTGAATAAGCTTTATTCTGAAAAAGTTGAGAAAATCCACGATAGCATTGTTGCGGCCATGAAAGAAGCGAAGCGGAAGGCTTATCTTGCAAAACTTGCCCACATTCGCGAAGCTGTTGTTGGTTGCTGGAAAGATTCAGGAGGGAAAACAAAATTACTTTTTAATCACGATGGAACTTTTTCATTTGATTATTATGCCGAGGCATGGAGTTTAGTAATAGGACCTGACAAAATATATGCTGATAAAGCTGGTATTGTAAAAGTAGCATCGGGAAGAATTTCTGAACCGGAAAAAGTACGAAGGTTTTCAGGCACATATTATTTTGAAGAAGATGTGATTGTTCTTAATGTTACATCAGCTGTTTATAAGAATACACCAGAAATTAAACCTGGAGATAAAATAA
Organism: uncultured Treponema sp.; assembly: GCF_946187725.1. GTDB lineage: Bacteria > Spirochaetota > Spirochaetia > Treponematales > Treponemataceae > Treponema_D. The sequence continues at coordinate 112,598 of NZ_CAMHSK010000004.1, forward strand.
AATCAAAGATTTATCTTTCGGATTCAGAAAATTCTCTTTGGTTTGATAAAGCAAATTATAAACGGGCATGGTAATATGAATAAAATTTTCAGATTAGTACCTGCCTTTTTTACTGTGATGATTTTGTGTTCAGGATGTGCAAGCACTTCTGGCGGGCAGGTTCCCGCTTGGATGAGCGACTGGCGCACTGTCTACCCCGACACGGAATATATCGCACAACGCGGAAGGGCAGACGCGGAAGAAACGGCAAGAACTGAGGCTGTCGCTCAAATCGCACGGTATTTTCAGACTAGCGTTAACGCCTCATTGAAAACAAGCATCCAGAGCGTGACGAGCGGTGAGAATGTTAGCGAGACAACTTCGGTCGTGAACGATGTCGATGTCATGTCGCAAGTTGAGCTGTTCGCCGTGGAAACGACTGACCCATTTTATTTCAAAAAGGAAAACAAGTGGTACTGCCTGGCGTTTATTGAGCGTGAAAAGGCTTGGAACCAGTACCAGCCGACTGTTGAGAGTGCGAAAGCCGAGTTCTACTCGATGAAAAAGAATGCCGATGACGAAAGCGACCCGTTCACAAAATCTTCACTTTACGGAAAGACCTGGAAAAGCGGAAAAATCTTGCTTGAAAAACTCGAATACGCACGAATACTGAACGCTAAGAAAGAAGCTGCTTACTCCGATGACAGAAAGTGCGTGAGTGAAATCCCGGCATTGATTGCAGCTGAAAAAGAAAAATGCACAGTCTATCTTTCAGTAAGTGGAGACTATGGAAACATAATCTCATCTTCACTTTCTCAGACTCTCTCCAAAAACGGATTTAAAATCGCAAAAAATCAGAAGGAATCACTTTATACGGCAGTCGCGACCGTTGAAACAAATTCAAGCGGAAACGACCCGATTTCTGTCATGCCGAGTCTGGACTTAAAAATCGAAAGCAGGGGCGGAAAAACTGTCTACGCAACACAAATCAAAAGCGGGAAAAAGACGCTTGCCTACACGCTCGAAAACGCACAGAAAAAGTCTTACCCGATTCTCGCGGAAGAAAGTTCAAAAATCATCAGCTCGGAGCTTTCAGAAAAAAATTAGCAATTAATTAGACGCGGATTTTCGCTGATAAACGCGGATATTACGGAAATCTTGTAATCTGCGGGCATCTGCGTTCATCCGCGTCAAAAATATTGGAGGAAAAAACTATGAAAAAGACAATCAAATCAACATTCGTGCTTGCGGCATTTGCAATCGCACTCACTTCATGCGGATCAACAAAGGTTGAGGATTCCAGAAACAAAGTCCCGGAAGCAAAGACTGACGAAATCGACAAGGTTGTGGTCGTTGACTGGACTGACCGTGCTTTAGGCGAAGTTTCTGCCCCGACTTGGCTCAAGAACATGAGGCGTGGAAACAGCGACACATTCAAGGAGCAGTGGAAGGTCGATGCAAGCCGTGTCGTAAAAATCAGCATGGCGACAGGAAAGACCGAAGCCACAGCACAGGCACTTTCGCGAGCTGGCTTTGCATACACACAGGCGGCGGAATTGAATCAGAAAGTAATCGGTCGTGTTGGTCAGGGCTTGAACGATGTCGGACAGCTTGAAGCATTGTTTGTGGCAGCAAGTGAGACGAAAGCGGACATGACGGGCCTGCGTGAAGAGACAGGATTCTTCCAGAAAATCCGTACGACCAACGCCGAGACGAAGCAGACCAGCGAACAGTTTGTTTATTACACTGTGTACTCAATGAGCAAGGAAACTTGGGATGCCCTCTGTAAAAAGTATCTCATGGACATCATGGGCGGAGCGGATTTGACGACAGAGACACAGAAGAAAGTTGGTGCACTGTTCAGCGAGATGAAAGAAGACTCGGACAAAAAAGAAGCTGCAAAACAGGCTGAGGAAGAAGCATTGTACAAGGCACAGATGGCTCGTCTTGAAGCCGAGCGGGCAAAGGCTAATGCAGATGCGGCAAAAGCCAACGCGGAGACTGCAAAAGCAGGCTTGAAAGCAAAGGAAATGGACGCACAGGAAGCGGCGACAAAGAAAGCGGCAGAAGAAGCGGCGGTGCTGGCGAGCTATTTGATGTAAAAACTACGGGCTGATTGAGAGTGTTGAAATCAGCCCGAATAAAAATTATAGGGAGAAGAATTCAAAATGAAAAAACTTATTACAACAATTCTAACAACAATACTGTTGTCATTTGCTACATTCGCACAGACAGCGAACTCTATTGCTGTGCCAGCTCCAAAGACTGTAAATCTTGGTGACGGCAATAACTGGATTCCGCTCTTCATACAAGGTGTGATTACATCAAACTTTCAGCAGTATTCGGGTATGAAAGTCGTGGACAGGCAGAATGTAGATATGGTAAAAGCGGAGCAGAAACTATCAGAAAGTTCAGCTTACGATGAAAAAAATGCGATTGAACTAGGAAAATTGACAAGTGCAAAATTTATTGTTACTGGAAGCATTACCGTGAAATCAAGTTCTTATGCATTAATGTTCAGCATCACGGATGCGGAAACTGGCGAGACAAAGGCGAGTGCGACTGTTCCGAACTGTCTTCCATCCGCTTTGGAAGATGGCTCTGCTGCAAATCAGATTTCCTATGATTTGATGAAAGGTTTTGGAATTAGTCTTTCTTCAGAAGCTCAGAAAAAACTTACGCAGAAAGCAAGCGTTATGTCTTCGGATATTTCTGCACAGGCAAGCGTTGCAAAAGGTATCGTTGCGGAACAGAGCGGTTCCAACATTGAGGCTCTGACATATTACATTCAGGCACGAAAAAATGATAAAAAACTTAGCGAGGCAACAAGTCGAATGGCAAACATGACAACTGTTGTGGCAAGCGGAAATTTTGGTGCAAATGCAAAGAATCTGATAAAATTGCGTAATGACTGGGATAAATTACTTCGTGAAGCCGCAGAGTTGATTGCCGCAAATCCGCCGGAATTTGAATTGAAATATTTCACTGACATTAAGGCTCTTGAATTGACTCCGCAGGATTATGAGAATGGAACAATGTCATTTTCTGTAACAACTCCAGTATTAAGTCAAGTTAACGGAAGTGAAAATGAAAAAATTGCAGGAGAACTTTTAACAACACTTCATGGAATTGAACAAAGCAAGAACTGGGGAGATAAAATTAATGGCTTCCCGTGGAGTTACGGTTCCGATATTGGTGATGACAATTGGCTTGAAAAGGCTGTGAAAACAAGAAAAATAAAGGGTTCTTCCTTTTACACTTTGGAAGATAAAGGATATGAAGAAAATGTCTTCGTTTTAACATTGCTTGATAGCAAAAAAAAAGAAATCGCTACAAAGAAAATTTCCTTTTACATAATATATTGTACGGGAACCTATCGGTATGGTTATGCTCTTGATTTTAAAACTCCTGGTATTATGAGTGACAATAGTTACGGAGGTGTAAATTCTCATAGCTATAGCGGAGAAAAAGCTACTCTCATATTTGACAGCGTTCCTGTGAACGATGCTGATACTGATAAACTTTATATAACGGTAACTCAAGAAGAGGGAAGACCTGTATCAATTCTATCGGATGAAGTAAGTCGAAAGACAAAAGTTGAAAAGGATGTTAAGTCGTCTGATTCAATGTTAGTTGACGAAGTCATTCCTATTTTAAAATCAGGTAAGCATAATGGAAAGATTAAGATAGCAGGAAGTCTTGATCAGCATATTATGGATAGAATAATTTGGGCTTGTCATGATGGGCGTAAAAATATTGTACTTGATTTAAGTGAAATGAACTTAGATTCTTTTGTTTTTGATTTTAAGCTTCGAGAGCGTTACGGAGTTATTAAAGAATTAATTCTTCCTTACTCAACAGAAAAATTAATTCTTAACTTTTCTGTTGAGTCTATAACAATTCCGGCAGGTTTAAAAAACATTCTTTACAGTGGCCGGGTTAAAACAATCAATTACATGGGAACGGAAAGCCAATGGAAAAATATTTTGGTAAAATCAAAAATTACCGAGCCTATTAAAGCTAAAATAATCTGCAATTATGACCCAGAAAGAACTAAAGCTGAGACTGTTGCGCGGCAGAAAGTCCTTGAAGAATACAAACGAAATGGCGGTATTGAGGCTTCAAAAGCGGCTGACTTTATTGCTTCTATCACAGCAGAGGACAATTTACACGAAATTACTGTATTAGGAACCATGACCTATCCAGAATTGTTAAAGATTGCTGACGCTGCAGCGTTGAATAAGTCTATAGATTCTTGTCATTTGGGAGCGGTTACGAACTTTATTATCCCAGAAGGTATTGATAAACTTGGAGACGAGTTTTCCTTCATCTTTAAATCCTTAAAATCTGTGACAATACCAGCAAGCTTAACTTCAATTGGAAATGAAGTGTTTAAAGTTTGCGACTCTCTGGAAACTGTAAACTACAGAGGTACGAAAAAACAGTGGAAATCGATAAAAATCGGAAAAGATAATAAGCCTCTTACAAAGGCAAAAATTAACTACGAGTATAAGGGCGAGTAATACTTTTTAAAATTAGATTTTCATCCACGCTATACGGCTTGTCGAGCCGTGGCGTGGAGAGAAAAAAAATTGAGAACAGAGGTGTTAATGTGATTACAGAAAGATTGAAAAATAATTACGCAAAGGAATTTATTGTTAGAACACGAGAAATTATTCGCCAATATGATGAACATGTAATATCGTACTTGGAGGCTAATAAGAGAGACAGTGAATGTTATGATATGACATTGCTTATAAATTGCTTTTATGGTCTTTTGATGATGCCTTCAAAATTAAACAACTCGTCTTTGTTAAAATGTGGCAATGCAGACGAGTTCTTGAGGAAAGGAAATCTTGCCGATGAAATTTCATTTACAGTTGAGCCTGAAAGAGAGATTAATTTTGAAGAATTGGTTCGTTCTATTCGTAATGGGCTTGGACATTGGACACAAAGCAATCTTGTATCAGGAAAAAACAAAAAGCAAAAAACAAATCAATCTGATGTGAAATTTTTTCCGACAGACGAAGGTAAATCCATTGAAGAAATCATTGTTTCTGGTTCAATTGATGATTTTAAGACAACTGTTACTACTATTTTCAAGGTTTCAAAAGAGAAAAATCAACACAAAATTTGGGATTTTCTTGAACTTGTAGGAGGAATGAACTGTTAATCCACTAGGGCTAGGCTATGTAGCCCCGCCGATGGCGTTCCAGAGCGACCGTATGGAAGCGGCGGAATGAAGCGAAAGCGGAAGGGCGGAACAGCCGACCGTGCGAGGCACGGTAGCCCCCAGACAATGAAGAAAACTGTTAAATTGCACTCGTAATTGGCATTGGAATCAGTTTGTAGCCGATGGCATTGAAAATTTTACAAAGTCCAGACGGATGTAAACGCAGGATTGCCTTCTGGATAAAGTGCTTTGTAAAGACTTTCTCTAGTATATTAAATTTCAAATAACTGGTTGTATTTTCAGATTTAAGTCTTGAGAGATTTCATCAAGCTTATATTTCCAATGAAATACAACCGGTTGTAAATTTTCTTCCTCAAAGTATTTAAGAATTCTTTCTTTCACTTCTTCTTTTGATTTTACGCGAATACCTTTCAAGACCTGTTTTGACATTTTGCTGAAAAATCCCTCCACCATATTCAGCCATGAACCGTGTTTTGGTATAAACACAAACTCAAAACGTCCGGGCATTGTCTTCAAAAATTTCTTTGTCTTTTCTGATGTATGTACCTTCAGATTGTCCAAAAGTATTTAGAAAGCATATGTACAACTGTTCCGTCTTCTTTTGTCGCTCCAAGTTCAACATCCCTGTAAAAAAACAAGGACATTCTGCTTTTTCTCCTCAAAATCAGGATCTCTTTTTTCGCAATAATACTCAATTTTGTGCGGTTTTATTGAAAGTGACCTCAGAAGTTTCTGCACATAGGACACAGATACTGTGGAAAGCCTTGGAAATCCGTTTGCTTCTGCCGTTTTGTTTATATGCACTGTAAGTTTTGTCAGTGACCACACTTCTGCGGCATATCCAAATTCAATCGGTTTTCTGCAGACTGTATTCTTTATGAATGCAATTTCTTCGTCAAATATTTCATATTTACGACCACGTCCTTTCTCGTCTTTAAGACACTTCTGGATGTTTGCACCTGTTTTATATTTTTCAATCCAGAGGACGACTGTATTTCTTGATATCTTCAAGGCTCGGGTGATGTCCATATAAGTCTTGCTTCTGTCGTCTCTCGTTTTATTTCTATTTGAGCCGATAAATCGTCTCTGCAGACTTACAAATACTTTAACCCATAGGCAGGAAAACGAATTCACCGATGAAATGTATAATGTATTGGTTGATAAAGTTTACAATGATATTATTGCTCCACAACACACAAGTGATGATATTACAATAACAATTATAAATCTGGAATAAAATTCCTCTAATTTCGGCTAGACACAACATATAAAGGGTATGGAGCACCGCCGTAGGCGTTCCGAAGCGAAGCAGTCCAACGTAGCGGAGCGAAGGAATGAGCGTGCGCGAAGTGCGTAACTCCCTACCTGCCGTAAGGCAGGTAGCCACAGTCTTTAACACCGAATCCTTTAATTAAAAAATTCTGTACATTTGAAAAAGTTCCTTGTTATTTTTTGAAAGGTGTGCGGGTGTATCAAGCAGCTTGAAATTGTGCGTTTGATAGAAGTCAATCAATTTCGTCTTGTTTTCACATTCAAGAAAAACGGTTCTTCCGCCAATCAAACTTTGTATGAATCTAACCTGTGTCAAAGTGATTTCCATCAAATCTTGGCCGGTAATGCTTTGAGAATTTGGGTTGAAATTTCTTCCGAACTGAGCAAGAAGAATTGCAGGACAGTTATAAGTGTCATTCGTTTCGTCAAAATGCGAATAAAGTTTTAAAGTCTTCTTTTCCGAATTGGAAAGCCCAGCCTGTGGAATTCTCAGAATTTTGGATGCAAGCGTAAAATACCCTGCAAAATCAATTTCTGAATCAGAAATATCCTTTGAGATGATGTAAGTGACAGATGTTCTGAGTTTTGTTGATTGAACGGCTTTGTTTTTCAGAAAGAATTCAACATCAGCGTTTAACGAACTAAATGAATCCGCTAAGAGATTAAAAAACTGCTCGCCGTCTGAATAGCTCAGAATTTCGTCAAGACGCTGAATATTATAAGTGTTATTGATTGTTTCCATTCAGTTTCTTGCTTATGATGGCTGCCATGCGTTCTTTTGAAATCTGGTTAGCTCTTACAGTTGAATTATACGCTGCGTTAGAAGAAGAATTTGCAAGCATAGAAACGAAAGCCTTTGCTTCTTTTTTTGAGTCGATATAAAATGTTTTAGAAAGGCTTGAAGTTGCCATTTTCCACCTCCTTGCGGTTTTAATATAACAAAACGGTTTCCTGCCGTCAAGTAAACAATCCTTTTTCCTTTTTTTAACTTTCTATTCTCACTTTCCGATAATATTTCTATGAAATTGTCGAAACTTTGTCTTGTTGTTTTTGGAATGTGCGTGCTTCTTTCGGGCTGCGGTAAAAAAAATGTCTCCATGCACAAAAACCGTAAAATCGACCTTGAGATGGCACAAAAATCCAGCGACCACAAATGGTTCTATTTTTCAAATGACTCCTTCGCTGAAATTGACTTGCCTCAGCACTCGCAGATTCATTCTCTAAAACCATGGACTGAAAGCATCAGAATTTGCGACGGAAATGTTGCCGCTGACGGAAAGGCGATAATGCTTGTAAATCATCTTGGAGCACTTACTTTCGATTCAAGCGACAATCCGCTTTTAATACAGGATTACCAGCTTTTTTCAGATTCGACTGCGGGAAATCTTGTCTTTGAAAGCGATGTTCCGTATTTCACGCTCGTAAAAAACTCTTTCTTCAACAAGAATGGCGGAAATCCGAATCAGAGCCATATCATCCGTCTTTCACCTGAACAGAAAATGTTTTTCCCGGTTGTCACTTATGGCGAACTTAATATTGAACAGTCGGGCGAAGTTACAAGCACATTTTTTGACGGTACGGACTGGTTCAGTTCTGTCAAATCGACAAAAAACAATAAAGTTACCTTCCATTATATTAAGTGGAAATCGCTCGTGGATTTGGCTTCGGTTCAGCCATTTTCTTCGGCACAAAGCACGGGCAGCATCTCAGTTTCAGAAATTTCCGAATCCAGCTACAGAAATTTGGTCACGCCGGAAGATTTTTCAAAGGCACCGTTGCGGCTTAAAAATCTTCTCAAATCGATTCCGAATAATTTCAGTTTCGTTCTCACTTGCCGTGATGCGGGCGGCTCTTCTCCGCGATATTTTTCAAACGGCCTGACCGATGACGGAACTGCGGCCAACGCAATCATCAAAGACAATTGGGTTTGTGCGGTTTTTGGTGACGGCACAACTTATTTTGCAGGTGCAGTTGACGGCTTCCCGCTTATCAACAATGGAAAAACCGTTGCATTCCGCTTGCCCAAATTGCCTCGCCGTTATTCTTATCAGGCTTTTGCAATCAGCGGAAAATATTTAATCGTTGCCTGGGAAGAAAGTGACTTTTACAAGACCGGTCGTGCAGGATTTTTGACCGTCGATATGGAAAAATTGTTCTATTCAAAGTAAAATAGGGCATGAGAAAATAGCCTATGCGAAAGATTGTCGTTTTGTCATCAATTTTTCTGTTTTCTCTTTCATTTCTTTCTGCTCAGGAAGAGCCTGTTCCATCAGAAGAACCTGCGGAATCAGTGTCATTTTTTTCACAAATCGATAAATCGCTTTTCTTTACGGCAGGTCCCAATCTTCTTCTCAACACGGACTCTTCCACAAAATCCGCTCCAAGCCCAGTCATGTATTCTCTTGGAATTGGCGGTGATTTTTCTTTTGTAAATGGTCTGCTTTTACAAACACACGCTTCTTTTTTTACGAATTATTATCTCTGGGATGGGGAAAATGCCCGTCCAGCTGAAGTCGAAAATCGCACTGCAACGGCTCTATCGTTCATGCTTGATTTGACCGGCGGATACACATTTAATCTTGATGAAGGCAAAAAGCATCTTCTTTCTGTTGCGGGCGGCTTAGGCTTTTTATTTCGCCATGCACTTCTTTCAAATGGAGTCGATGCGGATGAGCTGAACCGTGAAACAGGCAGTTCTGCGGGCGATGATGTTTCAGACATAAATGGCACTTTTTTCAGCGATTTGAATTTTCTGTACCCGGAATTCGCATTTTCTTATTCATACATCCTTTCTGAAACCTGGAAAGCTGGCGCTGAATTCCGCACTTATCTTCCAATTGGCGCGCTTGCAAATGGACATGGCGTTGACGGCATGATTTTTTCTCTTGCCGCAAAACTCAATTATCGTTAAAAAAAACTCCCCATGAGCGGGGAGCTTGAAATTACTTGTTTTTTGAATCTGAGCGGGTCTCAACGATTCGCTGCATATCGGCAATGTTGCTGACAAGAATGTAATTGTCAAACATTTCGATTTTGTGCGAAGCTACGAAACGCTTTAACTCGTCTTTTACTACGCTTGGTGGCAATCCTGACCAGTGAATGATGTCTGATTCCGTAACATTGAACTTTCGCCTTCGGTCAGCACCAGGTGTGTTGCCGTTCATTTCGTTGAACATACAGAAGACATCTGCCAGACGAGCCTGTGGATCTGAGATTACGAGAATTCGGAGTCTGCGCTTTTGATCGTAGATTCGTTTGCAGAAAATCTTGAGCAAAATGAGTGCAAGCTGCGGATTGCCTGTGATGAGCATTTCAAAGTTTGCCTTGTTGAATTCGAGACACTCAACATGACCTTTTGCAACGCAGGTTGCCGAGCGCGGTGTGTTGTCAAGAATTGCCATTTCGCCGAAGAATTCACCGGGCTTTAGAATGTCGAGATTCTTGTTGGATTCATTGATGCATTTTGTGAGCTGAACGGCACCGTCCTGAATGAGATAGAAGGTTTCGCCACGCTCGAATTCAGTGATGATGACCTGACCGTTTTCGTAAACTTTCTGGAATCGTTTGAATGCCGGAAGATCAAACATTTTGATTGAAGAGCCGAGAGCAGCCGTAGCGGACAAATCAGAAGTTTCGGAACTTGTGATGCCCTTTTTAACATAGGCATTTGATTTAAGGAGCATTTCCTTGAGTTCTTTATTGGTGACTTCAGATGGATACAATTTGAGGTAGGTTTTGCAGACATCTTCGCAACTCTGCCATTCTTCGTCATTGTAGAACGCTTTTGCAACACTAAAGAGGCCGTCCATCTGGTTGAAACTTTCGTTATTGTTCAGTACGGATTCTGTTTTTTTGTGAATCTGTCGCAACTGATTTGAGAATACTCGAAGCATCTTCATGATGAGCTGCTTGTTGTTGCTGAACATCATTTCAAATTCCTGAGATGTCATTGAAATACAAACGGCATCATCGAGCGTCATGACGGTTTCTTCGCGTGGAAAATGGCCGATTGCTGATTTTACACCAAAAAACTCACCCTGTTTGATTTGTTCTGAAATCTGCGCGCGGGTTTCGACATCTGTAGTAGTGATGTTTGCATGACCTTTCTGAAGAATAAAAACGCGGTCATCAGTATCGCCTTCAAAATAGATAATTGAACCCTTTGTATATGAAATCGCTTTAGGCATCTTGTTTTGCGCTCCTGATTCTTAAATCAAAGATAAAATATCAGCACTAGTATAACATAAGATTCATTTTTATGCTATTATTTTTTGCATGATAGACCTACATTCTCATTCATCTGCTTCGGACGGAATTTTTTCTCCAAAAGAATCCGCAGAGTACGCAATACAAAAAAATCTGAAAGTCTGGGCTTTGACCGACCATGATACAGTTGATGGACTTTCTGAAGCGGCAAAAACCTGTGCCGCAAGCGGAACCGAAATGATTTTTGTGCCGGGAATCGAAGTGAATGTCCGCTGGCCGACAGGTGAATTCCATCTTCTTGGGCTTGGACTTCGTAAATATTCAGAGGAATTAAGGGATTTGACCGCTGATTTGACAGAGAGCCGCCGCCGCCGAAATCAGGAAATCGTTGAAAAAATGAACAAGGACGGCATTGAAGTCACTTTGGAAGAAATTGAGGCGATGTTTTCCGAAAGTCAGCTTGGACGGCCGCATTTTGCAGCATATCTTGTCAAAATCGGGAAGGTAAAGCGTGTGCAGGAAGCATTTGACCGCTTTTTAGGCAAGGGCAGACCGTATCATGTTAATCATGAGGGAGCGGATTTGGATGTGGCCGTTGAAGCAATAAAAAGTTCTGGCGGAATCCCCGTTCTTGCGCACCCGCTTTCACTTTATGTTTCCTGGGGCAAAATGGATGAAACCATCGAAAAAATCAGAAATCACGGTGTTGCAGGCCTTGAAGCATGGCATCCGGCCGCAAGAATCAACGAAGGCTATAAATTAGAAGAACTTGCCAAAAAACTCGGAATGTTTGTCACGGCTGGAAGCGATTTTCATGGCAAAGGCGTGCGTGCTGACCGTCATTTGGGAAAGACCAGCGGCGACCGAAAAATAGACGACCGTTTCTGGTTTGAAGAACTCGCCCCGCATTTGGGTGATTTTGATTATCGGGAAACGGAATGGTGTAATTAGCAATTGGGCGGGGAAAGCCTTACCCTCGCTCCAACCGCTTCGCGTTTTTCGCTACCCCTTCTCCTGGGGCTGTGCCCCAAGCCCCCTATCTCTCATAGCTTGAATTTATGTTCAGCTCGGTGCGGTATTTGGCTACGGTGCGGCGGGCTACTTTTATTCCTTTGGCGGCGAGAATGTCTGAAATCTTCTGGTCGGAAAGGGCTTTTTTGTCGTTTTTGTGCTCTTCAAGAATTGCGGCGATTTCGTATTTTACGCTTTCTTTTGAAATTGGTGCATTTTGCGTGCTGGCAGATGAAGTTTCGCCCGAAACCGTGCCATTTTCTGCTGAGTCTTGCTTTTCTTCCTTTATAGAAGTTTTTGTGCTTGATACTGCGTTCGTAAAAAAGTAGCTGATTGGAAAAATTCCCCATTCGCAGGAAAGATATTTTGAATTTGCCATGCGTGAGATTGTTGCTTCGTGTACACCGAGTTTTTCTGCGATGTCTTTTTGTCTGAGCGGAGCCAAAAATCTAGCTCCCTTGCGGAAAAATTCTGCTTGTGCGGCAACAATTTCCTGTGCGGCTTTTAAAATCGTGCTTTCACGGTATAAAACGCTTTCGATAAAGACTTTTGCTTCATTCACGCTGTTCCGTGCGAATTTAAGTTCTGCTTTTTTGCGTTCAGCCTGCTCGCTTGTATCGCCGTCCATTAATTCAGTGGAATTTATTAGAGAAGTGTATTCTTTTGAAATTTGAAGTTTTGGAAGAAATTCGCGTGCAAAGGTGACGGTAAATTCAGGGCTTTCATCATCGTTTGAATCCTGCTGAATATGACCTGATTCTTCCAAATCATTTTGCTGTGCTAATGCGGAATTTCTTGTGACGATAACATCTGGTGCTATAAAGTGCGACTGTGCTGTTCCAAAGTTACGCGCTGGATAAGGGTCAAGTCTTCGGATAAAATCCAGAGAAAGTTCAATTTCTTCTATCGTAATGTCATCTTTTGAGAGCTGAATTTCACCATCAGGATTGAATTTTAGTTTTTTCTGTGCGGCAATGTAATCTGTAATCTTTTTTTGAATTTTCTGCGGCTGTGGCGGATTCAAAAAAGCGAAATGTTCTTGTGATTCTAGTAAAAAAAGTGCGAGATTCGGAGCAAGCCCGGAAATCTTGGCCTGAACCGAAAGACTTTCAAGAAAATTATTCGTGCAGCAGCCGGCCGGATCAAGATTCTGTACAATTGAAAGGCATTTTTTAAGGAAAGCACCTGTTTGATTTGGTTCATCGGGTTTTAAAAATGAGATTGGTGCTAGAATATGGAATCCTTTTTCGTCGAGGTTATAAATCAGTTTTTCACACAGGGATTTTTCATCTTCTGAAAGGTTCATGGAGTTGAGCTGATGCAGAAGATGGTCGGTCAGAGGCTCCCGCTCGTCGGCATTGCTTTCAAGTGCCGCCTGAAAATTATCGCTTGCCGCACTTCCGTTCGCCGAAGCTGTTCCGTAATGCGTGTTGTCTGAAAAACGGGAATTATTTGCAATCTGTGTATGTGATGAAGCAACTCCCGATTCGAGAGAGTCAGATTTTATTTCTAAGGCGGGATGCTTTTCTGCAAAAGAATAGATTTCGTTCCGCAAATCAGCAGATGACATTGAAAGCAGGTTGAGCGACATAATCTGCGCTTGACTCATTCTTTGTGATTGAACTTGAGCCATGCTTTGAGAAGTTCGCTGCTGCATCGACATCTGCGGGAAATCTGGCATGAAAGTATTATACAAATGAAAGCGGAAAATTGAAAGTTGTGTTTTAGGCGTCTGGGAAACGCTGATTAAGCACGAATGGTTTTAATCAGCATTTCCCGTGGAATTTAGAACAGTCTTCTTGCCTCGACATAGAAACGCTTTTCACTTGCTTCGCCCATGCTGAACGATTTGCGTGGAAGAACGCCGCGACCGTTGATTGTTGCAAAGAAAGAGTCTTTTGCAATCGGAGGAAGCAGAATTGAAAGTGCGTTTTCTTGTTTTCCGAGTTTTACAACATCTTCTGTTCCGTGAATGTAGTCGATGTCATTTTTTTTGTCTTTTGAATGTTCATCAAGATATTCGTCAAGAACCGGCTGAAGTGCGGCAATCGCCAAATCCGTGATTTCAGTCTGCAGGGCACAAAGCTTTTCTTTTCCGCCCACTGTAGTGATGAATCCGTATCTTGCGCCTTTTGCATTTTTGTCACTAACGAAATCTTCAAGTGCTTTTTCTGAATCGAATGATTTGATTTCGCCTTCAAGTTTTTCTTCTATAAACAAGATTAAACTTCCGGCATCCTGATTGAAAATTACGCGATGAATCGGTTCGAAGGTAAGACCTTCATCATAAATATTGACGATTTCGACAAGGGCGTATCGCACAGGAGAAGATTCGAGTTCTGCTCCAGAAAGCGATTTTTTATGCTCATCCCAGACAGCTTTTGCGGTGGCAAGCGAGTGATTTCCGTCTCCAACTGCAAAGAGGAAGCAATTTCCTTCGGAATCAGTGCCGTCTTTTGCAAGAGTTGAGAGTGCTTTTTGAAGCAAGTCTTCTGCTTCTTCGCCTTTGACTGCCCAGCCAGTGATGTGGCCTGAATTGCACATAAGATCGCCGTCATAAACAGGATTGCCTTTTTTTGCAAGAGAAGCCGCTCCGCCAACGAGCAAATCTTTTGGATCATTTGTAAGAAGCATGATGTGTGGAAGTTCAAGCGATGCACCTGTACGGATTTTCATTCGCGGAGGAATGCGTTCTGGAACAGTTGCTTCGGTTGCACGAATTAAAGCTTTTGAACCCGGCTTCCATTCGTATTTTTCCAAATCAACTGCAACAACAAGACCTCTTCGTGTTCTTCCGTATTCAGTTTTTCGCTCAATGTAAATACATTCTTCGCTGGCAGTGAAAATGTCTGAGTCAAGGTAGGATTTCATTGTCTCGTGGATTTTTTTGATTCTCGAGTCTTCGTCCGGCTCATTCAAGTAGACTTCCGGGAAAATCAAATTCAGCGTAGATGGATTTGAGCCAGCACTTTCGGCAGCTTTTTTCCAATATTCTTTATCCTGTGTGTACTGGTCACAGGCAATCACCGACCAGGATTTTAAATCAACATTTTTTGGGAGCAGAATTTCAGGAATCTGCACGCCATATTCAGCAAAATTTTTCATGGGAAAGATTATAGCACATAAAATGTTGGAAGTCACCGCACGAAAAGCTGAAAATGGTGAGATTCAATTGGTTGGGTACAAAAAAGTGTTAGCGCTGGTAGCCCCGCCGCAGGCGTTCCGTAGGAATGGAGCGTAAGCGGAAGGGCGGACATAGCGACCCGAAGCGTAGCGTAGGGGAACACCCGTTTATTATTTCAAAATTTCCCGAGTTCTCTCAAGGGCACCTGAAATGTGGTCGTAGATGTTTTCGCGGCCGAGTTTTTCTGCCATGCCGGTTTTTTCGAGAAGGGTGTACGGCTGGGTGTGGATTCCTGAGATAACGATTGTGATTCCTCGGCGGTCACATGCGGCTTTTGCCTGTTCAAGTGCTCGAATTCCGCCGGCATCGAGATAAATTGTGTTTCTCATTCGCAAAATCAAAACTTTGTAGTCAACGCCTGCTTTTTCGACTGCGACTTCGAATTTTCGGACTGTACCAAAGAAGAGCGGACCGTCAATTTCGTAGACCATTGCACCCTGTGGCAAGTCGAGTTTTTCTTCAGGCATGTCGGTTGCGTGGATTCCTGAAATGAGGGCTTCGCGTTTGTTCTGAACTTCTGACAAATCAATCATCTTCTTGATGAAGAAGAATGCGGCAAGTCCGAGGCCAACTTCGATTGCGACTGTCAAATCAACGAAAACGGTGATGAGGAAGGTGACTGCGAATACTGATGTATCCGATTTCTGACCTTTAATCAATGCGCGGATTGCCGGGAATCCTGCCATGTTCCATGCAACATTGATGAGAACTGCGGCAAGTGCTGCCATCGGGATGTATGAAGCATATTTTCCAAAGAAGAGAAGGATGAGAAGAAGGGTGAGTGCGTGGATGATTCCGGCGATTGGTGTTCGTCCGCCGTTCTTGATGTTTGTTGCCGTTCGTGCGATAGCTCCTGTGGCAGGAATTCCGCCGAAGAGAGGAGATGCGATGTTTGCGATTCCCTGACCGATAAGCTCTGTGTTTGAGTCGTGCTTGCTTCCTGTCATACCGTCAGCAACGACTGCACTTAAAAGGGATTCGACTGCGGCAAGGACAGCGATTGAAATTGCCGTTGGGAAGAGCATTCGGATTGTATTGAGTGAGAAATCCGGGAGCTGTGGGGCAGGAAGTGTCGTTGGGATAACGAAGTGCTCTTTTCCGTTTGCAAAGAATCCGATTGTGTCTGTTTTGAGACCTGCGAATTTTTCGAGAAGGATTGATGCGACGGTCGCAAGAATGAGTACGACAAAACTTCCAGGAATCTTTTTGATGAAGTGTGACCAGATGAAGATGAAGGCTAAACAGATTGAAGCCATGACGAATGAATAAACATTGATTGTCGAAGCTGATTTGATGTAAACGATGATTTTTGGAAGGAAATCTCCTGGCATTTTTGAATATTCTTCGCCGAGAATCTTCATTGGAACAGAAAAGTCTGGTGAAAGACCGAAGAAGTCACCGATTTGACCGGCTGCGATTGTAACGGCGATTCCTGCTGTAAAACCTGTGACGATAGTATATGGAATAAACTTGACAAGACCGCCCATTTTGAAGACTCCGAGCAGAATCAAAAGGATGCCTGCCATGAGTGTTGCGGTAGCGAGTCCTGTAAGACCGAACTGTGCGACTACTCCGTAAACGATGACGGCAAATGCACCTGTAGGTCCGCCAATCTGAACTGTTGAGCCGCCGAATGCTGAAATACAGAAGCCCGCGATGATTGCAGTAAAGAGGCCTGCCGCCGGGTTTACGCCCGAAGCGATGGCGAATGCGATGGCGAGAGGGAGGGCAACGATGCCCACGATGATTCCCGCGATTAAATCCGAGACAAAGGTCTTACCATTATAGCCTTTGAGTGAATTGATGAGTTGTGGTTTGAACATTTCCTTGATTTCCTTATGAAAATTATGCTGTTTTTTACGGTTTTATGCAATAAGCGGAAAAATCGGGGAGATTTTGCACCTTTTTAAGACGATTTGCAGGTCTGAAAGCCATAGAAAAAAATGCAAAAAAAATGAAAAAAAAACTTTTGTTATTTGGGAAGTGGGTTTATAATCATAGGATACTAAAAAAGAGGTTTTAAATGGCTGATGACTACATTATTGAAATGCTTCATATCACGAAGCGTTTCCCTGGAATTATCGCTAATGACGATGTAACAATCCAGCTGAAAAAAGGTGAGATTATGGCCTTGCTCGGTGAAAACGGAGCTGGAAAATCAACCTTGATGAGTGTCCTTTTTGGTCTTTATCAGGCCGAAGAAGGTGAAATTAGGAAGAACGGAAAACCCGTTAAGATTATGAATCCGAATGACGCTACTGCGCTCGGAATTGGAATGGTGCATCAGCATTTTAAGTTGGTTGAAGTGTTCACTGTACTCGACAACATTATTCTTGGTACTGAACCATTGAAACATGGATTTGTTGATCGCGCAAAGGCAAGAAAAAAGATTCTTGAATTGAGTGAACGATATGGTCTTGCTGTTGACCCGGATGCTAAAATCGAGGATATCACTGTTGGTATGCAGCAGCGTGTTGAAATCCTCAAAATGCTCTACCGCGAAAATGAAATCTTGATTTTCGATGAACCGACTGCTGTTCTTACTCCGCAGGAAATCACTGAACTTCTTCATATCATGAAGAATCTTGCGGCTGAAGGTAAGTCAATTCTCTTTATTACGCACAAGCTTAACGAAATTCTTGCTGTTGCTGACCGCTGTGCAGTTCTCCGAAAAGGTAAATATATCGGCACTGTTGATGTTGCAAATGCCACAAAAGAGGGCTTGAGCCGAATGATGGTCGGTCACGATGTAAGCTTTGCTGTTGATAAAAAGCCTGCAAAAATCGGTGAAACTGTCCTTGATGTTCAGCATCTTAGCGTTGCAAGCAAAATCCATGCAAAACTTGCTGTCAATGATGTCAGCTTTAAGGTTCATGCTGGTGAAATCGTTGCAATCGCAGGTATTGACGGCAACGGTCAGTCAGAACTTATCTTCGGTATTTCTGGCCTTGAACCTCCTGCCGGCGATTTAAAAAATACAAAAATTATTCTGGCCGGTCAGGATGTTACAAACAAGTCTATTCGTGAGCGAAGTATTTGTGGTATGAGCCACATTCCTGAAGACCGACACAAGCACGGTCTCATTCTTGATTATCAGCTCGACAAAGACATTGTTCTTCAGCGATATTGGCAGCCTGATTTTGAGAAAAAAGGCTTTATCTTAAAGAAGAATGTCACTGAATATGCAGACAGGCTCATCGAACAGTTTGATGTTCGAAGCAGTCAGGGCAGCAAAACAATTGCCCGTTCTATGTCCGGCGGAAACCAGCAGAAGGCAATCATTGCCCGCGAGCTTGATAAAAAGCACTGTTTCCTTATTGCAGTTCAGCCAACACGAGGTCTTGATGTAGGTGCTATCGAGTACATTCACAAGCAGATTGTTGCCGACCGTGACAAGGGTGCAGGTGTTCTTCTTGTTTCTTATGAGCTTGATGAAGTCATGAACCTCAGCGACAGAATTCTTGTTATGTACGAAGGTGAGATTGTCGGTGAGTTTGATCCTAAACGGACTAATTTCGAGGAACTTGGTCTGTACATGGCTGGTGCTAAGCGTTACGGAAAAATGAAAACGGGGGTCTGATTCGATTATGACAAGTGTTGAAAATAAAAAGAAAATATCAGTGCGCGAAATTGTTGATTCATCATGGTTCAAGGCAATTGCAGCGGCTGTAATTTGTGCCGTGATTGGTATTGTTATCGGTTATGTAATTCTTCTTTTGATTAACGCGGAACATGCTTCAAAGGCTCTTTCCACGATTCTCAAAAACTTCATGTATTACAAAAAGCCGACACAGAGGGCTTACGCGCTAGGAAGTACGCTCGTTAAGTCTGTTCCGATGGTTCTTTGTGGACTTTCGGTTCTTTTTGCTTACAAAACAGGTCTTTTTAACATCGGTGCGGGCGGTCAGTACTGTATCGGTATCGGTGCTGCTTTGTGGAGTGCTCTTGCATGGAATCTTCCATGGTGGCTTTGTGTTCTTATTGCAATCGCTGCTTCTGCTTTGCTCGGTGCTCTTGCAGGATTCTTGAAGGCTTTCTTCAATATTAATGAAGTTATTGCCTGTATCATGTTGAACTGGATTTCGCTGTATATTGTGAATGTCCTTCTTCACAGTGAGCGGGTCATGGACACAAGTAAATCAGAAACTTTCAGCATTAGAGAAGTTTCACCGCAGTCATTGCTGCCTTCTCTTGGACTTGGGGAATTGTTCAATAATAACGAATATGTTTCAATCGCAATTCCTCTTGCAATCATTATTGCGGTTTTGATTCTCATTGTTCTTGAAAAAACAGTTTTCGGTTACGAAATTCGCTCAACAGGTCTCAATAAAAATGCTGCAAAATATGCCGGTATGAAAGAAAAAAAGAACATCATTCTTTCAATGGCAATTTCAGGAGCAATCGCAGGTCTTGCGGCTTCTCTCTACTATTTGACTGGCATTCAGGCTTGGAAGACAAGTTCTTCTGTTCCTGCAATGGGCTTCAACGGAATCGCTGTTGCCTTCCTGGGCGGTTTGCATCCAATCGGTGTTATCTTCGCAGGATTCTTCATCCAGCATATCACAATTGGTGGAAGTCTTATCGACATGCGTTTCTACAATCCGCAGATTGCTGATTTGATTGCTTCTATTATTATCTATGCCTGTGCCTTCGTTCTTTTCATTAAGCATGTTCTTTCAAAGCTTGCACAGAAAAAAGGAGAATAACGATGCTGCTACTTCAATATACTTTAATTTATGCTTCTGTTCTTATCTTCGTCGCTCTGGGCGGTATGTTCTCTGAGCGTTCGGGTGTTATCAATATCGGTCTCGAAGGAATTATGGTTTTGGGTGCTTTGGGCGGCGCATTCGTGCTTCACCTTGCTTCACCGGCTCTTCCTTCTATTGCAATCATTCTTCTCACGCTTTTGGTGAGTGTTCTTGTTGGTATGCTTGCTTCGCTTCTTCTTGCTGTTGCCGCAATCAACTTTAAGGCTGACCAGACGCTTGTCGGAACCGCAATGAATATGCTCGCTACAGCGGCCGCAACTGTTCTCGTAAAATCTTACAACAGTGCTCGTTCTGCTGGTTCAAATGTCAGTGCAATTCTTGATTACATTGAAACTCGAAAAGTTTTCGTTATCAAAACTCCTGCTTTCGATTTAAGCCTCTTTATGTTCCTTACACTTGTTCTTCTTGCATGTGCAATCACGATTCTTTACAAGACTCGCTTTGGTATGCGTCTTATGGCTTGTGGTGAGCATCCTCAGGCAGCAGACAGTGTTGGTATCAGTGTATTCAAAATGCGCTACTGCGGTGTTTTGATTTCTGGTCTTTGTGGTGGTATCGGTGGTCTCATCTATGTATGTGCTTCAAACTCTTCATGGGATTTCCAGTACGGTGTTGCAGGTGCGGGCTTCCTTGCTATGGCTGTTATGATTTTTGGTCAGTGGAATCCTGTTAAAATTGCTCTTGCTGCAATCCTTTTCGGATTCTTCCGTGCCATTGCAGATGCTTATGCTGGCTACGATTTCCTTGTTCACCTCGTAAACGGTGAATTCTACAAAATGCTTCCATATATTATCTCTCTTGTGGTTTTGGCATTTACATCAAAGAAATCTCGTGCTCCAAAAGCAGAAGGTATTCCTTACGATAAGGGCCAAAGATAATTTAACCTGTTCGTAAAACTGAAGCGGTGGCTATATGGCTACCGCTTTTTTTGTGGTTTCTCATCTATTTTTCTGCTATAATTAAAACATGAAAAATCCGCGTTTACCTGCGTTCATCCGCGTTAAAAAATCTGTGTTAATCTTTACCAATCTGTGTATTCTTATCTCCTGCTCAAAAAGTCCGGAAATGTCGCTTTCTGAAATTGAAGCGGTTCGTGCTGCTGGTGCGAATGATTTGATAGAAAAAACAGTGCATCGCCCAAAGACTTCAAATAATTTTGCGGTGGGAAAGACTGGCGGTACTTTCAACGATGTAATCATGGGGGATCCGAAAAGCTTTAATATGCTCGTCGCAGAAAAAGATGGCGAGACGGCCGGCGTGATTTCTCCTCTCGTTCAGTATCTTGCGGATTATGATGTTGTTGAGCGTCGATGGAAAGGTAATATTGCTGATTTTGAGATTAAAATTGACGAAGAGAACGATAAACTCGATGTAATCTATACGATTCGTTCTGATGCGTACTGGTCTTTCTATGGAAACGCGAAGCCAAAAGTCAAAATTACAAGCGATGATGTGATTTTCTGGTACGATGAGATTCAGGGTGATGAGGATTGTGGTTCTTCTGCCTACAATGCACAGTTCATGCCGATGGACGACGGTTCAAGCGAACGCATTACAATCGAAAAAATTGATGATGCAAGTTTTGTCTTTCATTTTCCGAAAATTGTTGCAGAGCCGATTTTAAGTACGAATATGAATTTTGGCCCAAGATTTTTGTACAAGGCCGCAAAGGATGCGGGGGGAGTGGATGCTGTTAAAAATCTTTTTACTGTGGCGACAAATCCAAAAGAGCTTCCAAGCTGCGGCCCTTATTTTCTGGTAGAGTATAAACCTGGTCAGCGGCTTTTATACAAGCGAAATCCTGATTTTTGGGAAAAGGATGCTGCTGGCGAGAACCATTATTATCCAGAAGAGAGGGTGCTTCAAATCATTGGTGACAGAAATACCTCGTATCTTCTTTTTAAGCAGGGTAAAATCGAAGCGTATTCCTTTATGCCTGAACAGCTGGAAGAGGCGGTCTCAAATGCGAAAAACACGCTCACTCCAGACGGAAAAATTATTGAAGAGGTGGCTGGTGCTGAATTAAAATCAGGTTATACAGTATTCAATGCAGACGGTTCAATGGACGCTTCTTTCTGGTCTTTCAATCAAAATCCAAAGAACAAAGATGAGCCTTTCTATGAATGGTTCTGCAAAAAAGAATTTCGTCAGGCTATGAGCTGTCTTTTGAACCGCGAACGAATTATTTCTCAAACATACAGAGGTTTGGGTGAACCGAAATATTCTTTCTTCCCTGAAGTAAACAAATACTATAATGAAGATATTATTCTTCAATACCGATATTCACATTCATTTGCGCAAAAATTGCTTGAAAAGGCCGGATTTTCAAAACATGATGACGGCTTCCTTTACGATGAAAAGGGGCGAAAAGTCGAATTTGATTTGACTTTCAACAGCTCTGCGACAATTCTTTCTGATATTGGGCAGATTATCACTGATGAATGTAAAAAGGAAGGAATCACGGTAACAGCCCGTCCGACAGATTTCCAGAAGCTTGTCGATCAGCTGCTTTCAACTTATGACTGGCAGACGATTTTGATTGGCCTGTCCGGCGGCTCGATTTTCCCGACACAGGGAAGTAATGTCTGGGTGAGTGATGGAAACCTGCATCTGTGGAATCCGCTTCAGAAAACACCTGCGACAGAATGGGAAGCCAGAATCGATGAACTTTACCACACTGCTCAGTGTATCGTCGATTACGATAAAGCAAAACCTTACTGGGATGAATATCAGAAAATCATCCTTGAACAGTGCCCGATTGTCTATCTTATCCGAAGCCGCTCATTCTTTGGCCTTCAAAACCGCTGGAATATGACGAATGTTTATTACGATAATCTCTCTGGTGCTGAAACTGGTTACATTTATCTGAAATAGTTAAAATCTCCGAAAATTTTCTCATAACCTATTGACATACTAGGAATATAGCTTTATATTACCAATACCTAGTGATTGAGTAGGTATATAAAAAGTACAGGAGAAATATATGACGGAATTTTTTGAAAAGCTTGTCAGAGAGAATTTTAGATTTGGAAGAATGATTTCCTGTTTTTCAATGTGTTGCTAAAGGCAAGCTGATTTTGGAGAGATTACAATAAACAGGAGATAATAATTATGGCAAATAAACTTCATTTCGAGACTTTACAACTTCATGTCGGACAGGAACAGGCTGACCCAACCACAGATTCACGCGCAGTACCGATTTATCAGACGACTTCTTATGTATTCCACAATTCTAAGCATGCGGCAGACCGATTTGGTCTGGCTGACGCAGGAAACATTTACGGACGATTGACGAACTCAACTCAGGATGTTTTGGAAAAGCGTGTTGCGGCACTTGAAGGCGGTGTTGCGGCTTTGGCTGTCGCTTCTGGTGCGGCTGCAATCACTTACACGATTGAGGCATTGGCTCAGGCTGGTGACCACATCGTTGCTCAGAAGACAATTTATGGCGGCACTTATAATCTTCTTGCACATACTTTGAAGGGCTACGGAATCGAGACGACTTTCGTTGATGCTCATAATCTTGCTGAAGTAGAAAGTGCAATCAAGCCGAACACAAAGGCTGTCTATCTTGAAACTTTGGGCAATCCGAACTCAGACATTCCTGACATCGACAAAATTGCGGAAATCGCTCACAAACATGGACTTCCGCTCGTAATCGACAACACCTTTGGTACACCTTATTTGATTCGTCCGATTGAGCATGGAGCAGATGTTGTTGTTCACTCGGCTACAAAATTCCTTGGCGGACACGGAACAACTTTGGGCGGTATCATCGTAGATTCTGGAAAATTCGACTGGAAGAAGAGCGGCAAATATGCTCCAATCGCTGAGGCAAATCCAAGCTATCACGGAATTTCATTTGCTGATGCTGTAGGACCAGCTGCTTTCGTAACTTACATTCGTGCAATTCTTTTGCGAGACCAGGGTGCTGCAATCAGTCCGTTCAACGCATTCCTTCTTTTGCAGGGAGTTGAGACACTTTCTCTCCGACTCGACCGCCATGTTGAAAATACAAAGAAAGTCGTTGAATTCTTGAGCAAGCATCCACAGGTTCAGAAAGTGAATCATCCTTCGCTTGCTGACCATCCTGACCACGCTCTTTACGAGAAATATTTCCCGAACGGCGGTGCTTCAATCTTCACTTTTGAAATTAAGGGTGGAAAAGATGCTGCATGGAAATTTATCGATAATTTGAAGATTTTCAGTCTTCTTGCAAATGTCGCTGATGTTAAGTCACTCGTAATTCATCCGGCAACAACAACGCACTCACAGCTCACTGATGCGGAACTTGCTGATCAGGGAATTACGCAGAGCACAATCCGCCTCTCAATCGGTACTGAGCATGTTGATGACATCATCGCCGACCTTGAAGCAGGATTTGCTGCTGCAAAATAAAAGATAAACTTACAAGTCTACATTAAGTCCATTGGCGGCCGCATCGGCTGCCAATTTTTTTCGGAACTCAATGAGTTTTTCTTTTAATTCTGGATACTTTATCGCAAGAATCTGAACGGCAAGATATGCGGCATTTTTTGCACTGTTGATTCCGACTGTGGCAACAGGAATCTGCGGCGGCATCTGTACTATAGAAAGAAGTGCGTCCATTCCTCCAAGACCGTTTGACTTTCCTGGATTTACGCACTCAAGCGGAACACCGATTACAGGCAGCACTGTGGCTCCGGCAATCACGCCCGGAAGAGCTGCTGCAAGACCTGCACCCGCGATAATGACTTCACAGCCGTCTGATTCGACCTGTTTGACGGTCTCGTGGAGCAGGACACCCGCACGATGGGCCGAAAGGATGTATGCCTTATAATCAACGCCGAATTCACGAAGAATATCGGCAGCCTTTTTCATTGTGTCCGTATCGGATTTTGACCCGAAAAAAATAGCAACTTTCATAAATACCTCGTGATAAAAATATATCAAAAAGTACGAAAAAAGTCACAGATAATTTTAAGGGCGTGCCCCTTCGGGTCAGGCTTTCCGCACTTCCGCTGTCGCTCCATTCCTTCGCAATGCTTCGGAACACCTTCGGTGGTGCTCCAATCCTTCACGCGTGGTCTTATGTAAAAATTTTTCTTTCTTTTTCAGCAGTTCAGCCTTATACTAAGATTATGCCGATGATTTCAAACCAGATGAATGTATTTTGCGAGATTCACTTTGTTTTCAGGGAAAATTCCATCATTTTGCAGGGGGATTCTCTGCCTGATGAGAGAGTCGTGCGCCGCTGTCTTGAACTGAATGTGGCGGAAGACTGGTTTGCCGAACTTGAATACGGCTATTCGGCCATGCTTCTTGAAAAGGACACTCCAAATCCTGCTGGCTGTCATGACATTCCTTTGCGGGAATTTTTCCATAAAATCAGGCAGATTGACCGAATTGATGAATTTGTGAGCTACACTGATGAATCGCAGAAAATTTCTGGTTTTGAGATGGCAGGGCTTGCAGCGCGTGCGAGAGGGCTGCTCAATTTTAAATCCACTAAACGCTTCTGTTCAAAATGCGGTGCTCCTCTCAAAGATGACCTTTACTTTACTGCCCGCACCTGCTCTCACTGTAACAAAGTGTATTTCCCGCAGCTGGAACCGGCAATCATCACTCTTGTGAGCCGTGGTGAAGATGAAATCTTGCTTGCACAGCACAAAAAACGAAATGATGGCGTTTATTCTTGTATTGCAGGCTTTGTCGAAATGGGTGAAACGATTGAAAATGCCGTTCATCGTGAAGTGCTTGAAGAAACTGGAATCAAAGTCAAAAATATCCGTTATGTCGGAAGCCAGTCATGGCCGTTCCCCGACCAGCTCATGCTCGCTTTCCGTGCCGAATACGAAAGCGGCGAAATCGAAATCCAGGAATCAGAAATTCGTGATGCCCAGTGGTTTAAAAAACAAATGCTGCCCAAGATTCCGAATCCGGGCAGCATTGCACACGATTTAATTAAAGGTGTGTTTGATTAGAACTTATAGAGTACACCAGCTGTGATTGAGTGTTTCTCCTGATCTTTGTCTGTGCTGATTGAAGCTGATACATTTGCAGAAGCTTTGTCGCTTGCTTTGAATGTAACTGCTGGAGTAATTACAGCGTATGAGTCAAAATCCTTAACAGAAGAGAGATAGAATGAAGCTTCAGCAGAAAGAGTTACAACTTTTGTCAAATCGAAAGAAACTGCTGGTGTGACTTCTGCTGTATATTCACCATCGTTAAGATAGATGTATGAGTAAGCTCCCAAGAGAACCTGATCGATTCCTGTGTATTCACCCCACAAGCAGATTGTTGTAACAGCTTTGTCGTTGTTTTCTGGTTTTGCTTTTGTATCATCTGTGTTGTCGTGGAAAACTTCAGCAACAAATGTCAAACCGTCAACTGCTGTAACACCAACTGAACCGTAGAAGAAACCTGCAACTGCAAATCCTGCTGTTGCAAAGAATTCTTTTGTTTCATATTTAGCTGTTGCACCAATCAATTTAGCGTTGAAAATTACATCGCCTGCATTTGCTTTTTTGTCTTTAACTTTGTCATCTGTAGCTGTGTATTTTTCAGCAAACAAGTCTGTAGCCTGAACTGCGAAAGTGAGACCTTCAACAGCTTTTGGAGCGAATACAACGCGGATACCCTTTCCACCGTCGATTCCTGCATCTTCCCAACCACCAGTTGTTGTGAAGCGGTCGTGGATGATACCAGCTTCTGTGATTACCTGACCGTCAGCGAAGTTAGCATAACCCATTACCCATTTTACATTGCCGTCATTGAAGAACTTGCCATTTGTAAAATCGTTTACATTGTAGCGGGCTGTAATTCCACCAAAAGCTTTTGTATAATCAACATTAACACGGAGCTGTGTAGCACCACCGAAGTAGCCACCATTCATCCATGCATCTGTTGTGTATACAGAACCTTCTGTTGTGTCTGTGATGCCTGCGCGAACACGGCCACTAACTTTCAATCCTTCATCTGCAAAAGCCACTGTAGAAATTGCGGCGAGTGCGACCAAAGTTGCAATAATCTTTTTCATATAAAGACCATCCTTTTTTTTTAATTTGATTAGCAAGAGCTAACCTTAAACAAAGATTAATAAAATTTACCTATTGTGTCAATCGGCTTTTGTTCCTATTTTGTTACATTTCTTTGTGTTTTTATGCAAAATTTTGTATTTTCTTCACAAATTTTGCATATCCTTGAAATCATTCCAATTTGCAGTTCTTTTCTATATAATAGGCTCATGGGAACAATTTTTTTTACTCGTCACGGCGAAACTGAATGTAATACGAAAAAACTTGTCTGCGGCGCAAGGGAAACTCCGCTCACTCAAAAAGGCCACGAGCAGGCAATCACGCTCGGAAATGAACTAAAAGCGCAGATAGAGCAGGGCAAAATCCACATTGATAAAATCCTTCATTCACCGCTTTCAAGGGCAAAAATGACGGCTCAGCATATTTCAGAAATCACTGGAATCCCGATGGAAGAGGAACCCCTTTTAATCGAACGGAATTTCGGTGATTTTGAAGACCATGTGCGCGACGAACCGGCTTTCCGTGACAGCCTCAAGACATTCGCTCTTTCTTTCGGGCGTGAAGTTGGCGGCGAGTCGAATATGAGGACGGCACAGAGAATCTACAATCTTTTGGACAGGCTCACACGAACGGAGGAGCACAAAAATCAGGTGTATCTTCTGGTGGCACATAACGGGCTTTCGAGGGCAGTGAATTCCTATTTTTATGACATGACGAACGAGGAATTCGGAAATTTTTCGGTCACAAACTGTCAGCTCGTGAGGTATGATTTTTAGGCCGGATACAAGCCGAACGCGCCAGTCACTTTATATCTGAATTTTCTTTTAAAAGTGGATTTTTTTGACATGTTGTGCTAAAATTTTGGGGCTGTTAGGAATCAGTGCTATGGAAAAATTTGATCGCAATAAAAATTCAATTTGCGCATTTTTTGCTAAAAATAAATTCATCACTGTCGCAAATGTCATTTTTTTAGTTAGTTTAATATTTATTCTTTCCATGGCTGTCCGTGTTTTTTTTCAGAACAGGACATTCGTGACTTTTACTAAAACTTCTGATTCTATTGAAGGCTGCGAAGACCTTGATATTCAGATGGGAATTCCGTTCAAAAATGCTGTCGAAAGAAACTGCTGGCAGGAAGATAACGGAAACTGGGGCAGCCAGTACGACATTTCAATCTATAATCATTCAAAATACTCTTTCGTTGACTGGGTTCTTGTAATGACTATCCCGGAAGAGGGCGTGCTTGATTCCAGCTGGAACGCAAATTATGCCCTTTCATTAGGAAAGCTCACCATCACCGGCATTGATAAGGCTTTCACCAAAACCATTCATGAGCGGAACAGTATAAAAATCGGCTATGTAATGTATTCCAAAAAACTCATGCATTCGAGCGATTTTTACCTGACAGGTCGGTTTATCCGCAATCCTTTTAAGGAGATTCCTTTTATCATCGGGCTGTTCTGCTTGGGCATTTCTTTAATCGTTATTCTGGTTTCGCTCTTTTTTTACCGCATGATTCGACGGCAGACAGAAATCGATAACGAAAAGATTGACAGCCTCCTCAAACTCTGCGCTAGCTTTATTGATACCCGTGACGAATACACAAAAATGCACTCAACTCATGTCGGTTCTTATTCAAAGCAAATTGCCGCTGAAATGGGCTATGATGAAGATTTCCAGCGAAACATCTATTACATGGGAATGATGCATGATGTCGGCAAAGTTCTGATTCCAAAAGAGATTCTTTGTAAGCCCGGTAAACTTGATGAAGAAGAATGGAAGGAAATGAAGCGCCACACGGTTTACGGCGGTGAAATTCTTGGAAGTTTTAATGCCGTAAAAGGAATCCGTGAAGCTGCCCTTCATCATCATGAACGATATGACGGCGCAGGTTATCCAAAAGGTCTTAAAGGCACAGAAATTCCTGTTCAGGCGCGTATTATTGCGGTCGCTGATTCTTTTGATGCCATGCACACAAACCGCTCTTACCGAAAGCGCCTCAGCGATGAAGTGATTCTTGAAGAATTAGAAAAAAACAAGGGAATCCAGTTCGATCCAGAAGTCGCAGACGCAATGCTTCGTCTTATAAAAAAAGGCAAACTGCGCACGGATGAGCAGTAGGCTCGGAACATTCATTTTACAGCACATTAAGGTGACTTCATTTGATTGGAGTCACCTTTTTTTTATCTCCGCGCTTATCTGCGTTTATCCGCGTCAAAAATCATAATCTGTGAAATCTGCATAATCTGTGGTTTATTAAATTCGCGTTTTATCATAAAATACTCTTACGAGGAAATTAAAAAATGGAAAACGCAACAAAATGTATTCATGCAGGTTATTCACCAAAAAACGGTGAATCTCGAATGATTCCAATCATTCAGTCTACAACTTTCAAATACGACACTTCTGAGGATATGGGTAAGCTTTTTGACCTTGAAGCCTCTGGTTATTTCTATACCCGATTGCAGAACCCGACCAATGACATGGTTGCAGGTAAAATCTGTGCCCTTGAGGGCGGAACTGCTGCAATGCTCACTTCAAGCGGACAGGCTGCAAACTTTTTTGCGGCATTCAACATCGCTCAGAACGGCGACCACATCGTAGCATCTAGCTCAATTTACGGCGGCACTTTCAATCTTTTCAATGTAACAATGCGCAAAATGGGTGTTGACTTTACTTTCATTTCTCCTGATTCTACCGACGAAGAAATTCAGGCTGCATTCAAGCCGAACACAAAGGCTGTTTTTGGTGAGACAATCGCAAACCCGGCCCTTACAATTTTCGACATTGAACGATGGGCAAAAATCGCTCACAAAAACGGCGTTCCTCTCATCGTTGACAACACTTTTGCTACTCCAATCAACTGCCGTCCTTTTGAATGGGGTGCTGACATCGTAACTCATTCAACTACAAAATATCTCGATGGTCACGATGCGACTGTCGGCGGCTGTATCGTTGATTCAGGCAAATTCGATTGGATGGCTCATGCTGAAAAGTTTCCGGGGCTTTGCACTCCAGATGAAAGCTATCACGGAATCACTTATGCTACAAAATTCGGCAAAGAAGGCGCATTCATTACAAAGTGTACGGCTCAGCTCATGCGTGACTTCGGCTCAATTCAGGCTCCGATGAACGCATATCTTTTGAATCTTGGAATTGAGTCGCTTCCTGTTCGAGTTAAGCAGCATTGCGCAAACGGTCAGGCTGTCGCTGAATTCCTGTCTCAGAATGAAAATGTTGCTTGGGTCAACTATCCTGGACTTAAAGGCAACAAGTACTATGATTTGGCTCAGAAATACATGCCGAACGGAACTTGCGGCGTTGTCAGCTTTGGCGTTAAGGGGGGCAGAAAGGCTGCTGAAAAGTTCATGAAGAACCTCAAACTTGCGATGATTGCAACTCATGTTGCTGATGCCCGCACTTGTGTTCTTCATCCGGCGAGCGCAACTCACCGACAGCTTACGGACGAAGAGCTTGTTGCTTGCGGCGTTGGTCCTGACATGGTACGCTTTTCTTGCGGTATCGAAGCAACCGAGGACATTCTTGCCGATTTGAAGCAGGCACTTGCTTCAATCTAGAGCAAATGCCGCCCGCCCCTGTAGCACCTTTAGTTGCAAAGTGAGCGAAGCGAACGGCGCAATGAGGGTGACCGAAGTGCGAAAGGGGCGCGAGACCGAAAAATTTGGCGCATATAAATTTGCTTTTATACGAATTCTCGCCGATAATATATAGAAGAAACTGAACAGAAGGATTTGTACATGAAGAAAATCATAAGTAGAATCTCGTCTTTATTTGCACTTGGGTTTTTAATGACATCTTGTGAACGGGTCGACCTTGAAGGTATTGGTGCACTTAACAAACTTGAATTGTGGTATGCTCCATATACCAGTGATGCCGCACCTCTTCCGCAGGACGGAGTTCTTATCGACTTGGTTGAAAAGGACTTGGGTATTTCGCTTACGACTGTGCCGATGCCGTCAAACAAGGATGAACAGGCGGAAATGATTCTTGAGGCGGCAAAATCTTATTCTCTTCCTGATATCTTTATGGTCAATCGTGATGTTCTTACTCAGCTTGTAAAAGATAATCAGGTTTCACGAGTTGACAGTCTTTATGCCCTCATGCCGACCCGCACCGCTCAGATGTATGATGAAACGGCAATCGCTTCTGCTTCATTTGACGGTATTTCTTACGGTCTTGCGCAGTCTGGCTCAATCGAACGAAACGAAGGTATTTTGATTCGAAAAGACTGGCTTGATAAGCTTGATTTGCCTATCCCTGAAACGCTTGAAGATTACATCAATGTAATGCGTGCGTTCTCGTTCTCTGACCCAGATGGTGACGGTCGTGATAACACTTACGGTTTTGGTGCTTATATTGATCTTCGTGCTGTTGAAGAAGGTCTTGGTGCGCGTTTTGCTCCTTTCTTCGGTGCTTTTGGTGTTGAAGGAACATTCAATGCCAGCAAAGAAAATCCTGGTCTCAACATTCATAAACCGGAATATCGCGAAGCACTTGAATTTATCCGCCGAATGGTTGTTGAAGGTCTCGTTGATCCAAAATGGGCAATTTATAACAAGAATGAATTCCGTGCCGCATGGAAGGCCGGAAGATTCGGTATGATGCGTGAACAGAATGCGGCTTTCGCTCTCGAATCAAATTACAAAGAATTTGACGAAAGATTCCCGGATGCAGAGTGGATTCTTATTAATCCTCCTGTCGGACCAAAAGGCAAGTCATCGGTTGGTGCTTATACCAGCGGTTACAGAACTTATGCAGTTTCGCGCCGTGCACAGGAACTTGGAAAACTGCCGGTCATTGCAAAACTTCTTGAGTGGATGAGCACAGACGGTTACAACACGGTCGTTTATGGTGAAGAAGCTGAAAACTTCATGATTGATGATGACGGAAACATCACTCTTGAAGGTCTTCCTGATCCAAACATGGCTTATACTAAGAAAGCTGCTGCTCCTGTAATTCAGCTTAGAAACTTGGTTTTCTACAACTCAAACCTTGAGCTTGAAAACCGCTATCCAACATGGTATAGCCAGAACGGCAAGGAAATGAGCGCATACACCTTGCTTCGTGAAATGCAGAAATGTCCGTGGACAATGACGGTCAACATTCCGTCTGCTTCTCAGGAACTTCGGGAATTTTACTCAAATGGAGTTCGTGATTTCGTAATAGGCCGTCTTGAACTTAGTACATGGACTCAGTGGCTTAAAGAGTTTGATGCTCGCGGTGGTGCTGACTGGGAACGCCGTGCAATCCTTTGGGCAGAAGAAAATGATATCCTTATGGATAAAATTGTTGTGGTTCAGGAAGATGAAATTTAGTGCTGATTTGCACCAATTGTTAATCAGCGTTTTCCTAAAATCACAAAAAAGAAATTAATTAAAAAATGAAGAAAAGCCGGCGAATTTAAAGCTGGCTTTTTTCGTTTTCTGATTTATAATAGAGGATAGAGTTTTATCAGCCAGTTCAACTAAGGGGTGTTCAATGACTCAAAAACATAAAGGCTTTAAAAGCATTCGTACCCAGCTTGTCGTCACAATCGGACTTTTCCTTCTTGTTCTTCTCACTATATGTTCCGTTTTCATTTTAAGGAATGTTTCCAGCAAATTTGGTGCTGTTTCACGGAATTACCTTCAGGAAATGGCTTCATATTATTCAGAAAGCACAAAATCCATTATTGCGCATGAGTATGTCACCTGTGCGGCACTCAAAACTGCAATCGAGCAGATAGAAAATGTTCCCCCTGCTGAACGCCGTGATTATGTCAATGCGGTTTTGAAACAGGCTTTAATCGATAATGAAACTTTTGTCGATACTTGGGTCGTTTATGAACCAAACGCACTCGACGGTCTCGATGATGTTTACGCCAATACAGAAAATCATGATGATACAGGTCGTTTTATTCCTTATTGGACAAAAGTCGGTTCTACCATTGAGTGTTCGCCTCTCACTGACTATGAAAATGGCTTCTGGTATGTAAATCCTTTGCACAGTCCTACAGGAATTTTGATTGACCCGAATCCTTATGAAATCGGCGGAAAAATCGTGTGGGTGTGCGGGGTTGCTTTCCCAATCTTTGATAAAAACAAAACTCCAATCGGTGTAATCGGTCTCGATATGTCGTTGGATACGCTTTCTTCGCTCTTAAAGCAAGTAAAAGTGTATGATACAGGCTATCTTTCCCTCATTTCTGATTCTGGTTTGATGGCGGTTGATTATAATCCTGAAAACGAAGGAAAAATCTTCGATGAATTCAAGAACGGGCTGTTTGGGGCTGGCAAAAAGTCTCTTGAACCTTTCTCAATGCAAAGGGATGAAGACGGCAAAACTCTCAAGTATTACCAGCCGTTCACAGTTGAAGATGCAAGTCAAGTCTGGTTTTTGGGCTTAAATGTTAAGGAAAGCGAAATTTCGGCTGCCGCAAATGAAATTTTTGCGATTGTTGCGCTTACTTTCCTGGTTACGGCTGCTGTCATTCTTCTCATTTTGTTCTTCATAATTCAGGGTGTTGTTAAAGAAATGAACAAGGGCGTTTCGGCAATGCAGAACATCGCTCAGGGTGACGGTGATTTGACTGTCCGCATGAATGTTAAGACTGATAATGAACTTGGAAAAATGTACAATTTCTTTAATCTTACAATCGAAAAAATTCAGGATTCAATCCGGCAGGTTAAAGATTCTGCAGAAAATCTGAGCGAGCAGGGCAACACTTTGGGTGACAGCATGAACGATACGGCTGCCAGCGCAAATGAGATTACTGCAAATATTGATTCCGTGAACAAGCAGGTTCAGCAGCAGGGGCGCAATGTTCACGAGGCAAAAGATGCACTTTCTTCTATTAATAACAGCGTAAATGAGCTTGTCGAAAATATTCAGAGCCAGAGTTCGAGTGTTGTTGAGTCTTCTTCTGCCATTGAACAGATGGTCGCAAATATCCGCTCTGTAACAGGAATTCTCGAAAAAAACGGAGAAACAATCAAATCTCTCGAAAATTCTTCAGAACAGGGAAAACTGAGCATAAATTCATCTGTAGAAGCAGTCAAAAAGATTCAGGAACAGTCGGGTACGCTTCTTGAGGCAAGTAAAATCATTCAGTCAATCGCAAGTCAGACGAATATGCTTGCAATGAATGCGGCAATTGAGGCGGCTCATGCTGGTGAAAGCGGAAAGGGATTCTCGGTCGTTGCTGATGAAATCCGAAAGCTTGCGGAAGATTCAAACAAGCAGGGCAAAAATATCACTAATAATCTCAAGGTCGTTCTTGCAAGCGTTGCGGAAGTTTCAGATTCTTCTGTCAAACTTCAGAATCAATTCAATGAAATTTACGATCTTACTCAGGCTGTTGCAAGGCAGGAGCTTACAATTATGAATGCCATGCACGAACAGTCAGAAGGCGGTGAGCAAATTCTTGAGGCAATCAAGCAGATTCAGGAAGTTACGGCAGGCGTCAAAGGTTCCAGCAATTCAATGGAAGATGCAACTCAGGCCGCAAATGTCAAAATGGATAATCTCATGCGGCTTACCGAAGAAATTACTTCAAGCATGGAAGAAATGTCAATTGGTATTGAGAGTATAAACAAATCGATTAATGCCGTTAATGACATGACCCATAAAAATACGCAGAGTATTGAAAGTCTCGGCGAAGCTGTCAGCAAATTTAAAGTATAAAAGTAAAATATAGGAGTTTTTATGTCACGACGAAGAGTTGTAATCACCGGAATGGGCGTTGTTTGCCCGGTCGGAAATAATGTTGAGGAGGCATGGAACAGCGTTAAAGAAGGCAAATGCGGTATCTCGAACATTACGCTTTTTGACCCGGCGCGATTGAGTGTAAAAGTTGCCGGTGAGGTAAAAGATTTCGATATTTCCAAATACGGAATTGATTCAAAAGCCACTCGAAAGATGGCCAGATTTTCAAAATTCTGTCTCGCTGCTTCGGCACAGGCAATCGCGGATTCAGGTTACACAGGTGAAGGCCTCAAAGCAGAAAAAATGGGTGTCATGGTAGGAAACTGTCTTGGTGGAATCGAAGCTACTGGTGCTGGTTTCGAAAAATTCTGTGACCCGAATGCAGGTCCGGACCGTTTGCCGCCTCTTACCACACCGCTTATGATTTCAAATGAGGCGGCCGCAAATGTGAATATTTACTACGGATTTCAGGGGCTTTCATGGACAATCAATACAGCATGTGCTTCCGGCACTGATTCACTCGGACTTGCTGCTGATTTGATTCGTTCTGGTCGTGCTGATGTAATGCTTGCCGGAGGAACAGAAGCTGCAATCACTGAATTCAGCATTGCGACATTCATAAAATTGCAGGCTCTTGCTTCAAAGTTCAATGACTGTCCTCAAAAGGCGAGCCGTCCGTTTGACCGTGACCGCGATGGATTTGTCATGTCTGAAGGTTCTGCCATGTTTATTCTCGAAGAATATGAACATGCAAAGGCTCGTGGTGCAAAGATTTACGCTGAAGTTGCCGGTTTCGGTTCAAGCTGTGACGGTTATCATATCACTGCACCTCTCAAGGACGGAAGTGGTGCTGCCAAGGCTGTAAAACTTGCTCTCGAAGATGCCGGAATTGATGCTGGAGAAGTTCAGTATTACAACGCGCATGGTACTTCAACTCACGCAAATGATGTTGGTGAGACCGCCATGCTCAAACTTGCATTTGGTGAAGAAAATGCCCGCAAACTTCATATTTCTTCTACAAAGAGCATGACCGGTCATCTGGTTGGTGCAGCTGGTGCAATTGAAGCTATGTTCTGCGTAAAAGCCATCAACGAAGGTTTCATCCCGCCAACAATCAACATTGAAAATCAGGATGTCGAAGGCGGATGCGATTTGGACTATACCCCAAACAAAGGCGTTTCCTGCGAGGTCAAAGTTGCGGCAAGTGCTTCTTTGGGATTTGGCGGCCACAACGGCTGTATCATTATCAAGCGGTTCGAAGACTGATTCTTCGCGGTGTGTTGAAAAATATTGAAAAATATTGAAATTTCTGCAAAAATGGTGATATGAAGAAATTCTTATCACTATTTTTGTCTTTTGTTTTTATTGCAAATTCTTTTCTCTTTGGCCAAAATGCTGACTCGGAAGCCCTGAATTCTGAGAATACAGAGACGGTTTCTAATGATATAAGCTTCAATGTTGCTCCTTCAGCAGATTCAAATTATTCTGAAAAATCAGGTTTTCTCCACGAAAATGACGGCAAAAAGCACTGGTTTACGGCAATTGGCGGAGTTCTTTTTTTTAATGTCGGACTTGCATCATATAACCGGTTTGTTTTAGGTTCGGGCTGGGCACAGGTTGGCCCGGATGAGTGGAATCGATTTTGGGAACGCGAAATGACTTATGACCGCGACTGGTATTGGACGAATTTTGTCCTTCATCCGTACCAGGGAAGTTTTTATTATCAGGCTTCACGCGGCTCAAATCTAAATGTGGCTGAATCATTCGCCTTAACACTTTTCGGTTCTGCTTTTTGGGAGTATCTTTGCGAAACAAATGCTCCTTCAATAAACGATATGGTCTATACAACGGTCGGCGCGTTTTCAATGGGTGAAATGCTTTACAGGCTTTCCCTCAATGCAGACGAACTTTCTGAACTTTTCGGTCTTTGCGTCAATCCAAGCCGCTGTTGGACTCAGCTTTGGACACGCCAAAAACCTCGCGGAACAACGCACAACATTCATGAATTGAGTTTGAAATTCGGTGTTGGTGCTGCGGCCGCTCGTTCTAATCTCATAAATTGTTCTAATCTGGATTACAAAAAAGATGAAATTTATCCGGTTTTCTTTAATCCGTCTGTTTATGTGGTTTACAATGATCCTTACGGCCATGATTCAAATGAGCCTTATTCTCAGTTTGAGCTTGAAATTTCGGCTTCTGCTGGAAAAGGTTCAGGAGAGGGGGCTGACTGTCAGTATAAGGACTTGGACAAGAAGCTTATGTATGAAATCCGCATTCTGAGTAATGGAATGCTTTTTGCCCGTTCACCACGCTTTTCAGAAAATACCGATACAACAATCGGACTCGTGATGGAATATGAATTCGACTGGCATCAATTTTACGAGCTTTCTTCTTTAGGACCTGGATTAGCACTCAAGCAGCGCGTTCGCTTTGAAAATTCAAATCTTGAATGGCAGCTTCATGGTGCATGGAATGTTCTTGGTACAACCGACTATTACTATTATCACAGACCGATTATTCTGCCGGATGCCAGCGTAGTACGAAATTACAGTTACACAACAGGGCCAATGCTCAATTTAAAAATGCGATATGCTACAGAAAAAGGATATGCCCTTGCTTTAGGACTTCGTGCTTACGGAATGCACGATTATTATTCGCAGCTTCAAGATGATACTGCGGCACATTCTGCAGGCTGGGAGTGGATTGGGGTTCTTAATGGAAATTTTGAAATTCCTGTGTCTAAAATCCTAAGACTTGGACTTGCTGATGAAGTTTATGTAAAACGCGCTGTATATAAAAAAGTTCCCGATGTTTTCCAGGTGCTTAATTCTGGAAGCATTTACGCAAAATTTCAGATGAAATAGAGGTGGGAAAAAATGAAATTCAAAAGCACGAGAAACCGCTCTGAACCGGTGAATTTTGCAAAAGCCGTTCTTGATTGTATGCCTGATGACGGTGGCTTGTATATCCCGGAGGATTTTGCTGATTTACGAAAATGGATTCTTTACACAAATGAAAACACTTCGTTTTCCAGCATTGCGGGTGCACTGACTTCAGCCTGCATAAACGATGAATTTTCTCCGATTATTTGTGAAACGATAGCGACAAAGGCTTTTCCGTTTTCTCCGCAAGTCAATAAGCTCGATGAAAATTTATACACTCTGGAGCTTTATCACACACCGTCGGGAAGTCATAAAGAATTTGGAATTTCATATCTTGTGAACTGTCTTGAAACAATCCTTACAATGAAGGGTAGTTATGCTACTTTTCTTGATGTTACGGCCGGTGAGCTTGGTTCGAGCCTTGCCAGAGCAATCCGGGGTAAAAAAAATCTAAAGGCGGTTCTGCTTTATCCAAGAGGATTTGTGCGTGGCCTTTCTGATGAAGATTTTGTCTGGAACGGTGGAAATGTTCTTCCAATCGAAGTTGATGGAAGCGAGCATACATGTCACGATATTGCCCGTGAGATTTTTGCGAATCGTGCTCTTGTAGAAAAATATCATTTGACTGTTGCAAATACGGCTAACATAGGTCGTCTCATGCCGCAGACCTTCTTTTATCCTTATGCGTTCAGCCGTCTAAAAAAACAGGTTAACGGTGATATTTTCTATGCAATGCCCTGTGGAAATTACTCAAATCTGGTCGCGGGTCTTTATTCATGGCGGCTTTCACTTCCTGTAAACGGTTTCATTTGCCCTACAAGCGATGAAATAAAACTTGATCTTGAAGGTAACTGTGAAATAATGGACAGCATTGTTGAACTTGAAAAGCGCGGTTTTGCTGATCCTGCAAGTCCTTCAAATTTGGAGCGTCTTGAAGATATTTTTGGCAGCAGCTCGCTCATGTTAAAGCATTTCGTCTATCCTGCTCATGTCACGAATGAAGAAACCGACAATGCCTGCCGCAAGCTTTTCATGGAGCATGGAATCTATGCAAATAAATCAACAAGCCGTGCTTATGCCGCTGCCTTAAAGCGAAAAGAAATTCTTGAGGAAGATGATTCTTCTCTTGTGCTTGTTATGCGTGATCATCCGGCCCTTAATTCAGAATATATCCGTCACACTTTGGGAAAAGCCCCGGAACTTCCAGATAACAATCCTAATTCCCTTCTGCATACTGAATTAAAGCATCCTTGTGTAAGTTCGGTCATAGAAGTCATGCTGATTATCGCTGACGAACTCTAAAAATCAGGTTCTTTAAATAAAAAAAAACACGCGTTTGACAGCATTTTGCCGTTTTACGCGTGCTTTTTAGTTTCAGCCTTGAAGTGTTTTATTTCTTTGCTTTAGGCTTGAACTGATTGATAAATTCTTCGCACTTATACTCAGCCTTTTCTTGTGCAGTGTTCAATTTTTTGAAGAGTGAATTGATAGCTGATTTTTTTGCTTCACCCGCACCCAGTGAAAGAATTGCTTTGTAGAGCGCAAGTGTTGATTCCATCTTCTCTTTGTTGAACCATTTTGTGCCATTGAATTCATTAGCACCGAGCAAGAGCCATGAATCGTTTGATTCGCCGAGTTTTTCAGCAATTGCAAGCAAATCTGCCTTTTCGCTGCTTTCGGTAAGCTTTGGCTGTTCACCTTCTGCAAGAGCAAATGCTCTGTCGAAGAAGTTGTAAGAATCCATGCTTCCGATTGCCGTGTTGCCGGTAAGCTCTGCAATCTTTCGCTGGAGGCTCCATTTTCGTGCAAATTTGCTCTGGGCGATTGGCTTGAGAGCTGTGAAAATGTAGAGGTAAATATCTTCAAGAGCAACTTTTGAGCCTTTTGGAAACGCAAGTGTCTTTGGAAGCACGAATTGTGTGAATTTTTCAATTTTGTGTTCGAACTTCGGAGTTTTTGCCTTTGAAGTCTTTTTCTTTGTTGTGCTAGCTGTTTCAACGGCCTGTTCTTCAGCAAGTTTCTTTTCAAATTCAGCTTTTGCTTTTTCAAAAAGTTCCTGCTGTTCTGCGTTGAATTCTGGCTCAGCAAATTCGTTTGCGACAGTGTAGAAGTACTCAAGCGGCTGCTCAACAAGCTGTTTGATGCTTGAAGCTGTTGCTTTTTTGAGGTTTGCATCTTTAAGCTCTTTTGCAGTCATTGTGAGAGTGCCAAGGTTCAAGCAAAGTTCGCTTGAAATGACATTCTGGAATGCCTGATAAAGCTTTTTGTAATGCAAGTCCTGCCATGCAATTTTCAAGTCCGGAGTGCCTTTTCCGTTCAGGAATTCGCAGATTTCTTTGAGTGAACCATCAACATCCTGTTCCTGTCGAATGTCAAGGAAAATCTGTGTTTCAAAGCCGTTGAGTGCGATGAACATACCCTGTTCACAGATGTCGCGTGATTTTCGGATATACCAGAGATTGCTTCTGAATTCGCGGAAAATCATGTAGCGGTCATCTTCACCAGAAAGACCAAGACCTTCTGAAAGTGAGCGTGTGACAAGTTTTTTGTCGTTCTCGCCGCTGCCGGTTTTTACAGCGTATTCACAAGACTGTTTGATCCAGCCCTGAGCGCGTTCATATTTGTTGTTATAGAAGACAACTGAATATTCATTGCCACAGCGGTTTGAATATGCGAAGACATTTTCATTTACGCCACCGTTATCCCAGACATCGTAGAAAAGGAAGTCTTCAACACCAGCAAAGAGGTATCGCTTTTTGAGAAGCGGGAAGATTTCTCGCTTGTGTCTGTCAACAAGATACTGATCCGGCTGCTCATCGCGATAAGCTTTTGTGTATTCCATGCCGTACTTTTCTTCGAAGCCTTCGATTTGACCGTGGCCGAACATTGGAAGACCTGGCATTGTTGCCATAAGTGTACAGACACCAAAATATTTGTCACCTTTACCGAACTGAGCAACGGCTGTTTCTTCATCAGGGTTGTTCATGAAGTTGACATAGCGCTTCAAAATCTGCGGGTCAAAATTGATTGTATTTTTGACCGTTGAACGATATTTGTAGTTTTCTTCTTTTTTGAGCATGTTCATGAATGCAGAGTTGTAAACACGGTGCATTCCAAGTGTTCGCGTGAAGTATCCTTCCATCATCCAGAAAGCTTCTGCGAGCAAAAGCGTGTCAGGAACTTCCTGTGCAACACGGTCAACGACTTCACGCCAGAACTCGTTTGGTATACGATTTTCGAATTCCTGTGCGGAAATTGCGAATTCGCTTCGGGTTGCGATGTCACCGCCTTTTCCTGGCTCTGGGTACCACAAGCGTTTGATGTGCTTTTTGGCAAGGACCATTGCGGCATCAAATCGGATAATCGGGAAGTTTCGTGCAACATGAAGAATTTTCTGCATGACTTCTTCGCGTGCAACTGGATTGAGGAAGTCAATCTGTGCCGTGTCGTTCCATGGCATACCTGTACCATCGTTGCCGTGGTAGATGTAGCGGGTGTCGCCAGTCGCAGTGTCAACTCGTTTGAAAACAACAGAACAGTCTGTCTTAGAGTAGTAATGGTCTTCAAGGTAAACTGCAACTCGTCCGTCATGGCTCAAATTCGGACCATTGAAAGTATATGATGGGAACGGACAATCGCGTCTTTGTACGAATAAATCTGGCTTTTCAACGACCCATCGTGCATCCATACCTGTGTGGTTTGGAACCATGTCGCTTGCAAGTCGGATTCCGCGCTGCCACAATCTTGCACGCAGGTTTGCCAGTGCATCCCATCCGCCCAAATTCCATGCGATATCGTAGTCATCAAGAGAGTATGCACTTGCCGCTGCTTCAGGATTTCCGCAAATCTGCTTGATTGTGCGGCTTGCCTGACTTCGTTCCCAAAGACCGATGAGCCAGAGACCAGTGAAACCTTCGTCGCGGAGCAAATCAAGCTCTTCGTCTGGAATCTGGTCGAGACGGCTGATTTCGCGATTGTATTTTTTTGAAAGCTGATAGAGCCAGACGAGAACAGTTTTTGCCATGAGGACAACGCGCGGCATCCATTCTTTATCGGCACTGAATCTTTCGTATTCTTTGAGAAGGTAGTCGTAATTTGGTGGTGACATGTCGGCATCTCCGCCATTTGTAGGATGCCATGCAGATTTCCATTCTTCTGAAAGCAAATCTTCTCCGCCCAAAAGTCTTCTGAGCCAGTAATCTTCACCATCACCGTCTCCAGGGATAAGAAGCTCTGCCCAGTGAGTGCGGACATAATCAAGCTGTTCCTGCAAATTGTACGGAGAGAAATTGACAGGTTCACGCAGGAAAGTAATCAAATCATGTGAGAAGTTACCAAAAAGGGGCTGTGATTTGAAATAATCCTGAATCTTTTCCCAGACTTTAGCCCAGATTTCATTTGAAGCGAGCTTTGAATCATCGAAAAGTGAAATGAATGGCTTGAAGGCCGGGTTTTCATTATCGAGATGAAGCATAATCAGCTCTTCAAGAACCTGCTCTTTGTTCGTGCGGATTCGGCCTGTTTTGCGTTCTGTAAGCTCCATGTTCAGGTAATCTTCTATTGAAAGATTTCCTTTGTAAACTTCAGTTGGCGGGAATTCAGTACAGAAATCGATGATGATTTTATGAATTTCTTTTTTCCCGAAAGTGTTTTCTAATTCTGAAAGAAGCGATTTGAAGGCATCGGGTGCTTTTCTTCGGCGGTAGATGTAGCAGGCAAGATGGAAAATTTCATCGAGTAAGCCCATGGCGTTGAGCGTGCCTGCCGAAATCTGTGTTAAATTATGATTTACAAGATATTTATTGAATTTTACTTGAAATTCTCGGACAGCTTTAATGTTTGCGAGAATTACATTTCCGGTAGAAGAATAAAGAGATTCCGCAAAATTACATTCATCACGGACTGCCTTAGCGATATGAAATTCATTGTATGAGTAGGACAAGCTAAACCCCCAGGGTAAATAAAATTATACTTAATTATATCACGAAAATTTAATCCTGTAATAAAAAAAATGGATTCATGTCAAAAAAAAACTACGATTTTTATAGTTGAAGTGAAATTTTTACTATTATATAGAAACAATTTTGCAATTTTCTTTTG
This sequence comes from uncultured Treponema sp., assembly GCF_946187725.1. GTDB lineage: Bacteria > Spirochaetota > Spirochaetia > Treponematales > Treponemataceae > Treponema_D. Next base: position 154,915 of record NZ_CAMHSK010000004.1, read on the forward strand.
GAAAGCGAATTTTTATAAGCAGAAAAAGAAAAAGCAGATTTCTTTTTTAAATTTTCAGACTTTTTCCTTTTTTTTTAATTTGATATATGCTAGAATCCTTTTATGATTGAGAATAAAACTGGTGTAGCCGTTCCACTTTCGGCTTTGCGTACGGAATCATCGCCTGTTGTCGGTGAATTTTCTTCCCTTATCGAATTTGCTGATTTTGCCTCAAAGTCGGGGCTTTCTGTGATACAGCTTTTGCCTGTTCTTGATACAGGTGCTCAAAGTTCTCCATACAGTTCGCTTTCAGCTTTTGCCTTGCATCCAATGTATATTCGGATTTCTGAACTTTCTTCTTTCCAAAAGTGTTATGAAACCGACACTCTTTTCAAGAAAACTTATGATGAATTTCTTGGACATAAAGATGATGTCCGCTTTGATTATGATTATGTCGTGCAAACCAAGGATTTTTTGCTCCGCAAGATTTGGGCTTCTACAATCTTTGCTGGCGGCAAACTTATCACGGATAAACAGAGTCTTTTTTACAGATTCATCGAAGAAAATGTCGAATGGATGCCTTTTTATTGTGTCTACAAATATCTGAAGCACAATTACCTTCAGGCCAGCTGGAAATCATGGAAAAAAGAGCATCAGAATCTTTCCAAAAATGAAATTCTCAAAATCTGGAACAACGAGGATTTACAGCCACTCATTCTTTTCTATGCATGGGAACAGTACATTGCATTCAATCAGTTCAAGCAAGCCGCAGATTATGTAAAAAAACTCGGAATTACGCTCAAGGGGGACATTCCGATTCTCTTAAACGAAGATTCATGCGATGTATGGTCTAGCCCGGATGTTTTCAATCAGAAAATGAAGGCTGGTTCTCCTCCTGACGGTGACAATCCTACTGGTCAGAACTGGGGTTTCCCGTGCTACGATTTTGCTGCCCAAGAAAAAAATAATTTTGAATGGTGGCGGCTTAGAATCAGGCTTGCCTCACAGTTCTTTGGAGCTTATAGACTCGATCATATTCCTGGGTTCTTCAGACTTTGGTCTATTCCGAACGGAGAATCTACTGCGGAACTCGGACACACAGAGCCATGCTCTCCAATCAGTGAGGCTCAATTTACAAAATGTGGTTTCTCAAAAGAAAGGCTCCGCTGGTTAAGTCAGCCGCATGTTCCTACCGAAGATTTCATACGCCTTATCGGAAATGCTGATACCACGCGCGAAATCCTTGGTCTTGTCTGTGACAGAATCGGGTGGGAAGAGCTTTGGCTTTTCAAACCGAGCATTAAAACTGAGGCTGACATCCGAAAAATCAAGCTCGACAAATACAATATTGATTCATCAATTCAAGTTGAAATTTTCAACCGACTTGCATATTGGTGGAAAAACAGGGCTTTAATCGAAATCAGCAAAAACAAATACATTCCTCAGTGGAAGTATTACGAAACAAGGGCATGGAACACGCTCTCTCAGGATGAAAAAAACACCTTGCAATGGATTTTCGGCGAAAATTCTCAAAAAGAAGTTCAGCTCTGGCAAAATCAGGCAGAAAAAATCTTTACGGCTCTTGTAAACGAATCTGATATGGTTCCATGCGGTGAAGATTTGGGTGTCGTCATTCCGTGCATGGAATATGTGCTTGATAAATGTGGCATTCTCGGTCTTAAAGTCATCCGCTGGTGCCGAAAATGGGATCGGCCGAATCAGCCGTTTGCAAGTTTGCGTTCTTACCGCAGGCTGAGCATTGTTACAACCAGCGTGCACGATTCTTCAACTTTGCGTGAATGGTACGATGAAGAAATAAAAAAGACTGGAATCCCTGCATGCAACCTTCGTCCGGAAAATTTCTTTGAAAAATATGAAATCGATTCTTTTGACAAATGGCCCAAAAAAGTTGCCTTTACAGAAAAACTTGAGCCTGAAACCGCTCAAATGCTTTTTGAGACATTTGCGGCTACAAGGGGTGCCTGGTTTGTCAATCCGCTGCAGGACTGGCTTTATCTTGATTCAAAATATTACGCGGAAGATTCAAAATCAGAGAGAATCAATGTGCCTGGCTCGGTCACGAACTTCAACTGGACATGGCGAATGAGCGTGTCTGTCGAAGCTCTCAAGGCCGATGACGGTTTGTGTGAAAAAATCAAGAATATCGCTGCAATCCACGACGGAATGCAGGATTAACACCAGCCAAACTTCCAGTGCCAGATGGGTTTTGCAAGCTTGTAGCTGAATGGCTGTTTTTTCTCGAAATCGGGCAGCCATTCGGTGTCGGCACATAAATCTTGATAAAAAAGATAGTCGAAATCGTATGCTTCGATTAAATCTCTCAAATCTGTGTCTTCGCTTTGGCTTACAAGCCTGTTTTCGATAACAGAAAGCGATTTTTTTCGTTTTAAAAGATTTTCTTCGCTGTCCTTGAATGGAACCGGCGTGTACTGACTCATGAGAGAAATAATCGCTTTTCCGTCAGCATTTTGCTTTAACCATTCAAGTACATCCGCTGTCTCAAAGAATCTTCCCGGAAGGAAAAGATGCCTTACAATCACGCCCTGAAGAATTTTGTCTTTTACGACGGTTTTTCCGTCTATTTCTTTTGAAACTTGCGTGAGTTTGAGCGGATTGTGTTCAATCATCCATTTGACGGCTTCTTTTGCTTTTTCGGGGTAGTCAGCTGCCGCACATAATGAGTTTGAAAGTTCTGAACTTAGTGTCTTGAGGTCAGGGAGCCAGATTGTTACAAGACCTTCGAGCAGCTTCAGGGATTCAACTGAATCATAACCGCTTGAATTCCAGCAGACAGGCAGGGTGAGACCGCGTTTTTTTGCTTCTGCAAGACCTTCTGCAAGCGCCGGGATGTGGTGGCTTCCTGTAACAAGATTTATGTTTTCGGCACCGGCTTCTTCGAGTTTCAGACAGATTTCGGCAAATTCCTCTTTTGAAACAGCTGCGCCCATTCCCTGCTGGCTAATCTGATAATTCTGGCAGAAAGCACAGCGTAAATTGCATCCGGTGAGAAAGATTGTGCCGCTACCGCCGTGAACAGTGATTAAGGGTTCTTCGCCAAAATGCAGGCAGGCAACGGCAATTCTGATTTGAGACGGTTCTTTGCAGAATCCAACTGAAGAAGTCCTGTTTATGCCACAGTTTCGGGGGCACTGGCGGCAGTTTTCGTATAAAGATTCCATTTGCGTTTATCTGTGCCTAAAAATTAAGATAATGCATCGTTCTGCAAAATCAGATTCATCATGTTCTGAAGAGAGTCCAAATCGAGGGTTTCGGCTTCATCATCAACAAAATCCCGCAAAGTTTCCCAGTCGTCATCTGTGAGTACAGAAAAATCTTCATCTTCTGCATTGTCCACAAAATTCTGGAACGCTTTGATTCGGTTGATGTTCTCTTCGCTTGGCTCGTTTGCTAAATCTTCTGAGCTTAAAATGTATGTGTTGAGCCAGTAGTCGCTGATTGAAACTGCGAGCGAACCCTGATTTTTGTTGTTGTTTGCAAAAAGTTTTGCAATCTGCGTACATGCTCTTTTTGCATCGTAATGACCGCCGTTATTGGCTCTGTCGTATTTAATTGTCTTTTGAATGTCTGAAAGAAATTTATCAATTGTTGTCATAAGAATATTATAACAAAAAAAAAGTTCCAATGATAGCTTTTTTCTCTTGACTTTTGCCGTAATGAAATTTACACTTTTTACATGGACTTAAAGACAGTATTAACACCTGACACAGTAGAATTGCATCTCAAAGGTAAAACAAAAGAAGAAATTATCGATGAGATGCTTGATATTCTTATCAAGGCTGGTAAAGTAGCAGATAAAGCTACAGCTCGCGAATGTGTGCTTGACCGCGAACGCAAAATGTCTACTGGCATGAAGCATGGAATCGCTATTCCACACGGAAAGACTGACACAGTCGCTGATTTGGTTGCATGTATTGGCA
>NZ_CAMHSK010000005.1 GCF_946187725.1 uncultured Treponema sp.
AACATTGCCTTGTTGTTGTCGCGGATTGCGTTCATGTGCCACTGCTGAACGATTCCACGCTCTTCGTAAGCGCGTCCGAGTGCAACGAGAACTTTTGTTTTGTAAGCTTCTGCCTCACATTCTGAGATTGTCTCGCCGTTCAAAGCGCGTGCGACTACTGCATCGATGTTTGCGTCAGTGTCGATTTTGCATGGCGGGTATTCAAGTGCGTGGTCAGAAGCGCGGCATCCGTTTTCAATGAAGAAATCAAGGCGTTTGATGAGGGCTTTGATTACATCATCAGAAGTTTTGATTGCGATTCCGCTGACTTCGCTCAATTTTGCGATGTAGTCTTTGTATGTTGGAAGATTGATGTTGATTGCTTTGTCCGGGCGGTAAGATGGGCGGACTTTTGTTGCGATTTTGCCGATTGGGGCTGTGCCTGCGGCGATTGCCTTGTGATATTCGAGAGAATCAATCGGGTCGTCTGTTGTGCCGACTGCGTAAACATGGAATTTTTCGAAAATTCCTTTTACTGAAAGTTCATCGCTCTGGAGCATTTTATTTGCTTTTTCCCAGATTGCTGGAGCGGTTTTGACAGTGAGTGGCTCGTCGATTCCGAAATATCGCTGAAGCTCAAGGTGTGTCCAGTGGTAGAGAGGGTTTCCGATAAGGTGCTCGATTGTCTCTGCCCATTTGAGGAATTTTTCGTAATCAGGTTTGTCGCCAGTGATGTAGTCTTCGGTTACGCCGTAAGTGCGCATCTGTCGCCATTTGTAGTGGTCGCCGCCAAGCCAGATTTCTGTAAGATTTTTGAATTTTTTGTTCTCAGCAATCTGTGCTGGAATAAGGTGGCAGTGATAGTCCCAAAGAGGCTCGTTCTTGCAGGCCTCGAACAACTTCTGAGCAGTTTTTGTCTCAAGAAGGAAATCTTTGTCCATGAATTTTTTCATCGTTTGTTCTCCAGTACTACAATAGAAGTGTTCGGAGAAGTGCAGTTTCCGAACAAGTCTAATTTTCTTCTATTTTATCATTCTGGATTTAAAAATCGATGTTATATTGTGTGCAATTTTTGTATAAAAAAGAAATTTGGGTGGTTACCCCTGAAGTTCCTCGGAAATCCGGCCAATGAGCGAAGCAGAAGCAAACTGCGTACCGGTCTCTATAATCGAAAGATGTTTCTGAGACACGCCCAAACGCTCCGAAAGCTGTTCCTGCGTAAGCCCCGCCAGTTTGCGATATTTTTTAACATTCCGCCCAAAAAGCTGCGAAATGTATTCTTTTTGTAATTCTTCCTTCTCGTCCATGCAAAAATTATCAAATGCCTGCCGATTTTCTGAAACTTGTATCAAAGTTATAAATATACCTAAGGAGAATTTTTAAGGCAAAATGCGGATTTAAACAATTAGCTGTCTCCATACGCACAAATTTTACAAAAAACCGATAAAATTGATGTAAAACTTTTCTTTTTTCTATATAATGGAAGCGATTTTTTTAGCTTATGTTTAGCTATTTCACAAAATAGGAGGCTTTCAAAAATGAAGAAAGTTTTGGTCTGCAAGGAAAAGGACGAGCGCGAGACACGCGTTGCCCTCATTCCTGATGACATCAAAAAACTTGTTTCTATGGGCTTTGAATTCAAAGTCGTTTCTGGAGCAGGTTTGAAGAGCGGGTTCAGCGATGAGGCTTACAAAACAGCAGGCGCTTCTATCGTTGCAAAAGAAGAAGATGCTTACAACGATTCAGAAATCATTGTCCGCATTATGAAGCCAGAGTCAATTGACGGAATCAAAGAAGGCACATTGCATTTGAGCTATATGGATCCGTTCAACGAAAAAGATCTTTTGAATAATTTCGCTTCTAAAGGAATTCAGGCTGTATCTTTGGAGATGATTCCTCGAAGCACACTCGCTCAGAAGATGGATGTTCAGTCATCACAGACTTCTTTGGCAGGTTACGTTGCTGTCGTAAATGCAGCTGCTAAACTTCCTAAAATCCTTCCTATGATGGTTACTCCGGCAGGTACAATCAACCCGGCTCGCGTTTTCATTATTGGTGTCGGTGTTGCCGGTCTTCAGGCAATCGCTACTGCAAAACGTTTGGGCGCACGTGTTGACGCTTTCGATACTCGTCCGGTCGTTGAAGAGCAGGTTAAATCACTTGGTGCTTCATTCGTTAAGATTGACCTCGGTGAAATGGGTCAGACTGCACAGGGATACGCAAAAGAGCTTACTCCTGAGCAGATTGCAAAACAGAAGGAAGCACAGGCTAAAGTTTGTGAAAAAGCAAACATCGTCATTACAACTGCAAAAGTATTCGGTCGCAAGGCTCCACGTCTCATCGAAAAGAACGTTCTTGACCGCATGATGCCAGGCTCAATCGTAGTCGATATGGCTTGTTCAACAGGCGGAAACGTTGAGGGTTCAAAGCTCTTTGAAAACGTTGTTACAGAGAACGGCGTTACAATCATGTCAGGCGACTTGCTCGAGCGACAGGTTCCGTATGATGCTTCAAAGATGTTCTCTGGAAACATCACGGCCTTCCTCACACATGCCGGCTTCTACAACAAAGAAGCAAAAGAATTCAATGTCAACATGGAAGATGACATCATGAAGGGCTGCTTGCTCACACAGGGCGGACAGATTATTCATGAACGCTTCAAGAATAACTAAAAAGTCGATTTCATAAGGAGTTAATTTTTATGGATATTATGCTTATTTTCGTATTTGTAATCGCTGCTTTCCTTGGATTGGAGTTGATTGCAAAAGTTCCTTCACAGCTTCATACACCGTTGATGTCAGGAACTAACGCTATTTCTGGTATCACTGTTGTTGGTGCTATTTCTATCACAGCAGCAGCCGTTAAAATCGGTGGAAAGGTCGGAGCTGTTCTCGGCTTCCTCGCTATTGTTTTTGCTACTATCAACGTAATCGGTGGTTACATGGTAACAGACCGAATGCTTGGTATGTTCAAGAAAAAGGACTCTAAGAAATAAGAGGTGCTGAGAAATGTCTGATATAGCTATTAAAATTCTTTACATGGTTTCTTGTATCTTCTTCATCCGTGGTATCAAATTGCTCGGAAAGACAGATACAGCCCGCAAGGGTAACGCATATTCAGCAGTCGGTATGTTGATTGCTTGTGTAACAGTTCTTGTTCAGAAAGATGTTATGAGCGCATTTGCTTCTGACGCTGCTGCCTGGGGCGGAAACCCACTTTTGGCAAACGGCTATTGCTGGATTATCGTAGCTGTTTTGATTGGTACAATCATCGGTGCTATCTGGTCTAAGAAAGTTCAGATGACTGGTATGCCTGAGCTCGTTGCTTTGTTCAACGGTTTCGGTGGTCTTTCTTCACTTCTCGTTGCTTTGACACAGTACATCGCAGCAGAAAAAGGTGACTATTTCACAGCTGTTTCACTCGGCCTTACAATCGCAATCGGTGCTGTTGCATTCACAGGTTCTTTGGTTGCATGGGGCAAATTGAGCGGAAAAATGACTTTCAAGGGCTGGGTAATTCCTGCTAAGAACGCTGTAAACGGCGTTTTGTGCGTACTCGGACTTATTTCAATCATCGCTTACTCATTCTTCACTTCTGACAATCCATTTGGATTCCAAGAAATCGAAAAATGCGGCGTAATCGCTTCTACGGCAATCTTCCTCCTTTTGGGCTTCACAATGGTTATCCCAATCGGTGGTGGTGATATGCCGGTTATCATTTCATTCTTGAATGCTTTGTCTGGTTTGGCTGCTGCTTTTGCTGGTTTCGCAATCAACAACACTGTACTTGTAGTTTCTGGATGTCTCGTAGGTGCTTCTGGTCTTATCCTTACATTGATTATGTGTAAGGCTATGAACCGCACATTCGGTTCCCTCCTCTTCAAGAGCTTCGGTGGTTCAAAGAAGAAGGGCGCAAATGGTCCTGCAAAGGAGCCGAAGGCTATATCTGTGGAAGACGCTTACATGATTCTCGAGGCTGCAAAGAACGTTGTATTCGTTCCAGGTTACGGTATGGCTGTAGCTCAGGCTCAGCACGCCGTAAAAGAGCTTTGCGACAAGCTTGAAGAGAACGGTGCAGAAGTAAACTTCGCAATCCACCCGGTTGCAGGTCGTATGCCAGGACACATGAACGTATTGCTTGCTGAGGCAAATGTTCCTTATGAGCAGCTCAAAACAGCTGACGAGATGAACCCACAGATGAGCAATGTTGACGTTGCAATCGTTATCGGTGCAAACGACGTTGTTAACCCGGATGCTATCAACGACGAGTCAAGCCCGCTCTACGGTATGCCAATCGTAAACGCTCACGAGGCTCGCACAGTATTCGTACTCAAGCGTGGTAAGGGTACAGGCTTCTCTGGTGTTGAGAACCCGCTCTTTACAAACGATAATACTGTAATGATTTACGGAGACGCTAAGGCTACGGTCTCGGCGCTTGTAAGTGAATTTAATGATCAGTAATTAGACGCAGATGCACACAGATACACGCGGATGTTTTTATACGGAAGTGTGGCTGTGTGTTGCTTGTGTTTTACGCCAGTCTTCTGCATGGGGGACTGGCTTTTTTTTTCGATTTTACGAAAATTTACAATTTTATATATATCTTTTTACAAGAGAAATAATTTCATTTCTAGCCTTTTCTCGTTCTTCATTTGGTGTCGAAAAAAGAATTTCAGGTCTGATTTTTAAAGCATTACAAATTTTGATAAGCGTATATAGATTTGGAATATTTCGACCTGATTCAATACAGTTTACTTGATTTTGGGAAAGCCCTGCAGCAAAAGAAAGTTCAATTTGTGACATGTTTGCTTTTTGTCGTTCTTCTTTTAGTCTTGCGAGTACGAAATTGACCTGTTTTTGATATTCCTGTTCATCCATCTGATACAATATGAACGGAATAACATTGACAAACAACACGAAATTTCATTATATTGTCTAATGGTTTTTCATTGATTCTTATAACTGAAAAACATTGTTTCCAATAATGAAACTTATCAAGGAGAGTTATATGGATTTGTCGGAATTAGAACTTTCTGAAAAAGAGCAGTTTGAAGCAATTAAAAAAGCTGCAGAAAACGGAAATGTGTCTGCTATGCTAAAACTATCGGAATATTATGAAAAGGGAATTGGTACTGCCAAGAATCCTGAGCTGGCAGATTATTGGCGTAAAGAAGGACAGATTTAACAGAAAAAAAGGAGTGAAACAAAATGGGATTTTTTAAGTCAAAACTTACACAGGAAGAATATGACGAATGGATGAGGAAGGCATCTTGTTCTTTCGATTCGATATCAGGAGCCACAGCTGAGATATCGTTTGGACCTTCGCAAATTAGTTTAGCTGATTGTGACGGTAACAGTAAGGAGTTTGAAGCAGAAGAAGTCCCAACAAGCAAGAATCATCTTGGTGGACAAATGTTCATCTATGGGAAAGCGAAACAGGCTGTAATAAAATACATGAAAGAAAATGGTTATCGCTTTGTGAATTCTGGAGAAAAAGAAATCTTCATGAATTTTAATTATGAAGATAACAGAACTTTTTCAATCGAAAAAGAATAGGGGAAATAATATGTCGTCTACAGTATTTAAAGCAAAATATGGAAACCACACAATTACATATGAAATAAAATCCTATACGCTCAAATCTGAATTTGAGTTGACGATAGATGATAATTATTGTGATCATAAAATTCTTGGTATTGCTAAAAATTCAGAAATAAATGTTCGGTATGTTGATTTGCAGGGAACATTTGTAGACAATGGCAATGACTATATAGTTCTTGTTCGACTAAAGACAAGTTTTTCTGATTTAATGCAGCAAGTGCCTGTATTGTATATCAATAATTGTGAAGTTCCTCTTATCAAAACAAATTAAAACTTGTGAGAAAGTAAATCTTATATTCAATGCGCCTTTAATCGCGAATGTTATACAGAGGCCGTAATTTTTTTACGGTCTCGTTTTTATTTATGGGAAAGTTGCTTGAAGAAAAGTACACAGAATAGTTTCCCCCATGCGTTAAGGATGCACAAGGCGGCGGAGCAGTTCTGGAATGAGCGTAGCGAATGGAACAATGAAGCGATTAGCGGAACCTGGAGCAGCCTGACCCGAAGGTAGCGTATGCGACCGTAGGGGAACGCCCAATCTGTGGGCCTGGCATTTTTTAATACTCTGCAAAAATCCCTGAAATGCACTACAATATTCCTAAAGAGAACTTTTATGGAATTGATTAGAAAAGCTTGCGTGAAAACATTGCGCAATCCTGGCGTGGAGTCAGCTCAGCTCTTGAATCCTGAAAACAGCAAAAGCGAGCGGATTACGATTACACGGGTGCGGGTTGAAAGCGGGGCAGAACAAGGTCGTCACTGTCACGATTCTTCGGAACAAATATGGATTGCTTTGAAAGGCAAGGGGAAACTGCTGCTCGCAGACGGCAAAGAAGAGGATTTTTCTGAAGGCGATACTGTCCGCTTCGCAGACGGCGATATTCATGGGCTAAAAAACGACAGCGGCGAACTTTTTGAATATATTTCGGTAACTTCGCCTCCTATAAACTTTTCCTATGCATATAAGAATAAATAGTCCCAGAATTTTTGTGATTTGAAACGCTTATTCTCTCCATACAGAATCTTTTTTCCTTGTACGGGCTGCATTTCTCGTGTTAGTATTACTCAGAGGTAAAAAAATGACTTACACTGATGTACTTGAAGAAGCTCGAAAATTTATTGGGGATAAGTGCAAGGCTTGTCCTGTTTGTAATGGTGTGGCTTGTAAAAATTCAATTCCGGGTCCTGGAGCAAAGGGGAGTGGAACGGTTGCCATCCGTAATTTTAATGCCTGGCAGAATATTTGTGTGAATATGGACACAATTTATGAGCACGGAACCGTAGATACTTCTATCGAATTCTTTGGAAAGCATTTTGCACTTCCAGTTTTTGCAGGTCCTGTTGGAAGCGTTAATTTCCATTACGGTGATAAGTTTGATGATTTGTCCTACAATCATACTTTGCTTACGGCGTGTGCCGCAAATGGTATTGTGGGCTTTACTGGTGATGGCGTTAATATCAAGGTTATGGAAGGGGCTGCAAAATCAATCGCCGCGAACAACGGAATTGGAATTCCTACCATTAAACCATGGGATTTAGATACTATCAAAGAAAAGATGGAACTTGTCCGTACAGGCAATCCTTTTGCGATGGCAATGGACATTGATGCGGCTGGTCTTCCATTCTTAAAGAACAGAAATCCACCGGCTGGAAGCAAATCTGTGGCCGAGCTTAAGCAGATTGTTGAGATGGCAAATCTTCCATTCATCATTAAGGGCGTAATGACTGTTCGTGGTGCGCTCAAAGCAATGGAAGCCGGAGCAAGCGCAATCGTAGTTTCAAATCATGGCGGACGAGTTTTGGACGGTTGCCCGGCAACAGCCGAAGTCTTGCCAGAAATTGCAGAGGCCGTAAAAGGTAAGATGAAGATTATCGTTGACGGCGGAATCCGTAGCGGAACTGATGTGTTTAAGGCTATCGCGCTCGGTGCAGATGCGGTAATCATTACCCGCCCATTCGTTACTGCCGTTTTCGGTGGCGGCGAAGAAGGCGTAAAAGCATATGTCGAAAAAATCAAAGGCGAGCTTGAAGACACAATGGCAATGACCGGCACGCTTAAAATCTCCGACATCACGAAGGAAAAGATTACACGCTATTAATTTGCGACTCATTCTCATATTGACATTTTTGTTAGTTTAGTGTAATTTGACACTCGTTCTCAAATTGATGCGTGCATCAGTTTCTGAGCGGAGATTTAATGAGACATATTTACAAGGGACAGAAAGGAAAGGTTTCGTTTTTGCTTGCGGTAATGCTTGCGGCGTCACTTTGTCTTTCTGTCTTTTTTGTTTCTCAGCACATCGAGCACAATCATGAGGAAGAAGATTGCCAGGTTTGCGCCATTTTGCAAATCGCCAAGGCAAATTTCCAGAACCTCAATCTAGGTGTTTCTCTCTCCGTTCAAGTTCAGAACTTATCTTTAATTCCGTTCTCTTTTGTACTGGTTCTATCTTTCATTGTTTTTGCAACTCCAGTAACAGAAAAAATCAAACTCAACAACTGAATTCCTTTTTTACAGAAGATGCTGCGCCCGCCGTGTAGCAGTGGCGAAGCCAGTCGAAAGCGAAAGTTTTCGACCGAGGGCTACTGAGCTGCGGAAGGGCGTAGGAAGTAAAATTGCGCTAAAAAAAGGAAAATAAAATGAAAAAAATACTTACATTAATGACGGTATTGCTTGCTCTTTCAAGTTTCGCATTTGCAGGCAAAAAAAGTGAATCAAAATCTGAAAAACTCAAAGTTGTTACTACGATTTTCCCGGAATATGACTGGGCAAAAGAAATCATAGATGAGAAGGTTGACAATGTGGAGCTTACTCTTCTTTTGAATAACGGCGTTGACCTGCACAGCTATTCGCCAAGCGTAAAGGACATCGCGAAGATTTCTGAGGCGGACATTTTCATTTATGTCGGCGGCGAGAGCGATGAATGGGTTGATGATGTAATCAAGAATGCCAAGAATCCGAACATGAAAGTGATTAATCTTGTCGAGGTTTTGGGGGATCGCGTAAAGAACGAGGAAATTGTTGAGGGAATGCAGCATGGGCACCATCATCACGATGAGCACGGACACGACGACCATGACGATGATGACGAGCATGATCATCATGATGCGCATGAACATCACCATGATGAACATGACGAGCACGCGCATCACCATCACGAAGAAGATGAAAAAGATGAGCATGTCTGGCTTTCTTTGAGATTCGCAAAAACTTTGTGTGGTGCAATTGCCGATGCTCTCTGCGAAAAAGATTCTGCAAATGCCACTGTATATAAGAAAAATCTTGCTTCTTACACAGCAAAACTTGATACCTTGGATGCAAAATATGTTGAGGCTGTTGAAAGTGCCCGAATCAAGACGGTGCTTTTTGGCGACCGCTTTCCGTTCCGATATCTTGTTGATGATTACAATTTGAAATACTACGCTGCCTTTGCCGGATGTTCAGCAGAAAGCGAGGCAAGCTTCAAAACAATCGTTTTCCTTTCTGAAAAAGTGAATGAGCTTGACTTACAGGCTGTTTGCCAGATTGAAAGCGGAAACGGCAAAATTGCAAAGACAATCATTTCAAACAGCAAGAACAAAAAAGCTAAGGTTCTTACCTTTGATTCGCTGCAGTCAACAACTGCAAAACAGATTAAAAAAGGCACGACATATCTTGGTGCAATGGAAAAGAATCTTGAAGTTTTGAAAGCGGCTTTGAAATAATCGAATCAGATAAAAAAAGTCATTGCCCCGTCTGTGGTTGCAATGACTTTTTTCATAAGAAAACAGCGTATTTTTGGACAGTTAATTTTTATTTAAACGGATCTTTCGACTGGTCAACTGTCATCAGTTCATCAACATTTACACCGAAAGACATTCTTTGCATTGATTTCAGAACTTCCTGATAATTGTACGTCTTTTTTTCAACTTTTTGCTCGTTCAGTGCGGCCAGAACTTTTTTACACGGTTTATACTTTGCGGCTTTAGCAAAAAGCTCATTTCGGGGAACGGCCCTTGTCGTTGTTTTAAGAGATTCAACAATCTGACACACAACCTGGTCGTCTTTTCTAGTGCTTACTGAATCAGCAGAAACAAACGCCTCCTGAACAGATTTTATCCCCGTATCATAATAGAAGATTTTAACAGATTTAGAATTTACTGCATCAGCTTCATCTTTTGCTTTAGAAACAATAGCGGCAAATTTCAATGGATTTTGCGGACTGTCAAGTTTTTGAGTCAAATCAGCATCGGAATACATATATGTTCGTTCGACAACAACGGCATTCTCACAATTAAAAGCAAGAACAGACTTATCAAGCCAGAAATCAATATTGTCATAGACGACATGATAATATACGGTTCCTTTAAAAGCGAGTTCATCAAGGGCTTCTGTTTTATCTGAATCTGTTTCTGCAGCAGAAGGTTTTGATTCAACATCCGGAATCATTTTTGTGTCAATTACGCCGTCAAGTTCAAGAACAGGAATATCCGTTCCGGCAGCAAGTTTAATCACCGGATGCATGGCAGAATCACGCCCAACAAGGCAAAGTTCGGCATTCTTTCGCAATATTTTTCCTTCGATAAAGGTTTCCTGAATCACAGGCTCTTCAACTTCAACTGGCTCTACAAATTCTTCTTCAGTCTTATTCTTTAAGCAAGCAATATTTATGAACGCAAATACAATCAAAATAAAAACAGATACTTTAAATTTCATACTATTTATTTTCGGCATTTAGAGAATAAAATTTGAATCCAAGCGATTTTTAATGAATCCGGTCAGGCTCTTCAATCTCGCTAAACAAAAATCTTGGTTTTATGCTATAATTCGCAACAAATAAAGGTGTTCGAACAGGTCTAATTATGAATATTTTGTCTATTTCAGGACTTTCCAAAATGGGGCGTGAAGCTCCACTTTTTAAGAATGTCACTTTTGGTCTCAATGAAGGCGAAAAAGCTGCGATTATCGGCCGCAATGGAACCGGAAAATCTACGCTTCTCAATGTTATTGCAGGTGTTTTGAATGCCGATGAAGGACAAGTTATTATAAATAAACTATCGGGAGTTAGTTATCTTCCGCAAAATCCCGATTTTGATACAGAAAACACAATCCGCGAGCATATATTCAAATCAAAAAGCCCGAAACTTGAAATAATCAACGAATACGAAGACCTCTGCGATAAAATGAGTGCAGGTCTCAGCAACGCTCAGCAAAAACGCTTCGATGAACTTACGCTTGAAATGGACCAGGGCAATCTATGGAACTACGAAAGTCAGATTCGCTCAATCCTCGGCACACTTGGAATCAATGACCTTTCCCGCAAAATGGGAACTCTTTCAGGAGGAATGGTCAAAAAAGTTGCGCTTGCACAGGTTCTTGTAGAAGATACAAAGCTCCTTCTCCTTGACGAGCCGACCAACCACCTCGACATACAGACGATTTACTGGCTGCAAAATTATCTTCATGACACACAGCGTACGGTTCTCATGGTCACACACGACCGCTACTTTCTCGATGCAGTCTGCACAAATATCTATGAACTGTTTCGCACGACAATCAAGCTTTATCAGGGCAATTATTCGACCTATCTCGAAAAGAAAGAAATTGAAGCCGAAATCGAAGAAAACACCGAACGGCGAATTGAAAGCGTGCTTCGTTTTGAGCGTGACTGGCTGCGGCGAGGTCCTTGTGCGCGCGGAACAAAGGCAAAGGCACGAATCCAGCGCGACATGCAGCTGATTAACCGCGAAAAATTTGCAAAGGACAAGGGCTTTCAGTTTGAAGTTGCAGGCCGTCGTCTTGGCGGAAAAATTCTTGAATTGCATGGGATTTCAAAAAATTTTATAAAGACTAACGAAACCTCGCCGGTTCTCCGTGATTTTTCTTACACCTTCAGCAAGGGTGAAAAAATCGGAATTTTCGGCGGGAACGGCTCTGGAAAATCGACGCTATTGAATATCATCACCGGGCTTATTCCGCCTGATTCGGGCGAGATTGTCAAAGGCGAAAACACATTTTTTGGCTACTACCAGCAGAATCCAGTCTTCAAGGATTTGAGTCTGACCGTGCTCGAATACATCAAAGAAGCCGCGGATGTCGTTGAGATGAATGACGGCCGTACTTTGAGCGCAAGTCTTTTCCTTAAACAGTTCGGTTTTGAGGGCAAAATTCAACATTCAATGCTTTCAACTTTGAGTGGCGGTGAGCGCAAGCGTGTTTTCCTCGTGCGCCTTTTAATTTCCAACCCGAACTTCCTGATTCTCGACGAGCCGACCAACGACTTTGACATTTTTACGATGAATATCCTTGAAGATTTCCTGCTCGATTACAAAGGGTGCCTACTCATCGTTAGCCATGACCGTTACTTCATGGATAAAATTGCCGACACAATGTTCATCATGGAAGAAGATGGCTCTGTTTCCGGCTTTGTTGGCAAGTGCTCTGAATATATCGAATACCTTGAAGAAACGGAAAGCGGAAAGTTAAAAGCGGAAAATGGAACCCAGAAAGATAAAAATTCAGGAAAACTTGCTAATAACAGTTCAAATAATCTAAAGGGGAAAGCCGTTTCAGGCACAGCCTTCAACGAGACTCTCTCAAATCAGCCCGCAACGCCCCCGAAAGCTCGCAAAAAGACTTTTAAGGAACAGCGGGAATTTGAATCACTCGAAGCAGAAATCATGGAGCTGGAAGAAAAAAAATCTGAACTTGAACAGCTTATGATTTCTTCGGATTACGCCATTGTTCAGAAAGCCGGTGAAGAATATAAATCTGTCGAAGAAAAACTCAATGCTGATTACGCGCGCTGGGAAGAACTGGCAGAGTTGGGCTAGTTCATAAAAGCCAATTTACGGCAAGTGTTAATCAACATTTCCTAGTCGCGCTCACTTACCCGATAATCCCAATTGTGCTTTGGGTAGCGTCCTTTCATCTCTTTGCAGATTTCAGTCCAGGCACCGCTCCAAAAATGCTCCAAATCATCCGTAATTTGAAGCGGGCGACTGGCCGGGGAAAGCAACTTTAACAGAACGGGCTTACCCAAAATCTTTGGTGTTTCAAAACAGCCAAAAATCTGCTGAATTATAATTTCAAGTGTCGGCTGAATTTCTCCATCAGCTTTCTTTTCATACTTGATTTTACGCTTTCTTCCGTTGGGCAAAGTAATCTGCAACGGAACTTTTGAATCAATATCCGCTCCATCTAAATACCAGTAAAGTGCATCAAAAATATCCTGCGCGTTGATTTTTTGTGACTTAACGAACGGTCGTAACCATTTTTCAGCATTTTGAGAGAGAGAAGCATATTTTTCACCAAGTTCATCGGCCTTTTTTTCAGCATATTTAATATAAAACTCTGCTCTAAGCAAAAACTCTTCTATTCGGCCATCAAGAGGCAGAGAAGTTAAACCTCTTTTTCTCACCAGGTCACAAAGTGCCAACGCAAAATCACCAGAATCCGCAGGCATTTTCTTTTCTTTCAGGACAAGCTCTCCGTAAACCGTAATTTCTTTTTTCTGAATCGAAAGATTCTTAAAATCATTTCCATTCGATTGCCCGACAAACTCAATTCTAATCTCTGTCTTCGCATGATTCTTTAAGAAATTTTCTGCCTGTTCATCAGATACACACTCAAACGAATAGATTTTTCCTGTCCGCTCACCAGCATCAACTTCTGGAGCAACAATCCATTTCGGAAAACCAGATGAAATTGCTGTATTACGAAATTTTGTCTGTGAAACAAGATTTTCCCGCGTTAGCCAGGCTGTCCGGCCAGAAGGAAAGTGATATTCGGCACGCTCTGCATTCAACGGCGTTTGTAATGAAAGCATTGCAAGACGATCCGGAAATCCCGACAAAACAGGAACCGTCATCTTCTCTGATTGAGCAAAATCCTGTCGTTCTTGTGAAAGCCTCTTTTTTAAGTCATTAAGAAAAATCTGCTGTCGTTCAACACTTGCTTCCGCATATTCACTAAATGGAAGAGCAGATTCAGCACCGCCCGCCAATGCTACACAAGCCAAACGCGGGTGAAGGCCAAGCTTCAAAATAGCCTTTCCTTTCGTCGTAATTTTATAAAAATCAGTGCCTGCCGAATTTCGTTTTACTTCAAGACAGTCAAGCATTTCAAGAAGCATACAGGCCGCTTTCCATGCAGAAGCATTCGGCACCGTAAGCCAGGACAGTTTTTCAATTTCACAAGAGCCCCATTGCGCACATTCGAGGACAAGCTGAGTCAAATCAGCACGAAGAATTTCCGGCACATTCTGTTCAATTAGCGGGTCATTTTTATCCCAAAGACGGATACATTTTCCTGCAGCAAGACGACCTGCACGACCCGCACGCTGCTCTGCACTAAAACGACTTTCTTTTTCCGTAACAAGATGTTCCATTCCAAGTGCGACATTCATTTTGTTCATGCGGCAAAGTCCAGAATCAATTACAACCCTGACACCAGGAACAGTCAGCGAAGTTTCGGCAATCGCAGAAGAAAGAATCACACGCTGGCAAGAATCTTTTGCAAGCGGTGAAAGAACCTTCCGCTGTTCAGAAACTGGAACCGACGAATGAAGAATCAGAATTTCAGTATTTAGATTTTGATTTGACAGCAGAAGTTCAAGTTCCGATTTGGTCTTTCGGATTTCATAAATGCCTGGCAGGAAAGCCAGCAAAGTTTCTCCATATCCGCGCATTGCATTTTTGTTCACTTCATCAAAAATTGCTTCAGCTACGCTTACATTCGGCTTATATTCAATCTCAACTGGAAACTGCCGCCCCGGAATTTGCATCACAGGTGCCGGTTTTTCTTTATTTCCCAAATATTCAGACAGCGAACGAGAATTTATAGTCGCGCTCATAACGATTACAAACAAATCGTCACGAAGCAGCATTGTTTCTTTTAAAAAAGCAAGTGCCAAATCAGAATGAATAGAGCGTTCATGAAATTCATCCAAAACAATCACGCTCACATCTTCAAGAAGTGGATCGGCCTGCAAACGACGAGTCAAAATGGCCTCAGTGATTACTTCAAGGCGCGTCGCTGAAGAGGTTTTTGAATCGAGATGAAGCCTGTAGCCCACAGATTTTCCAGTCTCTTCTCCAAGCAAATCAGAAAGCCTGTCGGCAATCGCTCTGGCTGCAAGTCGGCGTGGTTCAAGCATGAGAATCTTGCCTTCAAAATGTTCAAGAAGAGCAATTGGAACAGCGGTCGATTTTCCTGCTGCAGTCTCGGCCGTAAGCACCAAAAACCGAGATTCAGAAGACTTCAGCGTATCACAAATCTCATTAAGAAACGGAACAACCGGAAGAGAAGAAAGCAAATCGTGAGCACGAGAAAAATCAGGCATATAAAAGAAATAATAAAACTATCGTTAGTTTTTTAAATCAGATTTATCGAATGAAATTCGTCCAGACTTTCTTTTCAGATTCTGGTTGTGCGACACCAGCACTCTTTCCGGCTTCAATGCTCTTTAAAATCCATGCCATGTTTCGGCCGATTGTGTGCATAATCTGGATTCCTTCTTCGTCTTTCATAACATCATCGCCATTTGAACCGTGAACCATGTTCCAGTAACGTGAAGTAATGACAGGCTGCTGAGCATAAGTGATGTATTTGTTCAGAACATCGAGACAAGCTGTTGTGCCTGCACGGCGGGCAACAGTAACCGCTGCGGCTGGCTTAAAGCGAAGATATTTTTCTCCTTTCCAATAGAGCCTGTCTAGGAATGCAACCATTTCACCACTCGGAGAAGCATAATAGACAGGCGAACCGAGTACGATTCCGTCTGCGCTTTGCAACTTTTCAACCGCTTCATCAACAAGAGCGTCAATCTCGCCAGTGAGGGCTTTTCCACCGACCCAAAAAATCTCTGTGTCGATGCCATTTTCTTTGAGTGAATCAGCGACAAGATTCAATGCCGTGTAAGTGCTGCCTTTTTCGTTTCGGCTTCCATTAAAAAGAATTACTTTCATGCTTTTCTCCTCTTTTGTTGGTTTCCTATGTTATAATCAGATTTATGGAAAATCAAGCATCACTTTTTTCTTTCTGGGAAAATCTTACGACTGAACAAAAGAACTTTCTCGCAAATTCCGCACGAACGGAGATTTTTCCCCAGAACAAACTGATTCACCGCACGGACGGAGAATGCCGTGGAATCATGGCAGTTATCTGTGGAGCACTGCGTGTCTATTGCGTTTCCGACGAAGGCCGTGAAGTCACGCTTTACCGGGTAGAAAGCGGCGATGTATGCATTCTTTCGGCTTCCTGCCTGATGGATTCGATTGTTTTTGATGTTCTGATTGAAGCAATTGGCGAAACAAAAGTCTGCCTGATTCCGTCACAGGCACTCCACAAAGTTGAAAAAGAAAATCCTCTCGTTGAGCTTTACATCTATAAAAATGCGACCGAAAAATTTTCCGAAGTGCTATGGACACTCCAGCAGCTTCTTTTTATGAAAATTGACCAGAGGATAACCGCTTTCCTGCACGATGAATCCTTGCGTCAGAAAAGCACGGTTCTGTCGATTAAGCATGAAGATATTGCCAAAGAAATCGGCAGCGTGCGAGAAGTCGTCTCCAAAACGCTCAAATATCTGGAAGAAGAAGGACTCGTCCGGCTCGGTCGCGGAAAGATTGAAATTCTTAAGTAACTTTGTCACATACGATTTTTGATTTCCCGGTTATCTTTACGCTAAGAGGTAGCTATGAAATCAAAAAAATATGCTTCTGTTGACGAAAAAAGATGTGTCGCTTGCGGAGCTTGTGCGAATGTGTGTCCGCGCGGGGCAATTTCTGTCTTTCACGGTTGTTTTGCCCGCGTTGATTCAGAGATTTGCGTTGGCTGCGGCTTGTGCGGAAAAACCTGTCCGGTCGGTTGCATTGCGCCAGTTTTGCGGGAGGTAGAAGCATGAGCTATTTGAAACGAAAACCTTGGTATCAGTATCTTTGGATTTGGTCAATTCTTTATTTTTCACTAGGATTTTTTAACATTCTTTTTGCATGGCTTGGAATGATTGATTTTATACTTCCGCTGATTTTTGCAATTGTTGGTGGAAACAAGTGGTTCTGCAACAATATGTGCGGGCGCGGTCAGCTTTTCAATTTACTCGGCTCATCACTCAAACTTTCACGGAATAAAACGACTCCGCGTGCAATCAGCTCAAAATGGTTCCGATATGGATTCCTAGTCTTCTTTTTGACGATGTTCGGCAACATGGTTTTCCAGACATGGCTTGTAGCAAGCGGAGCAAAAAATCTGCGTCAGGTGGTCAAACTCTTCTGGACTTTCCGCGTGCCCTGGAAATGGGCATATACGCCAGGATTGCTGCCCGAAAGCCTTAATTGGATGGTTCAATTCAGTTATGGATTTTACAGTCTCATGCTGACTTCAACGCTCATCGGTTTGATTGTGATGGTTTTGTATAAGCCGCGAAGCTGGTGCACTTTCTGCCCGATGGGATGTATGACACAGAGTATTTGCAAACTCAAGCAGAAATAACGAACTCCGATTGCTTTGGCGTATTCGATGATGTCGTGGCGGTCGTGAAGATTCAATTTCTGGTAGATGGTGGTGAGCGAAAATTGTTTGCAACTGTGCAAGGAACAGCTCCGTTTGGAGATTCTACTAGTGCAAATATTGAGAACTCAAGTTTGAACTACAAATTTGAATGGCTATACCGTGCCGCAAAAAATCTATCTGCGCTCAACATATCCTAAGGTTGTGTGACAAAATCACATTACTTTCAGGATTCTTGTATTATAATACGGACTTGAGGTATAAACATGACAATTGAAGAAAAGGCAGAAACAGCCGCTCAGTTTAAGCTTTCTGGTCAGTGCAACTGCTGTCAGGCGGTCGCAAAAGTGTTCGCTGATACCGTAAATGTCAGCGAAGAGAACTTGCATCAACTGGCTTCAGGATTTGCGGCAGGAATGGGCTGTATGGAAGCAACTTGCGGAGCACTCGTTGGCGCAAACATGATTCTGGGCTTGCGAACTGAAGGAAACGGCACAGTAAAGCAGAGCCGTGAACTTCTTTCAAAATTTCGTCAGAAATGCGGTGCCGTCACCTGCAAGGACTTAAAAGGTGCTTCTACAGGTAAAGTACTCTGCGAATGTGACGACTGCGTAAGAAATGCAGTGCGTTCACTTGGCGAAATCCTCGGAGAATAAGACTTTCAAATTCTTAATTTTCTCTTAAACCCATACTACGGCCTTGCAAAATGGAATGACTATGTATACAGCACCAATCCAGAATTCGGAAACCACGGCTGGACAGAAGTTCAGGTTAACGGTCAAAAAATTCTCCTAGATGTGACATGGTCAAAAATGGATTCAAAATCAACAAAATGGAATTTTCTGACCAGATTGTTGTTGGCGAAACCTGTAAGTTCAATTTCTCTATTCCATCAGGAATTCTTTGGGCAACCTTCAACGGAACTGATCTTGGTGATGTTACCAACGGACAAGATTTTGAGATTTCTTGTCTCGAACCGGGCACCGTCACTTTCTACTACGCGCTTCCAGGTCAGAATCAGGGCTGGTCACTTATTTCTTATAAAGTTACCAGTTCTCGTTCAGCACCACAGGAAAACGCGGCAAGAGCAGCTTTTGCAAGCTACTAAAATCCTGCTTTGATTTCTTCAAGCACTTTCAAATCAGCAGTTGCATCTTCTAGCGGCGAGACAAGTTCGCTCTTTCCGTCCAGAAAATCAACTGCGTTTTGAATCATACCGCTGAAATAACCTGTCTTTTTCGGGAACTTGATTTTCTGCTTCGTGAGTGAGTAAAATCCTGTATAAAGTTTTGACTCCTCACGCTTGTAGAATTCGGCAATTCCGTTTCCAATAACGATTTTACCGAGAGTTCCCAAAATCTCAATTCTGAATTCAAAAAATTTACTTCTTCCGCTCATTTTTACCGTGACTTCTGGAATTACGCCAAAAGAGCTGGCAACCCCCTGATAATGAGCAGAAAAATTCCTGACAATCCCTTTTTCGTCCTTATGAACACCCGTAACAATCGGCTTCTCCAGTCTGGCATCAAGCAAAAACTGAACTATGTCCACAAGATGCGTTCCATCATGAAGCAAAGAATAGGCGCCATCTTTTTCAAATTCTTCACCATAAATCCGAAGTCCTGAATCCAATTCTCCGCTTACAGACTGAATCTCGCCTATTTCTTTTATCAAATTAACTACCGATAGATAGTCTTTTGCAAACCTGCGCTCATGATTCACCATAACGGGAACACCACATTCTACTGCCTTAGCACGAATTATTTCAGCTTCATCCGAATTGAGTGCAACAGGCTTTTCAAGAATCACTAACCGAGGTTTATATTCAATCGCTTTAAGGCATTCCTCAAGATGATGGTCTTCGTTTACAGCCACCGTAATTATATCAAGGCATGTCACATTTTCATAAAGTTCTTCGCTGGTAGGAAAAACAAGCGTAAATTCATTTTTGCGGTGATGTTTTTTCACATATTTTCGCCATGATTCAAGATTTTCTTCATCAGTGTCAGCAGCGGCAATCAGGCTGATTCGTTTGTTATTCAAAAGTGCCATAGTATGACTAGCCGGCTGCTCCCGTTTTTTATCAAAACCAAGCGTAAAACCGATTCTTCCAGTTCCAACAATCGCGGCATAATATCGTTTTTCTTCCATATAATATTTATCGGCGAATTACTTTGACTTATGGCAAAAATTTTATTATCTTTATTGCATCACTATTTAGAGGTACTTAAATGTCTGAAGAATGTACTCATGATTGTTCAAGCTGTGGTTCAAACTGTAAATCAAAAGATTTGCGAGCCACTCTCCGTGAAGGCAGTTGTGTTAAAAAAGTTATAGGTGTTGTTTCAGGAAAGGGCGGGGTTGGAAAATCGCTCGTCACAGCTTTGCTTGCTTCAAAAATGCGAAAAGCCGGATTCAAATCGGCAGTTCTGGATGCTGACATCACTGGCCCGTCAATTCCAACAAGTTTTGGTGTAACAGGTGACAGAGCCGAAGGTGACAAATCAGGTGCAATTTATCCAATCAAAACAAAATCAGGAATCCAGCTGATGAGCATGAATTTTCTTCTCGAAAAAGAAACTGATCCTGTTTTGTGGCGCGGTCCTGTAATTGCTGGCGCAGTAAGGCAATTTTGGACGGATGTCGTCTGGAGCGATGTTGATTTTATGTTCGTTGACATGCCTCCTGGAACAGGCGATGTTCCACTCACGGTTTTCCAGTCGCTTCCAGTCGATGGAATCATCGTTGTTTCATCTCCTCAGCAACTCGTCCGCGTAATTGTCGAAAAGGCAGTCCGAATGGCCGAAATGATGAAAGTTCCAATCATCGGTCTTGTAGAAAACATGAGCTATGTCAAATGCCCCAACTGCAACGAAGAAATTCAGGTATTTGGTGAAAGCAACATAAACGGAATCGCAAAAGATTACGGTATTCCTGTTCTTGCCCGAATCCCAATGAGTGCGGATATTTCAACAGCCATCGATGAAGGTGATGTTGAAAGGCTAGATGCAGAATTCCTGGACGCAGCAGAGGCGTTAATTAAAAATTTGTAATTAGCAAAGAGCGATTATGTGGGGGGAAGTCTCCCCCTCGCTCCAAAGCAGAGCTTTTCCGCTACCCCTTCTCCTAAGGTAGGGAGCCGTTCGCGAAAGCGAAAAAACTCGTGAGACGAGTTTTTAGGCGAGTCTTGGTGAAGGCTGTGCCTGAACCCAAGCCCCTTAAAATCCCCAATTTGGATAATCTATGAAATTACTTCTTGCTCCAATGGATGCGATTACGCACCAGGCTTTTAGAAATCTTGTCGGCCGTTTCGGTGGCTGTGACGAGTATTTCAATGAAATGATTAATGCTTCCTCGCTTCTTAGTTTTGGTGCCTGGGAAAAATACTATCTGCTTGACGGTCCTGAACCAGAAAAGCTTGTCTGGCAGCTTACAGACAAAAACGGCTCAAAAATGGCAGAGGCAGCAGCTTTTCTCGCACAGAAAAACGGCATCGGAATCGACCTGAACATGGGCTGTTCTGCCCCCCAAATCGCAAAAACTGGAGCAGGAATCGCCTGGATGACAAAGCCTGTCGAAGAAACCGCAGACATGGTTCGTAAAGTCAAATCCGTAATTGAGAATGCCGCAAAAGACGGCTCCAAGGCAAAAAGACTTTCTGTAAAACTCCGTCTGGGCGATGAATCCTACACCGAAGAAAAACTTCATGATTTTTGCGGCATGTTAATCAGCGAAGGCGTTCAAATGATTACGCTGCATGCACGCACGCAAAAGCAAAAACACTCAAGGCCTTCAAACTGGCATGCCGTTGAAAATCTCGCACTTCGATTTCCTGAAATTCCCGTGATTCTCAATGGAGATGTAAAAGACAGGGCAAGTTTTGAAGCTGCAAAAAATACGGCTCCTCACGCGCAGGGAATCATGATTGCAACAGCTGCCGTACAGAAACCATGGATTTTCGCTCAACTTTCAAAGCTTTCTGATTCAGAAAATTCTCCCTCATCACAAACAGAACAAAACAAAACCATCAATTGCAAGGAACTGGCTCTTCAGTTCATTGATGATGTAGAAAAATACCAGCCTAAAGAATTCTGGAAAACCCGACTCCAGAGATTTTTTGCATACTACTGCCTGAATTTTAGCTTCGGACATTATTTCCAGACATCTATGCTCAACGCAAAAGACAACGATGACGCAAGGGTCAGAATTCACGAATACTTCGAGAAATGCAAAAACGATAGTACCGCTATCATTTTCTAAATTTTTATATTGAAATATTTTCTATTTATGTTAAAATACTATGTTATAATCAAATAAATAATAGGGAGTATCTCATGAAAGTAAAGATTCTTTTCGCTTTTTCACTTTTTCTTGCAACTTTTGGCCTTTCCGCACAAACAGCAAAAGAGATTGCTACAATTTTCTGTGATTTGGACCGTGTTCCTGATTACAACTATTCCAGCCTAAGCCTGGAAAATATTGAGCCAAACGGCAAATCAGAAACAATTGAAATTTTGCAATATGGTGGCGGCGACAATGGCCTCAAGAATGTTGCTTTTGATTTTAGGGCTCCTGCCAGTGTAAAAGGTATGCGAGTTCTCCAGCTCGAAAAAGTCAAAAAAGCTGATGACCGCTGGGTTTTCCTTCCAAAATTGCGTCAGGCTCGCCGAATTCCAATGACCGAGCGAACAAAATCTTTCGGCGGCACAGAATTAACTTACAACGACATGACTGTCCGAAACGAAGACGAAGATGATAATGTCATCCTCGATGCCAATGCCAAAATCACTGTAAACGGTACGACATACAACTGCTGGAAAATGAAGTCAACCCCGTACAAACGAAGCGAAGTTGAATATCATTACAGAGTTTCATGGTTCGACAAAAAAAGTTATGTTCCTGTCCGAATCGAATATTTCGACTCTAAAGACAAAATGATTAAGACCTACGAGTGCACCAAACTCGAAATGGTCAAAGGCGTTACCGGCATTGAATACCCGCTCCGCCGCTCAAATATCATCACAAATCTTGTTACCGGCCGCAAAACAATTGCTACAGTAAAAGATTTTGTTTTTGACGAGCAGATTTCTTCCGCTTACTTTACACAGCACTGGCTCACAACAGGAAAAGCTCCAAAAGTCAAGGGAATTAAGCAGTAAATTTGTACGATTAAGACAAATTTAACAACTTGCAAATAAAATTTTTTTTTGATATATTATAAACATCTATTCAAAAAAAAGGGGCTTTATCATGGCTTTGAAAAAATCTTACTCTAAAGACAAGAAAACTTGCAATGTAACTTTTACTGTATCTCCTGAGGCAGCACAGGGAGCTAAAACAGTAACTATCGCCGGAGATTTCAATAGCTGGAGCAGCACAGAAACTCCTCTCAAAAAGGGCAAAGACGGTTCTTTCTCTGTCAAACTTGCACTCGAGTCAGGAAAAGAATATCAGTTCCGATACCTTCTTGACGGAACCCGTTGGGAAAATGACTGGGCTGCTGACAAATATATTCCAGCACCATTCAGTTCAACAGACAATTCTGTAGTTCTTTGCTAGTTTCTATTTTATATTAAAAAAAGGCACTCACAATCGAGTGCCTTTTTTTGTTTTATCATGGGATGTGTTTATCATGGAATGTGAATTACTTCGCGGGGTTTGCTTCCATTTGAAGGACCTACAATTCCACGAGCTTCCATATCTTCAACCAGACGAGCCGCGCGGTTATAACCGATTTTCAGACGGCGCTGAATATAACTTGCACTTGCTTTGCCAGCCTGAACAACAATTTGTAATGCCTGATCATAAAGCGGATCTTCGCCATCACTGAACAAGCCCGGCTCATCATCAACATCTTCATCATCATCTACGAAAATCTCATCATCGATATAGTCAGGGCCGCCAAATGTTTTAACATAGTTTACAACATTTTCAACTTCATTATCACTGACGAGAGTTCCCTGAATTCGTGTCGGTATCGGATTGACTGCCGAAGTATACAGCATATCGCCTTTTCCAAGCAATTTTTCTGCTCCAACACTATCAATAATGATATTCGAGTCTGTACGGCTTGCAACCATGAATGCAATTCGGCTCGGAATATTTGCCTTAATCAGACCCGTAATGACATTTACTGACGGACGCTGTGTTGCAAGAACAAGATGAATACCAACAGCACGACTCATTGCGGTAAGACGGGCAACATTTGTTTCAAGCTCTTTTCCACTTGTTGCCATCAAATCCGCAAACTCATCTATAATTACAACGATATACGGTAATTTTTCTGTCGCAATATTTCTTTCACGAATTCTCGTGTTGTAATTAACGATATCACGGACTCCCATTCCATCAAGAAGGGCATAGCGTCTTTCCATTTCACAGATACAATACTGCAAAACCTGCAAAGCCCGTTTCGGTTCTGTAACAACCGGAGTAAGAAGATGAGGAATGTCATTATAGAGTTTCAGCTCAACAACTTTCGGGTCGACCATTATCAATTTGACATCGTTCGGAGAGCGATTGTACAAAATCGAAAGAATGATAGAGTTTACGCAGACAGATTTTCCTGCACCAGTCGCACCAGCAATCAAAAGGTGAGGGGTTTTTGCAATATCGATAATCTGTGACTGACCAGAAATGTCTTTTCCCAAAATGACCGGAATCGACATCTTTTTGAATTCCGGCAAGTCCTGCTCAATAATCTCACGGAACGATACAACAGCACGCTCTTTGTTCGGAATTTCAATACCGACCGCATGACGACCTGGAATCGGAGCAACAATACGAACTGATTTAGCCGCAAGTGCAAGGGCAATATTATCCTGCAGGTTTACGATTTTGCTCAATTTTACGCCAGGAGCTGGCAGAAGCTCAAACATCGTAACGACAGGGCCCTTTCGAATACCAGTAACTTCGGCTTCAATACCGAATTCATTCAAAGTGCGCTTGAGGTTTTCTCCGGCCATTTTTGTCTCATCATCAATGCGCCAATACTCTTCATTTTCAAATTTTTCGAGCAAATCTGTAGGGATTTTATAATTTGCCAACTTACGGTAGTTAGGTTTTTCAGTCTCTACAGCTTTTTTCTCTTCTTCCTGTGCTTTCTGAGTCTCTTCAACTTCTGCTTCCGAAATTACATCCGGTGCTTCGATTTCATCATCAAAATCAATGTCATTTATTTCGTCTATCTGACCGAGAATTTCTTCATCGTTTTCATCCGAACTCTCTAAATCATTTTCATCAAGAGTTTCGTCTTCCTCAAACTCAGAAGTTTCATCAAATTCTTCAGCGACAGTTTCTTCATCATCCTCATCTTCATAAGGATTTCCATCGGCATCAACTACAGGCTTTGCTGTCGGATCAAATTCGTAATCTTCAAAAGTAGTCTCTGCATCATCTTCAAGAATAGGCTCCGGCTGATACAGTGAATCTTTGGCAACCGGTGCAGCCTGATTCTTAATCACTGGATTTGCGGCGGCATCCGCTTCCATTTGAGAAAAAATATCTTCTACACCGAGAGGATTTCCGCTTCCATCTGATTCCGCAGTTTCATCAGGATTTTTTTCGGCAATGTCTTCGATGTTAATGTATTCTGCAGGATTTTCTTCTATTTTCGATTCAATTTCTGCATTTTCAAACTGAGGTTCTTCGTTTGGAATCGGCTCAAAATCCGGCTCGTCAGAAAATTCATCAAAATCTTCAAAACTTACAGGCTGAGCGTCACTCATTTCATCGTATTCGCTCTGGAAATCTTCTGCATTGACTGGAAGTTCTTCTTCTTCAATAGGATTAAATTCTGTTTCTTCCTCAGAAAGTTCCGGTTCGGCATTTCCAGCAACTTCTTCCTCTGGTTCAGAAATTTCAGATTCGAAAAATTCTGTCTCCATAATTTCAGGAACGCTTGGAGCAGAAGAATCTTCAGTCTCTTCATGAGCTTCTTCAGATTCAGGAACTACCTCTGGCTCATCAAAATCTTCTGGCTCAGAAGCAACTTCCGGTTCCGTAAATTCTTCGCTTTCGCCTGGAACCTCTTCACCTTGAGGAATTGCTTCAGGTTCAACAAGTTCATCTGTGCCTTCTTCAATCTTTTCTGATTCTGGTTCAAAGGCTTCTTTCGAAACGACCGGCTCTTCTTCAATAAGTGTCGAATCTTCAACCAAAGTATCTTCATCATCAGAGTTTTTCAGTTCGGCTTCCTGAGACTTTTCCTGCTCATCAAAAATATGCTCAAAAGGTGATGGTTCTTCCGGCACTTTAGGCTCCGCAAAATCGTCATCCCCAAGCAAATCTTCTTCATTCACAGTTTCTGGCAGAACGGCATTTTCATCAAAATCTTCATGCTCAATAATTGTCGGATCTTCGCTAACCGTCGCTTCTTCCGAATTAGATTCCGCAGGTTTTCCGTCATTAATCAAATCTTTTAGAAGTTCTTTCTGCTGAAGGAAAATTTTGTCATTTGAAAGATCAAGTGTTTCTTCTTCGTCAGAATAATCTTCATCATCTTCGTCACTGCCATCATCAAAGATTCGCTCTTCCTCGTCTTCAACAGCAGTTTCGGGAAGCTCATTGAATTCCTTTCCCTCAGAGAAAGAATTTTCGAGCACATCACCCAAGATAGACAGCAAAAGGTATTCAGCGGCAAGAATCAATGAGCCGATTAAAAGAGTTGACGCGAGTTTGACAATCATCACGCTGTCAGAATCAGAGGAAATAATCATGCGGCAAATGTGTTCAATCGCATCAAGCGTAAAAAATGGAATTATCGAACCAAGAAGCAGAACTCCGTTTCTAAGCCGCCATTTCGACATAAAACATTGAATTCCAGCGGCAATAAGGAAAATCGGAATACAAATTGAACTCAATCCGTAAACACCGGTAAACATTTTTCCAAGTGAGTAGAAAATCGAATTTTTAGCAGGATTGAGGCCGCCAAAATCTATGGCAACTAAAAGCAAAGAAATAGAAAACAAAGCCGCAAGAACAAAAAGCACGATTCCTGCAGCTGCCGAATATTTAAAATTCTTTTTCATCAGTTCTCCATGTGCAGGAGGCAGAATACTTTCCGAACTCCTACTTTATGATTATCGGTTTTTTGAAAAAAAGGTTAAGAGCGGAATTTGGGGAACATTGAATTGAATTTTTTTTTACTTTTTACCAAGCAATGTAAAATCGCTCACAGGAGAACTGTACACAATTCCCATGCCAGGTTCTTTGAGGCATTTAAGTTCGCCAATCGCACCAAGAACGGCTTCTTTTTTTTCATGCTCCACAATGATAATCAACATGTCTTTTTCTGGAACAATATGCACGCCAAAGAATTTTTCATCGTCCTCGCGGGCAGTGCCTCGTGCATTCAGGACTGTACCACCGCTCGCACCAGCTTTTCGGGCCGCAAACATCACATCGTCAGCGTAGCCTTTGTTCACAATGACAGTAATCATGTCGCGGTCTTTTGTATTTGATTCACTCATATTTTCTCCTTTTGATTCTACGGCGGAATTTGAACCGAAAACAGAACCTGCTTTCATCAGATTGTCAACATCAAGCGCAAAAAGCTCTCCAAATCCTGATTTTTCATTTTTTGCAGATTCGACGATTGCATTTATAATTGAAGATTTTTTCTCGGATTCGATGACCATGTAAATCAAATCTTTCGTCGTTTCGCCCATGCCAAGAATGGCACCGAAATTTGATTTTGCCAAAGCCCGCCCCATAAGAACAGAACCGCCACCACAACCAGAATCAACAGCGGCCTTTGTAAGCTTTTCGCCTTTGTCGTGAGGGACGATGCTTACAATCAATTTGAACATACTCATTTTTCTGCCTCCGACCCGATTTTTGCCTTTTCAGAACGATTTGTTTTAATTCTGAAGATAATGCCAAGAATTTGAATCGCTATCAGCGGAGTCATCGCTACAAGAGCAATCACACCAAATGCGTCCACCGCAGGATTTCCACCACTTGCAGAAGATGCTCCAAGAGTGAAAGAAAGGACAAAAGTGCTTGTCATTGGACCTGAAGCAACGCCGCCGGAATCAAAAGCAATTCCAGTAAAAAGTTTTGGACTAATGAACGAGAGGAGAAGGGCAAGAGCGTAACCCGGAATCAGAATATACCAGAGGGAGAAAGCAAAAAGCACCCTTAACATGGAAATTCCGATTGAGAGCGCAACACCAGAACTCAAAGCCACAAGCATCACTTTTCGCTTGATTGTACCGCCGGAGATTGACTCAACCTGATCCGTCAAAACCCAGACAGCCGGTTCTGCACAAACAACAATAGCCCCGAAAACAAAGCCCACCGCAACAAGAAGAACTGTCCAAAAAGCGCCCGTTCTGCTTGCCACACCCAAAACTTCGCCCAAAGCCTCTCCAGCCGGCATAAAACCGCCCTGTGCTCCAGTCAGAAACAGAATCAAACCGACAAAGCTCAGGACAAATCCCCGAATCATTCGTACGACTTGCATCGGAGGCATTTTTAAGAGAAAAAGCTGAAAAACTGCCGCCATTGCAACAAGCGGAGCAAGAGCTGCCGAAACTTCTTTTAAAATTGAGGGCAGAAGATTCAGGAACACGAAAATTCCCTGGCCGAGAGAATGTGCCGACTCAGCAGAAAGACTTTCTGAATCAGAAGCATTGCCGCCGTTCAGCACAATTCCGTAAATGATTACCGCAAGCACTGGTCCGACAGAAGCAATTCCCGTAAGACCGAAAGAATCATCGCTCGAAGAAGAAAGCTTGCCGTTTTTTGCAGATTTTGAACGAACAGCCGCCACACCGACACCCAATGCCATGATGAACGGAACGGTCATAGGTCCAGTGGTGGCACCACCCGAATCAAACGCAACTCCCTGAAATGTAGCTGGAGCCAGAAAAGCCAGCGCGAATACAGCAATGTATGAAATCGTAAGAAGAATATTGAGCGGAATCGAAAGAACAGTACGCAGGATGCCGAGTGCAACAAAAAGCCCGACACCCACGCCAATCATCAGAATCAAGCCCCATTTGCTTACTTGTGGCGCAATTCCTTTTACCTGGTCGGCAAGCACCTGAACATCCGGTTCCGCGACAGTAACAATGAAACCAATCAAAAAAGCCGCAGCAAGCAAGAGAGGAAGGCTCCTCTTTGCAGTAAGGGCAGCTCCACTCCGTTCGCCAATCGGCAGGATTCCGATGTCAACGCCCAGAAGAAAGATTGTAAGGCCGACAATTACGAGAATTCCGCCGAGCACGAATCGTGTTAGCACGAAAAACGGCATGGGAGCAACCGTAAGCCCAAGCAAAATAACCATGAGCATAATCGGTAGCACAGAGGAAACGGTTTCTTTGAATTTCTGAAATATATCCATTTAATTTGAAAAAAAACTAAACTGTTCGAAAACGCGATTAGTTGCTTTCTGCAGCTCCAGGCAATCCGATGTCTTTGCGGTAGAACATTCCGTCAAATTTTACACCTTTCATTGCTTCGTAAGCCTTTTTCCAGGCTTCATCAAAGGTTTCGCCATGAGCAGAGCAAGCAAGAACCCGACCGCCATTCGTAACAAGAGTCTTCTCTTTTGTTCTTCTGTCATCAATTGCACCAGCAATAAAGATTTTTGCTCCTGCGCCTTCAATCACAGAATTGTCAAAAGCAATTTCCCTGCCCTTTGCATATTTGACTGGATAACCGCCACTTACAGCAACAGGTGCAACCTGAAAACCGCTCTTCCATTTCATTTCAAAAGAATCAAGCGAACCGTCAGTAATTGCCTGACAAAGATCTGCAAAATCAAAATCCATCATTGGAAGAACAGCCTGTGTTTCAGGATCACCCAGACGAACATTATATTCAAGAGCTTTTGGACCAGATTTTGTAATCATGAGGCCAAAGAAAATAAATCCCCTGTAGTCCATTTTTTCTGCAATAAGACCTTTGAGCGTCGGCTGAAGAATATTTTTTTCAAAAGCAGCCATTGTTTCAGCAGTGACATCTTCAAGCGGGCAGACAGCACCCATTCCGCCAGTATTTGGACCTTGTGCTCCGTCAAGAAGACGCTTATGGTCACGAGCAGGCAGGAACGCTTTGATGCATGCCTTTCCGTTCGCAGCAGATTCTTCTGTTACGCTAACTGCAGCAAGAACAGAAATTTCAACCCCCTGCAAGTATTCTTCGATTACGAGTTTTTTTGCCGCATCGCCCAGGCCGTTCATCAAATCCTCAACGGCTTTTTCGGCTTCTTCGAGAGTTTTTGCAACGACAACGCCTTTACCAGCCGCAAGACCGTCAGCCTTTACGACGATTGGCGCACCCTTTTCACGGATATAAGCAATTGCCGAATCTTTATCAGTGAATGTCTGTGAATCAGCACAGGCAACACCATATTTCTGCATAAAGACTTTTGATAAATCCTTTGACGCTTCAAGTGCCGCACCTTTTGCCTTTGGACCAACCGTAGGAATTCCCGCATTCCAAAGTGCATCAGCAATTCCATCTGCGAGAGGGTCTTCTGGACCGACTACAGCGAATTTGACATTCTCTGACTTGGCAATAGAGCAAGCAGCCTCATTGAAAGAAATGTTTTCTGTGGCAGGATTTGCCTGTGGGTCAACATTCCGGCATTTTGCTTCATGAGCAGTACCGCCGTTTCCAGGAACACAAATCACTTCATCAACCAGCTTTGACTGGGCAAGTCTCCAGGCGATTGTATGTTCTCTTCCGCCACTTCCAATTACCAGAACTTTCATTTTTTACCTCATATTTTTATTTGCTTTGCAAAGGATTTACAGAATTTGGGCAAGTTTTTTTGCCATAAGAAGCGCGAATATGATTTTGTCTTTTTTGAAAGTGCGTGCCGGCCTGTATAAGTCGTAGCAGACAAAAAGCTGATTCGCTCCAGCTTCATCTTTAACCAAGTATTCAATCGTAGAAGAAATATCGGCTGCATGATAAAGCTCATACCGTTCCTCATCAATCGAACTTAATACATTTGTGTTATCAAGATGCAGGAAATCATATTTATTCAGCAGTTTGAAGTAATGCTTATCCTGAGCCATAAAAGCACTTCGGACATCATCATCGTCTTCACCGACGACATAAAGCAACTTCAAATCTTTGTTGTAAACCGTGATTTTTGAAATTTGAAGATACTTTCGGATTAATTCAAGCACCCTTGTAACAGTCTGGCCTTTAGTCGTGTCGATTTCACCCATCTGATGGCAAATTTCGAGTTCGGCCTCAACGCACTCATTAAAATACTGACCAGAAGCATCACGGCCATCAGCCTGCTTATTTTCGATTAGGATTTTGCTGTGTGCTTCGGGCTTATAAAGAATGTAGCAGTTTCGGCCACGATATTTCGCAATGTAAAGAGATTTATCCGCAATCTCAAAAAGTTCTTCATAAGATTTAGCATTTAGCGGGAAACGGGCAATTCCCATAGAACAGGTGACAACACTCTCTGGCTCAACATTCGTGATGTTCCATTGGATTTCGGTCCGTATGTTCCTTGCGATGGTCCTTATGTCGTCTTCTTCAGTTACATCCAGGAGAACAAGGAATTCGTCTCCACCAATTCGGCCTGCAATTCCACGACCTTTGATTGCATCGTTTATGCAGCTTGAAATTGTAACAAGAACCTTGTCGCCAAAAATATGCCCAAAAGAATCATTACATTCCTTGAACTTGTCAGCATCCAAAATGATGAGCGAACACGGCATTTTATCTTCATTGATTTTTTTGATTGCCAGTTCCGTGATTGCCTTTTTGTTGTAAAGCCCAGTGAGACCGTCCCGACTTTCGGAATAGGCGTTCATGAGCGGCACATTGTTTTTGGTGAAATTGATTGAAGCAACGATGCTTGATTTTCTTCGGGTACTGGTTTTGATTGTATGAACTGTAAGGATTTTTTTATCGACTTGAAGCAACGAATAATACTTGTTTGATACAAACGCTTCGATATTATCAAACATTGAGTGAAGCTGGTCTGCCGTATCCTCGTTATGAAGATTTAACTGGAATGTCTTTGAAAAATAATCCTTGAACACATCTTTTGAGCCTTCAAAAATCGTTGTTAAATCTTTTGTGTTTTTAAGGATGAATTGTTTGCCGTCGAAAGTGAAATAGTAGGCATCAAAATTCTGCATGAGAGCAGAATACTCGCGCCTTTCAAGCAGTGCCTTGTCTAAAAGTTCCCGCGAATACGAAAGCTCTTCGATTATGACCCGGAAATATTCATCTTCTTTTGTGATTGTAAAAATAGTCGAAATGTAATTTTCTAAGGATTTTATATTTGCAAGAAAACTTCGTCGTGGGGTTTCATCACCGAAATTTTCAAGGAAGTAGCGAAGATTTTTTGCATCAGAATCTTCAAGAATGTTTGAGATATTTACATTGAAATCAGTTTTTTGTACAAGCTTGAGAAAAGAGCGGTTTCCATCTTTGACATTTAATTCTTTGTCAATGACGAAACTTATATCACTAAGCCTTCGATGATTCATTGATTTCAAAATGTTTTCCCCACCTCCATTTTGAATGCAAAATCATCTGATTATAGCATATTTTAATAGAAAAAATGAACCGTTTTTCAAGCATTTTTTAAAACTTGCATCATTTTTTCCAATAATCAGGAAGGAGGAATATAATCAGGTTGTAAAGCTCAAGACGACCGGCAATCATTGCAAAACAATACCAGTACTTTAAGAAAGGACAGAGGAACCCGCAGTTTGCCGAAGGATTCAATGCACCAAAGGCAGGTCCGACATTTCCGACCATTGAAAGGCCTGCCGTAAGACTCGTAAAAATGTCCAGCCCGCAGAAAGTGCTGACCATCATCGTAATAAAAACAAGGGCAAAATAGACAAATGTAAAGGCCGCAACATTGAAGACCAAATCTTTCCGACCAGCTTTTTTGTTAATGCTGATGCTGAAAATTCCGTGGGGATGCAACATCCGAAGCATTTCGTTCTGTGCCTGTTTTTTTAGAACAACCCATCGGATAATCTTGAATCCACCCGAAGTTGAACCAGAAGAACCACCAGTAAAAAAAAGAAGAAAGATGAAAAACTGTGCGGCGTGCGGCCAATTCGTAAAATCTGCGGTACCGTAACCAGTTGTAGTCATTACAGAAGCTACCTGAAAACTTGAATAACGGAGAGCCTTTGCAAAAGAACCGTAATGCGGAACCAAAACCAATGCAATTACTATCACGCAAATCAAAAAGAGTGAAATGTACGCTTTGAGTTCGGAATTCTTTTTTACTTCGTCAAATTTTCCTGTGATGATATAGAAGTAAAGGCTGAAATTCACGCCAGCGAGGAACATGAACACCGTGCAGACTATTTCGACCGCAAGTGAATTATATGCACCAATGCTCGCGTTCCGTGTAGCAAAACCGCCAGTGCCAAGCGTAGAAAATGCGTAGGAAAGCGAATCAATTACATCGAGACCGCATATTTTGAGCGCAATAAAATGAGCCACCGTGAAACCAAAATACAAAAGCCAGAGAGTTTTTGCGGTGCTTGCGATTTTAGGTGTAATTTTGCCCTTGTCAGGACCAGTGCTTTCCGCCTTGATAAGCTGAAAACCGCCCACTCCAAGAAGCGGCAGAAGTGCTACGGTAAGAGCGATGATTCCCATTCCGCCGAGCCAGTGCATCTGACATCGCCACAAATTTATTGAACGGGGAAGTGATTCAACATCACTTAAAATTGTCGCACCGGTAGTAGAAAATGCGGAAACGCTTTCAAAAAGCGCATCATGAAAGACAGAAATTGAACCAGAAAGCAAAAGCGGAACGCTTCCAAATACACTGATTGAAATCCATGCAAGCGCAACGAAAGCAAATACGCTCCTGATTGAAAACTTGACTGCTGTTTTTTTGCCCGCAAAGTAAAAAATCGCACCAACAACAAGCGAAACAGCCAGCGGAAGCGCAAAGCTCGAAATCACGCCAAATTCACCGCAAGCAAGGGCCGTCGCAATCGGAATAACAAGGCTTACCCCCACAATCGAGAGAACAATAAAAATCAAACGGGCGAATACGAATATTTGTGTCATTATCAACTTTCCATCTTTAGATTTCTATAGATTTTTATCTTTCAATTTTTTACAGTTCTGTGCCGAATTTACGCATTACATGGTCATTTTCGGCGGCATTGATAATCAGAATGATTTTATCACCTGATTCGAGCACAGAATTTCCGCCCGGAATAGAAAATTTCTCTTCACCAGTTTTTTGAACCTGAAGAACGAGGAATTTACCGTTTTCAGCAATGTCTTTAAGAGCCTTTCCTTTTACTTCACTTTCTTCAGGAACAATTATTTCTGCAATTTCAAGCGAACCACCGTTCACCGAATGAATTCCTGTAACACTGTCACCACGAAGATGACTCATAATACTGTCGATTACAGAATCACGGATTGGAACAGCAACTTCGATTCCGATTTTACGGGCAACTTCACCAAAAGCAGAATTTGAAACCAGAGCAATACTGTTTTCAACTCCCAAAGATTCGATATAAGCTGCCATGACCATGTTAAGCTCATAATTCGGAGTGGCACAAATCACAAGGTCAAATTTATCAATTCCCTCTTCTTCAACAAAGCCTTCTTCTGTGACATCTGAACAGAAAACCCTTGTCGTCGGAAACTTTTCGCTCGCAGCCTTTGCATTTGCCTCATTCGAATCAACAATCACAAAATCCTGACTTATTCGCGACTTAAAGCCAAGAATCTTCTTGAAACGGCTCCGACTTTCTCGTTTTATCAGCCTTTCCGCAACAATCATTCCGATTCGGCTTGCACCCACAAGAGCGACTTTTTTTACATCCTTGACCTTTGAACCGCACAAAGCAAGCATCTCAGGCAAATTTTCCCTCTGCATCAGAATTCCAATGCAATCACCGCCATGTAAAATTGTGCCGCCACTCGGAAGCGAAGTCTCGCCGTCACATTCAACATAGGCAACCAAAAAATGTTTTTCGGTCAGTTTACGCATATTCTGCAGGGCAATTCCGTCAAGACGACTGCCTTTTTCGACCGTAACCCTAATCAACTCATAGGGCGAATTATCAAACTGAAGAGAGTCCGTGATTGCACCATGCTCAACAGCCGCAACAATCGCTTCGGCCGCCTCAACATCAGGATGAATCATGTAATCAATTCCGTAAAGATGACGGTTTTCGCTCGAAAGTTTGCTTGCATGTTTTTGACTTGCAGTGCTTGTATTAACATAATAAGCGTAATTTCGTACACGCGCGATTTTAAGGATTTTAGGATAAACGGAATCAACGAGAGAGCAGGTAATCATATTCACTTCATCGTTCGAGGTTACGCACACAAGAGCATCAGCGTCTTCGATTCCAGCCTCTTCAAGCGTATCAAGATTATTTCCGTCAGCCTGGATTACATTACAGTCCAAACGATTTGAAGCATGACGCACTACATCCTCATCATTGTCGATAAGAACGACATCATTTTTTCCATTGATAAGGCGTTTTGCAAGCTGAGTTCCAGTGAACCCGGCTCCCACAATTACGATTTTCATTCTTTCATTCTATCAACTTACAAAAAAATTCTCCACATCCCGAAACCACGCTCCAAAATACTTGCACAAAAACATATTTCACACTAGATTACTAGGTAATATCAAAAATACAGGAGATTCAGCAAATGAAAAAAGTTTCTTCCATTCTAAAAGCATTTTCTTACATCTCTTTGGCAGGTGTTCTTGCACTTTCGCTTTCTGCCTGCACAAAGTCTAAGTCTCAACCCCTGGAACTTCGTGTTTACTCAATCATTCACGATGAAGAAACCGAAGCGCTCACAAAACTTTTTACCGAAAAAACAGGAATCCCTGTCAGTTATCTTAGGGCCACAACAGGTGAACTTGTAAACCGTGTTATCACCGAAAAAAACGATCCGCTCGCAGACATTTTGCTTGGCGGTGCATCAAGCTATCACATTCAGGCAGACAATGAAGGCGCATTGGAAAGCTATGCTTCTCCACTCGCAAAAAATCTTCCGTCCTATGCCGTCGCTCCAGACAACACATGGACAGGATTCTGCGTCCTCACGCTTGGAATCGGCGTGAATGAAAAACGCTTTGCCGAAAAATTCCCAGGCAAGGCTCTTCCAAAAACATGGGAAGATTTGCTCGATCCTGCATTCAAAGGCGAAATCGTCATGACAAATCCAGCAGCTTCAAGTACGGGCTATCTTTTTGTTCAGAATCAACTTCAGCGACTTGGAAGTGAAAAGGGCTGGGATTACCTCGTCTCGCTCACAAAAAATGTCGGTCAGTTCCCGGACTCAGGAAGCGCACCAGCAAAATTGCTCGGCACAGGAGAATATGCCCTCGGAGTTTCATATCTTCATGCACTCGCAAAATACAATGCACAGGGCTTCAATGTAAAACCAATCGCACCTCCTCAGTCAGTTGGTGATGTCGATTGCGTCTCAATCCTTAAAAACACAAAAAATCTCTCGGCTGCCAAAAAATTCATCGATTTTATGCTTTCAGTTGAAGCACAGGAACTTATGAGCCAGTATACTTTCACAACTCCTGTAAATCCCGAAGCAAAGGCTGTCAAAGGCAGCATTCCGATTGCGGACATTGACTTAATCGACTATGATGTACAGAAAGCTTCCGCAGAAAAAAACGATGTTCTTGATAAATGGGTAAAAACTGTTAAATAGTAAGGAGTTCGAAGTGAGGAGTGAGGAGTTAGAACCTGGGCGTTCCCAGCCTTGCGGCAGGTCGGGTGTTTCGCCGTTCCGTGCTAACCGCACTCCATTCGCTTCGCGAACGGCTAACGCCGCGGCTACACCCCCTAACGCGTGGTTTTCCAAAACAAATTTGCTCTATCTTGCCGTAAATTTACTGCTCACGGCATTTGTTGTTTTTCCGCTGGCATGCGTTCTGCTCACACCAAAAGCAAAAGACATTGCCGAAGTCTTTACTTCTTCCGTGTGGCGTGATGCAATGCTCAATACGCTGCTTGAATGTGTCTGTTCAACAACGCTTTCCGTTATTGTCGGCTATCTTTTTGCCTATGCTGTCGTAAAGGCAGACATTCCTTTTAAAAAAATCTTTTCTTTTGTTCCAATTCTTCATTTGATGACACCGCCGTTTGTTGGCGGCCTTTCGTTCATTCTGCTCTTCGGCCGGCAGGGATTTTTTACACACACAGTTTTGGGTCTCGATGTAAGCCTTTATGGATTCTGGGGGCTTTTAATTGCACAGGTTCTTTGCTTCTTTCCGATTGCCTATCTCATGTGCGCACAGGTTTTACAGAGAATCAATCCTTCGCTGGAGCAAGCCGCCCGTGCGATGGGTGCTTCAAAAGCCAGAATTGCACTCACAATAACGCTTCCGCTTTCCCTCAACGGAATTATTTCGGCGGCACTCTTTATCGCGGTATCCGTTCTCAGTGATTTCGGCAATCCGATGATTGTCGCGGGCAGATTCCGCGTTCTGGCAGTCGAAGTATACACGCAGCTGACAGGCTGGGTCAGTGCCGGAAAAAGTGCCGTCCTCGGCTTGATTCTGCTTTTGCCTTCAGTTGTGCTTTTTCTTCTTCAAAACCGCATGATGAAAAAGGAAGGAGCAAAACTTGCAACAGTCGGTTCAAAAGGCGCTCCTCTTCCCGAAAAAAAGTCTTCACCCATCACACGAATTTTGCTCTTCATTTTCTGTGCCGTAATCTCGCTTTTAATTTTATCGCAGTTCGCTTCGATTGTCGCAGGTGCATTTCAAAAAATCTGGGGAATCAACACAGCCTTCACAACATTGCACTTCAAATCAATCAGCCGATTCGCAAATGAGTTGCGAAATTCAATTTTCTTCGCCTTTATTGCCGCAATTTTCAGCACAATTATTGCGCTTCTCTCAACATTCTTCGTCACAAGAACAAGTCTGCCAGCTAAAAAATATCTTGATGTAGTTTGCCAGCTCCCAGCAGCCATTCCCGGCTCACTTTTTGGTCTC
The DNA here is from genome assembly GCF_946187725.1 of uncultured Treponema sp. Classification (GTDB taxonomy): domain Bacteria; phylum Spirochaetota; class Spirochaetia; order Treponematales; family Treponemataceae; genus Treponema_D. The sequence continues at coordinate 37,034 of NZ_CAMHSK010000005.1, forward strand.
GCGCTCTCACTTTCAGCAAACAAGCTTCACATTCACGCCTCTGCAGCTTTGATTATCATCGCAATGACCATCGCTTTCATGCCGTTCTCATACAGAATCATCTCAACAGTCTTTTCTCAGCTCAAAACCTCACTCGATGACGGTTCTCGTTCGCTCGGCGCCACAAAAATGCAGGTACTTACAACCGTGCTGGCCCCATTGAGCACAGGCGGAATTTTTTCTTCTTTTATATATGATTTTGTCCGTGGAGTAGGAACAATCAGCTCAGTAATTTTCCTTGTTTCATTCAAAACACCGCTCGCATCAATCAGAATCTTAAACCTCGCCGAGCAGGGAGAATGGGGAAAAGCCGCAGCCCTTGCAACAATCCTCACAGCACTCACATTCGGCGTGCTCGCATTCGGGAAGGGCGTGTTGAAGTTGAAGGATAGAAAAGGGTAATAAGATAGGAATCTCGAAAGGTTAAATATAGGTCTTGTTATTTATCACTATAATGGTTTTTGCACTGATAAATCCGCACGCAATCACCGTCAATTTTATAAATCAGTCGATTTTTTTCATCAATTTCACGACTCCACAAACCTGAAAGATTGTCTTTAAGCGGTTCAGGATGCCCGATTCCGTTGTTACCATTGCGGTCAATATCTTCAAGAAGTTTATTCAGTTTCTTTAGAGTTCGCTTGTCTTGAGTCTGCCAATACAAATATTGTTCCCAAGCTTCATCTGTCCAAACTTTATTCATGCTTACACCTCAATCAAGTCATGTTTTGTGAATTTCAACTTACCTTCATCATCAAGGCGTTTCAATTCTTCGAGGTGGCGAATATTTTCTTCGTTGTAAAAGTCATCTTTCGCCGTTTTTTTGATTGAAAGATGAGCAGACGGAGAAAGTTTGACTAAACTTTTGATTGCATCGATGAGAGTTTTGTTTGCATTCTGAATTGTTACTGTCGCTGTCATAATTTCTCCTTGATTCTCAGGAATCTTCCCTCAATATAACACGAATGATTTAATCTGTAAACTTTTCTGCTATAAACAAACCTACTTTTCTGATATACTTTTCCGCATGAATGGTCTTGTAATGGAAGGCGGCGCAATGCGTGGAATGTTCACGGCGGGCGTTTGCGATGTTTTGTTGGAAAATGGAATCTCTTTTGACGGTGCTATCGGTGTTTCAGCAGGGGCTACTTTTGGATGCAACTTCAAGTCAAAGCAGATTGGCCGTGCTATCCGATACAACAAAAAATTCTCGCACAACTGGCGTTACTGCTCTTTCCGCTCTCTTATCCTGACTGGTGATTTGTATGGGGCCGAATTTTGTTACGATATTCTTCCAAACCGGCTCGACCTTTTTGACTACGAAACTTACCGTTCAAATCCTCTCAAATTTTATGCTGTTGCCTCGGATTGCAAGACAGGCAAACCTGTTTATAAAGAACTTCCAACCTGTGATAAAACTGATTTGACCTGGATGCGCGCCAGTGCAAGCATGCCTCTTGTGTCTCGTGTTGTCAAAGTTGACGGCTATGAACTTTTAGACGGCGGCATGACTGATTCAATTCCTCTCAAGGCTTTTGAAGACATGGGCTACGAAAAGAATCTTGTCATTCTCACCCAGCCGCGTGAATTCGTAAAAGAGGCAAGTCCTTCCTTAAAATACATGAAATTCTCGCTCCGAAAGTATCCTAAGCTCTATGAAGCAATGCTTCACCGTCACGAAGTTTACAATCAGGAAAAAGCCTATGTTTTCGAGCAGGAGCGGAATGCAAAATGCTTTGTCTTATGCCCGCCAGAACCGCTCGGAATCAGTCGCACTGAAAAGAATCCAAATGAACTTCAACGGGTTTATGATTTGGGTCGGCTTGCTGCACAGGAAAATCTTACAAAGCTCATGGAGTTTTTCAAATGAACGCAAAACTTGAACTAAAAGACCTTTCTTTCTCATTTGGAAACACTGTCGCAGTAGATAAAATCTCTCTTAAAGTTGAAGAAGGCAGTTTCACCACGCTTTTAGGGCCTAGTGGCTGCGGAAAAACCACGCTTCTTCGCTTGATTTCGGGATTTTTGCAGCCGCAGTCCGGCGAAATCCTCATTGACGGCATCAATCAGGCAGGAATCGAAGTAAACGAGCGAAAAGTCGGAATGGTCTTTCAGGATTATGCCCTTTTTCCACACCTTTCGGTCGAACAGAACATCGCTTACGGCCTAAAAATTCAAAAATCGTATTCAAAGAGCGAGATTCAGGATTTCGTTTCAGAGACCGCATATTCACTGGGAATAGAATCCCTGCTTGAACGCTTTCCAAACGAACTTTCCGGCGGACAGCAGCAGCGGGTTGCTCTTGCACGCGCCCTTGTCTTGAAGCCAAAACTCCTTCTGATGGATGAGCCGCTTTCTTCACTAGACACAAAGCTCCGCACAAAAGTCCGTGAAGAGCTTAAAGAAATCCAGCAAAAGCTTAAAATCACCACGATTTATGTCACGCACGATCAAGAAGAAGCCCTCTCTCTTTCAACAAAAATTGCAGTCCTAAACGAAGGAAAACTTCTTCAGGAAGGCAGTCCGCGAGAAATCTACTTTGAGCCTAAAAATCAATTTGTCGCAGATTTTGTCGGCAAGGCAAATTTCATAACTAAAGGCGAACAAAAACTGATGATTCGACCTGAATGGTTTAAAATTGCCCAGGATGCAGTAAAATCAGATCAAAGCCTGATTCCTGCCGATAAAATCTTCATAAACGGCACAATTCTTTCTGAACAGTTTTTGGGCAGCAAAACACGATTCATAATTCAAACGAATTCGACTGAAAGCAAGGAAATCGTCACCGCTGATTTCGACACAATCAGTTCTGAAAACCTGCGTGTCGGAAGCCGAATTTCACTCGAAGTAAACAGATTCTGGGAGTTTTAAGGGAGGCAATAAGAATGAATGTTCTGATTCTGCAACCGCCAATCGCCCAGCTCAACACGGCTTACCCAAGCGGCGCATATCTCTCTGCATTTTTCAAATCTCTTGGCCATAAAACGACATGGCTCGATTTAAACATTTCCCTTTTCTATAAAATTTTTTCACGGCAAGGACTGACCAAGCTTTTTTCACTTTGCTCAGAAAATGCCCTAAATCTTGCTGATAAAGCTGAAAAAACCGGAGACACTGCGACTGCCTTCAATTTGCGGCGTTATATCAGTCAAAAAGATTTGTGGATTCAATGGATAGATTTCATTACCGCGATTTTGCGCCCCGGAAAAAATCACGACCTTTCTTCTGGTTACGAAAATGCACACAGATTCGTTTTCGGTGCCCATGTTCCGCGTGGCTCACGAATGGAATCTTACCTTGAGAATTTAAATCACGATTTGACGACAGATGATGCCCGTTCGCTTGCAAGTTATGCCCTCGCAGATTTGGCAGATTTTATTTCAATCGCCTTCGACAAGAATTTTTCGCTCGTCCGCTATGCCGAAAGCCTTACTGTGAGTGAATCAAGTTTTGCCGAAGTTGCAAAGGGTGCGGATTCCCCGATTATAAAAGAATTTTACGAACCACTGCTACAACAATTAACAATCAGGAATGAGAAATTAGAAATTATTAGTGAGCAAGTAGCAGTAAGCAGTGAGCAGTTAAAATCCCCAGCAAAAACTCTCGTACTTATTTCAATTCCTTTTGCGGGAACTTTTGCGGCGGCTCTTGCAACAGGGCGATTTTTCAAGAAACACTTCGGCGATTCGGTTTATGTCTGTTTTGGCGGCGGATTCGTGAACACGGAACTACGCGACACACAAGAACTCTTGCTGGCCAATTACTGCGATGCAATCAGCTACGACAGGGGATATGCAAGCTATAATAAACTATTGAGTCTGCAAGATGCGGAGCACAAGCACGCACTTCCTATTTTCAAGTTGCGGCAATTCACTCGAAATGAGGTTATTCCGCCGCTTTCTGACGAAAACTCTCCTGAATACCAGGAAGCTCTTCTTGATGAAAAAGATGTTACTTCCTCTTTAATCCCTGATTTTTCAGACATTGATTTTTCGCTTTATCCGCGTCTTATTGATGACACGAACCCGATGCACAGGCTCTGGTCTGACGGTGCATGGATAAAGGCTTACATGGCACACGGATGTTACTGGCACAAATGCGCTTTCTGCGATGTTACGCTGGATTATGTTAAAGGCTACTGTCCGACTAACATCCACGCTCTATATGAAGGCCTGCTTTCTCAGTGCAAGGCAAAAGGCATCTACGGAATCCACTTTGTAGACGAAGCAATGCCGCCCGCCATGATGATTCAGTTTGCCCGCGAGAATATTGCTCACGGCTCGCCGATTACCTGGTGGGGAAATGTACGCTTTGAAAAATCATTTACCCGCGATGTTGCAGATTTTTTGGCTTACGGCGGTTTAATAGGTGTTTCTGCGGGTCTTGAATCAGCAACGGGGAACGGCCTTTCTGCAATCCACAAGGGCACGGACTTGGAATCAATTGTGGCCGCATGCTGTGCTTTCAAGGAAGCCGGTATTCTCGTTCATGCCTACATGATTTACGGCTATTGGTGGGAAAAAGAACAGGATTTAATCAATTCAATGGAAACCCTGCGTCAGTTTTACGCCAACGGACTCTTGGATTCCTGCTTCTGGCACAAATTCGTGCTCACACGACATTCAAGGGTTTACAAGGAATGGAAAGAAGGCAAAATAACTGACCTTAAACCAATTGATCCGCAGGAAAAACAGAACGCACCTCTTTTTGCCAAAAACGGACTTCACTTTGAAGGTGAAAAAAAATCCGAAAAATACGGTAATGCCCTGGACTTCTCTTTGAATCAATGGATGCACGGATGTGACCTGGAAAAGAATGTTCAGAAATGGTTCGATTTTCCTGTTGCAAAACCAAGCGTCAGCAGAGATTTTATCGCCAAACAGATTGAAAAATACGAAGCAAAACGAGACGAAGAATTTAAAAAACCAGTGGTTTCGACAAGCTCAAACAACTCAAAAATTTTCTGGCTCGGCGGAGAAAAAATCCCGCTCGCAAACGGCAAAATCGGCTGGTTTTATATGGGCGAATTTTACACGGCGAAAAAAAATGCCCCGGAATCTGTGTTCCGAGGCAAAGGATTGTGTATTTTACCGTAAAAGTGGCGCCAGCCGTGTAGCCCCGAAGTTGCTTAGTGAGCAAAGCGAACGGTGCAATGAGCGCTAGCGAAGGGCGAAAGGGCGCCAGACAGTTGATTACGCCCTAAAAAATCTTCTCGCCAAGAAGCCTTGCTACAAGTTCAACCGCGAATGCTGCCGTCTGATTCCGTACATCAAGGACAGGATTGACTTCAACAATTTCAGCAGAACGAACCAAGCCTAAATCATACATTTCTTCCATTAAAAGGAGTGCTTCTCGGTTCGACATGCCCGCAGGAAGATGATAGCCTGTTCCAGGTGCATACATCGGATCAAGACAGTCCATATCAAAGCTGACATGAACCGCATCAACTTTTCGCTTGAAGAAACGAAGCACATGACGGACAACCTCGTTGAATCCATGGCGGTCGATATCAGTCATTGTGTAAACCGTAACACCAGCCTCTTTCATCAACTTCCGCTCGCCTTCATCAATGCTTCTAAGACCAACATAGCAGACATTGCGCGGGTCAACTTTTCGTCCTTCAAAGTACAAATTCGTCAAATCAGGAAGACCATAGCCGCAGTTTGCCGACATACATTCACCGTGAATGTTTCCGCTTGGAGAAGTTTCATCGGTATTAAAATCGCCGTGAGCATCAACATAAAGAACACCAAAACGAAGTCCTTTTTTTTGATATGCGGCAGAGAGGCCCGCAACCGAACCTAAAGCAATCGAGTGGTCACCTCCCAAAATAAGCGGGAAATCACCTTCCAGCGCAGCCTTTTCTACTTCTTCAGCAAGCTGAGTGTTTGCCCGTACAATTGGCCCAAGGTACTTTGCCTTTGGATTGCCGACAGACTCGTACTCCTGAGGATTAATTTGCATTGGCGAAAAATAACGCACGGTCTTATGACCAAGACTTTCAAGCCGCTCTTTGATTCCTGCAAGACGAATTGCCGACGGGCCCATATCTGAACCGTGACGGCTTGCACCAAAATCAAGAGGCATTTCAAGAATCCGGATATTCATTTTCTAAAAATCCTATATTCTTGCCAGACCAGCTTTTCTGGCTTCTTCGGCAACAGCTTTTGCTACAGTTGGAGCAACACGCTCATCAAATGCACTTGGAATAACAAGGTCTGGAGAAAGTTCTTCATCACTAATCAATGATGCAAGTCCGCGTGCTGCGGCAATCTTCATTTCTTCGGTGATTTTTCGTGCACGGCAGTCAAGCGCACCGCGGAAAAGCCCTGGGAAAGCAAGAACATTATTGATTTGATTTGGATAGTCGCTTCGACCTGTACCAACGATGTAAGCACCGGCAGCCTTTGCCTTTTCGTAAGTGATTTCTGGCTCAGGATTTGCCATTGGAAGAACGATTGATTTTGGAGCCATTGATTTGACCATTTCTTCGGTGACAACACCAGGAACAGAAACACCGACGAAAATATCTGCACCGACCATAGCTTCTGCAAGAGTCAAGCGCTTGTTTTCAGGATTTGTAAATTCTGTGATTTCTTTTTTGAGGAAGTCGTATTTATCGTAATCTTCTTTGAGGATGATTCCCTTACTTCCGAAAGCGTAGATTTTTTTAATGCCTAATTTGTACAACATCCGCATAATTGATGAACCTGCAGCCCCAACACCTGAAACTACGAGTTTACAATCTTCAGCTTTTTTGCCAGTGAGTTTGAGCGCATTCATGATAGCTGCAGTAACGACAATTGCAGTTCCATGCTGGTCATCGTGGAAAACAGGAATGTCCAAATCACGAATCAAAGCACGCTCGATTTCAACACAGCGAGGAGCAGAAATGTCCTCAAGGTTGATTCCGCCGAAAGTTGGTGCAATCTGCTTGCAGAATTTGATGATTTCCTGAGGGTCTTTTGTATCGATACAGAGAGGAACCGCATCAACTCCACCAAATTTCTTGAAAAGAACACATTTTCCTTCCATTACAGGCAATCCGCCGGCAGGACCAATGTCGCCCAAGCCAAGAACAGCTGTTCCATCCGAAACAACAGCGATAGTGTTTCCCTTCCAGGTGTATTTATATGCGTCATCTGGGTTTTTATGAATCTGACGGCACGGTTCCGCAACGCCAGGAGTATATGCCACGGAGAGGTCATCCCGATTTTCCAAAGGCATCTTCAATTCAGTTGAAATTTTGCCTTTCCATTCTACATGTTTTTCAAGTGCTTTGTCGTATATTGTACTCATAGTGGTCATTATAGTACAAAAACTTTGATTGATAAATGGTTAAAATCGGATATAATTATCAATCATATTGATTTCTTGCAAAAGGGGGCATGTTAATACAATGCAATATTTAGACAAATTGAAGAAAGAGCGCTCTATTGACCGCAAAATTTTCCTTGCCGGTATGGCTCTTGCTTTCATCGGATTCATGATTCCAACAGTTTATGTTAAGGATGAAATCCCTGCCGATAAAGAGCAGGCTGTTACTGCAACTACAAGCTATGACAACTATGAACACGAAGAAATTGATTTTCTGAGCGACAACGAAAGCGATGATTCTGACGACTTGGACTTCGATGATGAAGTTGAGACCAAAACTTACCTCAAAAACATTTTTGGTGCTGCTTCTTACTTAAACCGTGCACCAACTGCCTATAATGCAACTTTCCTTGTAACAGTTTGGCTCTGTACAATTGCAGGAATCGCATTATTTTTCATTACAAAAAGTATCATTGGTGATATAATTGTTACATTGATTGCCCTTGCATTCGGCATTGCTTCTGCAATCGGAACTGCACCGGCTCTCAGTGATGAATTCGGAGCTTACGCTGGTTATTACGAAGAAGCAGTTACTCCTTTCTTCGGATATGCTTCAATCGGAAGCTATCTCGTAGTTATTGGTTTGATTGCCGCTCTCGTTGGCTCAGTACTCGGTGCTGCTCATATCCAGCCAACAAAAAAATAATTTTGTGTATGCCTCCGAAATAATTCAGGAGGCATAATGAAAAAATTCGCTTTAATCATTTCCACATTCGCCCTTGTATCTTTGATTTCATGCGGTTCCACTTCAAGAATTGAACGCTACGAATCAGGGGCGGATGTAAAAGACATTTCCGGTTATTGGAACGAAAATGACATCAAAATGGTGTGCGAAGAGCTGATTTCAAGCTGCATCGCTTCACCACGGGTTCAGGCATTCAAAACAACAAAAAACCGAGCCCCAGTCGCAATCGTAGGAAAAATCTCCAACAAAAGCAGTGAACATATCGATACGGCGATGGTCGCCAAACGCTTCCAGACAGCAATAATCAACAGTGATGTAATGGACTTTGTTGCTGACAGCGAGCAGCGGCTTGAACTTCGTGCAGAAAAGGTTGATCAGGCCGAAAATGCCTACGAAACCGCAAAATCAATCGGAAATGAACTTGCCGCTGATTTCATGCTGCAGGGCACAGTTTATTCTCATGTTGATGAATCAGGAACAGAAGCAGTCCGAACCTATCAGGTTGATGCACAGTTAATCGACATTGAATCAAACAAAATCTTGTGGCAGGGCGAAAAATACCTCAGCAAGTACATCAGAAAGGCTTCACGAAAACTCTAATCATCTATGGGCCTTTCTGCCACAAAACGCCATTCAGAATCGGGCAAAACAAACAATCTGTCTGTGTTCCGAATGGCCTTTTTCGTATTCGTAACATCCTCTTTTTTTATATCATGTGCGTCAACAAAGATGTCCACGAACGATTATCTCTCACATCTGGACGCAGGTGATTACAATCAATGTATTTCTACCCTCGAACGAAAAAATTCAAAAAAAGGAAACTCTGATAAAATCCGCGACAATTTTGACCTCGCGATGATACGGCATTATCAAAAAGACTATAATTCTTCACTTTCAATCTTAAACGAAACAGACCGACTGATGGACGATGCGGTCACAAAAAGCATCACAAGAGGATTTGCCGCAGCTGTCGTAAACGAAAATGCTGAAGAATATCAGGGCACTCCTTACGAGTACATTTACATCAACATATTCAACGCACTCAACTATTATAACATCGGAAACATTGAAGAAGCCGCCGTCGAAGTTCGAAGACTCAATGAAAAGCAGCGAAAATATCTTATAGAATACGGCGAATGGATTAAAAATGATGACAGTCCTATCGAAATAGCAGATACATATCAAAAACTTAATCTCGACACTTCTAAAGTCATCCAGAACACTCCCAAAAAGCCTGATGATTCCGACATTTTCCGGGATTCTGCAACGGCACGCTATCTGAGCATTGTTTTTGGAATGATGGATGACAGCGTAAATAACAGCTGGAATATTGAATCAGATTCGCGGGTTTTGCAAAATCTGAATCCGAATTTCGATACCGCCTCAGAATACCAAATTTCAGACGGAAAAGGCCGTCTTGATATCCTCGCTTTTTCAGGGCTTATCGGCCGAAGAGGGGAAAGAAGACTTGTAATCGGACCATTCCCTGGAATTCAATTCCCGACAAGAAAACATTTTGTTTATGTTCCGCCTTTTGATTTGGAATTCGTCTATCCTGAATTTCCTGCACCACAAACGGTTCTAAAGCCTTTTGTCGCTCCAGTCATTGGCTACGGTCCTTCATTCATGATTTACCCAGGCAAAAACGAAATCATTCAGATGCCACAAAATTCAATCGATTCCGTTCGCATTGTTTTTACAAACGGCAATGCAGGCTCATCAAAAAGCAAAAATCTTACCCTTCTTGAAGATTTTAATTATGCCGTCCGACAGGATGTTAACTCAAAAGCCAGAAAAGCATATTCCCGAAGCGTAAAACGAAGCATTGTAAAGAAATTTGCCGCTATCGCAGGGGGAACAGCCACACTCCTTTTTGCAGAAGATGCCGTAAAAAATGATGAGAATATTCTGACTATTGCGGCCTATGCGACAACCTATCTGACTGCTGCCAAAGCAATCGACCAGATTGATAAAACAGAAACGGCTGATATTCGGCAGGTATACGCGCTTCCCGCACAATCTTATGCCGGTGGAATCGAACTGGATCCAGGAATTTATTCATTTAAAGTACAATATCTTTCAAAAAGTGGTACAATCATAGCAGAAGAAGAATTCAATAATATCGAAGTCAAAAAAGATAAAACTGTATTAGTGGAGTCGTCATGTCAAAAGTAACTTTTTACCCAAAAAACAAGATTAATGCCATTCACTCGTTGCTTTGCAAAAAATTTGTCCGTTCCATGCTGATTTTATGCTCTTCGCTTTCAATGATTTCATGCGCATCAACCGCCAATTCTGAAAAATCCGCAAAATCAGCTCCAGACTGGGTGATTACCGGAAGCTCCGCTTCTTATCCAAAGTCAGCTTACCTCATAGGAATTGGTACCGCAGCTCAAAAGCGTTCCGCACAAATCGATGCTATCAATGAACTGGTCTCCATGTTCGGCCAGAATATTTCTTCCGCAACAAACGCTTCGCATCGTATGGAAATGGCTCAGAGTGCCGGCCTGGTCGCACATTCAGAAGCAGCTGCCCTTGAACAAGACTTGCTCCGAGAAGTCAACCAGAATGATGTGATTGCCGTTGAAATTCCGGAATTCTTTGAATCAAAATCAGAAGGCAAATTCTACGCGCTCGCCGTAATGAGCCGTGAAAAAGGCACTCAAATCTATTCCGGCATGATTGAAAAAAATCAAAATGAAATTTCTTCTATTATAAAGCAGATTTCCAGCGAAAAAGAACCAAACACGCTCTTAAATTTTTCACGCCTTGATTTTGCAGAAGAAGTCGCACAAATAAATGAAGGATACCTCAAAAGACTCGTCGTTCTAAATCCTTCCGCTGCAAAAAAATTTGATTCAATATCAACACCCGTGCAGATTCATAAAATGAAAACCGAAATGGCAGAAAAAATCCCTATCTGCGTAAAATTAAGCAATGAGAGCGAAGATTCAGACGGAAGAGTGACAAAAGCTTTTCAGGAAGTAATGTCATCCTTCGGATTTAACACGACAAACGGCTCAAACGAAAGATATGTAATCGACTGCAAAATACATTTCAATCAAAGTGCAAGCTCAAATGCCCAAACTCAATTCTGCGAATATGCGCTCGAAGCAAGCTTAAACGATACATTTTCCGGCGAAACATTGATTCCTTTGAGCATAACTGGCAGGGAAGGCTCACCAACCTACCAGAATGCCCAGATTCGTGCAAAACAAAAAATCATCGCCCGGATTAAAAGCGATTTTTCGGCAAACTTTCAAAAAAATTTTTTGCAAGATTTTGATTTTGGGTTTACAATAGAATAGTATGCAGAAATTGTACTTGGAAACTCAAAAACTGGACGCGTCTTGCCGTGTTGCTTATGGCATTACTGAAGAAATCATGATGGAAAATGCCGCAATGGCTCTTGAAAATGCCGTGCGTCATCCATATCCTCTTAGCGGCGACCGTAGACAACCGCAAAAAATTCTCATACTTTGCGGTGGAGGCAATAATGGTGCAGACGGTTACACGCTCTCCAGAAAGCTTCGTTTTGACTACGATGTCAGCATAGTTCAATTCCGCGAACCCAAAAGTCCTCTTTGTAAACTCCAGGCAGAACGAGCCGAAAAATGTGGCGTCCGATTCGTCAAGCGCGAAGATTTGTCTTTTTATGATTTAAGATTCACTGATATTATCGTAGACTGCGTTTTCGGAAGCGGTTTCCATGACGACCTTGATGAAAAAACTCAGGGAACACTTGGAGACATGAATGCATGCAAATGTTTCAGAATCGCTTGTGATGTTCCTACAGGTCTGCGTGAAGATGGTACTGTCGCTGACGGTGCTTTCATCGCTGATTTAACAGTCACAATGGGTGCATTAAAAACTTGTCTCTACAGTGACGCAGCAAAAGATTTCGTTGGCGAAATTCAGTGCGCTGAACTTGGCGTAAACCGCCGCCTGTATGAAAACTCAAACAATTCAAATCTCGTCAAAGGAATGCTGCTCGAAGAAAGTGACCTGTTCCTTCCGCATCGTCCATTCTGCAATGTAAACAAAGGCTCATTCGGGCATGTAGCTATTGCCTCTGGTGAAAAACAGGGAGCCGCTGCAATCGCAGGAAGTGCTGCGCTCCGTTTTGGTGCAGGCCTTGTTACTCTCGTTCACAGGCATACATCTAAAAAGGGCCTTGATATTTTCCCGGAACTCATGGTTTCATCCGAAATTCCCGAAAAAACAACGGCAATTGCATTCGGTATGGGGTTAGGTCTAAATGATGAAGCAGCACAGCATTACTTCGACTATATCCTTGAGCACTCAAATATCAAATGCGTAATTGATGCCGATGCCTGCTATGCAAGCGGATTAAAGACTTTCCTCGAAAAGAAAGAAAAAGGCGTTGTCCTCACTCCGCATCCAAAAGAATTTCAGGCAATCCTCAAAAACTGTGATTTGGGTGATTTTACAATCGAAGAATGCATCGTAAACCGCTTAGATTTGCTTGAAAAGTTCTGCCGTAAATTCCCCAAAAAGACAGTCATCCTCAAAGGTGCAAATTCTGTAATCGCACATTTCGATGGATTCAAATACAAGATGTTCATAAATCCGTTTGGAATGCCTTGCCTTGCAAAAGGTGGCAGCGGGGATGTTTTGAGCGGAATGGTTGCAGCGCTGCTTGCTCAGCACAGAAAAACCGTCGATTCTGCAATCACGGCATCACTGGCACATGCACTCGCTTCACACAAAATTAAGTGCGATTTTGCCATGACACCTTATGATTTGATGCTTGCCGTAGCAGAATTATAAACTAACGCCGTTTGCCCTGAGCAATAAAATCCATATGGGCTTTTTCTTTTGCACTAAGCCGCCTTTTTGCCGGTACGACAGTTTTGGCTTTGTTTATGTCAGACTGTCGTACTGAAATCCAGGCTGGAAGGGCAGGGTGCAAATCACCTTTTTCAACATAAGATTTCCATTCAGCTGGCTCCGGAACCTCAAAGCATCTCTTTTGATTTGTGAATGGGTCCGTAAATTCGAGCGTGCGTGCATGCAGACAAAGACGATGAAAATTATCGGTTTTAGCACGGAAATTTTTGTCTCCGGCGAGAGGATATCCTTTTGAAGCAAGATGTGCACGAATCTGGTTTTTCTTTCCTGTATCCAATGAAAGTTCAAAAAGCGTATGTGTCGGTCCGCAAAGAATAGTAGTAAAATGCGTGCGGGCAGGAACAGTTTTCTGTGATTTTTTGCCGTCGTTTAAATCAGATTTGCCAGATTTTTTTTCTGGAACATAACCTACATTATTCGCATTGAAAGCCAAATCATCATCAATCAAACCTGAAACTGGAAGTCTCTTCTTTGGATTTTTGGGATTTTCTGCCACCGCACGATAAAGTCTCTCTGTCACCATGCTGTGCCAGGAATCCATGATTATCTTTTGAGCATTTTCGTTCATTGCAAACATCATGACTCCGCTGGTTTCGCGGTCAAGCCTGTGAACTGCAAAGGGACGGTGTTTTGAAGAATAAGAACCCTTTTTACGCATGATTTCTTCAAGGACACCAAGTACAGATTTTTCGTTTCCATAACTTGGTACGCTGAGAATTCCGACTGGCTTATTGATTACACAAATATTTTCGTCTTCATAGAGAATTTGAATTTTTTCATGCCGTGAATGAGATTCCTGTTTTTTCATGCAGAAAATGATATTGAATATACGGCCGATTGTCAAAACTCCTTTACGCGTGTGCCATCATTTGCTGTCAACAAATTGAGCACATTCATTTAATTGAGAAATCTTCCGAAATATGCTATTCTCGTGCGCGTGGGAACTTTTTTTAACATGAACAAAAAATCTTTTTCGGAGCTAATCCTCCGTTTGTTGCCGGTTTTTCTTCTAACGGCGTTTTTTTTAGCACCTGTCAGTATTGCGCCTCTTAATCTTTACGAAAGTTCTTTTGAAATCATTCTTATTTTTACATTCTGGCTGCCTTTTGATCCAAATTTAACGCTCGACTTTCCTTTCATCAAATATTTTCTTTGGCTTATTTATCTGCTTCCATTCACGGCGATTTTTATAATCATCTCGCTTATCCTCAAAAAGAAAACCCGCATAAATCTCAAAAAATTTTGTTTTCCGCTCACCCTGGCAAGCCTTTCTATCTTCTTATTTTGTGGTGCAATCTGCGTTGCTGCAAATGCCAACTGTTTAGAGTGGTTTTTGAATCTTCCTTTCTATATATATGTTACTTTTGCAATTGCTTTTCTCACACAACTTTCTTTCGTCATTTACGGAATTTACTCTCACCGCCACTCAAATTCTGAATACGAAGAATTTCTCAAAATGCGGGAAAAGGATGCTGAGAAAAATCCTGTTTCCAAAATCTCAATTCTTTTTACAAAAAAAGGCTTTTCCGCTTTTCATAAGCACTTTAAGAACCGAGTACGACGGCTTTCAATCAAAACGAAATTCACATTTGTAATCATTGGCACGATTATCGTAATCTTGCTTGCCTTCATGTTCCTGATTCTCGGAAGCTATAAAAAAATGTTCACTGAAGCGGTAAGTGATGTCGGAAGAACTCAGGCGGAACAGACTGCCGCAGTTTATGATTCTGCTGACGGAGAAAACGAAAAAATCGCGGCCTTTTTTGCCGAACAAAGCGAAACAAACAAATACGCTGAAACACCTTTTGAACGAATTGACATAATCATAACAAGAGACAAAGAAGCGAGCGTTTATCTTGAAAACTGGGAAAATACCACTGAGCTGCCCGAATTCACTATTCTTGCTTACACAACAACAAGTCCAAAAAAAATAGACGAATCTGAAAAATCTCTTTCAACAGAACAGGTTGTTGATTATCTGAAAAGATACAAAACCGGCGCATATAGAACGAGCTATGTCTTCAATAAGGCAAACAAAACCTGTAAGTACATTTATCCTGTCTCATTCGCTAGAAAAGAGGGGCGAAAACTGGTGGGCTTCTCAATCGTCACTTATAAGCAGCAGGTTCTCATGCGGCAATATTTCCGCACCAAAATTTTCGTATTCACAATTATTTCGGCATTCCTCTATCTTTCGATAATTTTTTCAATTTTGCTTGCCGATTTCATATTCAATCCTTTGCTTTTCCTGCGAAAGAATGTTCGGAAAACTTCCCGTTCAATAGAAAAAATCATGGGCGGCTCGGCAAAAAACGCTTCCAACGCACTCGTATTTTCTGACACAATCAAAACAAATGATGAAATCAAGGATTTATCGCTCGAAATCCGTGAAATGGTCGACCTAATCCGTGGAATCATGCCATACATCTCATTTTCTACGCTTCAACATGCTGAAAAAGTTGGCAGCGGAGACGAAAGGGGTTCTATTTCACGCGATTTGTGTTTCCTTTTCACAGACATCCGTGGTTTTACTTCACTATGCGAAGGTTTGGAGCCAAAACAGGTAGTTGAAATCCTTAACCGTTATCTCGAAATCGAAACAAAGATTATCCTTGATAACGGCGGTGATGTAGACAAATTTGTCGGCGATGAAATGATGGCTTTTTTCTCTGGTCCAAGAAAAGAAATCAATGCCTGCAAAGCAGCGATGGAAATTCGTTCTGCAATGCGGGAAGAACAAAAAAGAGCCATGGAAAACGGCACAGCTTATGTCACAATCGGAATTGGAATCAACACAGGAAAAGTAACCTTCGGACCTGTTGGAGCAAGCACTCGCAGAGACTTTACTTCAATCGGCGATGTCGTAAATCTGGCAGCACGGCTTGAAAGTGCAAACAAAGCTTACGGCTCAAAATCTATCATCTCGGATGCGGTTTACCAAAAATTGCGAAACCAGTTCATCTGCCGGGAGCTGGATTTCATCACGGTAAAAGGAAAAACTGAACCTGTCAGAATTTATGAAATTCTTCAGCAAAAGTCTCGCGCTTCCAAAAACAAGGCAGATCAAAAATTGCTTGAAATTAAGGAACTGTTTGAAAACGGGCTTCAAGCCTACAGAGAGCAAAAATGGACAGAAAGTGAAAAATTCTTCGGTGAATGTGCAGGAAAATATAATGATTTGCCGTCAATTGTGTTCCTGGACAGAATAAACCATTTTAAAAGCAATCCGCCACAGAAAAACTGGGACGGAGTGTTTAAAATGAGTGTCAAATAGAATCAGGAAGATTGCTTTCTTCGGTTAAAAATCAATCTTCCAGCTGTATTCTTTTTCAGCGGTAAGAAGTTCGCCAAGCGTGACCGTTTCTTTTAGTTTCCGTTTTCCGTCTGGGCTTGAAAGGTTTATGGTAAGTTTCCCTTCGACAATTTCATCAGCAAAAGTCGGACCGTACATTGATGCAAGCAATTCCCTGTATTCTGCAGCAGTCATTTTTTCACCAAGAAGAGCAGGAATCATCATCAAATCAAGGTAAGATTTTGCATCCTCGCTCAAAAAATCATAAAAGGTTGTAATTTGCTTCGGACCAATCGTAACCGTAAGCGATTTTTCTGTCTTTGTGACCAAGCCGGCCATAGAAATCTGATGCTCCGAAAGCGAAGGGAGCAAACCTGTTGCCGCGATTTCCGTGGGCTTGGGCAGAGAAGCACTTGTATTTTTTGCGCCAGCCGAATTTAAAACAGCAATTACATCATCCTTGTTAAAAAGAGGTGCGTTAGGGTCTGCACCTGTCAAAGTTTGAAGTGTTTTTGCAGTTAAATCAGAAAAACCTGTAGAAAAAAAAATTGTTGCTTCATCGCCATTGCCTGCCTTTACAGAAATTTGAGGCAAGCACGAGGTAAACAGCAATGAAAGCGAAAACAAGGCAATTGGGAGTGATTTTCTTATCATTTTCATATTATAAAACATTTTTGAGCGGAAGAGTTACACGAATTCCAGAGGCAAAGGTTAAACCGGCAGGTATTGATTTTGAAAAAGTGAGCGCACTTCCATCAGTGTCATTGAAGACCGTGTAATGAATATCCTGAACCAAAGACAAAGATGTTTTTCCGACCTTCAAATCCGGCGTACTGAAACAAGCACCGATGATTCCAGGAAAGAATGAATTCTTAATTTTGTAGGTAGATTTTCCAGGAAGAGTAGGGGAGCCAAAAGAGACTACCGGACCTGCAAAAACCCTGAAAAATTCATTCAAAGTCAAAGAAAGCACCATCGGAATCTGAAAATTTTTCGTGCCGTAATCATAGCGGAAATATGTTCCAAATCCAGGCTGAATTGTCTGCCCCGCATATCTTGCATGAACCATAAAATCAAATCCACGGCTGTTAAGACGGAAATACTCAGGCGTAAAAAAGCTCCAGTCCAAAGAAACAGATGTATCAACAACAAGGGATTTCAGGAATGAATCATTTGAAGAACGGACATATTTCGTTCCTGAATTCGTTGTAGAATTGGTATTATTTTTTGCAATTACGCGTTCAGGATAGCTTTTTGGGTCTGAATCTGCAAGCAAATCAGACTTTGAAGCCGGAAGATAACGGCGCGTACAGAAATAATGAGATTTCCAGTATGATTCTTTTAAAGAAGAAATTATGACACCTGTATTCGGGCCATCGCTCACCGCATGAATAAACTGAGAATTCCCGATATAAAGTCCGACATGAGAAATATCACCGCTGGTCGTTGTTTTAAAAAAGACTAAATCGCCTGCTTCCCGCGTATTTGCGTCTATTTCCTTACAATAATTGTAAATAGCTTTCGTTGTACGCGGCAACTGATGTCCGATTGCTTCCCTCGAAACAGTAAAAATCAAACCCGAACAGTCAAAAGAATTCGGTCCGATTCCCCCGGAAACATAAGGCTTACCGATGAACTTCTTTGAATATTCAACAAGTTTTTGCCGTGCAATTGCGGCTTCACTTGGCGACATGGAAACTTCATTCTGTGCACACAACTGGGGAACAATCAAAACGAATAAAAAAAATGCAAAAGTGTAAAATATGGCTTTTCTTGTGCTCATGCTTTTATTATCGGAAGAAAAATATACGGAAAAAAGAAAAATCCCCCGCTCAACCATGATTTTGCGGATGAACGGGGGGAACTCAGCGGGAGGTAAGCACTGAGATAAAGATTACAGTGGGTTAGTCAAAGAAATGGTGTAAATGTATGCTCCACCAGTAGCAGTAATTTTTACATATCCAGCAGCCACATCTTCAGCAGTTACAGTGTATGTGTCAGTATCTGTACTTGTGTCAGCAACATTTGTATCTGAAGGTTCGCCAAAAACATATTTCGACTGACCTGAATAAGATACAGTAGTAATTACACATCCGACATTCTTTACAGGAACTTTAATGATTGTGCCATTATTGAACTGTGCATAGCCACTAGCATTGTAAGCAAGTTTTCCATTGTTACAAGTAGCATCAACAGTAAGAACTACATCATCGATATTGCTTGCAACAGTATCTGTTTTTCCCTGAATGTTTGTTTCTGCAATCGATGCCGGAGAAGCAGTTTTGAAATCCCATACTGCGTCATATTCAACTTTTGCGTAAACAATTGGATTAATTTCTTTTGTTGCAGCACCACGATTTACAGTCCATGTGTCGGCTTCCTCAAGACGATAAATATATGTTTTGAGTTTGTCATTTGTGCTTGTTGATGCAGCTTCTACATAATCAGAACTTTTATCCCCTTTTACTCCAGGATCAGCAGCATTGCTTGTATTGGTATCAATAATCAATGTAAGAGTTGCAGCTTTTGTTGTACTAAAAGACATTAATCCAGAGCCATTCAATTTCAATCCATTTGATGTTTCAATTGAATCTCCTGAAATACTCTTAATTGAAACTTTTTCTTTTAGAGATTTATAAACTGTGCCTGAACCGAAAGCGAATGTACCGATTTCAAGGGCACCAGTTTCTTCTGCAAGAGTTTGATCCTTTGTATACCATTCAGCAACAGTCCATGTTGCTGCTGTCGGTGAACAAGAAATTGTACCAGTTACATTGCTTCCATCACGAGCTGTAGCCGTGAAAGTTACATCCCCAGCAGTAAGGAAAGTAACTTTTCCACTGTTCTCATCGACTGTAGCAACCGTTTCATTGCTTGAAGACCATTTTACATCTCTGTTTGTTGCATTTGAAGGAGTTGCAACAGCTGTAAGATTCAATGCAACACCCACAGTATATGCCTCGGTATCGCCTTTAACTTCAAGCTTAGTAACAGGAACCTGTGTGATTGAATCATCATAAGTAATTACAACTTTTGTGATGTAGCTCTGTGTTGTTGCAGTAATCACTACAGAACTTGCAGTTGAATCATAGACGATATAATCTTTTTCAATTGCGGTATTAGTAGTACCATTATTGAAGCTATAAACTGCATCTCCCTGATTTCCAGCTTTGATTATTCCGTTTCCAGAATAATATCCGTACACAGCAACAGTACATTTACCGGTTATAGGAATTGTAATTGTATTACCAGCGGCACCTTTATAATGAGTTTTTCCAGTTTCAAGTGCAAAACCATCACATGTAACACCTTCAACAGACTCTGTATTGAAAGTATATGTTGTAATTTTTACTTCTTTTTCACCATCAAGAAGCTCTTTTGAAGAATCATTTGCAACAGACCACTTGTTAGCAGAAATTACAGAAGCAATATCCCAGTTTGCTTCAACATCTTTTACGAATTTAGAATTTGCAACATCATAGTAGCGGTTCAAAATTGCCTTTCGACCAGAGTATTCATTTGCTTTTGTCGTGTCAGAAAGAACACCGATTGTTGAATCTTTTGAAGCATAAGCATTACCGATTGTAGAATCAACCTTCCAGCCAACATACTGCTGGTCAGCAAGACCGTTTGCAGAAGATTTTGCAAGTTTTTCATTCAATGTGCCGTTAATAGTTACATTTACGAAAGCTGCATTATTGTAAATCGTTGAGTTTACACTCCATGGATTGCGAAAAAGATATGCATCAACGCCATCTGCAACTTCAAGTGTTGAATCATAAACTACAAGACCTTTCCAAACTTTATTTGTAAGATTGCATCGAGGTGCTGCAACATAGCCTTCTTGTCGTTCATCACCAACAACTTTGATTTTACAATTTTCATACAAAGCAACAAGACTTGCAGCTTCACACCACATGAAGTCAACATCACCTTCTATATAGCAGTGATAGAACCAAGACTTACTAACTGTACGAACTGTATCCTGATGAGAAAGGAATGAACAGTTATTTGCTGCTACAGTACCTGTTGAATCAAAACCAAGAACTTCACACTGAGTATTTGAAGCACCTGCTACATACTTATATGTACTCTTGAATGCAACATTTTCAAGAACAAGGTTACCAGTTCCCTGAATTTCCATCAAACAACGCTTTTTTGAATCTGACTGGTCAGCACCTTTTCCCGTAATGATTACATCAGCACCATATTCTGTAGTCGTCTCGCCAGAAATCTTGATGTTAGCAGCACCTTTATAAGAAAGCTGTGTGCCTTCTGCTACTGAATAAGTTCCTTTTGCAAGCCTGATTTCATATTTTCCAGAATCGCCAATTTTAGACCATGCGGCATTGATATCATCACCATCATTAAGTTCAATGACAATTGTGTCATCAACAACATCCTCATCATCGTCACTTGAACAAGCGACAGTATTAAACAACAAGAAAGCAGATGCCAAAACAGCAAGAGCCTTATATCCTATTCCAAAAACTTTTTTCATAGAAATCCTCCATTGTTTTTCTATAATGAATTTTCTCGTTTTGAAAATTTAAAACCTAATTTGAGTTGGCAATTAGTATTAATGGTTTCATGCAATTTTAGAAGAACGAAAACTTACGAAAATTTGCAAAATTCAGTGTAATTTGTATAAAACAGACATTAAAATTTTCATTGTGAATTGTGTTTTTTGCATTTATAATAAGGGAATGAAAAAAAAGGGTTTACTGCTTTTTTTGATTCTTTTTTCGCATTTTGCATTCGCGCAGACCGATTTTCTCGATAATTATGTCTATCAGTCTTGGAATTCTTTTGACGGCTTAACAGGCACCACCACAACAGATATTGCTCAGACAAAAGACGGCTATCTTTACATAGGTACTTACGAAGGTCTCGTACGATTTGACGGTGTTAACTTCACCACAATCCGGCGGGCACGAAACAACAATTTAAAGTTTTCTTCTGTGCGCACTATTCTCGAAGATTCAAACGGAAATCTTTGGGTCGGTTCAAATGATGAAGGCGTTCATAAAATCATGCCAGACGGCACTTCAAAATCTTTTTCTAAGCAGAACGGTCTGCCCAACAATTCTGTCCGTGCTTTGTGTGAAGACAGGGAGGGCAACATCTGGATTGGCACGGCTGCGGGTGTCGTTTATCTCACTCCACGCGGTCATTTAATCACACCACAGTTTCAGGCGGGCACTGTTTCAAAGGGAATCATCGCTGTCACTTTCTACTGCGACACTGCTGGAAGAATCTGGTTAATCACTTCAAACGACAACGGTCTATTTGTCTTCTCGGACGGACTTTTTCACACGATTCCGCAGATTGATAAAGAATTCGGAAACTATTTTGCCACATCAATCATTCAGGATTTAAGCGGCACTTTCTGGATTGCAATGGGTGACAGCGGATTGGTTTCAATCTCAAACGGAAATCTTCAGCGAATTAAATCAAACACAATTCTTGATTCAATTCCAACCTGCTCAATGTATGTAGCAAATGACGGCACAATTCTTTTTGGTACTGAACGCGGTGTCGTTTCTTTCCATAAAGGAGTTTTTGCAGAAGCTCATCAGAAAGATTTAGCAAACGCAAAGATAAACCGGATAATCCGCGATAGGGAAGGGCACATCTGGTTCGCCAGTGACCGAAACGGCATCGGAAAGCTCACGCACAGCAAATTCAATGTAACAAAGCTGAATACAACAGTAAATTCAATAGTAGAAGACAATGTTGGCCGAGTCTGGATTGGCACTGACAGAGGTGTGCGCTGTTATGTCGGTGAAAAAGAAATTACAAACAACTTGACCGAAGAAACCAAAGACATACGAATCAGGCACATTGCAACAACCATTAGCGAGCAGATTTTAGTCTCCTGCTACACAAAACCGGCACAGCTCCTCTATAATCCGCGGACTGGTGCAATCAAGAGATGGACAACAGATGATGGTCTTGCAGGAAATAAAGTCAGGGTTTCGCTCGAAACAGCACCAAATGAATTCTATGTCGGCACAACCACTGGTCTGAGCATAATTCACGCAGACGGTACAATCACTTCTTTTAAACAGTTTGATGGTCTTGAGAACGAATATGTCATGTGTCTCTACAAAGATTCTAATGGCATAATATGGATTGGAACTGACGGCGGCGGTATCTATTTAATGAAAAACGAGGCAATAATCGCCAACATCAATTCTGAAGAAGGCCTCATCGGAAACATAGTTTTTAAAATCAAGCAGGATAAGGACGGCTCATACTGGATTTGCACAAGTTCCGGAATCAGTCACATAAAAGCATTCGATTCTTCACATACGCTTCCAAATTCATACGAAAACATCAATTCTGATAATGGAATAGGCACAGATTCAGTATTTCAAATCATTTCGGACACTTCAAATGATTTATGGCTCACAAGTAATTACGGCATCGTATCTGTAAAACGGGCAGAACTTCTTGAATCAGCACAAACAGGCGAACGAATCACGAGCGCAAAATATTACACAAAAAACGGCGGTCTTGATTCAAACGGCCCAACTTCCACTTCAACAAGCATCTGCGATTCACACGGCCGTCTCTGGTTCGCAATGGTTGACGGATTCGCAGTTTATGATCCAATCAAAAATCGCGAAAATTCGGTTACTCCGCTCGTACACATTGAAAGCGTAACAATCGATAATATTGAACATCTTCATAGCGCACAGGAATTCATATTAAAGCCTGGAACCAAGCGTGTTGTAATAAAATTCACCGGTCTGAGCTTTGATGCCCCCGAAAGAATTCAATTCCAGCATCAGCTTACTAATTTTGAAGAATCACTCAGCTTACCGAGCACTGAACGCACAGTCTCTTATACAAATATTTCGCCAGGAAAACACACTTTTATCGTGATGGCAATCAATGGTGAAGGAATTCCTTCCGAAGAAGCCGAAGCAATGCTGTTTGTGCAAAAGCCTTACTTCTATCAGATGCCGGTTTTCTGGGTCATTTCACTGATTATTTTGATTGATATTGTTGGAGCAATTTTTTACTTCAAACAGCGGGCTATCAAACTTGAAAATATTCGGCTTGAGGGCATGGTTCAGGCACGAACAAGAGAACTTGCCGCCGAAAAAGACAAATCCGATCAGCTTTTGCGTGCGATTCTTCCTGATAAAATTGCGGATGAACTTAAAGACGACATTCATTCTGTCGCTGAAGCATTCCCTAATGTCACACTGCTTTTTTCTGACATTGTAAGTTTCACAAAAGTTTCGAGCAACCACACGGCGAACGAAATTGTCCACGCACTCAATGACCTTTTCACAAGATTCGATGAACGGGCAAAAAAAATGGGTGTCGAAAAAATCAAGACAATTGGTGACGCGTACATGGCAGCCTGCGGAGTTCCGACTCCAAACAAAAATCACGCTCTCATAATGGTAAAATTCGCAAAAGGAATGTACGAAGATTTAGGTGAATACAATAAAACTGCGCAAATTCAGTTCTCAATGCGAATCGGATTAAATTCCGGCTCTGTCACGGCAGGTGTTATCGGAAAAACAAAATTCGTGTATGATGTATGGGGAAACACTGTCAATGTGGCAAGCCGAATGGAAAGTGCCTGCTCACCGGGTCAGATTCGAGTGAGTCAGACAGTCTTTGACCAGCTTCAAGGAACAGAAATAAAATTTACCGACCCTATTGAATGTGACATCAAGGGAAAGGGAAAAATGATAACTTATGAGGTAGTGAACAACACTAAATAGGAGCAGACTATGAAAAAGACAAAGATGTTTTTAACGGCAGGATTTGCAGCTCTATTTTTATTTTCATCTTGCAATAATAAAAAGGCCGAAACTGTTAAAGTTGGACTCCTTCACTCGCTTTCGGGCACAATGTCTATCAGTGAAACTTCTGTCCGCGATGCTGAACTACTCGCTATATCAGAGCTGAACGCAAACGGCGGTGTCCTTGGAAAGCAGATTGTTGCTGTTCAGGCAGACGGTGCAAGCGATCCGCAGATTTTTGCCGATGAAGCACGAAAATTGCTTCAGAATGAAAAAGTTGTAACGGTTTTCGGCTGCTGGACTTCACAATCAAGAAAAGCTGTTAAACCTGTTTTTGAAGAGCTTTACGGGCTTTTATGGTATCCGGTTCAATACGAAGGCATGGAAGCAAGTCCAAACATCATGTACATGGGCGCATCGCCAAATCAGCAGATTGTTCCTGCTGTCGATTATTGTGCCGAAACCATTGGCAAACGAATGTTCCTTGTCGGAAGTGATTATGTCTTCCCAAAAACTGCAAATAGAATCATCAAGGCACAGCTCGCGCAGCTTGACGGTGAGTGTGTCGGCGAAGAGTATATCCCGATGGGCGGAACTGATTTTTCTGCAGTTATTGCGAAAATTCAGGCTACAAAACCAGATGTAATTCTGAATTCACTTAACGGTGACTCAAATGTCGCTTTCTTTGCATCTCTTGGAAACGCTGGCATCACATCAGATGTAATCCCTGTCATGAGTTTTTCAATTGCTGAAGAAGAAGTCGCCAAAATGGATATAAAAAATCTCACTGGTCACTTGGTTTCATGGAACTATTACGAAACAACACAAACCCCGCGCAACGAGAAATTTGTCACTGACTACAAAGAAAAATATGGAGAAGATCGCATGACCGGTGACCCGATTGAAGCGGCATACATCGCGGTCTACATGTGGGCAGCGGCCTGTGAAAAAGCAGGAAGTTTCGATGTCGAAGCAGTTCGTGTCGCATCAAAAGGACTCAGCTTTACCGCTCCAGAAGGTGTCGTCACTATAGACGGCGGAAACCAGCATCTTTATAAGCAAGTCCGAATCGGCAAAATCAACGATAAAGGCTTGATTGATGAAGTTTGGGCAACCCCATCTGCAATCAAACCTGATCCATATTTGAGTACCTATCCATGGGCCAGAGGATTGTAATTTAATTAATGGCAGACCTTTTCGATTCTAGTAAACCAAAGCATGAACCTCTTGCAGCACGAATGCGTCCCCGAAATCTTGATGAGTATATCGGACAGGATCATATCGTTGGAAAGGGGCGGCTTTTACGGCGGGCAATTGCAGCAGATCAGCTTTCTTCTGTTATTTTTTACGGCCCGCCTGGAACTGGAAAAACAACCCTTGCCAGAGTCATCGCAAATCACACAAAATCAAATTTCATTACGCTTAATGCCGTTCTCACAGGTGTTGCGGATATTCGTGCAGCCATCAAGACTGCCGATGATTTTTACAAGCTCTATAACCGAAGAACAATTCTTTTTGTCGATGAAGTTCACCGATGGAACAAGGCCCAGCAGGACGCGCTTTTGCCATGGGTTGAAAACGGCACGATTATTCTGATTGGAGCCACCACAGAAAATCCATTTTTTGAAGTAAACAAAGCACTTGTAAGCCGAAGCCGAGTTTTCCAGCTCAAGGCTCTCACAAAAGAAGATTTGACAAAAGCGGCTCACATGGCACTTTCTGATGTGGAACGCGGGTACGGTCACTGGAAGGTTGAATTTGAAAAAGGTGCTTTGGAACATCTTGTTGATACAGCCAACGGAGATGCCCGAAGTTTGCTCAATGCGCTGGAACTTGCCGTCGAAACCACTCCCGAAAAATGGAACCCCGAAGCAAGAATCCCGGAGCCTGCCTGGGGAAGCACGATTTACATTTCAAAAGAAACTGCCGAAGAGTCGATTCAGAAAAAGGTCGTGCTTTATGACCGCGACGGCGACTATCACTACGATATAATTTCAGCTTTCATAAAATCTTTGCGCGGGCGCGACCCGGATGCGGCAATGTACTGGCTTGCCCGCATGATTCGAGCCGGGGAAGATCCGCATTTTATTTTCCGACGCATGTTGATTTCTGCCTGCGAGGACACAGGTTTGGCTGACCCTTACGCGCTCGGAGTCGTTACAAGTTGTGCTGATGCTTTTGACCGCGTAGGCTTGCCCGAAGGCCGTTATCATCTGGCACACGCCGCCCTTTATCTTGCGACTGCCCCAAAATCAAATTCAAGCATGGCTTTCTTTGATGCGCTCGCCTCAGTCGAAAAGGAAGATGTCGAAGTTCCCAACCACCTGCGCGATTCAAGCCGGGATGCAGAAGGATTCGGACACGGAGACGGCTACCTTTACCCCCACGCTTACCGTGACCACTGGGTCGCT
The DNA here is from genome assembly GCF_946187725.1 of uncultured Treponema sp. Lineage (GTDB taxonomy): Bacteria > Spirochaetota > Spirochaetia > Treponematales > Treponemataceae > Treponema_D. The sequence continues at coordinate 63,479 of NZ_CAMHSK010000005.1, forward strand.
CAGCAATATCTTCCGACAGAACTTGTAGGACGCGTTTTCTACACACCGACGACACAGGGCTACGAAGCAAAAATCCGTGACGATGTACTGAGCCGAAGAGAAATGCAAATTTCTTCTATATTAGAGCACATTGAGCCGGAAAAGCCGGACACAGGTGCTAGCTGCGGAATGCATCCGCTTCCGCATTTTTCTGAGGATTACCAAAATCCGATTGGCGAATGGTGGATTAACAAAAATTTCAATCAGAACAATACGATCAAATCCGAAAATCTCACTTTTACGCCAAAAGATGAACGAAAAGAAAACGCTCTCGACCGTGCCGACAAATCATGGAGAAGCCGCATAGATTCTAACCGTGCGGAAGTGCTGCTTTCAATCCGGGATGCTATGACGAATCTTGCCCAGCTCACACGACATACGCGCTCTCTTGTCTGGAACGCGGATGACGGACTTCTTTTGTGGGATGTCAGCAGAAAAACGCCTGAAGGAATTACATGCGGAATCTGCCGAAGCGAAAAAGGTCGTGAAATCATGGAGCAATACGGCCGCACTTTGGATGACCTTGACCGACCGATTCTAACAGTGCGCCCGCAAACCAGCGAAAACTATCTTTCAAGCGAGAATTTCAAGGCAATACTAGAAGATTTTTCCAAAAAAGACATAATCTTCGACCGGATTTTCTTCCGGGACCCGTTCACAAGTCAGGATTCGGCGGATGTTTTGGCGTATGCGCTGAATGATTGCAGCACTCTTCTTTCAAACGACATTTCCGTAATAATTTCACAACGAATTCCGTCTCATGGGCAGAGAATCAGTGAACTTGTGCGAAATCAAGTTCTCTCAGGAAAAACCGATGATTTGCCCCAAAAATTCGAATATATATTGAAGAAAATGGAGCTTGCTGAAAACGAATTCTTCGGAGATGCAGAAAATCCTCTCTTCAACTGGAACGCGCAGTCAATTTCCGATTGTTTCAAGAAGTATGGTTTTGAAGTAAAATCAGCATCAAAAATCGTAACCGAAAAACGCAGAATCACAGAAAGCGAAATCAACAAATGGTTCGATTCAAAGAATTCTGCCTACGGAATAGCACTTTCTGCTGCGGTCGGCAATGAAGACATCGAAAAAATCAAAAACCTTCTCGTCACCGCCGCCCAAAAAACGCTTTTCAACTGGAATACGGAAATAGAATTCTTGAAAGTGGAAAGTGGCAAACGGGAAACGGAAAGTTGAAAGTGGAAAACGCAATTTTCTATGTTTCATTATCAGATTTTCTGTGATATAATGTGCAAAATATTTTTAAAGGAGATTTTACTCACATGAATTTTATTTTCTTGGGACCACCGGGAGCCGGTAAAGGTACACTTGCTAAAGAAGTTGCAGCTGCTTATGCAATTCCGCACATCTCAACTGGAGACATTTTCCGAGAGAACATCAAAAACGGCACAGAACTTGGCAAAAAGGCAAAGGCAATTATTGATGCCGGTGGACTTGTAAGTGATGAAATCACAATCGGCCTTGTAAAAGACCGTCTTTCAAAAGATGATACCAAAAACGGTTACATTCTCGATGGTTTCCCACGCACAATCCCACAGGCAGAAGCATTGGCAACATTCGCAAAAATCGATGCAGCAGTTAATTTTGATATTGAGGACAATGCCGTAGTTGAACGCCTCGGCGGACGAATCTGCTGCAAAGACTGCGGTCAGATGTACCATGTCGTAAACAACAAGCCAAAAACTGAAGGCAAATGCGACAAATGCGGTGGCGAGCTTTACACCCGCGATGACGACAAACCTGAATCAATCAAACATCGTCTTGAAGTTTACCGCGAGTCAACAGCTCCGCTCATCGATTTCTACAAAGGAAAAGGAAATCTCGTTGATATCGATGCAAAAGGCAGCCCAGACAAAGTTCTTGCAGAATTCAAATCAAAATTCCCGAAAGCATAAATGGGTTTAGCACACGGTCGGGTATCGACAAAAGCTATACTCGGCCGTGACCTTATCTCCCCCTTTTCTTCTATATATTATTTTTCACTTTACATTTCAAAAATTCTCATCGATAATATTTATAATAGCTTAAAAAATATAGCGAGGTAATCTCATGGCAAAAAAGATTGAAAACAATAAGTGGGTAAGAGGTAAAAAAGACATCCAAATTGCGACAAAACTTATTGCCCTTATTGGCGGTGTTATCGTTTTAAGTAGCGTTATCATTGCTGCAGTCAGTTTGACAGTTTTTGATAGAAAACAGGTTTCTGCAACAGAAGAACAACTCATCCATTCTGCAGAAGGCGCCAAGAGCATAATGGACGATTGGCTTGTTACATTAAGCGGCTATGGTGCAATCACTTCTATCCGCGGTGATGTAATCGGTTCAATGGTAGACAATGATACCGATATTCTTTCTGATATAGTTGACCGCTACAGTGACCTTTTGGAACACGATATGGTTGCTTTTGTAGATAACAATGGAAAAATCATCGCAGGAAACGGTGAGCAGGGCTTCTCACCAAAAGCTGATTTATCAAGCTCTTATGCAGTACAAACATCCCTTACAGGCGTTGCTTCCCACTCTTTTGAAAGCATCGGAAATTGTGCTTATGCCGCCGTTTTCGCTTATCCACTAAAAGAATATGAAGACAGTGATGAAACTCTCGGCGCTGTAATTTTTGCCTATGATTTAACCACAGATTCTTTCACAAAATTAATTCAAAACTCTTATTCAGCAGAATGTACAATCTTCTCTGGAGATTTACGCGTAAAATCAACTTTGCCTGGTGTAGAAGGTACAACACTTGCTAATACTGAAATCGTTAATATGGTTTTGGAAAACGGTGAAACTTATCGTGGAGAAAATAAAATAAAAGGAAAGAATTATTTCTCAGTTTACGCTCCACTCACAAATGATGACGGCCATATCACAGGTATGCTTTTCATCGCTAAATCTCTTGAAGAAATTGAAGCAATCCGAGTTACAACAATCAAAATCGTAATTCCTATCGCGATTGCAATTGCGGCAATTCTTATGTTCCTCAGCTATCTCTTTGTTCGATGGCTCATGTGGCGAATTTCAAATGTTTCACGACAGCTTGAAGAAATGGCTACTGGTGAAGCTGATTTGACCAAACGAGTCACTCTCCGCGTAATTGATGAAGTCGGTATGCTTGTCATTAATTTCAATAAATTCTGCGACAAGTTGCAGCAGATTATCGGTGAAACAAAACGCTCAAAAGACGAGCTCAGCGTTTCTGGCGAAAGCATGAGTGCAAGCACACAGGATACAGCAAGTGCAATCACTCAGATTATCGCAAACATCGACAGCATTTCGCATCAAATCAACACTCAGACTTCAAGCGTACAGCAGACAGCTGGTGCAGTTGACGAAATTTCTTCAAATATCGAATCACTTAACCGCATGATTGAAAATCAGTCTTCAGGTGTAAGCCAGGCAAGTGCAGCTGTCGAAGAGATGATTGGAAATATTTCTTCCGTAAATAATTCCGTCGAAAAAATGGCATCTTCTTTCAAAGAACTTGAAGAAAATGCAAACACTGGATTCAAAATGCAGAACGATGTCAACGAACGAATTCAGCAGATTGAAACACAGAGCGAAATGCTTCAGGACGCTAACACGGCAATTTCTAGTATTGCAGAGCAAACAAACCTTCTCGCTATGAACGCAGCAATCGAAGCGGCTCATGCCGGTGAAGCAGGTAAGGGATTTGCGGTTGTTGCAGATGAAATCCGTAAACTTTCAGAAACTTCATCTGCACAGTCAAAAACAATTGGCGAGCAGCTTACAAAAATCAAATCTCAGATTGGTGAAGTTGTTTCGGCTTCAAACGAATCAAGCCGCTCATTCGGTGTTGTTTCTCAGAAAATCCAGGAGACAGACCAGCTCGTTATGCAGATTCGGGCAGCAATGGACGAACAGAATCAAGGTTCACAGCAAATCACTGACGCGCTCAAAACAATGAATGACAGCACTCAGGAAGTCCGGGCCGCATCAATCGAAATGGCAAACGGCAACAAAATGATTCTTGAAGAAGTTCAGCATTTGCAGTCGGCCACTCTTGAAATGAAGGGCAGCATGGATGAAATGTCACAGGGTGCAAGGAAAATCAACGAAACTGGTTCTGCACTCGCAGATATTTCTGGTCAGGTTCAAGATGCAATCGGAAAGATTGGTTCTCAAATCGACCTGTTCAAAGTCTAAATCATAATTGTAATTAAGCCGCATTTCCAATGTGAAGTGCGGTTTTTTTTACAATTATCCAATGATTTATTCTGACACTTTTGACAAAAATGTCATTTTAGTGTAGACTGTCAGAATGAATAATCTCGTTGCTTTATGTGCCGTGGGTGCAGAAAAAACTCTTGGAAATGAAATTAAATTATTGGGCTATAAACTGAATGGAAATGCCCCTGGCCGTGTATTTTTTATTGGTGATAATGACGCACTTTTCCGTGCAAATCTCTGTCTCCGTACTGCTGACCGTGTATATCTTGAACTTGCACGCTATCACGCAGAAGATTTTGATCAGCTTTTTGACGGCGTTTATTCGGTTGCCTGGCAGGATTTCCTCAAAAAAGACTCAAAAGTCACCGTTGACAAAGTTCGAACTTACAAATCAACTTTAAATTCAGAACATGCTATTCAGGGCATTGTTCAGAAAGCAATTTATAAAAAACTCGGTGATGTATGGCATATGTCCACTCTTCCAGAAAGCGGTGAAGAGACTGATATTCGTGTTTTTATCACTGAAGATGAAGCTCAAGTTTGTCTGGATTTGAGCGGTCTGCCTCTTCATAAACGAGGTTACCGTACAGACGGCGGCGTTGCTCCCCTTCGTGAAACAACAGCTTCCGTTATGCTTCAGCTTATGCTCTGGAGACGAAAAACTCCTCTCCATGACCCTTTCTGCGGTTCAGGAACACTGCCAATCGAAGCGTGCCTTTATGCACACAATGTTGCACCTGGATTCGGCCGCCGTTTTGCTATCGAGAATCTTCCAATTTTCAATGCAAACCGTGCGCATGAAATCAAATGTGCCGAAGCTGAAAAAATCCGAACAGATGTCGAATGTCGAATTACAGGCACAGATATTGATCCATCTGCAATTCAAAGAGCAAGACTGAATGCAGAACATGCCTGTGTCATGGCAGGTCGTGCCCTCCAGATGCTCGGTTCTGATGCACGAATTGAACGCCCTGATTTTGATGTTTCTGATTTTAAAGATTTACATGCTCCTTATGAAAATGGCTTGATTATCTGCAATCCTCCTTACGGCGAACGACTTGGTGAAGAAGAGCAGGCAAAAGAACTCTATAAAGAAATGTCATCTCTCTTTACTGACTTCCCAAAATGGGAAATTGGCGTAATCACATCAAACAAACGATTCCAGGAATGCATCGGCCACTACGCAAGTACCCTCAAAGACCTCAAGGCCGGCAATCTTGATACCACCTTCTATATCTACAATGGCACAGAAAAAGCAAAAAATCATTCTGAAAACCATCGTAAACCGTCTCGAAACAAATTTAATTCAAATCGAGGCTGGAAGTAATGGCAATCGTCGTCGAACATGATAAACGCAAGCATGAAATTCTCGAAAAATCTCTCGAACTGTTCACTCGTGAAGGTTACGATGATGTGACTTTTCAGAAAATCGCTGATGCCTGCGGAATCACAAGAACAACACTTTACATATACTTCAAAAACAAGAAGGAAATTTTCACCTGGAGCATCAAACAGATGACAGGTGAACTTGAAGAAAAACTCATGGAAATTCTCGCCGATAAAACTTTATCTGCAGAAGAATGCCTGAGAAGAATCATGTATTGGGTAATCGACACTTGCGAACAAAACCGACCGCTTTTCAATGTTCTTTTGATTTATCTTATTAATTTGCAAAAAACAGGGGCAAGTGCAGAAGAACGCGTAAATCGGCGTGTAATCCGAATCAAACATCTTCTCAGCATGATTATAATTGAAGGACAGAAACGCGGAGAATTTCAGAAAATTCCTGTGAAAAGCATAAATAATATGCTTTACTCACTCGTTGAATCTTCAATTTTTGAAATCGCCGTTCTTAATAAAAAAGATGTCTCAGATGTAAAAGCAAGCATTGATTTGGTAATTAGAGGAATTGTTAAAAACTAACGATAGATAGTTAAATTACTTTCTTATCAAGCCAACGATTTCTATGGAATCTAATTCCAAAACACAATCCTCTGAAAATCCAGTCAATGTACATTCCAAACCAGATTCCATACAATGCAATCGCTGTATTTTCCGGGAACTTATAGAGGAGATATTTTGAAATAAGGAAGCTGAAAAGTACCCGGAAAAGCCACATACTGATATTGCTGACTATCATCGTAAACTTTGCATCTCCAGAAGCACGAAGAATATTTGGCATTGTGAATGACATCGGCCAGAAGAAGATATTCGCTATCATACATGTCCGAATAACTCTTGTTGCAAGGATTCTTGCCTCATCCGAAAGATTAAAAGCCCGTACTAAAATCGGGGCAAGAAGGAAAATTGCCATTGCAACTGTAAACATTCCTAGATATGCCTCTTTCATCATTTTTCTTCCATAAGACTTTGCCTGCTGCTTTTCTCCCGCACCAATACATTGTCCTATTACGGTAACACTTGCCAAACCGATTGCCTGGGCTGGAATGTTTGAGAAACTTGCTATTGTATTTGTGATTGCATTAGCTGCAATTGCAGCTAGTCCAAAGCCTGACATGAATGAATAGACAAGAATCTTTCCAATATGGAAAACTGAATTTTCGATTCCACTTGGAATTGCAACTTTCAAGATTTTACGAATCATCTCACAGCTAATTTCGATTTTCCAAAGTTTTTCAAAATAAATTTGACCACTATTTTTAGCCGAAGGTCTTGCAAGAAGATAAATCATCACAAAAGCCGCTATTACGCGACTCGCCAAAGTTGCAATTCCAGCTCCAGCAACACCGATTTTTGCACCATAAATCAAAAGAGCATTACCAGCAATATTGGTGAAATTCATCACAAGGCTCACCTTTAGCGAAACCTTACTGTTTCCCATTGAGCGATAAAGAGCCGCACAAGAATTGTAAATTGCAAGAAATGGAAATGAAAGCAAAACCCATACAAAATATACAAGTGCATTTTGCATAACTGCCTCTCCGGCACCACCGTAAATCATGCTTAAAATAATACGGCGCAGCGGAAGACAAAAAGCGATAATTATAACAGCGACAAAAGTGGAAATATTAAGAAGCTGACGGGCGGCAGAACGGGCTTTTTCATCTGATTTGTGTCCGAGATACTGACTTGAAACTACAGCGCCTCCAGTTGCGAAAGCCGCAAAAAGTTGTATAAAAAGCTGAGTAAGTTGATCAATAAGAGATACTCCAGAAACTCCAGCTTCCCCTACAGAAGAAACCATAACAGTGTCACAAGCACCAATAGTCATCGCAAGAAACTGCTCCATAACTAGAGGAAGAATGAGACGGCGTAAATCTTTTTTGGTGAATAATTTTTCTGGCATAAAAATGGGGCGTTGCGGGCTCTCCCGCAGATGGGGGTGACGGGGCAACAAAGTGCCCCGCAGAGGGAAGGCTTTCCCCCTTATGCTTTAAATGAAAGTGAAGGGATTGTTTTATCAGTAAGCATAGAAACATCCAAACGATTGTAAGGAATGTTTATGCTATTCTCATTAAATGCTTTAACCACATTCTTGCAAACTTCAGTTTTCATGTCAAAGAAATTCTGTCGTTCACACCAAACAATGAGATTCATTCCAATTCCTGAATCACGGCAATCAGTAAGAAGAACTTTTGGAGCATAATTCGGATTGTCATTTACTACGAGGGAACAACGAGCCGGAACGCTTTTGAGAACATCAAGAGCTTTGTCTAAATCAGTAGAATAATCCACGCTAACATCAAAAACATAACGACGGTAGTCATAAGTAGAATAATTCTTCAGCTTTGTGTTGATAATTGCAGAACTTGGAATTCGAATCAACTGATTGTCTGGGGTATGAACCATAATTGAAAGCAAGCTAACTTTATCGACTGTACCTGAAACACCATCTACCTCGATAAAATCACCAATTTTCATAGTTTTTTCTGTAACGATAAAAATCCCTGAAATCAAATTGCTGACAGTTGTTTGAGCTGCAAAACCTATTGCAACACCAGCAATTCCAGCAGCCCCCCAAATTGCCGTTAGTTTTATACCAAACAGTCCTAAAACATACATTACAATAAGAACATAGAAACAGTAAGCAACTGCTTTTGTAACCGTTTTAACTGTATGTGGCTCTAATTTCCTTGAAGCACCTTTCTTTATAATATGCCTGATTAAGCGGTAAACAAGCCAAAAGATTAAAATCGCGATTACACTTGTTGCGACACGAGCCAAATTACCGATAGTTAAATATGACGAAACTTCATCAACATGAATAAAATGTTTGATTTCCTCAATTGTACCGGTTCCAACAGTTTTTGCAATTTCTGCAGCCTTTGTTTCTTCCATTATAAAACTCCTATTTAATTATAATATCATAATTCACTATTCAAGCAAATGTCGTGAATTATGCAAATTCCGCACTTTGGACTTCGGGCTGTGCAAACATAACGACCATGCAGAATCAACCAATGATGTGCATGTTCCATGAATTCATCCGGAACTCTCTCTAAAAGTGATTTTTCAACTTTTTCCGGAGTATCACCCTCTGCAAGTCCGATTTTCGGAGCGATTCTGAGTAAATGCGTATCCACAGGCATAGTATGCTCACCCCAGACCACATTTAAGACAACATTCGCCGTTTTTCTTCCAACACCACTCAGACTCATCAAATCTTCTCTAGAACGAGGAACTTCCCCTCCAAAATCAGAAATAAGCTTTTCACAAAGAGAAATTAAATGCCTGGCTTTTGATTTATACAATCCAATAGATTTTATATAAGGAATTACACCGTCTTCACCAAGAGCAAGCATTTTTTGTGGTGTATCAGCAATCTTAAAAAGTTCCTTTGTAGCAAGATTTACGCTTTTGTCCGTTGCTTGTGCTGAAAGAACAACAGCCACCAAAAGAGTAAATGGAGAAATCCAATTCAGCTCAGATTTTGGCTCTGGGTTCTGCGCCTTAAAACGAGAAAAAACTTCAATGATTTGTGATTTAGAAAGCAGTTTCTTCATTTTCATTCCCATTTTATCACATTTCTTTCAGACATGCATATTTTTAAGAAATAAAACTAAAAAAAGATTCAAAATTCCGCCTTCATAAAGTATAATATTTTCCATGAACTACATGCTTGAAGCTATAAAAGAAGCTTACGATGGAATCAACAACAATCACGGAGGTCCTTTTGGAACCATAATCGTGAAAGACGGACAAATCATCGGACGAGGTCACAATAAAGTTTTACTTAACAAAGATCCAACATGCCACGGTGAAATGGAAGCCATTCGCGATGCTTGCAAACAAATAGGCACTCATGACTTAAAAGATTCAATTCTCTACACAACTGCTGAACCATGCCCTATGTGTCTTGGCGCAATTTTATGGGCAAACATAAAAGATGTAAGGTTCGGCTGCACCGTTATGGATACTGATAAAATTGGTTTTAGAGACGATGAATTTTATAAAAGCTTTGAAGGAAAAAATAAAAACTTCAGTCTAAAGGAAGAAAACAGAGCAGAGTGCCTTAAACTCTTTTCTGATTATGAAAAACTAAATCGTGAACGATACTAACAAACGGTAATCAATCTTTAAAGTAAAAGGCGGGTAAATTTTACCCGCCTTTTACTTTATTTTACAGCAGCTTTCAATTCTTCAACTTTATCAGTCTTTTCCCAGCTGAACCCTTCGCGTCCGAAATGTCCATAATTGCTGGTTGCTCTGTAAATAGGTCTTCGCAAATCCAAAGTTTTTTCTATACCAGCTGGTGTACAATCAAAAACTTTTTTTACAGCTTCAACAATTTTCACTTCTTCTACCTTTCCTGTGCCAAATGTCTCAACCATAATCGAAACAGGATGAGGAACTCCAATTGCATACGAAAGCTGAATTTCTGCTCTGTCTGCAAGCCCAGCAGCAACAATATTTTTTGCAATATATCGAGCCATGTAAGCTGCAGAACGGTCAACTTTTGAAGGATCTTTTCCAGAAAAAGCACCGCCTCCATGTCGTCCCATGCCACCATAAGTATCAACGATGATTTTTCGTCCTGTCAAACCAGCATCTCCATGCGGGCCTCCGACTACAAAGCGTCCTGTCGGGTTAATATAATATTTTGTTTCGCTGTCCAAGAGACCTGTCGGCTCAAGAACCGGCTTTACAATTTGCTCAATGATTGTCTTCTTGATTGTATCATAATCAACATCAGGATTATGCTGATGACTAACAACAACTGCATCAATGCGAACAGGTTTATGATTCTCATCATACTCAATTGTAACCTGAGATTTTGAGTCCGGGCGAAGCCATGGAATTGTTCCGTTCTTTCGAAGTTCAGCAGCTCTTTTGAGAATTTTATGAGCATAAATCAGCGTCGCAGGCATGAATTCAGGAGTTTCATTTGTTGCGAAACCGAACATGATTCCCTGATCACCAGCTCCCTGCTGTCCTTCGTACTCTTTAAGGCCGCTTCCGACAACACCTTGATTTATGTCCGGCGACTGATTGTGAATTGTGTTCAAAACAGCCATTGAATCTGCGGAAATACCGAAATCTTCGTCTGTGTAACCAATGCCACGAACTACATCGCGCACGACTTTCTGAAAATCAACATCTGCATGTGTTGTGATTTCACCACCAACCAAAACCATACCGGTCGTAGCATAAGTTTCGCAAGCAACATGAGAAGATGGATCAGCTTCAAGGCATGCGTCAAGAATAGCGTCAGAAATCTGGTCACAAAGTTTGTCAGGATGACCTTCGCTTACTGATTCAGATGTAAAAAGATAGTGATTGTTAGATAAGATAGACATATAAGTCTCCTATTTAGCAAGATTTAGCCGCCCATACGGGCAAGCCCACCAGTCTGCAAGTTGGATAAATCAACTGGTTGCGGATATAATTTCATAATTGAATATAATGCAAATCTCTTGAAATGACAAGGATTTAAGGCAGAATTTTACACATAGTCCATGAGAAAAATCTTACCAAAAATCCTTTTGTGACACTATTTCTCAATAGTTATACTTTGATCTGCCGTAAAAGACTGCCCAGGTTCAAGAGAAATCAGTGCAGCTTTTTCTTCCCATTCATGATTTGTGTTTTCGGCATCAGCAGTTCCATACCATGGTTCAATACAGTTAAATCCATTGCCATTTATCCCTTCAGAACCATTTCCGCCCTGCCAAACCATCAAATACGGATATCCAGAACAATTTACTTTTACAAGCGAGCCATCTTTTTTATTACGCAATCCAACCCAATTCGAACTGAATGCTGTAAAGAAATGTCCGTTTCCAAAGCCTTCTGCTCCAATCGGAATAATACCAGCTTCCTTTTCGCCGTAGAGTTTTGTGCAAGGTGCAGTTCCTTCATCATCAACAGCAAGCTGGGCAGCATCATTCTGAAGAACCGTAACAAGCGGCTCCCGTTTTTCAAATTCATACTGATAATCTGCGTTTGTCGTACCTTCAGGATCCGTATTTCTCGGACAACAAAATGCAGTATGACTTCCCAAAGAAAAGAGCATTGTCGTTGTATCGGTATTTGTAACTGTCGTTGTAAAAATCAGACCATCATCTTTCAGCTCATAATGAGTCTTAAGGCTGAATTTCCATGGAAATTTATCAGCAGTTTCAGAACTTTCAGTAAGCTCAAAAGTCGCAGAAGTTTCAGTCTGCTCAATGAGTTTATGTTCTAAATCACGACTCATTCCATTGTTCACAAGATGATATTCCTTTCCATTAAAAGTGTAGAATCCATCTTTAATACGACTTACATGTGGAAATAAAACTGGTGCATGAAATTTCCATACACTTTCCGGACCTTCAAACACATATTTTGTCCCATCATTAACGCTTCTAAACGAATTAATTTCGCCCCCATGTGTATTAAGGACTACTTCATAGTTTTTATTTTTAATAGTGATTGTCATGAAATAAGTTTACACAATAGAAATAATTTCCGCAAATAAATATTCCGCAGATATTTTCTCTTATTCCTGAATATGCTCCAATCCCATGTTGAGAATTTTTGCAACATGGTCGTCACTAAGAGAGTATATCATTGATTTTCCTTCACGCCTGAATTTTACAAGGCCGTTTGCTTTTAGAATCCGCAGCTGATGACTGATTGCACTTTGTGTCATCTTAAGGACTTCCGAAAGTTCTCCAACTGAATGTTCCTGCCCCAAAAGCGCAAAAAGAATCTTTATTCGAGTTGAATCACCAAAAATTTTAAAGAGCTCTGCAAGGTCAAAAAGTAAATCCTCGTCGGGCAGATTTGATTCGCTTGAATAATTGTTCATGTGTTTTATGATATGCCTGAAAAATAGACATGTCAAGGACGGAACATAATCCACATAAAGAGACGGCTCTGTTCAAATTTACACAAAGCTTTTATCAAAAAATTTTGCGTTGTTATGTAAAATCTGTGATATAATAATAAATGGAGCGAAAAAGATATGAAAGTAATCGGAAGAAAAGATGACGATGAATTCTTTATAAAATGGGATCCAAAATACAAAATTGGTATTCCTGTTATTGATGCACAGCACGAACATCTTGTAAAGCTTTGTAATGATTTTTATCAAAGTCTCTTAAAAAACAATGATTTTGAAAACTATCAATCGTTAGTAAAACAAACTCTCGAAAAATGTCTTTCTTATGCTTCAACTCATTTCAAAGAAGAAGAAAGGCTTATGCTTGCCGCAAAATTCGAAGGCTACAAACAGCACAAGGCAAGTCATGATGCTTTCACCCAAAAATGTGAAATTAATTATGGATTCATTGATAAATTGCCAGCCGCTGAAGCCATAAAATTCGCACATTTTTTATATGATTGGATTCATACCCATATCGCTCACGAAGACCGCCTCTATTTGCCAGCTCTAGTTGAATTCTTAAAGAAGAATCAAAGTAAATAGAAACAAAAAAGCCGGGCTTCATACCCGGCAATCTTAAAACTTAGTAGTTTCCTTTGTAAATTACGCGAACCTGTTTATACAGACCTTCACCTTCGCTCTTTGTCTCGATGTCAGAGAAGTCATTGAGCGTTGTGTGAATCAATCTTCTCTCAAATGGATTCATCGGTTCAAGAAGAATAGAAGTTCTCTTTGTACGAACCTTATCTGCTGTTGTGTAAGCAAGATGAACAAGATTTTCCTCACGGCGAACACGATAGTTTTCTGTATCAAGAATAACACGAACATCTTCACGACCAAGATGACCAGCATAAACATTTACAAGAAGCTGGAGCGCATCAAGATTCTTTCCTTTGCGACCAATAAGAATTGAAGAACTTTCCGAAGTTAACTTAAGACCAATCTTTTTCTCTTCACGGAAAAGAATTTCTACACCTGCTTCATAACCCATCTTAGTGATAATTTCCGAAACGAAAGTTGTAAGTTTTTGCTCGAACTCATCCTGTGGAATCGGGTTGCCCATAACGCGTTTTGCTGTTTCAGATGGTGAATCATTATCATCATCATCATATTTCACGCCAGGAGCAGCTTCATCTGTATGAACTCGAATTTTGACATATCCTGATTTGAACAATGTCTTTTTCTGTGTTTCGATAATTTCAACATCAAACTGGTCACTTTCAAGACCAAGTTCAATAGTTGCCTTTTCAATGGCATCTTTTTCAGTTTTTCCCTCAAATTCGTAAGTCATATATTTATCTCCTTTTTGTATTCTTACTAACAATTGTTAGTTCTTTTCCTTTCATCATTTTGTTAATTACAATCTGCTGTCCAAGCTGGAAGATGTTGCTGACGGTCCAATACAAAAGCAAACCGGCTGGGGCATTGTAGAACATAAAGAAGAACATAATCGGCATTCCGTACATCAGCATTTTCATCTGACCTGCGTTCTGGCTTGCAGATGTAGTTCCACCGTTTCCAGTAATTTTTCCGAACAAAAGCTGTGAAATAACATAAATCACCGGTAAAATGCGGATTTGGTTCCAGCCAAGGAATGGCAAACCTGTTTCAAAAGTTTTACCGATATGATCACCAACTGAAAGATCATCAATCCAGCCCTTAATAAATGAAGCACCACGGAATTCAAAGTAGTTGTTGAAAAGATTGTACATCGCAAACAAAATTACGAACTGGAAAATCATTGGCAAACATCCGCTCATAGGATTATAGCCGATTTCCTTATACATTTTTGCTGTTTCAACCTGAAGTTTCTGAGGATCACCCTTATACTTTGCCTGAAGTTCCTGCATTTTAGGCTGGAATTTCTGCATTTTTTGGGTACCTTCCAAACTCTTCTTTGTAATTGGGAAAAGCGCCATCTTCAAGATGATTGTAACAATGATAATTGAAACACCCCAGTTATGAACAACTTTATTGACAGTTTCCAAAAGGAATTTCAGAACGACTTCAAGCCAGTACAAAAATCCTGAAGTTTGCAAACTCTCATTAAAGTGAACCCCGCTTAGTTTCCATTCATTTTTATCTTCAGCAACATACTTTTTAAGTTCTGATTCATTTCGCGGACCAGCGTAAATATAATAACTATCGTTAGTCTGATTTTTATCAATAGACTTTCGCGTTACTTTTATTTGAGCATTTGTTCCTTCACCAGATTCAACTTCAGAAGTGTAAACAACTGTACTTGACATCGAGGTTTTGTTTTCTGGATAAACGATGAACTCAAAGTATTTTCCTGCAAGAGCCGACCACATCCAGTCTCGCTCATAATTTTTTGTCTGTTTTTGACCGATGTTAGTCTTTTTGACTTTTTCACCATTGAAAGAAACAATCTGACGATATTCATATCGATCAGTTTTTGGATTATATTTCGGACCAATTTGAGGAGCGGTACGAAGTGTGTAAGCAGCACCACTCAAATCAAGACCCTTAAAGTTCTCTCCGCCATCAATTGTGATATCAAGCTTGAAAGTGTAGTCATTCGGTTTGAAAGTATATGTTTTTACAAGAGTAAATTCTGAATCAGTTCCATCTGCATTTTTATAAGAATATTTCTTGAAAAAACCGATTTTTTCATCACCATTTGATTCTTTCCACTGCTTTGAGTTGAAAAGATCATTGATAATTTCACGCTGTGCACCACCGAGAGAAAGAGAGAAAGCACGGTTTTTGGCAGTAACATTTTCAATAAGTTCTACACCACGATTTGTATCTGCATCACGGTTTTTGAGATTTCCACGCTCATCCTTTTCGATTAACTCGTAGCTGATAATATCGCCACCACGGTTCGTGAAAGTTACTGCAACATTATTGGTAGTAATTGTGAATTTTTCTTCTGTAAGATTGATATTTTCAATTTCTGATGAAAACTCTGAAGAAGGAAGGATTTTTTGATTCTCAGAAATCTGCGAATCGTTAGAAAGATTTGAAGGTTCTGAATTCTCTGACTGTTTTTCCTGAACATTTGAAGCTTGTTCGTTTTGATTTTCAGCAGACTGATTCGGTTTGGGTGGGAACAAAAAAGTCTGTGCCGCAAAAAAACCGACCAGAACCACAGTTGAAAGGCCAATGGCCCAAACAGTATTTTTTTCCATTTTTTTTTCCTTTATGTCACGGAACGGGATCGTAACCGCCACTGTGTAAAGGATTACATTTCAAGATTCGCTTTGTCGAAAGATACATACCTCTGACAGCACCATGCTTATTTAAAGCTTCCAAAGCATAAGCTGAGCAAGTAGGGTAGAACCGGCAACAAGCTGGCTTGAATGGAGAAATGAATTTACGATAAAACCGAATCGGCAAACACAAAATGAATACAATTAACTTCTTCATTTTTTGAGCAAACCGGCTTTTTCACACAATGTACGAAATTGAACACACCGCGTGCTGAACGAGTCTTTCTCGGAAGAAGGGTATACTAAAAAGAGTATATCATATCCGGTGTTCAGGTGTGCTTTAAAATTACGATAGGTTTCGCGACTGAATCGTTTGGCACGATTGCGCTGAACTGCATTGCCAAAACCACGGGGAAGGGGAAAACCGATTCGATTGAATCCAAGCTCATTAGGCAAATAAAATAACTTTGCACCAAATACGCTAGCCCTTTTCCCGTTTTTGAACAGATTTTTAAAATCAGCAGGGCGTTTTATGTGCTCTTCGCGTGTAAAACTTGCTGATTTCATTTGTTTAGTATTTCTTGTGCTCGTCACAAACTGAGAGCTTCTTGCGGCCCTTTGCTCTTCGGCGAGCGAGAACCAGGCGACCACCACGAGTTGCCATGCGAGCGCGGAATCCAAATTTTCTGTTTCGTTTTACTTTACTTGGCTGGTATGTTCGTTTCATAGAACATTCTCCTTATTTTGTGGGAATATTCCCTAAGTTTTGATAAAATTTGAGCAATTTTGCAAGGACTTCCTTTATCCAGCAAAATTTTTGGTAGTGGAAATTAAGTTTAGCAAATTTATTCATTATTGGTCAACAGATAATACGATAGTCACCAAGAAAATTTTGCTTAAAAATACAAATAACTATTTCTTTTCTTCTTCCATCATGTCTTTTTTAAGTCTATCTAGAATCTTACGCAAATTTTCTGGCATTTCTCTTTTTTCCGACAAGTTTGTCTCGTTGTGAAGAGTAGAATTTTCTCTATTTGCATCAAATTTCTGAATAATTTCATCATCCCTTTCTACTTTTGATTTAATCTCATCCCGAATCTTTTCTTCTGAAATCTGATTATGAAGTTCTACTTTCGTACCACGAAGTCTGAATGCCAGCGAAGAGATTTTTACATCTGGCACGCCACGCTTTAATCCAATAAGAATATATTTTTGATAAATACGCAAAGTCTGAATCCATGCAGGATGATCCGCTTCAACAAGAAGAATGCCGTTTTTAAAATCGATAACACGAGAATGTGAGAAAAGATTCGTGCCAAGATTTTCACCATTCTTTGCATTAGAACGAATTGATTCCAGCGTGGCACGCCATGTTTTGAGAAGCTTATTGTTTTTTTCGACTTCCGTGCGCTCAATATTCGTGACCGTCGTCATTATCATTTCCTGAGCGGAAATCAAGTTGTCACCATACATAAATCTTAGTCACCTACAGATTTTTTCTTCGCGTACACACTCAGCCCCACAAGCACACAGCCCTCGATATACGGAAGATTTTTCTCGTTGAGATAAGAAAGCAATTCCTCGCTCTCCGCGCCCGGCTGAATTACGATGCACTTGAAAGGCTTTGTACATTCTTTTATGAGCGCCAGCCCTTTCACCGGATTAATACAAAGATCGATGATGTCAATGTCGCCAGGAATGTCGTTAAAACTAGCAAGCTCCTTCCCAACGGAATGAACCGTGTAGCCGTGCTCCAAAAGCCCCTGCTTGATTTTGTAAGCATATTTCTCAGGATTGAGTGTATCGCCTGCAACGGCAAAAACCTGCTGCTGCATGATTTCTGGTAATTCCATGCAGGTAGTGTAGCATAAAAGTACGAAATTAGGAATGAGCAATGCGGAAAGGGAGAAAAAAAAGAGAAAAAACAGATGGGCGCACCCGCCGACAAGCGGCGGTCGGGCTTTTCGGGGTTACGCTACCGCTGCATTGCGTCGTTCGCTGCGCTCTCTAAGCAACGGCTACGCCGCCCCTACAATCCCTTGCGCTTGAGAGAAAATATAGAAGAATTATTCTGTAATGACTATAGACTTTACTTTATAATCTTTTTCAAAATCACTAGAAAAATTCACTTTCTCAACTGTGCCAGAAATTTCTATAAATTGATCATCTTTCAAATCGATATAGGCATCATTATTGCTGTAAACAGTAATAAGCGGCATGTCCTCAGCTTTGTTCAGAACAGACATACCTTCGAGCTTATATGCATAACCTGCTTTTTTGCTCTCGTCAATGTTTGAAACATAAAACGAAAGTTTCTCAACCTTTTTTCCTTCAATAGGATGCTCGCCGTACCATTTTTTTGCTTTGAGTCGATTAGCCGAGAAGCGTCCAACTGCAGCATATACTGTAAGATTATAGGTTGCCTTTTCAAGCCACTGCTCATAACCGTCTTTTTTCAGTGCGGCAGCGCGTTCTTCAAGTTCTTTCGCAACATTTGCAGAATTTTTACTCCAGCTTGATTTCGGATTCTGCTCGCTATCTCTCACAGTGTTTTTTGATGTAACTTTCTGTCCGTTTTTATCGACATTATATGTCCTCATATCCAAAGTTTCGACAGTGAAAGTGTTTCCGCTTCCAGTAATTTTAAGCTTTGTTTCCTGACCTTGAAGACCAAGCCCAAATTTATAAATCAGAACTTGTGTAAACTCATACTCGTTGTTGATGACATCAAGTTTTCCAAAATTCTTGATTTGTCGAACTGTTTTATCACCTTCAGCAGATTCTGCATAAAGAAGATTCCAAACAACTGGCAAAAGCTCAACATTATCAGGTAATGTTCCTGTAGCAGGTTTCGCCTCGTCAGAAGAAAGGAGACTTTTTCCTAAATTCCCCAAGGGACCTGCAAAAACAGAAAACGACATAAAAGCTGCCAAAACTACAGCAATCACTTTTTTCATAAAATCCTCCTAGATTTATGTTTGATACCGTAAAATAAATTAAGATTTCGTTATTTTTTTTATGAAACCTTGATTTTATACAGTATTATTACATTATTTTATTAAAACTATCAACTGTATATCAAAAATTCTTAATATTGTTCTGTAATTTTTATAATAATAAATCGTCATTCTTAATGCATGAATTCAATTAGAGAAACATTCGTGAACAATCTCAAATACTACCGAAAACAAAAAGGCATTTCCCAAGAAAAACTTTCTTACGCAGTCGAAAAAAGTATTGCCTACATAAATCAAATAGAAAATAAAATATCCTGGCCTCAACCTGAGATGGTGGATAAAATAGCACTCGCCCTCGGAATTCCTTCTTCCGCTCTTTTTGAAGAAAACACCTGCCCTGAGAACAAAAAAGCTGTGTTTGAGAGTAACTTCGGAAAATCGATTGAAGCAGAACTTCTTTCACGAATTGAGAAAGATATACGGGAGGTATGCAAATTGGTGTAAATCCTTAAAACGAAGGATGCCCTTATTTCAAAACGCTTCTTTTCGTAAAATCATCGCCCGCTTCAACAATCCGATTCCAATGAGTTTTCTCGATGGAATAGATTTTTCTTCCTGTTTTGAATTTTCTAGAAAATTCAGCATGGCCTTAGCCGCCGCATGCTTTGCCTTTTTGACATACTTTAGGTTAAGCATTTCAACCGATGTCAAAGATTTTTTCGAAATGCTTATTTCCTTCGTTTGGTCAACAGTCTGCTTTTTTGTGACATTCTGCGTACTCAGATAACCGTATGCCAATTCTGCCGCCATATTTTGTGCTTCTTCCGCTGAATTGCCGTTTCCAACAAACAACTCGTTAACAGTTTGAACAGAAACAGCACAATCATAACGAGTTCCATTATTCCAAAAAGAGTATGTCGGCAAACACAACCCTTTTCCTTCACAATAATTATGCAATTTTTCCGTAGCATTTTCCGCACTTTTGTCGTATTTCAGCAGTTCCGAAGCAACACGCGACAAAACTTCCATATTCCATTTTGAATCTATCGCAACCGCTCCCAAAACAGACTCAATCAAATCACCTTTCTTGTTCTTTCTGTCATGTAAAAAATAAGCGTGAGCACGCTCTAGATAAGAATCGAATTCAAGGACATTTGAGCAATGTGCTAGTTTCTCATTTTTGACCAACCGAGTTTTTTCTTCAGAAAGATTTCCTTCCGTTACCGAAGAAACAAACTGTCCGCTTGCATCAACATAGCAAAACTCAGAAGCGAGATTCTTAACTACAGCAACCCCCAGAACCGCATCACCTATGAATTCCAAAATCTGATAATTCTGTACCCGATTCTGTGTGGCGGCTGAGAGAGAAGAGGAGATAAAAGCCTGCTTAAGAAGTACAGGATTAACAAACTGATAACCTATTTTCTGCTGAATGAAAAAAAGTGTTGTCTCGTCCATATCGTAACTGTAGAATCTCCAAGTATATTGCACAAGGAAATCACTGTAAAATTCCCCCCGGTCTTCGTTTTCTTTTTGAAGCTATTGCAGCCACAGTTGCCAATCTCTCACAATTTGTGACCGGTTTTGATTCGCCTTCTGCAGTATCTTCTTTAGGAAGAATCTTTTTTGTAATAAGAATAAGATCGTCTTCCTTATCTTCAATCATTTTAATTCGTGCAACAGGATTATC
This sequence comes from uncultured Treponema sp., assembly GCF_946187725.1. Classification (GTDB taxonomy): domain Bacteria; phylum Spirochaetota; class Spirochaetia; order Treponematales; family Treponemataceae; genus Treponema_D. The sequence goes on from NZ_CAMHSK010000005.1 coordinate 83,870, forward strand.
CTTTTCCACAAGCAGAATTTGAGAAGATTTTTTAGCCGTCTTTCGTAAAGACTCCGCATTTAGTTCTGAAAGCTCCAGATGCTCAGCCATCATATCCGAAAGAATATGATTCACCACATTATCCACGCTTTGATTAGACTTTTCCGCGAGTTGATTCAAATAGTCTATAGCGATTTTATCCAATTCTAATTCTGTATCAATCCAGCGTTCCAGCGGTGTGATGATCACCTTGTCGAAGTTAATTTTTACATCTTTCGTAATTTTCATGTGCAACTCCTTTTACCATATCGCAATCTGCGATGAGTCATATTTTGAACTGGTCACAATTTGTGACCAGTTACATCAATCGTTTGTAAATCCGATTTTGCGTTCTGACTTTGGCTCTTCAATCAGATTGTTTAGTACTTGAATAATCTGACTAATTTTTCTATCCTGCTCGAAGAACTTTTTGTCACAATGGTCGATGTGAAGCAGAAGCAAGCGACGAATTTCTGCAAGTTCAGCCTTATCGTCCGTTTTGACAATCTGCGAACTGACATAGTGCCTTAGCTGAACAAAAGCATTCATGATACGGATACTCACTTGAACCGCTGTTTCACTACGCAGAACAGCTGAAAGCATGGCTACACCTTGCACGGTAAAGACATAGGGAAGATATTTTGAATGTTTACCACGCAGACTGTCGTTTTCATCGTTTAAGGTCGAAATTTGCGACCTTAGAGAATCATTTTCGCTGTTTAAGGTCACAGATTGTGATTTTAAAGAATCATTTTCCATTTTTGAGGTCACAGACTGTGACCTCAAAACTTCATCCGGCTTTGAGGTCGCAAATTGCGACCTCAAAAAATCGTATTCTTCTGAAGTCAACTGAAATCGAAATTCTTCTGGAAATCGCTCAATATTTCTCTTTACGGCTTCAGTAATTCGTTTCGTCTCCACGCCGTACAGTTCTGCCAAGTCACGGTCAATCATAACCTGCTTGCCACGAATGAGAAAAATCTTGCTCTCAACCAAAATTGGGGTAATATCCTCATTTTTCATAGTCTGATTTTACATCGACTGAAATCGAAAAACATTAAGTTACTAACTTAATGACAAAGGTCAAAAATTGTGCTTCACTGCGAAAGTCTTCCACAAAACACTTGCCGTTTCTGAAAATGATTATTATCTTCAATAATGATGGCAACTTACAAAATCAGTCCAAATTTCTCAATTCCCGTAATTGATGTCCCTGCGACCTCAAAGAATCTCAAATCTTTGCGTGAAAGTCACAATATTACCGTTGCACAGGTTCAAAAACTTTTAGGGATGGAGAATCCGCAATCAATTTACAGCTGGGAAAATTCAGAAAACAAATATTTGCCCCGTCTGGATAACCTTGTTTTTCTTGCAAAACTTTATAAAGTTTCAATTGATGAGTTGCTTGTAATCAAAATGGAGAAAACAGATGGCATGGCTGTCTGTGAGCCGGGAATGCCGTTTGGGATTCTGCAAGAAACTTTGGAATTCATTACACAAACGACAAGTCCTGCTACGAAGATTGCTATTGAGAAATATTACGGATTTTCACTTGGAGTACAATAAGATTGTACACATTAAGGAGATTCCGACCTGTCGCAAAATGTTTACATTGTTATTAAAGTTGTTGTTAAAAAATTACGCCAGTGACTGATATTCCAAGAGGTGTGAAGAAAACTCAGCGTTAGGCTATGGAGCACCGTAGTTCCGAAGCGAACAAAGAGAGCGTAGGAATGAAGCGACAGCGGAAGTGCGGAACAGCCGACCCGAAAAGAGCGAAGCGACTGTAGGGTAACGCCCATCGTTTTCTTTGTTATTTGAACGCCCAAATATTTACTCTTGTTCTTGCTCGTTCTTCCCCCGAATCCGGTTTATCACCCCACCGATTTTGCCAGAAACTTTCTTTACCTCAACGATTTTCCATTCTTCAAGAAGCGGAATAAAACTTTCGCTGCCGTTCTCCGCAATTTTATCCAGAAGAAGCAAAATGACCTGACGATTCCGGGTTTTCAGAATCTCGATGAAAGCCTTTCGCCTCTCCAAGTCCGAAATCTCGCACATAATCTCACGGAAGTTCTCAAAAAGCTCGTTAGTGTAAGTTTCTTTTTCGATTTCCCAGCCAGCGGGAGTGAACACAATAAGCGGAAGTTTCTTCGAATATTCAATAGCGAGGTAGTCGTGCTCAATCGCCCAGTCCACACGGTTCGAGACTTCCTCCGCCGAAAGTTCGGAAAACGCACCATACGCAGGGCTTTTGTCCAGCTGATATTCCAAGATTTTCTTGTCCTTAGAACCTTTCAGAATCTTGGTGAGCATCGACCGACCGCCAGTCGCAATAATTTCGTCAGCTGCACGGAGAATCATACGCAATTCTTCATCTGAGAGTTTTCGGATTTTCCCGCTGTCGAGAGAGTAGGGAAATCGCTTTTGGTTTCGGGACATTTTGAGACTCCTGCTGATGAGTTTCTGGAAAAATTATAGCATCGACAAAGGATTTTAGATACAATTTGATACATGGGAAAGACAACTGCAAAAGACCTGACCATCGCACAACTCAAAAAAATGCTGACTGAAAAATCAAAAGAAGAAATAATCTATTTTCTTGCAAATTTGTACAAATATTCCCCAAGTGTGAAGCAAGCCGTGAACATAAACTTCAATCCACAATATGGCGAAAAACTTCTGGCCGAAGCACAATCAAAAATCGACAAACTCTGCTTTCCGAACACAAAGAGTGGAATCCCATACAATTTTTCCATTTCGGGCATAAAAGCTATCGTAAAAGACTTCAAGAATGTCTGCAATGATGAAAAACTGATAGCCCAACTCAATCTTCACTGTGCAAAAAATCTTATAGAATTCACCAACACTTTCGGTGACATTGACGAGTCTTTTTACAATGCCCTCGAACGCTATTTCTATGATGCAGCTATAATCATTGGAAGTTATGACGATATGTACGAGAAATATTTCCAGAGTTTGGAAAACCTTTGGGAGCAGACTTACGATGTTGGATGGGGATTATACGATGAACTTTCGGATACGCTGGACAGGATACGGAGATAAGACAAATTTAACGATAATTGGAGTTTAAGAGGACTTTGTTTTCCATTTTTACTGTTCCAATGTCTTTATCCGTATATTTTTTCGAAAAAATCTTTTAGTTTCATGAGAATAAGAGAGGTAGTTATAGAAATTCCTTGAAATCATCGAGATATGTTTCCCTGATTTTCTTTATTGCGTCAATCGTCGGTCGCAATGTCTTTTTGTCTTGGCTTTCCGGGTTCTTTACGATTCTTTTCGCCTGTATGTCCGCCGCAAAGAGTGCGATGAGTTTCTGCGTCCTACACTTTGACTTGACGCGCTTCTTGAAAGTGCCGTTGGTCATATAGCACGCTCCCGCACAAGTCCTGCAAATCGGGTAGATATAGCAGTTGTTGTAACAATCTTCGTCTATGAAGTTGTCAATATTTTTATAGTCTATTTCCTGCAGCTTAGAAATTTGCTCTCGTGAAAATGTCATAGGAGTTATGAACGGACACGGATATTTCTGACCGTCCACGTCAAAAAATATCGCACCATCGCCAATTCCGCACCATTTCTTTCTCTCGAATGGTTTTCTCTCGCAATAATGAAGGTTGAGGTTGAGCATTTGGTCGAGTTCCAGAGTATCATTTTCGACATAGAAAGTAGAGAGTTCTTTTAGTTGAGCGGCAAGATCTTTTATGTATTCGTCCTTGTCCCAATTGAAATCGCCTTCGAATTCGTTGACTCCACCTATCAGAAATCCTAGCGAATGAACAAATTTTATATTGTGTGCCAAATGTTTCAGAGAATAATCGGAGAGAGTCATTTTTATGCTTTGCTCTTTCCAGTTGTTTCTGAAAAAATCAATATCGATTTTATTAAAAGAATTCGAGCGGTTGTGGTTGTGCGTGTCCATATCGCCGTCCAAACTCAATCCAAGCCAGAAATGTCTTTTGTTTTGGGCGAACCAAACTTTCATTTCCTCTGTCAAAAGAGTTCCATTCGTTGTTGCATAAAATAAATACGGATAAGATGGGTTCAACTGTCTTGCGTATTCAAACATCTGTTTAATGAGTTTGAATTCTAAAAGAGGTTCTCCACCAATTAGACCGATTTCAACTTCTTTCATGTTACTTGGAACATTCTGGAAAATCCAGTCTATGACTTTTTTTGCGGTGTCGAATGTCATTCTAGCAGTACAATCATGCTTCTGATAGCAATAAATGCAATTCAAATTACAATTATGGGTAATACAAATTGTTGGTGAGAATCTATATTTTCTACTCATATAATACAATCTATTTTATCGAGATGAATCAAAACAACCGCTAGAACAATCTCCTGAACAACCTCCGTCACAACCTCCTTCACAACTTCCTGTACAGCCCCAGCATGAATCGTGTTCATCTGAAAACTCATATTTGATAGTGAAATCTGTTAATGTTTCTTGTATTGTAGTTAATTTTTCCATTATCAAATTATCCAAAACTGTAGTCATTGATGTCTCCTTCTAAAAGTTTATAACTAAAATCATATATTCATATATCAAAACTGTCAATAAAAATTATATACGATTATATCTAAATTGATATAAGGAAAAATGAGCTTAGAAAAAACTGTTATTGATAACATAAAGAGAATTCGCAAAGAAAAAGGCATTACACAGGAACAACTAGCTGAAGCCTGCAACACCGCAACAAGCTATATTGGTCTTATGGAAATCTATAAGAATGTACCGAAATTATCCACGATTGAGAAAATCGCAATCGCTCTTGGCGTTGAACCGCAAGTTCTCTTTCAGAAAACAGAACCAGATTCAGACAACGAAAAGAAAATAGAAATGATAAAGAATAATGTTTTACAAACTTTAGAAAAAGAGCTGATTCGCTCACTAAGGGAAAATTTTACTTTGTAAAATCTCCCCCTCAATTTCCGAGACAATCGCCGGGTTCACAATTCGCATGGCACATTCTTCCGTCTCACTATAGCCCAAAAAGTTGATATTTCCATACCACAAAACTTTTTCATCAATGATTGCAATTTTTTGGGAGACATTTTCTTTCTGTATAACTGTAATACCTGCGTTTTCGAGAAGATTTAAGCATGTTTGTAGTTTTTTGAATTTCCATTCATCATCCGGCTTTCGTACAAAAATCTGAATTCCAACTCCATTGGTAAGAAGTTTTGATGCAAGTAGTGTAAAAGTTTGAGTTTCAGATATTGATAGATATGGTGCAGTTATAATGATTCTGTTTTTCGTCCCCACAATGTCTTTTTCAAAAATAGGACGATAATCTTGCATAGAAAATAATTTTGAAACAACATCATTTTCTTTTATATTTTCGCTACAAGTTTCAGATTTTATCGTATAACCCAGTTGCTTGTAGCCTTTTAAGCGGTTCTGATACATTCTGTCAAAAATAGATATCCTAAAATCAACATAGTCGTAAATCCTAACATCATCTTTTCCTTTAAAATTTCTGTGAAGCCGACCGCAATATTGGGCAAGAGTTCCTTTCCAAGAAAATGGCATTACGAGCATGAGCGTATCGATTTTTGGAAAGTCAAAACCTTCTCCTGCGTATTTTCCTGTTGAAAGAATTATCAAACTTTCATCAGTCTGAACCGAATTCAATTTTTCAAGTTGTTCTTTCTTTTGCTTTTGAGTTCCGCGACCTGTTATCAGAATCACATTTTTCGCACAATCAACTAGCCGTTCCTTAAGCGTTTTCAAATGCTCTATTCTGTCTGAGAGAATCAGAGGTGTTCTGCTTTCCAAAACCGCATTTTTCACATCCTCGATAATCAGATTGTTTCTTGCTTCATTTGAAACAAGTTTTTCATAATATTCGTTTATCTTAGGATTTTCACTGTCACTGTTTATCTGCACATAATGAAAACTCGAAAACCTCGGAACTAGATAATGAGCAAAATTCTGACTTTGATTCATCTGCTTTGCGGTCGTTGAATACAAAATCTGCCCGCACTGATAGAAAATGATTTTCTGATGTCCGTCTCGGCGAATTGGTGTCGCCGTCAGTCCGTAAACATACTTCACCCTAAAACTCGCAACAAGATTTTCCGTCGTGAATGCAGAAACATGATGGCACTCGTCCACAATCAACATTCCGTATTTTTGGGTACGAGGTTTCACTTCGTCAGATTTTTTTTCTGTCAGTGAATTTACAATGGCAACATCGATTATTCCTGTAGATTTATCTTTTCCGGCGGCAATTGTTCCAGTATCAATATTCAGAAATTTCTTCACCGATTTTTTCCATTGTTCAAGAAGGGCATGAGACTGAACAAGAATCAGCGTATTCGTTTTTCGCTCCGCAATCAAAGCCATAGCAACAACAGTTTTTCCAAAGCCTGTTCCCGCAGAAAGAATTCCTGTTTCTGATTTGAACATTGCATTCAGGGCTTCGCGCTGCTCATCATAAAGTTTTTCGAAAAATGTAGCATTTATTTTCGTGCCTGTTTCTCGATTGTCCGTGATTTCATATTCAGCATTTGCATTTTCAATTTTTTCAAGTACTTGATTCAGATTTCCACGAGGAAGAAGCAGAGATTTTTCGTTCTCTTTTGAGCAGTCGATAAACCGTGGTATGTTGTACAACGGAAGGTGCATTCTCAGATTTTTGAAGTATTCTGGATTTAGAAAAACGGCAGTTCTTCTAAAAACACCTAAAGTCTTTTCGGAAATTCCTGATTTTTCAATTTCAACATAGTTTGTAAGCTTGATTTTGATTTTTTGCGGGAAATCTTCTTTTGCGAGAAGGTCTTTTACATCCGCTTTTGAAATTGATTTGCTTATCTTTTCATTTTCGCTCCCATCTTTCTCTACGAAGTTTGGAATCTGATTTTCGATTTCTGTAATAATTTTTCTGACAGTTCTTTCGTCTACTTTCTGGATTCTAGTTAAAAACTCCCACTGGTCATCATAGGGCATAAAATTCTCATCAACAAAAACAGAATACCCTTGTTTCACAGCTCGCCCCTGTAGTGGAAGCGCAATCAGATTTCCGTATCCGCCTTTCGGAACTTCATCCTGATTCGGAAACATTCGGTCAAAAGTCGCAAAAGAAATCGAGTGCCTATTCTGCATGGATGCCTTAATAATTCCACTTCCAAGATTTCGAGCAATACTGGCAGAAACATTTTCCGAAAAGAAAATCCACAAATGCCCGCCATTCCCAGAACGAGAAATTTCGATATAGCTTGATACTCCAAAATCAGTACAAGTTTTATGAACGGCGAGAATGTCGTCTTTCCAAAAATTGCCTTCATTCGTATGCGCATACGCCGTTTTCGCGTCGTTTGCATGAGTGGAAACTATTGACGTTTGCTCCTTCGGAGCATGCGCATCAAAATCCATCGCTAAAAAGCGACAGACATTTCCATCCATCAAAGGATAAACTCCTATTACATCACGACAAAACTCGTCACGCCCTGCAAGATGATTAAAAATGTAACTATCATCCAATTTCACTGGCGATTTATAAGGGCAAGTCGCACAGGAATATTTCTTTAAGTCGCATTTTCCTACAACCCATTTATTTGCACAGACTGGTGAATATCCACTTCTCCCTGATTTTGTATTATACCAGCGAAACGCAAAAACATCTTGCCGACCGACAAAAAGTGATTTATACAGGTTAATTTTTTCTTGGGGTGTACTTTTTCGGGAAACGAGTCTTTGATTGTCCAACACTACAGATTGCTCTTGCAAGGCAGATTCACGAACTTTTTTTTGTTGTTGGATTTTTGACATTTTTTGAAGTAGGAAATCTTTCACCTCTCTTTGGTTATCAGCAAGTTGCATGAGAAGTGAAATCAAATCTTCTTTTGAAAGGGATGCAAGATACTCTTTTAGGGGCACGGTTTATTATAGCACAAGATATCAATGTCTATCAAAACGCAGATTGTTTTATTCGCATTTTTCAATTTATTATTTTATTTTGCTCTACGAGGGCTAAGAACTCGGCAGGAGACATAATCCGTACCACAGAATGTTTGTAATCCTGTTGATTTCTCGTGATAATAATGTCCGCTTTTATTTGTTGTGCAACTTCATGCTGAACAGAATCTTCAAAATCGCTCCAATCAGATTCTAGCGCATTGCGAATACAAACTTCATCAACCCCAGCAATTGAAACAGTCGTCAGAAGATTCCTCATTACCGCTTTCGTTGCTTCCATATCATGTAAAGTGCGTTTTGCAATATAAAAAATATCTGTGCAAGAAGCCGCTGAAATGTAAAAATCATATCCCTTGTCACAATAAGAAAGGACTGCATTCGATTCATCATAAAAATCAGGATTCGCAAGCATAACATCAAGAACGAGATTTGTATCTAAAAACACAATCATAATCCGTACCGCTCCTTTAAACGCTCTTCCCGGATTTCTGCAATACTCGTCGGACGGCATGTTTTTAAAACACCTTGTATTGCTTGCAGGGCTTTCTGTCGCTCACTTCCTGCTGAAGTTTTATTCTTGGGTTTATCCACAAGTCGGATTAAAATTTCACTTCCATTGAAATTACGCAAACTGTCATCAATTGCAACAAGCGTGTTATCATCGATATATCCGTTTACAGCTATCATATCGCACCCCCTTTCTCAAATCTGATTATATCATACCACGATTTAGGGAATTTCGCATTAAGTTAGTAACTTATTGACATAATAATAGAGTTTTATTTTCTGAACTTTTCCCACACATCAAGCGAAAAACTATTTCGCATAATTTTCTTCTTGCGTCCTTATTTTCGTGCTATAATCTCCCCAATGAAATCATCTTCCTACACAGTCGTCAAACATCCGCTTGAGCCAGTCTGGTCGCCAGAAAGCACTGTGCTTCTTTTGGGTACGATGCCTTCACCAGCAAGCAGAGAAATTGGATTTTATTACATGCATCCGCAAAACCGATTCTGGCAAGTTCTCCCGGCTATTTTTGGGGCAACACTTTCACTCCCGAACAACTCACCCGATACAACATCCGCCATTGCCGAACGAAAAGATTTTATTTTACGGCACAATCTCGCCCGCTGTCAGATTGAAGGAGCCTCTGATTCTTCAATAAAACAAGAGATTCCGAACGATTTTACGAAGATTTTTTCAAATTCAAAAATCTGCCGTGTCTTTTTTACCGGGAAAACGGCCGCTGCCCTTTGGAAAAAGCACTGCACATCTTATGAAAAACAATTCGGACTAACTTGCACATGCCTTCCGAGCACAAGCCCGGCAAACGCACGATTCACGATGGAAAAATTGATTGAGGAATATAAAATTGTGAGAGATTTTGAAAAATAAGCAGAGCTTCGGAATTTACTTCCAATTTTCCCAGACTTTCTGCGCCATTCCCACGGTGGCATCAGTCTTACCGTTTCGGCAAATTGGCTGTTTCAAAAGTTTTGCCTGATTCTCAAAGAGTTTTTCTTCCTTTTCGCTGTCGTCAAGGTATGCAATCGAGGCATAGTCTTTTGATTTCTTGTCAATCATTGCCTCAATCGCTTGTGCACGACTGCCTTCCGTCCGTGCAACTGCGCTCACAACCGAATCAAATTCACCTTCGCTCATTTCTTTTTCTTTGAGATCAACGAACTGAAATGCAATCCGCCGTTCCTTGAAAAATCTCTGCGCGCTCTTCGTATCAAAAGATTTGTTAGTTCCAAAAATCTGAATCATGATTATACTCCCAGTACTTCCTTCCATTCTGATTCTTTGAAGCCAGTGCAAACAGCATTATCTGTCACAAGCAAAGGCCTTTTTACCAGCATTCCGTCACTTGCAAGAAGTTTGAACTGTTCGTCCTCGCTCATGCCGGGCAATTTTTGCGAAAGATTCTGCTCACGATACAACATTCCGCTTGTGTTGAAGAACTTTTTGAGCGGAAGTCCGCTTTTTTTGTGAAGTTCACGCAAAGTTGCTTCGTCAGGATGGTCACCTTTGATGTCAATTTTCTCATATTTCACGCCATTTGAATCGCACCAGGCCAACGCTTTTTTGCAGGTCGTGCATCGGTCGTAACAGTAGATTTTTGTCATAGTTCCTCCTATCTCTTCACATGTCGTTTGCTAGTGATTTACTTCCCGATATATCGCATTGAGAAATTACAGCAATCGTCTCCTGCGAACAAGGTTTTATCGCGGCTGTAAAAACCGCGTCTTCATCATCTTCTGGAATATTATGATTCTGAAGAAATTCCGAATATTTTTCACAGGTCTGATTCCAAAGATTTTCAGCAATTTCAGAATTAAAATGCTTATTTAAAACCGTTTTTACATTTTCTTCAAAAGTTCCACCATACGCATTTTTAAGCAATTCTGTTGGATTTACCGACATTTTCTCTTCTCCCAATAATCCTTATAAGCATACCCGTCCATGCTGCCAATCAAAAATTCCTCAGACTTCACGAATCCGCGCGCCTCAAAAGCTGCCATACGCTCGACCGCATAGACAGGGACTTTCGTAATAAGCCGCTCCGTGCCAAAAAGCTCATAAGAGTCCTTTTCAATAAGGCCTGCAATCTCTTCAATTACATCGTGATTTTCATAATCACTCCGCAAATCAAGCCGCAAAACCGCACAATGATTAAAATAATCGTCTGCCTCTCGGTGAAAAAGTTCTATCGTGCCGACAACTTCCGCGCTCGCCTTATCAATCACCGCCCACCGCACAAACCATTTGCTCTTATATGATTTGAGCCAGAAATCCACAGCCTGATTCATCCTTTCAATCGTCGGATAATAAAAATTGTCGCCATGACAGTTGTCGCTGTTAAAAAAAGGAAGTGCATTTTTGTCGCTGTAAACTTTGAGCAAATCCGCCGCGTCCTCTTCTTTCACAAACCGCAGAAGATATTTTTCATTTTCAAAACCCGGAACTGATTCATAAACATTGGTCATAAAATTCTCCAGCACGGAAGGATTATTCTTGATAATCGCCCCGATTTTCTCGCAAGATTCCATCTTCCCGCATTTTCCGCAGTTTTCGATTTTCTTGCTCAAAGCACATTGTCGTATCGGGCAAAGCGATTCACAGTAAGGCGTTTTTACTCCGTCAATCCTGCAGCCAGTGCAGTTTATCATTTCTGGAGTGATTTTAACACCGTTCAGTTCCGACCATTTCCTTGCAACTTTTCCACGAAGTCCATCATCATTATTCACAGTCGCAAGCCGTGCCTCACAAGTTTCACAATCAAGTCCGCAATATGCAATAAAATCGTTCATTTTTTTCCTCCAGTTATCTGCATTTTGCATTCCCAATTATATTATTCAACAGTCCATTCCGTCCAATCAATATGATTATACTGCATCACATCATCAGAATTTTTCATTCCAAGGCTTTCGTAAAAAGGAATCGCATTTTCGTTCATAAAATCTTTCTTTTGGATATTGTGAACCTAAATTCGTCCGCTTAAGAAAATCAATATAATCTTCTGCTCTGATTCGTTCTTCTTCTATGGTAATATTATTTTTCATTTAGCTTCCTTCTCGTAAAACTACAAATCCTTCATATAAAGCACTTCGTCTTCCACCACTTTTCCCATAACCGTCTTTGTAAACGCTTTTAGTATCAACATCTTCCAGCGTCATCTCACGAAGAAAAAGTCGTTCTGTTTCTAATATCATATTTTCCTGCCCTAAGACAAAAGCAAATCTTTTTTATGCAAAAGAAAATCTTCAATATTCAAATGAATTATCCCGTCGTGTGAAAGATCCATCTTATCAAGCGAAAGAACATACTTTGGTGAAGCATCTTTTATAGGTTTGAAAGCTTCGAATTCTCTTCGGATTATTTCTTCAGTCGGCATAAGATAAGAAACCTGAATAAAGCATTTTTTATTTCCGTCAATCGCAACAAAATCAATTTCACCTTTGTATGTTTTTCCCGTATAAACCGAATAACCTCGCAAAATTAACTCATTGTAAATTATATTTTCCAAAAAAAAAGTATCTTCATAATTTACAAGATTCGTATTGATTGTCCTGAATCCCGAATCGATTGCATACTGTTTTTCTATCGTCTTTAAGATTTCTTCTCCAACAATATTAAATCGCTTTACTCTGGAAATAAGATATGCCTTTTCGAGTTTTTCAAGATAATTGTAAATTGTTTTTTTTTCAAAATTTTTTTTGTTTGCTTCGTTAGTATTATTATAGAAGTTCACAATATTCTGTGCGGAAAACTCTTTCCCGGCATTTGAAAGGATATATCCAGAAATCGTATTGAATTTATATTTTTCAATTTCAGAATCGCGCTTGTAAATATCCTTTTCTACGATGCCCTTGAAAACACTTTCGATATAAGATTTTATATCTTTTTCTTCTGAAAACTCAAAACGCTGCGGAAGTCCACCCCATTTGATGTAGTCATAAATAAAATCCTACACCTGTTAGGACTTTGATTAAATCAAGCTCGTAATATTTTCGTATCTGAGAGAGGTATATTTCTCTTTTTATCTGAACCATATAAAAGATTTTACACTAATTCAAAAAAAATACAAGTTTGTGTAAAATGTTTTCGTTTCTGACAGTTCCTTGCCTGCTTCGCACTCGGTCGGGATTAGCCTGCTTATTGAATTTTGCCTATTACACGACAAAAATTCACAACCTGCTCAGAAATCAAGTTTCCAAGCAGGTTCTCCAAAAATCATTTAAGTACTGTCATGTGATTACTTCTTTCTAACTTCTGTTCATTGGACACTCATCATCTGCACAATGACAGCACTTTTCCGGCTCATCTTCATAATCCATACAACATGCACCAAAACTCGGATCATCCCATTCCTCATTTTCTTCGCAATCAAATTCATCACTCATAAATACCTCCTGAACACTCTAGATTATTACCAAAAAGAAATAATTTCTTTTTCAGGATTGTCAAATAAAGAAGTTGCTACCCGTTCTGGAATTACATTTCGATCTCTTGTTAGCTATATCAGCGAGCAGTCATGTATGCCTGTAGCAGCAGAAGACATTTCAAAATGCCTAAAATAAACTCTTAAAAATTATATGCTAAAGTAAAGTTTGTCGAAGAAAAAGTCGTTCAGTTTCAATTATCAACCTCACTCTCCCTGAGGAACTTCATCATTCAAGCTTTTATTTCTGTAATTTAAATTTGTTCTTAAAGTATACCCCTGATTTTCCCAGAAAGAATTTGCAGCATCATTATCCTTAAAAACAAAACCAATTATTTTATTTATCCCTTCTTTGCGCAAAGCCTCTTCTGCCTTTTTTACAAGAAGAGTCGCTATTCCTTCCCGCCTGTAAGAAGGATGAACACACATATGATGAATCAGCGCACGCCTGCCATCATGTCCTGTAAGAATTACCCCCGCAAGCTCCGGCGCATCTCCGCTTTCGTCTTTTACCTCAGCCAGAAAACAGGTTGTCGGATTTCTTTTTAAATACTTCTCAATGCCCTCACGGCTGTCATCAACAGGATTCAGCGCTCTCTTACTTTGCTCCGTACTGCACCAAAGTTCATAAATTTTATCATAATCCTCGATTGTCACAATTCTGATTGAGACATTCATTTTTCACCCCTTTTCCAGCAGTTCCAGTCTGTCGCGATTTTACATGCCAAGCCGCTTTTTCAATTCTTCTTTCACAATTTCCAAATCACTGCTCGTCAAAATCGGAATCATCGAATCAATTTCTTCAATCGATTTATCCCACCATTTGAAGAGTTCGAGCAACTCTATCAGCTCATCATCAAACCGTTTGCGGATTTTCCGGGCAGGATTTCCGACCACAACAGAATACGGCTCAATATCGCTTCCAACAACAGCATTTGCTCCGATAATCGCACCATCGCCAATATGCACGCCTGGCAAAATCACTGCATTCTGACCAATCCATACATCATTCCCGATTACAGTGTCGCCTTTTAGTGGCATGTCGTTCGGAATAGGTGGATTCGCATTCCAGCCCTCAAGCGTGAAAAAGGGGAAAGTCGTAACTGCGTTCATCTGGTGATTTGCACCATTCATCACGAATTCCACGCCCGCTGCAATCTGGCAGAATTTGCCGATTATGAGCTTGTCGCCGTTCCACTCGTACAAATGCGTAACATGGCTTTCAAAATCGCTGTCCGCAATGTAAGTAAAATCGCCCACGATAATCTGCGGATTTTTAATCGTCGGCTTCACATAGATTTCTTTGTCGTAATTTGCAATCGGATGAATTGTCATCGGATCTGGCTGCTTATCGTTTTTCATTTTTTTATTCTTTCTGCGAATGCCTTTAACTTTGTTAAAGATTCTTCCTGCTTTTTCAATGGATTACAAAAATCTTCTTCCGCAACTAGATTTCCGCCTTTTTCGGTTACAGTTTCACGCATGATTGAAAGACATTTTTTTGAGTTTCCTCCACCACTTGAAGCAAAAATACTCACATTCTTTCCAGAAAAATCTGCCGAATCAAAAAATGTATTCATCGGTGGAACAGGTTTAGCCGCCCAAACAGGAGTGCCCAGAATCACACTGGAATATTTTGACAAATCAGGAAGGGCTGTTTTAAGCTCCGGCTTAATGCCATAAACGACATCCTTTCCGCCGTGGAAAAACTTCGCGAGTCCTTTTTTGGGATATTCCTTCACGGTCTCCAAACGGCACAAATCCGCACCAAGTTCCTTAGAAAGTTCCTTAGAAAGTTCCTTTGCTAAAAAATCAACATTTCCTTCAAGCGAATAATAAATGATTATTGTGTCTGCCATTTTTATCTCCCATAAAATTATTATAATCTCTATTTTGAAAATATTTCACCAAAATCAATCAGCGCCTTTTAAATTCCTTTTTCCATCAGATAAAACAGACCCTTTCGCCAGTTTGCTTCGCCTGTTTTGAAATAACCCGCATGCTCATACAGTTTTAACGAGAACGGATTTTTGCTGAACACATCAAGTCGGATGCTCCGAACCCCGATTTTAGCAAGATTTTTCTCTATATGAATCAGAGTTTCTTTTGCAATTCCCCGATTTTGAAAATCAGGATGAACGCAAAGACGATGAATTACGCGATAATCACCATCAACGCTCCAGACAGCTTTTTTGTACTCATCATCACTTTCTTTGTTCACTGCATAAATCACGGCAATCCGCTTTTTCCCACCTTCACAAACTTCACCTGCAAAAAGCGAGTTTGATTTTATGTCGTTCAAAAAATCATCAGCTGTCGGATAAATCTCATCCCACTGAAAAATCTCGTTCCGCTCCATTTCTGAAATCGCCGCTTTCACAAGAGAACAAATCTCGCTCAAATCCGCTTCCGTTGCAAGTCTAAAGTTCATTTTACAACCTCATATCTAAGTCTTAAATACGAATCTTTCAGCACCTTGCAGTCAATCAATTTCAGCACGCCAAGACCAGAAAGTTCTGTCTCACTCGTCAAAGATTTTCCGTCAATCAGCGTCACCGTGTCTTTTCCGCCGATTAAAACAGGAGCAACGATAATATCTACAAAATCAAAGAGTTTTTTCCTCAAAAACAAAGAATTGACCGTACCGCCCGACTGCACAGTAAGCCGCTCGCAGCCAAGCGAATACAAATACTCCAACGCTTCTTCTAAAGAAAAATTTTCTTTGTAAAAAATATGAAGATTCTCTTCTTTTACATTAAATGCACAGTGATTTTTATTCGATGTCAGAAGCACGAATTCTTTTGATTTGGCACAAAAATACTTCACACCGTTTTCGTTCAAATGCGTATTATCCAAAAGAACAAAAGATACAGGAGTTTTTGAAGGCAACGGCTTTTCATTTACGCCCATTTTCTCCTGCACTCTGCCTGTATTGAAACTCCACAAATCCGTCGTTTGCTCAATTTCGTAGTATTGGTTCAAGCCCTCTTTAACACCGTCGATTTTCGGAAAATCCTTGTCCACATCAAGATTGTCAGTCGCACCCGTGCTGATTTTTCCATCAACGCTCATCAGCATGAATAAAGTTGTAACCGGTCTTTTCATTTTTTATCCCTCAAAGTTCATAATCTTTCGCCAACCAAGAGCAAAAATCGTAAGCACAAAAATTCCAGCCGCAACTTGCACAGGGTAAAACATAACCGCACTTTCTGGAATCAAAAGAGCGAGAACACTCATAGCAGCGGCAGGCGGAAAGGGGAGTGCAAAAATTTTAACGAAAATCTGAACGCATATACAAGCCACAAAAGCCACCATCGTAAGAGGAAAATACGGAATCGATGAAAACGAAATCCTGCACACAGCACCACAAAGCGCACAAAGCGAAACCAAAGTCACCACCGAAAAAGGCCTTTTTGCAGCCCCGCTATTCTTGTTCGTAAGCTCGGTGAACGCAACCAAAAGAGGTGGAGCCACACAAAACCGCCAATCAAATCGAATGCAGAAAAATGAAATCAAAGCCACAGAAATGACTCGGAACGCATTGACCGAAAGGACATAACGAATATTAGAAATCACAGGCTCATAATGATTTTCTTCTTTCAAGTGCATTTTTTCGAGCAAAAGACTCAAAGAACAAACTAAAACAGTGAGTCCGATTGCAGCAATTACATAAACAAAACTCCGCGTCTGAATCAAAACTGGAAGGGCAATCGCAGAAATCAACGGTGCAAAACTCGTGCGTGAAAAATAAAGAACAATCTGCCCAATCACGAATGCAATCACGAACTGCCACCATAACGACAACGGCACAAAAATCACGATAAGAACACCGAGCAATGCACAAAGTGAAATGACCAGAATCATCCTAAAATAAGAAGTTTTCCAAACAAGAAATGGCGTAAGAAAACACCCTACTGAAAGTGCCGCAACCTCAGGAAAAATGATTTCCTTTTCACCAGTGAATTCCGCCAGAAAGACCATGACAAGAACGACAAGGAACATAGATAATCGACCAAACAGAGTTGATTTCATTTTATTCTCCAAAATTGACTAATGCCAGGGTAACGCCCGCACACGGAATAATCACGAACAAAAATCCTGCATTACCCAAAAAATGCCAAAGAATCCAGCTTAATGTAACTCCAAAATGGAACGAAAGGAGCGTGATTCCGAAGAATTTTGCTTTAAGCGAAAAAGACTTATCCCCGTTGAAAAAAATTTCCGTAAGCGAAGAAATAAATTGCCTAAAATTATTTGAAGAAAAAATCGTAGAACTTGTAAAACCATAAGCTCCTTTAAAAGCACACCATTGAAAGGACATTGCAAAAAAAGTGGGATAAAGATAAACCGTAAGAGGAAGTTTTTTTGGAATCGGAAAAAGCCACATCACAACAGCTGCAGTAATATCAACAATCATTGCAAGAATTTTTACATTCGCCTTCGTATGTTTGGGAATAAAAGTCACAAGAAAAATTGCAAAGGCATACAAAAAAACTCCAATCGCATGGAATAGAACAGAATATCCTTCGCATTTAAGAAAACCAATAATTATATCAATCAAATTCACAGTCTGTGCTGAACCAAAAAAATGAGCAGCGTTCACAATCGGAAAAATCCCCAAAAATCCACCTATAAACGCGACCGTATAATGTATTTGAGCCTCACGATTTAGATTCATGCGGAGAGTGTAACATAAAATTATTTGGAATTTAACTAGTTTTGAAGATTCTTCCTTCTAGCTTTTTAGTTCCCACTTTCCGCCGTTAATCGCATAAATCTTCGTGGTGCTCTTCTTGTAACGCTCATATGGTTCGCCAGGCAAAAATGTACAGAAAAGCTGGTCATAATCTGGAAGAAGAGTGGTAACCGACTGTCTTTTATCAGGATCAAGCTCAAGCATAACATCATCCATGAGAAGAACAGGTTTTTTTTCAGTAACTTGAGTGTAATAAATCGCCTGCGCTATTCTAAGCAAAATTGCAAGAAGGCGTCTTTGGCCGGTTGAGGCATTCGGCACGAAATTCTTTCCGCCACGAACAAATACAATCCTGTCTCGGTGAGGACCGCTCATCGTAGTTTGAATTACTTTGTCCATTTCCCGTTTCTGCTGCAAAACAGAAAGTGCAAATTCAATCGTAATCCGCTGATTTTCTTCTGTTCTCCAGCTCGGAACATATTTTATCGAAACACCGTCAATTCCTGTAATCTGCTCGTAAAGCTTCCCAAAAATCTGATTGAACTTAAAAATCGTATCGCTGCGTTTTTTCTGAATCCCGATTCCATCTTGGGCAAGCTGCTGATCAAAAATGTCGAGCATTTCATATTTTTTTTCTTTGAGCGAAATATTCCGGCTTTTAAGGATTTTTTTGTAACGGCGGTTCAAATCTATGTAAAGAACATCGTACATAGAAAGGCACTGGTCTATAAAAAAGCGTTTTTTTTCAGGCTCGCCGGTCGCATAGTCCAAATCATCATGACAGAAAAGCACGCAGGGCATAGTATTAATCAGTTCCTTGCGGTCTTTTATAGTCTTTCCGTTTTTTTCAATGCGCTTTTTCTGATTCTCGTAAGTAAAAAAAAGATTCGCCGTATTTCCGTTTTCTTCGCGATACAAGGTCTTCACGCTGAATGATTTTTCGCCTTCCTTTACGATTTCAGCATCAGCGCGTGTTCTAAAAGAATTTCCGTAAGCAGAGAAATAAATTGATTCAAGAAGATTACTCTTTCCCTGACCGTTTTCACCAACAAAATAGACCTCCTTTGAAAGAAGGTCTATAGTCTTGTTTTCGAGATTTCGGTAATTCACATAAGAAACAGAAAGGACAGGCATAGGGCTAGTGTAGCATAAAAATGGAAAGTTGAAAACGAAAAGAGGAAAGATTAGATCTTTAGTCTAAATCTCCTAAATATAGGACTTTTGCTTCTGAAACTTGTTTTAATTGTTTATCATTCGTAAAAAAAACATCACAGTTACAATCAATGCTTGAAGCTAACTGCAAAGCATCCGCAAGTTTTATGTCTGGATATTTTGCACGAATATGAGCCGCCTTTTCTGCAACCTGTTCACTTATAAAACACTTCAAAAAATCCAGCTGTTTCAAACAAGTTTTATATTTTTCAACCTGTTCAATATTATTTTCTAAAAAAGGTTTTATAAGAACTTCCGCATCGGTAATAGTAGATGTATAAAATTCTGCATCTTCATCAATACAGACAGAAAGAAATTTTAAAACTTTGCTATGATATGGTTCTTGATTACCAACAAGATAAATAAGTGGATTTGTGTCGATAAAAACTTTCTTAGCCAATACTTCTTTCCTCTCTCATTTTTCTTTGATATTCAAGAACATCAACATCAGTCCAAATATCTTTCATACTACCAGAAATTTGAGAAAGTGCTTCTAGTCTTTTTTGCTTACGAGACTCTTTTTTCTTATTTTCCAGAGTTTTCTGCTGTTTTTGTACGAGATACATCATAAAATCATACACTTCTTGTTGTGCAGTTAAACTCAATGCATTATAAACTTCTGCTACAGCTTGTGGCATAAAACACCTCCTACTTTACTTATAGTGTAGCATAAAAAAATTGAATTGTCATAAAAAAAATCCCCACCATCAGGCAGGGACTTTCTTGCTTATTCCGCACTCATCGGCATCAAAATATGGAAGTAATCAGCAGCAGGTTCCGGTCTGAGTGTTACGGCTCTCATCACCTCTGTGAACTCAAAAGTGATATACTCGCTGTTCATAACTTTGAGAGGCGCATCAATGTGTTTATAATTCATCGAAATAGAAATTTCTTCGCCATCATACTGACACGGAATTTCTTCTTTTGCGTCACCCAAATCTGTAGATTTTGAAGTAACAACAAGAACACCTGGAGTCAAGTTAAAAATAATTCTGCCAGTTTTATCAAGCATGATTGAGATTCGTTTTAAAGCATCCACAAATTCAGTTTTAAGAACCTTAAATGAGTGTGCCTGATTTTCTGGAATTACACGGTTATAATTTGGATACTGACCGTCAATCAAAGTAGCAGAGAATTCATAATTTGCAAAATTGAAGAAAATCATTTTGTCAACGATTGCGACAGAAATATTTCCTTCATCAGCAGAATGTTTTGCAACGATATTAAGAATCTTTGGATGAACAATTGCTGCAGGGAAATCAGGAACGCCGGCAAGAACTGATTTTTCTGCATAAGCAAGGCGTCGACCGTCAGTTGCAACAAGAACAAGTTTTTCTTCTTTTTTCTCAAAATAAACGCCATTCATAAAGTAACGGGTTTCATCATCGCTGACAGCAAAACTTGTTTGAGTAATCATTGATTTTAGTTCTTTTGCTGGAACATCAAAGAACGATACTTTTTCTGCAACGGCAATTTCAGGGAACTTGTCCTGAGAAGTGCAGTTAAGCTGAAATTTAATCTTTTTTGTTGTATGGCGAATTACTGCAGAAATAAGATTGTCTCTATCCTGCAAGAAGAATTCGATTTCTCCTTCTGGAAGGGCAGACAAAATTCCCATGAACTTATCACAAAGAACTGTGGTTGAACCTTCTTCTTCAATATCAACAGGAATTTTTGTTTGGAAATTTACTTTAATATCAGTTGCTTTTATTGTAAGAGAATTTCCTTCTGCAATTAAAAGCACATTTGAAAGAACTGACAAAGCATTTTTTGTGGAAATGATTTCTTGCGCAATGGAAATTTCATTAATCATTGCGTTTCTATCGAAAGTAAATTTCATCTATATCTCCTTCTGTAAACTTTTTTTAACATCTTTACTAAATTTTAAATTTTAAAGAATTTAGTAATAGTAATAATAAGGGCTGTGAATTTGTTGATAAGTGATTTATTTTCTTGTTATAAATGAAATTAGTAATCTGAAAACTTGC
Organism: uncultured Treponema sp.; assembly: GCF_946187725.1. GTDB lineage: Bacteria > Spirochaetota > Spirochaetia > Treponematales > Treponemataceae > Treponema_D. The sequence continues at coordinate 104,677 of NZ_CAMHSK010000005.1, forward strand.
TGAAATAAATCCACAAGTTTTCCACAATTCCACAATTTTGCAAGTTTTCCACAACTTATCGACAAGATTTTATCATATTATGCACATTATTTCCAATATTATTTATATTCCTTTATTTGTTTTTTAAGGACTTTGATAGTATCACCAATCATAGAATCAATTTTAAGCTGATTTTCTATTTTGCTGATAGAATTCATCACGGTAGTATGATCACGCCCGCCAAATTCATCACCAATTTCCATTAAAGAATATTCAGTTAAATTTCTTGCTAGGAAAATTGCAATATGACGCGGAACAGCTACTGTTTTTTTGCGGGTATCACTTTTTAAATCATCTACAGAAACATTATAATAGTTAGAAACAACTTTCTGGATGATTTCTATTGTAACGATACCGTTTTCTGCAGAATTAATTGAATCCGAAAGCTGCTCCTTAGCAATTTCAATGGTCAAATCCTTGTGCATAAGCTCTGCATAGCCAATCATCTTGGAAAGTGCACCTTCAAGTTCACGAACATTTGACTGGAAAGTTTGAGCAATGAGTTCCTTTACATCCTGTGGAATATCTTTACCCTGGAATTCGAGTTTTTTATCGATAATGGCAAGACGAGTCTCATAATTCGGAACTTTCAAATCAATATTTTGTCCGCGTCCGAAACGAGTTTTAAGCCTTTCTACAATTCCGTTGATTTCTTTAAGCGGACGGTCACTTGTGAATACAATCTGACCTTTTCTATTGTAGATTTCGTCAAAAGTATAGAAAAGTTCGTCCTGAAGTTTCTCTGATTTTTCAAGGAACTGAATATCATCAAGAAGAAGAACATCAAGCTTGCGGTATTTTTTTGTGAATTTGTCGGTTGTTCTCTCTCTTAAAGAGGCAGTAAATTCATTCATCAAAGATTCAGTAGTAATGTAAGCAATTTTGAGTTTTGGATTTTGAGAATAAATATAATTTCCGATTGCAACCATTAGATGTGATTTTCCAACTCCAGACGGACCATAGAGAAGAATAGGATTGTAGTTTCTGTTTCCAGGAGATTTTGCAGCAGCTTCACAAACAGAAAAAGCATACTGACTGTTATCGCCCGGAACGAAATTATCAAAAGTAAATTCTTCAAGCAGCTGAGGATGACTTTCTACAGGATGCTGACGATTAATTGGATTCGATTGAAAGCTATTATTTTCAGTGTATTCAAAATTCTTTGACTGGGAATCATAATTTTCATTAGAAATAGAATCTTTTTGATTGGCAGAGATAGCAGAGTTGCTTTGAATAATAGAAGAATTTATTGAAACTGGTTCAGCCGGTTTTGAAGTGAAAACAGGAGAAAGCTTTATTTTCTGACCCATGAGTTCACATATTTTGGACTGGACTTTTTCAATATTGCCTTTCTGATACATTCTGTCCCATAAAAACTTTGAAGGAACAGAGACTTTTATTTCAGAAATAGTGTCTTCAATATAATCTAATTTGAAAAAAAGTGTAAAATCATTTTCTTTGCCCACAGATTTGTACTCATCGCGGATCTGGTTCATTGCTTCTTCAAAAACTTCTTTGTAATTCTGTTCTGACATAACGGATATTTTAGAATGAATAGAGAAAATTTTCCACTATAATGAATCTTAAAAATTCGAAAGACTAATACTTCTCAAATCTAACAAAAAATTATCTCTTTACATTGCCGAAAATGCACTTTTTTTGCAAATAAATATGTGAGAGGTATGAAATGACCGAAAAGGAAAATTCACGACAAAATATTATAGAATGGCTTAAAGAAGCGGAACAAAAAGCTGATGAACTTTGGAAAAATTGTTCTCTTTGCTTCAACTTACAAACAACCAGAATTCAGATTAAAAAGTAAGCGTTATAAAAAAATAACTCCTGCAAGCAAGCAGGAGCAATAAACATCGTTAGAGGGCAGCACTCCTCTGTCACAGAATCCAAAAGGAAACGCCGCAGTGGCTATCTCTGTCGTAAACGATAATTTAAATATAGCAGATTTTTTGATTTTGTCAATTCCGTATATGTTTTTAATATTTTTCGTTAATCGCATTTACCACCGTAAGAATTGCGTTTAAGTCATTCTGCGAAAAACGCCGCAATTTGTTCTCAATTTCTGAAATCTGCTGGTTCGATGCGTTTTGATTCGGCTCCTCGTTCATGTCGAGAAGATAGTCGAGAGAAATCCCAAGAAAACGGGCGACTTTGAGGGCAGTATCGGCATATGGAATACTATTTCTTTTTATTCCAAAACTTATATTAGCTGCGTCAAATCCAACTGCAACTGCAAGTTCTTTTCGTGTTTTTCCTAAAAATTTAAGTTCGCTATCAACTCTTTTCCAAAAGTTCATAATTTAAATTATGACAAAAGATATATTTCTACTTGTAAAAATTAAGTAATGATATATAATTGAATTAGAAATTAAGTAGAGTTAATTGAAATCGATTTTCAAATGACAAAACTTAAATTTAGAAAGTTAGGAGTTTTTTATGAAATCAAAAAAAATATTTGCAGATATAATTGCATGTTTTATTATTCTTGTTTTTTTAAGTAGTTGTGTTACTGAAACAAGTGTTTATTTCACTTCCGATGAGAGTGCAGATGGTGCTACTCTTTATATTGATGGCAGAACCTATGGAACAATTCCAACACAAGTTAGGTTAAGTAATGCGGTATGGGAAAATCCAGATATACTTCTAAAAAAAGAAGGTTATAGAGATTTACATACTGATTTGAAAAAAGAAATAAAGGGTGTAAATCTTGTCTGTGGATTACTTTTATGGTGGCCGTCTCTTTTATGGGTTTATGGACCAAAACCTTTTCAGTATTATAATTTAACTCTTGATAAATAAAACACAGTCTTTACTGAATAATATGAATAAAAATTTTTTCTTACTTTTTATTTTATTATTCTTGGTTAGTATTTCATGTTCTCGGTCTTATAAAATAATTGGACAATGGGAAAATGAAGAGAGAATTCTTGTATTTAATGATTATGATGAATTTAAAATAAAATATAAGAATCCGAAACAAATAAAATCTCTTTCTGGAAAATTCCTTGTAAATAAAAATAAGGTAGTTCTTAGTTTTGAGAATTTTGAAACAGTAGATGGATTTCAAGGTTATACAGATATTACCGATTTATCAGGATATGAAGAGATTATGGAATTTTATGTTAAGGAAAATGTTTTATTTACAAAAATTACTACAACTGGAAATGAGTATTGCTATAAATTACTCCGTTGAGGTGATAAATGCTTTATCCGATTCCAGTTACTGTTAAGCCTATCGAAGATTATCAACTTCTCGTTACATTCAAAACTGGAGAAAAACGAATTTACGATGCAAAACCTTTGATAAAAGGCGATTGGTTCGGGCAACTTAAGGACATATCAAAATTCAACACGGCAAAAATTGTTTCAAATACAATAGAATGGGCTGATGGGCAAGACATAGCCCCAGACGAATTGTATTTTGCAAGCAAATCAATTGTTTAAACTACTGGGCTAGGGTATGGAGCCCCGAAGTAGCCGTAGGCTATGAGCGTGAGCGAAGGGCGGAACACCCGACCTGCCGACAGGCAGGTAGCCCCCAATTTCTAATTGCTCATCCCTGATTCCTAATTTTTCCTTATCCTTGTTTCTTTTTAAAAATTCTACTATAATATTCTTCTCTAAAAGTCTTTTCATGTCTTTTATCTAAAATCATAAATCTTTAATTTACAAGGAAATAAAAATGGCTGCTAATTATTCGGCGGGTAGTATTCAGGTTTTGAAGGGTCTTGAGGCTGTTCGCAAACGACCTGGTATGTATATTGGTTCAACTGGTCCGAAAGGCTTGCATCATCTTGTTTATGAGACTGTAGACAACTGTATCGATGAAGCTATGGCAGGCTATTGTGATAATATCGGGGTTGCGCTTGAAAAGGACGATATTGTTCGTGTTGAAGATAACGGACGAGGAATTCCTGTTGATATTCATCCTACAGAGAAAATTTCTGCCCTGGAACTTGTTTTGACCCGTCTTCATGCGGGCGGTAAATTCGATAAAAATGCTTATAAAGTTTCAGGCGGTTTGCATGGTGTAGGTGTTTCCTGCGTAAATGCTCTTTCTGACTGGCTTGAAGCTACTGTCTGCCGTGACGGTCACATCTATCGTCAGAAGTACGAGCGCGGAATTCCTGTTACAAAAGTTGAAGTCATCGGCGACACTCAGGCTCACGGAACTACAATCCGATGGAAGGCCGACAAAACCATTTTCACTGAGACTACTACTTATGATTTTGACGTTCTTTTGCAGCGACTCAAAGAGCTTGCCTTCCTGAACAGCGGAATTGTGATTACTTTCCGGGACGAGCGACTTGAGACTCCAAAAGAAGATGTTCTCAAATATGAGGGCGGTATCGTTCATTATGTAAAGGAAATAAACGCCAACAAAAAAAGCAAGTTCTATTATCCTGAGGAACCTATTTACATCACTGGCGAAAAGGACAACGTAATCACTGAGCTTGCTTTCCAGTACAACGATTCTTATTCAGAAGATATTCATACTTATGTAAACGACATCAACACCCGCGATGGTGGTACTCATCTTGACGGATTCAGAACTGCTTTGCTCTGGGTCTTGAACAAGGCTCTTGACGGCAACGAAAAAATGAAAAAAAAGATGCCTGACCGTGACGGCAAATTTGAACCGGGCGAGGACAAAAAAGAAAAGCTTACTGGTGAAGATGTTCGCGCGGGATTGGCGGCCGTTCTTTCAATGAAAGTTCCTGAGCCTGAATTCGTTGGTCAGACAAAAGATAAACTTGGAAACACAGAAGTCCGAACAATCGTTGATTCTCTCGTAAAGGAAAAACTTACAATTTTCTTTGAGTTGAATCCGACCGTGCTTGAAAAAGTGCTTGAAAAGGCCGTGGGTGAGGCAGCCGCGCGAGTCGCCGCCCGAAAGGCAAAGGAAGCCACCCGCAAAAAGACCGTTGGTGCCGGTTTCCAGAAGCCAGAAAAACTTTCTGACTGTTCAATCAAAGATAATCCAGAAATTTGCGAAGTCTACATAGTCGAGGGTGATTCGGCTGGTGGTTCTGCAAAGAAGGGCCGTGATTCAAAGACTCAGGCAATTCTTCCTTTGTGGGGAAAAATGCTCAATGTCGAAAAGGTCAGCGCAGAAAAGGTCATGGGTAACGACAAACTTGACCCTGTTATCAAGACTCTCGGAACTGGTTTTGGAAAAGATTTCAATATCGAAAAGCTCCGCTACCATAAAATCATCATCATGGCCGATGCCGATGTCGACGGAAGCCATATCCGCACGCTTTTGCTCACATTCTTCTTCCGATATATGCCACAGTTGATTGAGCATGGCTATGTTTATCTTGCGATGCCTCCGCTCTTTAAAGTCCAGTACGGAAAGAAAGAGCCTGTTTATTGTTATTCTGATGCTGAACGCGATGCCGCCCTTGCAGAATATGATGAAGAGACCCGCAAAAAGGTTGATGTTCAGCGTTACAAAGGTCTTGGTGAAATGGACGGAAAACAGCTTTGGGAAACGACAATGGATCCTGCTCACAGAAAAATGCGCGTCGTTACGATTCCTGATGCTGAAGCCGCTGACAAAATCTTCACCGTTTGTATGGGTGAAGAAGTAGAGCCGCGCCGTGAATTCATTGAAAGCAATTCAAGTTACGCAAATCTGGATATTTAGGTCTGGAGAGAAAAATGAGTCAGACAGAAATGGATAAAAATCTTCTCGTTGTGACCGCAATTCAAGGTTATGCAGAAAATCACCATATTTCTGAATCTGAGGCATTTGATAAATTTTCACGGCACAATATTCAAAACTTGATTCGAGACCAATATGATGCCCTGCATACTCAACCTTTGGAAGAAACCATTGATTTTGTTGAGGATGTAATGAAACGCTATGAAGGAGAATAAGAAAAATGTTTTTGTATCATGGAACTAATGCAGCTTTCTCAAAAATAGATTTTTCTCATTCAAAAGACAAGCGTGATTTCGGCAAAGGATTTTATACAACTACAATTTACGAGCAAGCCGAAAAATGGGCAAAAAACCAGTTTATTCGTTTTGGCGGAGACGGGAGATTTGTAAAGATTTTTGATTTCAATCCAACAAAAGATTTAAAAGTTTTAGAATTCAATCAAATGAATTCCGCTTGGCTTGAATTCGTAAAGAAAAATCGTACAAAGGGAGGAGCCTTTCACGATTATGATATTGTGAAAGGTCCTGTAGCAAATGACAATACAATGCGTACAATAGCCTTGTATATTTCAGGAATTTATACAACAGAACAGGCAATACAGCAGCTTTCATTTTTTAAAGTGAATGACCAGATTTCTTTTCATACCGAAAAAGCTTTGTCTTGTCTAAAATGGAAAGAGGACAGAGAGATCTAAATGCCACATTATATTTGGAACAATCAAGATATAACATTAGATATTCTCATGAAGATTGAACAGGTTGTCCGTATTTTGTCAGAAAAACTGAAAAAACCTTTTGACGAGCAGTTGAAGGATTTCTATAAATCAAGAACCTTCCGGGCTTTGAAAAATACGCAGTCAGAAATGTGGGCGGAAAGTGCGGAATTCATCGCGGATGAATTTGAGAGGGAGTAGTAAGATATGCAAAATCAATATACTTTTTTTGATTTGATTATTGATGTTTTTACAATAGTAAAAACCCCTCTGTCTCCTGATGAGATTTGGGAAAAAGCCATTGAACTTGGATTTGACAAAAAACTTGGTTCTTTAGGAAAAACTCCTTCTGCAACTGTTGGCGCACGATTATATGTTGATGTAAAAGAAAATGGAGAAAATAGCAGATTTATTCAGGTTTCAAAAAGACCTTCTAGATTTTTACTTAGGAGTTTAAGTTTAAATAAAAAAGAAATTGAATCTGAAATTGAGAAAATAGAAAAGAAGGAATACACAGAAGAAAAAAACTATAAAGAAAGTAACTTCAATGAGCGAGATTTACATCCTCTTCTTGTAAAATATGTTAAAGAAAATTCTCATTTTCACTGTTTTGCAAAAACTATCTATCAAGAAAATTCTGTTCGAAAAGTAAAAGGTGCTAATGAATGGTTGCATCCTGATTTGGTTGGAGTTTATTTTCCTTTTGGAGATTATTCACCAGAAACAACAAAACTTCAAAAATCTATGAATGTGAATTCAATAAAGCTTTTTTCTTTTGAAATGAAAAAGCATTTGGATTATGCAAATTTAAGACAATGTTTTTTTCAAGCGGTTTCAAATTCTAGTTGGGCAAATGAAGGTTATTTGGTTTGCTTGAAGATAAATAATGATTCTGATTTTCGAAATGAACTTCAAAGACTTTCAAATGCTTTTGGAATAGGGATAATAAAATTAAATGCACAAGATATAAATGATTCGGAAATAGTTTGTCAGGCAAGATATAATGAAAATATAGATTGGGATACACTCAATCGACTTGCTGAAGATTCACCTGATTTTAAAAGGTTCATTTCTGATTTAACGGAAGATATTGCGCTTGGAAAAGTAAAAAGCAATTATGATAAAGTTATTTCAGATGAGAAATATGATAACTATCTAAAAGAGAAAAAAATTATATAAAAGGAAATATAAATGTTAGAAGAAGAAAAAACACCGGAAGGTGGAACGGTCATAAAGATTCCGATTGAGGATGAGGTCAAGCAGGCTTACATCGACTATTCTATGTCGGTAATTGTTCAGCGAGCTTTGCCTGATGTCCGCGATGGTCTCAAACCTGTTCACCGGCGAATCATGTATGCGATGGACACTTTGCACCTGGCTTCGGGCGGGAAGACTAAAAAATGCGCTACCATTGTCGGTGAAGTTTTGGGTCACTATCATCCGCACGGAGACGCTTCTGTTTATGATGCCCTTGTACGCTTGGGTCAGGATTTTTCTCAGCGATATACAACTGTAACTCCGCAGGGTAACTTTGGTACGATTGCGGGAGATCCTCCTGCGGCTTACCGATACACTGAGGCAAAGATGTCAAAAATCACCGAAGAGATGGTTTCTGACATTTCAAAGAACACGGTCGACATGGTGGCAAACTTTGACGACACCACAAAAGAACCGGCTGTTCTTCCGGCAAACTTTCCGTTCCTTCTTTGTAACGGTACGACAGGTATTGCCGTCGGTATGGCGACTAACATGCCGACCCACAACCTTCGTGAAGTTGCTTCTGCAATTGCGGCTTACATCGACAATCCTGAGATTTCAATTGATGAGTTGATGAAGCACATCAAAGGTCCGGATTTTCCGACTGGCGGCATCATTTATGGTCGTGAAGGAATCAAAAAGGCTTATAGAACAGGCCGTGGTAAAATCACAATCCGCTCAAAATTCACTATTGAAACTGATAAGCGCGGACACGAAAAAATCGTCTTTACCGAAGTTCCGTACGGCGTAAACACAACCAACATCATCAAGAAAATAAACCAGCTCAAAGATGACAAAATCATCGAGGGAATTGCTGATGCAAACGACGAGACTTCAGACCGCGTTGGTATGCGTCTTGTCGTCGAGCTTAAAAAGAACGCGATTACAAAAATCGTTTTGAATCAGCTTTTCTCAAAGACAGAGCTTCAGTCAAATTTCGGTGTAATCAATCTTGCTCTTGTTCCAGTCAATAAAGATTCGGGCGTGCGCTATGACGAGCCTGGAATGCTTACTCTGCCGGACGTTTACTTGAAGCCGCAGATTCTCAACTTGAAGCAGCTCATTCAGTATTTCGTAAATCATCGTGATGAAGTTATCACACGCCGCACGATTTATGATCTCAAAGTTGCTAAGCACCGAATGCACATTTTGCAGGCTTTGATTACTGCAATCAACAACATCGACGAAGTAATCAAGATTATCCGCGGAAGCGACACCACAGAGCAGGCTAAGCTCCGTTTGGAAGAAAGATTTAATTTTGATGATGAGCAGGCACAGGCAATCGTCGATATGCAGCTCAAACGCCTTACTCATTTGCAGATTGAAGATTTGCAGAAAGAAATCCGCGAACTTCAGGCATTGATTGATCACTTGGAAGATTTGCTTGCTCACCATGAGAAGATTCTTGCTCTTATCAAAGACGAGACAAATGCGCTTGCTGATAAATACGGCGATGACAGACGAACTGACATCGTTGCTGATGAAGTCGAAGAAATCAACACAGAGGACATGATTAAAGAAGAAGAAGTCGTCGTAATGATTTCTAAGATGGGTTACATTAAGCGAGTTCCTCTTACACTTTATAAAGCTCAGGCAAAAGGCGGAAAAGGAAGTCTCAGTGCAAACCTTATCGAAGACGATTACATTAATCAGATTTTCATTGCTACGACAAAATCTTACATTACTTTCATGACAAATGAAGGAAAGGCTTACTGGATTAAAGTTCACGAGATTCCTGAGTCAGGCAGAAGCAGTCGTGGTTCAAGCGTTAAGTCACTGCTTCAGGTTTCTGCTGATGAAGAAATTACAACTATCGTAACGATGAAAGAATTTTCTGACGATTTGTTCATTTTCATGGCAACTGCAAATGGTGTTGTAAAAAAATGTCAGGTAACAGAGTTTTCAAATGCAAAAACACGCGGCGTAATCGCAATTAAGCTAAAAGATGGTGATAAATTAGTATCTTCTATTTTGACAAGTGGTAATCATGAAGTTATGCTAGTCACCCGTAGAGGTCAAGCACTTCGAATAAATGAGGAAGATGTCAGACCAATGGGTCGCGCTAGTTCAGGTGTAACTGGAATCAGACTGAGCCAGGGAGATGAACTTGCGGCCGCAATCTGTGTTGAAGAAGGAAAAGACGCACTTGTAATCACCGAAAAAGGAATAGGAAAACGCGTTGATTTCGAAGAATTTGGTCAGCATGGTAGAGGAACTGGTGGACAGCGAATTTTTGGTAATACAGATAACAAAGGTGAGATAATCGGTGCTCTTGCTGTTTCAGAAGAGGCAGAACTTATCTGTATGACAGGTCAGGGTAAAACTCTTCGAATAAAAGCTGCAACTGTATCGAAGCAGGGTAGGGGTGCATCTGGAACAAGAGTCATAAATATTGATTCTCCAGATTATGTAGTTGGTTTCGATAGTGTTGTACAGGAGAAGGAATAAAACAAAAAGAGAATTTATAAAGCATAAATTTGAGAAAAAAAGTTAAATTTATGCTGACAAAAGTTCGTTTGTAATATACAATACTTTTGGGGATAGGTAGTGGCATCAATCACTTTCTTCTTCGTTCATATCTAGTGATTGATAATAACCATCAGGCGACCGTAGAGACTTCAGAGTCTCTACGGTTTTTTTATGGCTTGGTGGATTTTAGTTTAAGTTTGATATTAGCTATTAGTCAAATGATTTATTACATCTCTTAATAAATATATTTTATGTTCCACATGAAACAATTTTTTATCCACAAATTCTTAATAACTTGGGGATAAGTATGTTTTTCAACAATATATGCACATTTTGTGGATAAGTTTGTTTCACATGAAACATTAAGTTATCCACAATTTTTTCACAAAATGTGGATAAATAACTTATAGGATTAGGAGTTCGTTTGTTTAATTGGTAGAATGCTGAAATGAAATCTAATGTTTCCTTTGAAACAAAAGCATTATTTTGAAAGTATAATTGAGAGCTTATGTTTTCAATTTCTCTGTTCTAGGGATTAACTAATTTAAGAGTTGATAAAACTTACAAAAGAAGGGTGTAATTATCTAGTATCTAGGGATAGTGTTTTTTTGTTCGTTAGTTCATTGATTTTTATATGTTATTTGTGTTTCATGTGGAACATTTTATTTTTCTTGTTACTAAATTTTAAACAAATAAGGAAGTTTACTGAAAGAACATGATGAGATATTTGTTTCGATTATCGCCAATTTCAAAACAAATTGAATTTCAAAAAATTTTATGGGATATTGAGTCTGTTGCAATTTCTTTTCTAGAATGAATTCTTCTGAAATTCGTAAATTGTTTCTTTAATAGTCTTTTAGTAGTGAAGGTGTTTATGCAAATCTTTGGTCATAAAATAATCATTTTCTTGTTCTTGTTTTTTTTCTTTATGTTTCATGTGAAACGAATTAGTCAGCTGAACAAATATCTAATACATTTGGGAAAATAGATGTTGTTGCTATTTGGCTGAGTATTTAATTCATTATTGAAATTAAGAAGTGTCTTATCTGCGTTTCATGTGAAACAATTTTTTATCCACAAATTCTTAATAACTTGTGGATAAGTCTCTTTTTATCAACATGTTTTACACAATTTGTGGAAAAGTCTTGATAAAGAAAGATATGAATCTTTCCGTTAAGTGTAGAATGAATATAAAGTCAAATAGACTATGACTTGCCAGTTTTTCTGAATTTTTGAAAGTTTCATATGAAACAACAATTTGTAAAATTTTTATTGCTCTGGATTCCTGCGTTATTCGATATACAAACTGATTTAATGGTTTGTCCTGTCTGTATATGCGTTAACTAAAGTTTGTAAGAGTTTAAGTAATTGAGGAGTTAAATTCTCGTATTCTTAACTAAAGTTTGTGCGGATATTTGTGAATTCCTTTTATATAGAGATTCGGGATAAGATTCTAACTAAAGATTGCCTGATAAAAAAAACGCGATGTTTGAATCAAAAAATCTCAATCCAGATAATAAACATTTTCTAGTTTGATTTTTCTTTTTCCAATTCATCGCGTTTGAAGGAATATGATGTGTTATCCTGGAATTAACTAAGGTTTGTGCGCTTTTTTAGTCAATGAACTCCGAAACAATTGTTTTTACCGAGGTTAGATAAGTGGCACCAAACATATTTAAATGATTTAGAAGGTGATAAAGGTTGTATAAGTCTCTTCTTTCGTTATAGCCAGGAAGAATTGGATTTGATTCTTTATATGCGTCATAGAATTCTTTTGGAAATCCACCGAATAGTTCTGTCATGGCTAAATCTGCTTCGGCATTTCCAACATAGCATGCTGGGTCAATAAGCCACGCTTTTCCATCTGAACCACACATTATATTTCCGCTCCATAAGTCTCCATGAAGAATAGATGCTTTTTCTGGTTCAATTAGAAAATCTTCAAGATGATCCAACAGTTTTGTAATTTTAGCGCGGTCGGTTTCATCAAAATATGATTCTGCACTTTTAAATTGAGGGACTAGTCGGTTATCTCTGAAAAATGAAATCCAGCTATCGTCCGCTGAATTTTTTTGAACTCTTGCTCCGATAAAGTTGTCTTCTATAAATCCGAACTTTCCCCCGGTAACGAATTCTCTTGTGTCTGCTTTGTGCATTGCTGCAAGATCTTGTGCAAACAGTTCCCAATAATTAGATTTTTTTATTGCCGGTTCAATATAGTCTAAAAAAAGAAAGCTGTAACCGACCTCTTGTCCTTCATCTGTGCCGGTGCAAAGAATTTTTGGTGTAGCGATAGTTTTTGTTTCTGCAATTGCAGAAAGGCCTTTTGCTTCTGCGGTGAAGAAAGCAGCATTTTCTTTTGCATTTGCCTTCATAAAAATTGATTTTCCATTATTCAGATGAAGTGCATAGGCTTTGTTAATATCGCCTCCTGAAAGTCTGTCTGTTCGTACAATAGAAATCGAATTCCCGAAAAGCGAGACAAGAGCCTCTGCAAGTGATTTGAAATTTGCTGGTGTAGTCATGTTTTATTCTTGCATTGAATTGATTTTTGGGTCAAGGTCTGTTTTTTTAGTCTTTAGGAGAGAGTGTGTTTTTTTCTATAATATGGGGTGGTTTCTTAAAATTTTTCTTGTTGAATTTCAAATTCTGTTGCATAATAGTTTAGCAGTTTTATAGTTTCTTTAAGGATTGTTATGTTTAAGCAAAAGAATCTTATTTTAGCAAGAAATATATTTATCACTTTAGGCTTCATGTGTCTCTTACTTACACTTGTATTTCTGTTAAGATTTGTGACGATTAGAATCGAGAAAAATACTCTCATGCAGGCACCTGTTGAAGTATCCCATCGAGTTCTATTCATTAGTTCTTATAATCCGCTTTATTTTACTTATGAGTCGCAGAAAAAAGGACTTGATAAAAGTCTTTATCCACATGGAATAGAATATGATGTTTTTTTTATGGATTCAATTGCACGAGGAAATTCAAATTTCTCGATGCTGTATCAAGTCATGAAGGCTAAGCTTGTTAATGTGAAAAAGTATGAGGCAATCCTTCTTGGAGACGATGCTGCACTTCGATTTGCACTGGCCTATCATGATGAGCTTTTCCCCAAAATGCCGATGATTTTTTTCGGTATAAATGATTACGACCTTGCTGTAAAAGCATCCCAAACACCATATTTTACAGGTCTGTATGAAAACGATTATCTTGAAGAAACGATGATGCTTGCCATGAAGCTTTTTCCTGAGAGAAAAACTTTTGTCGCCCTGCATGATCAAACGGAATCTGGACTTGAAGATATAAACATTTTCTGGTCTTTCCGAGACAAATTTCCCCAGTATGCGTTTGTTGATTTGAACACATCGTTGCTTACAAAAAATGAGTTGATTTTTTTACTTGAATCCCTTCCGAAAGATGCACTTCTTTTTTACATGAACTGTTATTCCGATAAAACTGGAAATATCTATTCAATTCGTTCGCGTACAAGTCTTGTCGTTCGTTCTGCTCATGTTCCGATTTTCCGAAACTATGTTGGTGGTGAAGGAATGGGCATTCTCGGCGGTGTTGTTATGGATGTTGAAGAACAGTGCAATATGGCCGGAAATATGCTTGTTCGACTTTTTTCTGGTGAGGATCTGGAAAATATAGATTTTATTGAAAAAACACCAAGTAGAACAATTTTTGATTATTCACTATTAAATGAATACAAATTAGATTTGAAACTTCTTCCTGTGGATACTCTTTTTTATAACCGCCCGATTTCTTTTATGGAGCAATATGGTGACATTCTTCCTGTTGTAATCATGCTTGTAACTACGCTCCTTATGCTTGTGTTATCGTCGCGAATCGGTTCTCATGTAGCAAAAAAACTTGTAAAAGATTTGAGTGTATCCCGTGACAAACTTCTTGCGTCTGAAGAGCAATTGCGTTATCAGGCCGAGTATGATGAAGTTCTTGATATTTACAACCGACGGACTGTTACGAACTGGCTCGTTAATACCATGACAGAAAAAGATATTTACTCTGTCCTTATTATTGATATTGATGATTTCAAGATGCTTAATGAAAATTACGGTCATTCGCTCGCAGACAGTATTTTGCAGTATCTGGTTGCTTTGATAAAAGGCATGGCGGAAGATGGGGATTGGAAAGTTGCAAGGTTTGGTGGAGATGAATTTCTTATCGTTATTCCGAATGAACAACTTACAATGGAATGTCAGACTGTAAAAAAACTTTTCGCAGCTTTGAGAGAGCCTATTCCTCTTGGGGATGAGACTCTTGCAATTACGGCATCTATAGGCGCTTCTTGTTCTGACGGAATAACTTCACCGGACCAGCATATTGTTAATGCTGAAGGTGCGATGTATGAAGCCAAAAATCGTGGAAAAAATGGAATTGTCATTTATGACGATGAAATGAAGAAAAAGGCAATCGATGAAATTCGAATCAAAGATAAACTTCTTCATGCTTTTGAAAACGATGGATTCCAAATGGTTTATCAGCCGCAAATCGATTCACAGACAAAATTAGTCAGTGGATATGAAGCTCTGGTACGAATGAAGGAGCCGGGGATTTATCCAGGTCAGTTTATCCCTGTTGCTGAACGAAGCGGTTGGATTTGGAAAATCGGACGAATTACAACAGAGCTTGTAATTAAACAACTTGCAGCCTGGCGTGATGCTGGAAAAGAACTTCATCCGGTTTCAGTTAACTTTTCTGGCAATCAGCTCAATGATCATGGTTATATAGATTTTGTTGAGGATTTGCTTAAAAAATATGATATTCCGCCGCATTTCCTGGAGATTGAAATTACCGAAGGCTTATTCCTTGAAAAGAGTGCTTTAGCAGATGAAATTTTCAAACGTTTTAAGGCCCTTGGAATCCGCTTGCTCATGGATGATTTTGGTACTGGTTATTCGTCACTTGGTTATCTGACTTATATTCCTGTTGATGTTATAAAACTCGATAAGTCTCTAGTTGACACATATCTGGTCGATGGAAAAGATTCGTTTATCAAAAACATTATTCATCTCATGCATGATTTGAATAAGGATATGATTATCGAAGGTGTTGAGGAAGAATGGCAGTTTAAGCGTCTCCGAGAATTTGGTGCGGATACGATTCAGGGCTATTACTTCTCTAAACCGATTCCGCCTGGCGAAGCTATTGATTTTAAGGTCAAATAGGCTGGCTGAAAATGTTTGAAAAATGAACAAATCTTTCGAAAAAGCCTGAAACTCTAACGCGCTGTTACAATTGTAAGATAAAGACAAATCCACCTTAATGGGGTATAATAAAACTATGGCTAAGACATTTGATGATAAAAAAATAATTTACACGATGGATCGTGTTTCTCGCGCGTATGGAACAAAGGTTGTTTTAAAAGACATTTCTATTTCTTATTATTATGGTGCGAAAATCGGTGTTATCGGTGAAAACGGTGCAGGTAAATCATCCCTTTTTAAGATTTTTGCTGGAATCGACAAAGACTATACAGGTGAAACAAAACTTCTTCCTGGTTATTCAATGGGATATTTGGAACAGGAGCCTTATCTTGAACCTGGTAAAACTGTTCTTGAAGTAGTAAAAGAAGGTGTAAAACCGATTACAGATTTACTTGCGGAATTCGATAAGGTAAATGAAGCTTTTGGTGATCCAGATGCTGATTTTGACAAACTTTGTGCTCGGCAGGCAGAAATTCAGGAAAAGCTTGATGCAGCAGATGCCTGGAATCTTGATGCAAATCTGGAACTTGCAATGGACGCTCTTCGTTGTCCTCCTGGTGATCAGGTAGTTGATGTTCTTTCTGGTGGTGAACGCCGTCGTGTTGCTTTGTGTCGTCTGCTTTTGCAGAAGCCGGATATTCTTCTTCTTGACGAACCTACCAACCATCTTGATGCTGAAACAGTTGCATGGCTTGAACGCCATTTGAAAGATTATCCTGGTACTATCATTGCAATTACCCATGACCGCTATTTCCTTGACAATGTTGCCGGATGGATTCTTGAAATGGATCGTGGTGAAGGTTATCCGTTCAAAGGCAATTATTCACAATGGCTTGAAGCTAAAGAAAAACGCCTTGCTCTTGAAGAGAAGCAGGCTTCTACGCGTCGCCGTGAAATGCAGGAAGAGTTGGAATGGATTCATGCTGGTGCTAAAGGTCGGCAGGCAAAGCATAAGGAACATATCACTAAATATGAAGCTTTGCTTGCAGAAGAAAGCAAGCGTGTTCAGCTTAAAGACACACAGATTTCAATTCCTGCAGGTCCGCGACTCGGTTCTGTTGTAATTGATGCAGAAAAACTTACAAAGTCATTTGATGATAAACTTCTTTTTGAGAACCTTGATTTCCATATTCCTGCTGGAAGTGTTGTCGGAATTGTAGGTCCGAACGGTGCTGGTAAGACAACTCTGTTCAAGATGATTGCCAGTGCTGCTGGCCAGGAAATTGAACTACCCAACGGTAGTTTTGGGAAGGAACTCCCAGATGCTGGTGCAATCAAGGTAGGCGATACAGTTAAACTCGTTTATGTTGACCAGATGAGGAGCAAGCTTGATCCTAATAAAACCATCTATGAAATGCTTAGTGGCGGTAGCGACTTGGTTAAGCTTGGTGCCGTGGATGAAAAAGGTCGGCCGGTAAATGGCGCTATCCGTGAAATCAATGCACATGCTTACTGTTCATGGTTCAACTTCAACTCTGCAGAACAAAATAAAAAAATTTCAGTTCTTTCTGGCGGTGAAAAAAACCGTCTTAATATGGGAATGATGTTTAAGGAAGCTGGCAATGTTCTTCTTCTTGATGAACCGACCAACGATCTGGACATCACTACAACACGAAGTCTTGAGGAGGCTATCAACTCTTTCGCGGGCGTTGTCATGGTAATCAGTCATGACCGATACTTCCTTGACCGAATCTGTACACATATCCTTGCATTTGAAAACAATTCAGATGTTCACTTCGTTGAGGGCAGTTGGAGCGATTATGTCGAGTGGCGAAAGAATGTCCTTGGCATTGACGATGATGTTCCGCACAAGACTGTCTATAGGAAGCTTACGAGGTAGGAGGCTTTGCTTTAGTGAGGCACAAAGCAAAATATGTCAGGATTCTGATTTTTCTCTCTCTTGTTTCGATATTCTTTTGTTCATGCGGGCCAGAAGTCGGAAAAAAGATAGAGCTTGGTGACAGATTTTATTATTGGGAATGTACTGCAGAATCATCTCCGCAGGATGCAATGATGAATGCTGTCCGCTTCAAGAAACTTGAAGATAAATCAATTGAAAATCTAAAGCATGTTTTGGGCGATGGTACGCACTTTGTCTGGGTTCGGGCTGAATTTGAAATTCCCCCCGAATTCAGGAACCAGCCGCTTGGAATGGTTGTGCCTCATTTAAAATTTGCAGAGCAAGTTTATCTTAACAAAGTCTTCATTTCGCAGTATGGTGCTTTTCCTCCGAACGAACAGTCCACTCTTTTCAAAGCCCACTTCTTCAGTTTTCCAGTAAACATTCTTAATCAGGAAGGAACAAACACCGTTCTTATAAAAATATATGCACAAGGAAAGAGTGGCATTTCAAGTCATTCTTTTATCACTCTTTCAAGATTTGCATACCCAAGTTTTGAGATTATAAATTTTCATCATACAAGAGTTTATATTTTCCTGGTTGGATTCTTAATCTTCACTTTTGTCTTGTATATTAGTTTTTATCTTAGTCAGAGGGTCTTTAAGGAATTCCGGGATTTTGCACTTGTAAATATTTTTACATCAATCTTCCTTATTCCATTCTTTGCAACGGAACTTCCTCTTTATACGAGCGGCTTAATTCCGTTTACGCTCTTCTATAAATTAATGATGTGCATACCGGCTTATCTGATTATTTATTTTGCAACGCTATTTGCACAAGATTTCCAGCATGCAAAATTTCCGAAAGTCATTGAAGTTTTCCGTATTGTTATACTTTCGGTTCAAATCATTTCAACTATTCTGGCACCGCGCTATACTTCTTTAATAAAAATCGCTCCATTTATGCTTGCTTTGTTGGGAATTCAGGGATTGATTGGTGCGGTTTATGTTGTCCTTGGAATCAAAAATTCAGAACGAAGAAAGCCGGCTATTCAATTTTCAGTGAGTTTTTTGCCGTTTACATTTTCAATCCTTTTTGATTTGCTGATTCGTATTCATGATGATACACAAACTTATCCATATTATTCACTTTTTGGATGGCTGTTTGTAATCGCTATTTTCATAATCATTCTTGCCATGCGTTTTTCTCATCTTTATAAACGGAACGAACGCCTTTCAAATCATCTTCTTGAAGAGGTTTCTAAGCGTACGCATGAACTTGAGGATGCTAACTACGAACTTTCGATTTTAAATGAACGGCTTGAAAAAGAAAAACATCGTTCAGATATGGATCTTGAAATGGCCTCTCTTGTGCAGAGGAATTTTTTACCGCAGCCGAATATGCACTTCAAGGGGTGGGAAATTGCCATCTGGTATAACCCGCAAGCAAAGGTTTCTGGTGACCTTTACGATTACTACAATTTCAATGACACATTAAACGGATTCTCGCTTTTTGATGTTTCTGGTCATGGTCTTTCAGCAAGTCTTGTCACTATGCTTTCAAAAAATATTATCGGGCATTTATTCCAGCAAGGATTCCGAAATAAAGTTCCTCTTGATAAAATCCTCACGAAAATCAACAATCAAATTCTTGCTGAAAAGGGCGAAATAGACAATTATATGACAGGTGTAATTTGTCGATTTACAGATATTGAGAATTCGGATAAGTGTAAGGTCGAACTTGGAAATGCTGGTCATCCATATCCATTGAAATTCAGCGTGGAAGACAACGAAATTTTTGAACTGATGGGAAATGACGGTAAAAAGCATTATGGTGCTATCGGTATGAACGGAATTACGGTTTCGTTTGCAAAATCAAATTTTGTCATGTCTGCCGGCGATATCTTGGTTTGCTATACGGATGGTATTACTGAAGCTTCAAACTCAAAATTTGAGCAGTTTGGTCTTTCTCAATTGCGACAGATTGTTAAGCAGAATCACGAAAAATCATCTAACGAAATTTTGCAGTTAATAATGGATTCTCTTTATAAATTCATCAACGATAAGCCTCTTGAAGATGATATCACGCTCGTAATTGCTAAACGAACGAATGTTAGTAATTACATCGAGCATAACGAACATGATGATGATTTTGATGATACGATTGAAGAACTTGAGGTTCTGGATGAATAAAAAAACCGTCACTGTGTGTGAAGTGACGGTTTATCAATAAGTTTCCTAAAATTGATTTTTAATTAGTCGGCCATCTTTTTATAGTTGTCGAATTCAGTAAGCATCTCTGCGTCTTTATTTTTATCAATGAGTGAAACGACTACACTGAAAATAAAGCAGATAATAAATCCAGGAACAATTTCATAGAGACCGAAAATTTGGTGAACGCTTGCCGGAACATTGTGCCATAATACAACAGAAATGAATCCTGTGATGAGGCCTGCGATTGCACCTTTTGCTGTTATGCCACGCCAATAAAGAGCGAGGAGTACAAGTGGTCCGAATGTTGCGCCGAAACCAGCCCATGCGTATGATACGAGTCCGAAAATTGAAGAATTTGGATTGAGTGAAAGGAAAAGAGCAATCAAAGCAATCAAGAAAACAGTAAAGCGGCTGATATTGAGAACTGTTTTTTCATCAGCATCTTTATTTATGATACCTTTGTAAATATCCTGACCAACGGCACTTGAGGCAGCGAGAAGCTGTGAGTCTGCGGTTGACATTGAAGCTGCAAGAATTGCACAGAGGAAAATTCCGCCAATGAATGCCGGATACATTTTGAGCATTGTAGCACTGAAAACAGTTTCTGCATCGCCGAATTGAGTAACGCCTTCAACTATAACATTTTCTGAGCCAGTTCCAAGAAGAACTCCATGATTCAAAAGATAAGCTGTTCCCAAAGTTCCGATTAAGAATGTTCCAATATAAGAAATGACCATCCATACAGTACCTATTCTTCGTGCTTTTTTGATTTCTGCATTTGAGCGGATTCCCATAAATCGAACGATAATGTGAGGCATACCGAAGTAACCCAAACCCCAGGCAAGAGCTGAAATGATAGACATTCCTTTGTAAGTCTGATTGCCTGCAAATGACTTTCTGATGCTTTCGCCAAATTCGTTTGCAAGAGCGCGTGCATCAAAAGCCTGAACCTGAGTCATTGCTTCTGTTGGGCCGCCCAAACTGATGACTGCAATTGTTGCTGAGAAAACGAATGCTACGAAAATCAATGCACCCTGTACGAAATCTGTTGTACAGACGGCTGTGTAACCGCCAGTGATTGTGTAACAAAGAATTACAACAAGACCGATTGCGAGACCTGCGTGATAAGGAAGGCCGAAAACTGAGTTGAAAAGTTTTGCACAAGCAACGAATCCTGATGCGGTGTAAATCGTAAAGAAGAATACGATGAAAACGACTGAAAGAATTGAAAGTATGTGAGACTTATCTTTGAAGCGGTTCGTAAAGAATTCCGGAATTGTGATTGAATCGCCGAAAGAAACAGAGCATTTGCGTAATGGTTTTGCTACAAAAAGCCAGTTGAGGTAAGTTCCTACGATAAGGCCAAGTGCGGTCCAAAAGGTTTCCTTAACGCCGCCAAGATAGCACAGGCCAGGTAAGCCCATTAAAAGCCATGCAGAAGAATCTGAAGCTTCTGCAGAAAGTGCTGTAACCCAGGGGCCGACTTTTCGGCCACCCAAGAAAAAGTCTGATGAACTGTTGTTTTTATTCGCGTTCCGTAAGCCAATGTAAATCATAAAGCCAAGGTAAAGCACGAAAGCAACAAGTTTTGCAATCATTGTTGAATCCATTTTTGACTCCTACTTTAAGTTTATCCAAAGATTAACATATATCAGCAGAAGTTTCTATAATAAGAAGAAAATACATGAGATTGCTACTCGGTTTCTTTCCAGTATTTAATGTCTACAAGATGTTCGCTTTTCGCAACGATAGTGGTTACTACAACATCACCTAGACAGTTGCACATGCATACAAACATGCCAACCAAAGGTCCGATTCCCATTACAATGCTAATTGCCTCAGCAGGAACTTTTAACAGCGAGAGCAGGGCTGAAAGGCAGATTATCATGGAACCGGGAACACCAGGCGCTCCAATTGAAAGCAGAACGATGGATATTGCGAGAGAAACAATTGCTGCACTTGAAACTTGAATGCCGAACATTTTTGCCAGTGATAAAGAAAAAACAGCAAGCAGAATGGAACTACCGTCCATGTTGATTGTGGCTCCCAACGGAATGGAAAAACTGCATATTTTTCTATCTATTCCGAGTTTCTTCTCACAGGCTTCCATATTCAAGGGGATAGAAGCATTGCTTGAGGCCGTAGAAAATACCTGAAGCATGGTAGGGAAATATTTTTTTATAAAGGTAAATGGGTTCAGTTTGCCAACAAAAAGCAGAATCGAGCAGTATGCGATTATCATGCATAGAATACCAATCAGGAATAAACCAATTAGGCTTAAAACAGAAAGCAGTCTGTCAACTCCAAGAGATAGAATCAAGGAAGTGATTGAACAGAATACTGCAATCGGCATAAAACGCATAAAAATAGTGGTAATTTTAAGAAAAAGATCATTGCATGCTTCTAGAAGATTTTGAAGAACCTGTGAGTATTTACCAATCATTCCAAGGGCTCCACCGCAAATTACAGCAAGGAAAATCAGCTGCAACATGTTTGAGTCTAAGAAAGGTTTGATGAAATTGCTTGGCACGATTCCAGTGATTGTATTGAGCAGCATATCTTGAAGAGGTTCTTCTGCTACAGGTTTTACGCTACTGTTAAAAGCCAAAGCAGGTGCATTACCAGCCGGACTTACTAAGAAAAAAACACCTATTCCAATTGAAACGGCAAGAACTGTAGTGCACAGATAAGATATCAGGACTTTTGCACTTATTCGCCCAAGTTCTGTAAAATTAGAAAAACGCATCAGGCAGGTGACAATTGAAAAAAACACGACTGGAGACATGACAATTTTCAAAGAATTCAGGAACATTCCTTTAACCGGCGATAAAAGATATTTATTCAGATTCGTATTGAGTGAAGTAATTCCTAAATAAGAAAGCAGCATTCCCGAAATAATTGCCAGGAAAAATGCAAAAAGTGTTTGAAAAAGAAATCTGTGTCGTGAGCGCACTGCTGTAACACGAACATAGTTCATGCCATTTTTATGCCTGTATTTAATGTCATCGGCGTAAGCTTTGAGCAGCATTTCCCGGATTGTATCTTGTTTAATTTCGCTGTCGTCTAAAAGATGAGCTGATTTATTTTCTTTCAGGAAATCATATTCCTCTCCCTCTGAAGAAAATTCCAGAGTTATTGAACCTAGAAAGATTTTTGCTGAAAGTCGGATTTTGCTGTCTGGTTTAGCAAATGAAATCAGACTTCCAAGAGCTTCTTCTGTGTCAAGAATTACACGGTTGCTTTCATTTTTGCCGATTTTGTTATCCGCAAGAAAGGTTTTGATAAATGCCAGTGCATCATAAAGTCCTGTGTTATTTGAAGAAAATTCGCCTGTTTTTCGCATTTTTAACCGCTCCTCTTTAGGTGATTTTATAAATATTTTAACACTGGTTTATTGAAAATACAAAGCGGCATGATATAATCAATCTTATGGATTTTGAAATTAATAATTTTCAAATATTGCTTACTTTTCTGGCACTGCTTTTAGTTGCTGTCATAGTGTTGATTTGTCGAACATATAACCATAAAGAACAGGGCGGATGGATTTTTACTGTAACCCGCGAAGGTTTAAACGAGCAGAGTGAAAAAATCAAATCGATTTTTAAAGAAATGCGTTTGACCGATAAGGATATGACTTTATCTTTGCTTATTCTTGAAGAAATTGTCGTGCGGCTTCACGAGCATACTGATCAGGTTGTAACAGTCAAAGTTCGTAATTTTTTCGGAAAAGTGAGCCTTCGTTTATATTCGGTCGGGGCAAAATATAATCCTTTTGAAGTTGATAAAAATAAAGCTGAAGACAGCGAAGATTATCTGCGAGACATGATTTTTAAGGCAAATTCTATGCGACTTTCTTATCGTCGTGTAGGAAAGCGTAATGTTGTTTCCATTCGTGCCAGAAAATAAATCAGAAGATATTGAAAAGGTTGAAATAGAAGAATAATGAAACGGGTAATTTTCAGAAAATCTGCATTAGACAGAATTTCATCTCTTGATCAGCTTGACCAGACGATGACGGTAGTTAAACCTTCAAGTATTCTTGTACTTGCTTCCGTTGCAATAATGATTTGTGTTGCGATTGCGTGGGGCTTATTCGGTTCCGTGCCGGACATCGTAATGGGAAACGGCGTAATCATGAACATCGATAATGTAATCAGCGTCAAGTATTCTAATCAAGGTGCGGTCAAGAACATTTTCGTAAAACACGGAGATTTTATTCGTAACGGGCAGATTATAGCACGAATTGAAAGACAGGATATTCTCGATCAAATCAAGGTAAATCAAAAAAAACTCGATGGATTCCTTGCTATGCGCGAAGTCATTAAGTCAACTGACAAAAATGGCGGTGCAAAACAGGAGATGATGAAAAATCTCTATAATCAGGGGCTTATTACTGAACAGGAATATCTGAATTCACGGCAGACAGAAATTAATATAGAACAGCAGATTACTGAAACAAAGCAGCAGATTCTTTTGCTGAATGAAAATTATCAGACAGCTACTCAAGTAATTGCCGGTGCGAGTGGGCGTGTTATGGAAGTTCCTGTACGGCGTGGAGATTATGTTCAGCCGGGCAGCACAATTTGCGTAATTGAATCGGGAGAGGGCGAAAGCGCTGTCGGTGCGTTGGTTTATTTTTCTGCGTCGGACGGAAAAAAAATTTCACCGGGCATGAAGATTGGGCTTGTTCCGACTACGGTAAAACAGGAAGAATATGGATTCATTCAAGGGCTTGTAACCGATGTTTCTGAATTCCCTGTGAGCGACAATTATCTTGTTTCCAGTTTGCAGAACATGAGCCTTGCGACTTCTTTTCATCAGATTTCAAATCCAATTGAAGTTAAAGTTAGTATTGTCCCGGATCCAACTTCGTATTCGGGCTATAAATGGTCTTCATCGAAAGGTCCTGAACAAAAAATTGGTTCTGGTTACATTTGTACTGCAAAGGTCACAACTGCTGTCCGTCGTCCTATTTCCCTGATTATTCCAACAATAAAGAACAAACTGCTGGGAGTGGGTGATGATTCTTCGTTTCGCATCGCTCAGAACAGGGGCATGTGATGTTAAAATTCCATAAACTTGTTAAGACACCCACCGTGTTGCAGATGGAAGCTCTTGAATGTGGTGCGGCTTGTCTTGCGATGGTTCTTGGTTATTATCAGAAATTTGTTTCTCTTGAAGTGCTTCGCGTGGATTGTGGTGTTTCCAGAGATGGCACAAAAGCTACAAACATCCTGAAGGCGGCAAGAAAATACGGTCTTGAAGCAAAAGGCTTCAAAATGGAAGTTGAGGCTCTTCATGAAGTTAAAGCCCCCGCGATTATTTTCTGGAATTTCAATCACTTTGTCGTATTTGAAGGATTTAAGGGAAAATCCGTCGTGCTCAATGACCCGGCTTCAGGCCGTCGTATTGTTGATGCGGTTGAATTCGATGAATCTTTTACTGGTGTTGTGCTTGTTTTTGAAAAGGGAGAGAATTTTGAGAAAGGCGGTGTGAAACCAAGAGTTTGGCACAGACTCAAAAAAAGACTTTCCGGGCTTGGTTCAATTTTCATTTTCTTAGGATTTTTGAGTTTCCTGTATTTTATTCCAGGATTTGTTTATCCGACCTTTTCGCGCTTCTTTATTGATGAAATTCTTGTAAAAAATTCTTTGAACCTGCTACAGCCGCTTCTTTTTGTAATGGTTCTTACTTGTGTAATCAACACAACTTTGCAGACGATTCAAAATATGGTTTTGATGAGGTTTCAGGCACGATTGAGCTTGTCTTCTGCCTCGCGATTTATTGAGCACATTTTCAGGATGCCGGTTCAGTTTTTTGTCCAGCGGCTTCCAGGTGAACTTTGTAACCGAATTGCTTCTTGTGATTCTGTTTCAAACCTTGTTTCTGGTCAGTTGATTGGAGTCATCATAAATCTTGTGAGCACGGTATTCTTCCTTGTGCTTATGTTCCTGTATGACATTCCGCTTGCGCTGATTTCGGTCGTTCTCACTGTGGTGGTCGTAGTTGTTTTTAAAATCACATCCGAGAAGATAAAGAATAAATCCTTCAAAATTGAAATGGAAGAAGGAAAACTCAGCGGAATCACGATGTCTGGAATTGAGATGATTGAATCACTCAAGGCATCTGGCTCGGAAAATGATTTTTTTATGCAGTGGTCGGGGCAGCAGGCAAAAGTTCTTCTTGAAAATCAGCGGCTTGTAAAGACAAATACCAGCAACTCGATTGTTCCACAGCTTATTTCTTCGATGCAGAGCATTCTGGTTTTGACGATTGGCGCACTACGCGTGATGGATGGTCATCTTTCAATTGGTATGCTGATGGCTTTTCAGACTTTGCTTGCTAACTTTTCTGCACCAATCAATTCTTTTCTCGGCCTTGGTTCATCTCTTCTTTCTGTGAACGCGGATATGCAGCGAATCGACGATGTAATGGATTATCCGATTCCAAAAACATTTAAAGATGATAATAATGAGAAAGGCTTCCTGCCAATCAAAAAACTCGAAGGCTATATTACGCTTAAAGACATCGTGTTTGGTTATTCTCTGCTTGCTGCTCCATTGTTTAATGGGCTCAACATTGAATTTACGCCCGGAAAAAGAATCGCTTTGGTCGGTCCGACGGGAAGTGGAAAGTCCACGATAGGAAAACTTGTGAGTGCACTTTACACTCCTTGGTCAGGCGAAATCATTTTTGACGGGAAACCTTTGCGTGAAATAGAAAAGAAGGTCTTCGCGGCATCAGTTTCGGTTGTTAATCAATCAATTTCACTTTTTGAAGGCACGGTCAAAGATAATATCACGATGTGGGATACGACAATTCCAGAAGAGGTATACATCCAGGCCGCAAAAGATGCCTGCATTCACGATGTAATAACTTCGCGTCCGAGCGGTTACTATTCTAAGGTCGGTGAAGGCGGAAGGAATTTTTCTGGCGGGCAGAGGCAGCGGCTTGAAATTGCACGCGCACTTGCCACGGAACCGCGAATTATCATCATGGACGAAGCGACTAGTGCTTTGGACGCGATTACCGAGCAGACCGTGGACATGAACATAAGACGAAGGGGTTGCACGAGCATAATAATTGCGCACCGCCTTTCGACTATCCGTGATTGCGACGAAATTATCGTTCTTGACCACGGTTCAATCGTTCAACGCGGAACACACGAGCAGCTTATGGAAGCCGGCGGAATGTACAAGGCACTCGTTGGTTCAATGTAAATGCGAGCGTTAAGGTCCGACTATGGAATGTAAAATATACAAGATTGACAATACGAATTTTCTCACTCTGGACGGAAGCTGTACTACTATTAAAGTACTTAAAGGCCACGCATATCTCTTTGTGACGCCGGTTCTTGAGGACGGTCGATTAGGAGCACGCCATGAGATTACCGACTATGCTGTAGGCGGAGTTTTCCCGAATATTCCGAGCAACGATAAATTCAAGGTTATTCTTACAGGTACGATTGGCACAGAGGTTGAGGTTGTTCCTTTTCCTGACCCAGATTTTGATGCGGTTCTTGCTGAAGCACGCGAACTCGTCATCGAAAAAATGGAACTTGATGAAGAAAAATATCGTGAGCGTTCTGTAAGACAGCAGCAGCTTTCTGATGAAGCTTATTCTAATGCGCTTGAAAATATTTCGTCGGTTGTGAATCGTTCAAAGCGGCAGAATTTGTTGTTTGAGCCCGAGGATTCTGCTGTTGTAAGAGTGTTTAAAATCGTTGTCGAAAAAATGGGCGGAATGAAAGTTCATGCACATCCTGGACGAGAATATGAGCCTACAAAGACTGGAATTCAAAAATTTGCAAAAGATAATACCGTTCGAGTGCGAGAGGTCGTGCTTCGGGGCAAATGGTTCAAGGAAGACAACGGTCATTTAATTGCTTTCTATAATCCGAATGGCGAGATTGATTTGGAAAAAAATGCGACTTATGAAGATTCTTCGCTTATTCCTGTCGCACTGATTAAGAATGTCGAACGCACTGGTTACATCATGGTAAATCCTATGGACGGTTCGCAAATTCGTGTTACCAAAAAGAATGTGAATCAAATCCACCCGATGGCATTCATGATGTACAAGGCGTTGAATGAAGAAAAAATCACGCTCAAGTCCGTGTGCAAATTCGTTTTCAAAGACATTAAAGCGGACATTTTCCGTTATGTGGCGATTGCACTTCTTTGTACGTTGATTGGCCTTATCACGCCGCTGATTACACGAAATTTCATCGATCATGTGATTCCTGAAGCGGCAAAATCTCAGGCGGTTCAAATTTGCGTGCTTGTTTTCTTCTGCAATATTTCTGCAATGGTTGGCTCCCTGGCAAAGTATTTTGCGAACATGCGAATGGAAACCAAGGCAGATTCTGATTTGGAAGCGGCCGTCATGGACAGGCTCTTAAAACTCCCGGTGAACTTTTTTAAGGATTTCAGTTCTGGTGATTTGGCTGCCCGCACAATGACCCTCACCACAATCCGAAAGCAGATTTTTGGAATCGTACTTTCATGTTTCATGAATTTTGTTTTCAGTTTTGTCTATTTGATTCAGGAATTTCGTTTTTGTGCGTATTTTGCCAAGTGGGGAATTGTCTTCTGCATCGTGCCGATTTTGATTTCCTGCCTTGTCTGTTTTTTAACCTACAAATGGGAAAAAATGCTCATTGCCTCTCAGGGAAAAATTCAGGGTATGCTGCTTCAGTTTTTGGGCGGCATTGAAAAAATCTCGAATTCGCACTCTGAAAAGCGAATTTTTGCCCAGTGGTCAAATGAATATATTCGTCAGGTTAAAATCAGTTACAGTCTGGGGCTTATCGGAATTGTGACTTCGCTGATTAACACCGTTTATCCGAGTATCATAAGCGTTATCTTTTATTATTTGTACGGGCGCGGTGTTAGGATTCAGGCGATTGCCGGGCTTACGACGGGTACTTTCATGGCCTTTCTGAGCGCATACGGTTCGTTTCAAAGCGCATTTCTTGGAATGGCAGGTTCGCTCCTTGAAATCCGCAATGTTGTTCCGCTTTCAAAACGAATTCAGCCGATTCTTGATGCTGAGCCGGAATTTGAGACTTCAAAACCGTCGATTGACCACCTTAACGGTGATATTGAAATTAGTCATTTGAATTTCAGGTATTCCGCTGATTCTCCGCTTGTCTTGAAAGATGTCAACATGAGCATAAAGCACGGTGAATTTGTTGCTGTGGTCGGAACGAGCGGGGCAGGAAAGTCTACCCTTATGCGAATTCTGCTTGGCTTTGAAAAACCTGAGTCTGGTTCGATTTTTTACGACAATCAGGATATGAGCGCGGTTGATATTGGTTCGCTCCGTCGGCAGATGGGGGTTGTTTTACAAAACGATACTGTTTTGCAGGGAACGATTTTGCAGAATATCATCGGAAGTTCGGGGTTAAAAGAAAGCGATGCGTGGGAAGCGGCCAGAAAGGTTTCATTCGACAAGGATATTTCTGAAATGCCGATGGGAATGTTTACAATGGTTCCTGCTGGCGGTCACACTCTTTCTGACGGTCAGCTCCAACGGTTGATTATCGCGAGGGCAATTATCCGAAATCCGAGCGTGTTGATTTTTGACGAGGCGACAAGTGCTTTGGACAATCAGACGCAGCAAAAAGTACGCGAGAGTCTGGACAATCTCAAGGTTACGAGAATCATCATTGCACACAGACTTTCAACAATCATCAATGCCGACAGAATCTATGTGATGGAAAACGGCGAGGTGGTCGAGACTGGAAATTACGAGGAACTTATGAAGCAAAACGGATATTTTGCACAGCTGGCAAGAAGGCAGAGTATATAGAAAATGAGAATGGAGACAGTAAGATGAAATATTTGAAATTATTTTTTGCTTTGAGCGTGATTTTGTTTACTTCTTGTGCAATTGATGATCCGATAAAGGCTCGCAATTCAACGGTCAGTCGGCTATATAAGCAGGGAACCGTTAAGATTGCGCTGGCGAACAGTTTTGTTCAGAATAAGAGCAAAATGTGGGAAGCGGCAGTGCTTGCGCAGGAAAAAATCAATAGAGAGCAGCTTTGTCATGCGAAACTAGAAATTATTAAATATGATGACGGTGGTTCACAAATTTCAGGAACAAAAACGGCCTATGAAATCGCTTCACACAATGACATTTGTGCGGTCATCGGACACGGATATTCTGACATTTCAATGCCATGTTCGTTGATTTATCAATATTACGGAATTTTGACATTCAATTATATCTCTACGGTTCATGGACTTACAGAAAAGAATAATCCGTTTATTTTCAGCAATATGCCTAATGACAATGATTATGGTGAGGCAATCGCCAACCTTTGTGGCAAGAACAAATACAAGAGCGTGTTGATTTATTATCTTGAAAACACATCAGGAACGAGTCTTTCCAACGCATTTGAATTGAACTGCAAC
The DNA here is from genome assembly GCF_946187725.1 of uncultured Treponema sp. Lineage (GTDB taxonomy): Bacteria > Spirochaetota > Spirochaetia > Treponematales > Treponemataceae > Treponema_D. The sequence goes on from NZ_CAMHSK010000005.1 coordinate 134,539, forward strand.
AATTATGGAATCGATGTCGTGAATCGTGAGAGTTTTGATTTATCTACAACAGCCAAGGCAATCGATACGAGCGTAAAACGCTGGAAGAATAACTTTGTCTTTGATGCGGTTTTTATTGCCGGAAGAATGCCGATTATACAGGATATAATCACGATTATGCGTGAAAATGGCGTGGACTGCCCGATTGTTGGTGCTGATCCTTTTGATGACCCTCTTCTTACTGAGAATCTTGATAGTTCAGAAAACGGAAGGATTTTTGCTTTCTCAAATTTCAATGTTTCCACAAAAAACATAAAATTCCGCGACTTCTATGTTTCTTTTACGCAAAAATACGGATATGAACCCGACCAGGAAGCATTGCAGGTTTATGATGCACTTCTTGTTCTGGCTAAGGCAATTGCCCTTGCAGATACGCCTGTTCCTTCAAGGGTTGCGGAAATCCTTCATAGCAGGCTTTGGTTCGAAGCGGCAGGCCCTTACTCTTTCTGGCCGAACGGTGCAATCAGGGGGCGTGAGCTTACGGTAAAAGTCTTTAATAACGGTAAATTTGAAGAATTCTAATTATAGGAAAATGCTTTATTATGAAAAAATTGTTCACATCATTTCTTTTTTTGACTTTGATTAGTTTTGCGTTGTTTTCACAAGCCTCTCAAGCCTGGCAGACAGAAGTTTCTTTTCCGGATTGGATTACTAATACTAACTTCAGTGCGAACAACTCGCTTGCTTTTCAGTTTTTTCATGGTCAGGGAAAGATTGAACTGGAAGTTTCAAATGAATGCAAATCATTCTCTTTATATATAAATGATAACCGCGTGAGCACAAAAAAATTCAAGTCAGGCGGTACATACACTGTAGATATTTCAAAATTCACTACGGACGGCAGGAATTTTCTTCAGGTTTCTGACATAAAACCTGCGGACTTAAAAAATGCTGTTCGGGTTCGTATTCCGTATCCAGAAGTTCTTGAAGGAAGTCTCAAAAAATCAGGTCTTTCGCGCGATTCATTTTCTCTTATTGATAAAATCATTTGCGCTGACATCAAAAACGGCTTTACATCGGCTCAACTTGCTGTAATCAAAGATAGTCGGCTTGTTTATCAGAATGTGTGGGGAAATGCCACAAATGAAACGCTTTATGATTTGGCATCGGTCTCAAAAATGTTCACTGCGGCTTATGCGGTTCAATTTCTTGTGACACAAGGCCTGCTTTCTGTAGATACAAAACTTGTTGATATTTTTGGCGAAGATTTTTCTGAGCAGACGATTTCTGTTGATTTTGCGGGCAAAGAACCAATTCCGCTTGAAAAAATCAAAGACTGGAAGAAAAATCTTACTGTCCGCGATGTACTTTGCCATAGTGCAGGTTTTTCTGCTGGTTATCCGTACTTTAATGATAATTATGACCTTGAAAAAAATGAATTCAATGTCGCTGAAAACAAAAATGCGCTTTTTTCAGGAAATGATGGTTCTGAAGAAACCCGTGAATATACCCTGCAGCAGATTTTCCGAACGCCGCTTATTTATGAACCTGGTACAAAACTTGTCTACAGCGATATTGATTTTATGATTCTGTGTTTTGTCGTTGAAAGGGTGAGCGGAGAACGGCTGGATGTCTTTTTGAAGAAGAATTTTTGGGAGCCGCTTAATTTGGAGCGAATCACCTTTAATCCGCTTGAGAACGGGTTTTCAAAATCTGATTGTGCACCAACTGATTTAACAGGCAATTCTTATATGGGCGAACTTTCTTTTACAGGTTGCCGCACCGATATGATTCAGGGGGAAGTTCATGACGGAAATGCGTTCTATGCGATGGGGGGAATTTCCGGGCATGCAGGACTTTTTGCTTCTGCTACAGACCTTGCCCGTCTTGCTTCTATCATGCTCACCGGCGGATACAAAGAGCACAGATTTTTTAGCCGTAATGTAATTGACTTGTTTACATCACCGCAAAGCATCAAAGATGCTGATTATGGTTTTGGCTGGTGGCGTGGTGGTGAAATGCAAAATGTACGCAATTTCGGGTCGCTTTGCTCAAGTCGTGCTTTTGGTCACAACGGCTTTACAGGAACAGTTGTTTTTGTCGAACCTGAAGAAAATCTTGTCATCGTTTATCTTACAAATAAAATCAATACTTCGATGCCAGCTCCTGAAGCACTAAACAATCAGTTTGAGGGAAATTTCTATCAGTCAGCGAATCTAGGTTTTGTGCCGCAGATTATTCTTTTGGGACTGAACAGAGATGTGAGTAAATCTCAATGGAAAAGTCTTGTAAGCGGCATGGCAGAAGATGCCCGCCGTAAGGCAGAAAAAGAAGCTGGTGCAGACAAAAACGATGTGCGATGGAAAGCTTATCAGGCACTGGAGAGCGTGCTGAATCAGTTCTAAACGGAAGTGCCAGGCATTTTCTACAAATTTATGATTTTTCGTAAATATTTTTAGCCTTTTTCAAAAGTTCTTCGTATAAATAAATGAAAATTAATCATACGAGAAACTTGTATAAATGACTAACGAAGAAATGAGAACTCTTTTGGCTCAGAATGGAGTCGCAAAAGAAGATATTGTAAGAATTCAGGAAAATTTTGATGCTGAAAAAATCACCTATGTAGTTGATTAGCACCTGATAATACGAAAGTTCAGCGGTAATGTATTTCTGGTCCTGATTCAAAAGATTGTCCACTGTGATAACTCCGGCATTAAACCGTTTCTGTTCATTTTCATAAAGATTTTTCTGAAGATGAAGTACATCATCGGCATCTGAAACGAGGTTTTTGTAAATTTCAAGTTTTTCGGCCGCATTGAGGATTTGCAGTTTAAGTATGTTTTTTGCCTTATTGTAGCTGTTCAGGCTTGTTCGATATTCTGCCTGAGCCTGTTCCTGAAGGCCTTTTTTATGTTGTTTCCGAGATTTGCGCTTACACCAAGAGAGCCGCTGATATTCGTGCCGCGAATATTCTTGAAGCCCGAAGAAAGAGTCTTCCCCAAATCATCTGAATATGCGGCGCCTGTTGTTCCGATAGCGAAATTGAGCGAAGCGTCCGGAAGCGAATCGACTTGATACATTCGGACCTTTTTTGAGGCCGCTTCTACCTGTTTTTTGAGTGATTTTAAATCTGGCCGTTTTTCTTCAATTTTTGCAAAAAAATCATCATTCAAATCGCTGTCGTTTGGGGGCGTTATTGAAGTCAAATCGATTTGCGAAAATGAATTTTCAGGTTCACCGATGAGCGAAGAATCCGCAAGACCGAGACTTGTTACAAGTTCCATTTTTGCCTTGCTGTACTGGATTTTTGCATCCTGGAGCTGCCTTCGGTTTTCATTAACATTTACCTGCATTGCAAGAATGTCATTTTTTGAGCGGACTCCTGTGCGAATCAGTGAATCCATGCTTTCATTTCGCTCTTCGATTGTTGAACCGCCGTTTGCAAAATACCCAGAGCTGTATTCATAATCAGGGGAATTTTTTTCTGCCAGCACTGTGTAGGAAAGCTTTGTTTCAAGCCCGAAACCGAACAGCTTTTTGAGATAAAAGCTTCCGCCGGTCTGCTTAGTCAAATTGTTGTCTGCGTAAATGCCGAATGGATTTACCTGATAATTTGGGTCTTCTTTATCAACGGGATTCTGCTTGAGCGAATATTGAGCCTGTGCGCCTGCCTCAATGTCCAGAGAGCCTTTTGCCTGTCTGTACTGAGCTTTTGCTGTTTCAAGTGCGAATTTTTGATTCTGAAGGTCGTAGTTGTTTTCAAGTGCAATTTTTATTGCATCTTCAAGAGAAAAATGAATGGATTTGGAATCTTCTGAATTTTGGGCCGAACAAAAGAATAGCCTTTTGCTGGTTATCTTCGTATAAATAATTGTGAGGTGAAATATGAACGATACAAGATTAAAACAATTATTTGACTATCAGAAATTCGAGGAAAATTCAGCAATGAATTTTGCTATTCAGAGTGCAAGAAGCTATATCGACTCATTAAAAGATATTCCATCAGTGATGGAGCTTGATGATGAAGAACTCGATATGATCAATGCGGCTGGTACGGACAGCGGGAATCTCAAAAACTCCCGACATGATCTGCCTAAAATCTAAGGTAAGTGACAAGTGACACAAAAAGAAAAGGATAGCATTTACAGAGATTATAACAAAAAAGTTTTTTATTATTTTCGGGGAAAAGGCTTGAATGAAGATGATGCCGAAGATTTGATGGCGACTGTCTTCGTTAAGTTCTACAACTCTATTGAATCTTTTGATTCAACAAGGGCTTCTCCGTCAACATTTCTCTATAGGGTAACCCATAATACCCTGATTGATTTTTATCGTACAAAAAAGCAGTTTTCCGAACTTGATGAAGAAATTTCTTATGACGATAAAACAGTTGATAATATTCTTTCTCAGGAAACCTTAACTGAACTTGGTCAGGCGTTGATGCGTCTGGAAGAGCGTGAGCGGGCTTTGATTGTTCTTGTTTATTATGACGGAAAATCTTTAAAAGAAAGTGCCGAAATTCTCAAAATGAGCTACAGTAATTCCAAACTTGTGATGAAAAAGGCTTTGTCTGAACTCAAAGGTTTCTTGGAATAGTTTCTTCTTTTTAAACATCACTTACACAATCTTTAATTTACTACCTCTCTGCTATTTGAAAAATCCTAAAATTTTCTTTTTGTTTAAGAAATCCTTATGTTATAATAGCGTAAACAATTTGATAAAAGCGCTTAGAAATATATGAGGAGAATTGATATGGAAATAAAAGCTCAAAAATCAATCAAGTTGTTACCTATATGTTTGGCTGGAATAATTGCAGCAGGGATTGCTGGTTGTATTGTTGGTAATGCGGTAGCAGAAAAACAGTATAAGGCCGAAAAAGAACATGAAATCCTTATCAACCGCAGTGAATTGGCTTTGTATGACAAAATTGAAGGAACTATCTATATAACTGGTCATAAAAATCCTGATTCAGATACAGTCGGGGCTTCAATTGCTTATGCGGATTTATTGCAGAAACTTGGATATGATGCTCGTCCTGTTGTTCTTGGAAAAATAAATTTGGAGAGTCAGTACATACTTGAGGCGGCACAAATTGATGTTCCGCAAAAACTTGATGATGCTTCCGGTAAAAATATGATTCTCGTTGATCATAGCGAGTATACACATTCTGCACCTGGACTAGACAAGGCAAAAATCGTCAGTATTATCGATCATCATGGCGTTGGTTCTGTTTTTACAGGCAATCAGTTGATTTATGATTCAAGGCCACTTGGTTCAACCGCGACAATTATATGGATTCACTATCGCAATTACGGAATTGATATTGATAAACAAATTGCTATCGCAATGATGGGTTCAATTCTTTCAGATACAGGTAACTTGAAATTAAACGCTACAACTTACGCGGACAGGGAGGCGGTCAAAGCATTGGCTGTCATAGCAGGAATTTCAGATATAGACAGTTTTTATAATGGAATGTACAAAGCTGCAATTTCATATACTGGCATGACGGATGAAGAAATATACTTTAGTGATTACAAAGAGTACATTGCCGGTAACAAAAAATTCTCAATTGCCTGTGCTCGGGCTTATGATGAAGAGTCTGCTAAAAATCTTGCGCTTCGAATGAAAGCTATTATTCAGACGCTAAAAGCATCAAGAGACATGGACATGGCATTAGTGCAGATTTTTATTTTAAATGACACTGGTTCTAGCAACTATCTTGTTCCTTCTGATGAAGATGCGGCCAAAGTTCTTGAACAGTCTTTTGGCGAAAATCTGAAATTTGATGAGCCTGCTTACATTTTGAATCCTAGTGTTTCCAGAAAGGTTGTTTTGGTTCCGGTATTTACAGAAGCTTTGTCTCCCAAATCGGTAGACTAAAAGATTATAAATCATGCGAAATAAGGAGAATTTGAACATGAAGAAACTCAGCGTCGTGGCATTTTTCCTGGCTGCGTTTGGGGCATTTCAGCTTGCATTTGCAGAAGAATCTACAGAAGAATCGACCGAAAAATCTACAGAAGAAAACAATCCGCTCGAATTGAGTATTGCTGTGGCTACGGCCTGGTATCCTGAATCAACACATACTACAAAGAGCGGCACGAATTTTGTTGGAATATGCGGGGCTTTTGATTCCGCAAAGCTTGCTTTTACAGGAGCGGCATTATATACGCTTCCTTTTTTGCAGGCTGACAACCTGCTCATGGAAAATAATCATTTAACGCTTGGGGCAAATCTTCAGGTTACACCTGTAACATTTAAGCCATCGATTGAATTGGCTTTTTCACCGCTTGCAGTTCTTGAATTGAAGGCAGGATTTATTGGTGGAACCGGCTGGTATTTTTCGCCAGTCGGAGCACAAGGGGCAGGGGAATACGACATTAAAAAGCACTGTTATGAAACAATTTCGCCGTTTCAACAGTGGTATCTTGATGCTTACGGTTGTGCAAAGTTCATGTTCGATGTCGGAGCGGTTTGGGAAGGTGACTGGCATCATATCGTTATGACTGCAAGCTACACTGCCGGTTATCAAAAAATGACTGGCACGAGCGAAGTCTGGCAGTGGCAGGCAAACTCTTATCCTATGGCAAACGGCTGGATTTATGAACAGGATTATTTCCTTGGCTATCAGATGCCAATTGCACTTTCTCTTATTGGTTTAGATGTAACGCTTTCGGGGCATTATAAGTCTTCTGATTTTGATGTAAGTGGCATTGCAGATAGTTATGACGGTGACTTCATGCAGATTAGTCTTTCGCCTGTTGCACAAATTGAATTGAATGAAAGCGGCAAGGACACTCTTTTCATTTTAGCAAATATCTCTAGCCGTCGAAGTTTTTCTGAAAAATGGATTGATTGGGATACCGAGCCACTTTTGACAAAAAACGGTCGTGAATTTTTCTTCAATTGCATTGGTCTTCAATGGAAACACATATTATAGGAGAAATCTATGAAATATATTGATTTGCATTTGCATCTTGATGGAGCAATAACTGTAGACATTGCAAAGGAACTTGCACAGTTGCAGAATATTTCTCTTCCGGCAAAATCTGATGAGGAACTTTCAAAATTACTCACTGTATCGGAGAATTGCAGTAATCTGAATGATTTTCTTGCTTGTTTTGATTTGCCGCTTTCTTTGTTGCAGACACCGCAGGGTTTAAGCACATGTGTTTATCTTGTTGCAGAAAGAATAAAAGCACAAGGCGTTGTTTATGCAGAAATTCGTTTTGCGCCGCAGTCACACACTAGAAAAGGCATGACTCAGGAGGATGCAATCAAAGCAGCCCTTGAAGGCTTAAAAAGAACTTCTTTAAAAGTGAATCTTATCGTCTGTCTTTTACGAGGAAATGATAATCGAACTGAAAACGAAGAGACTTTGGAACTTGTAAAAAAATATCTGGTTGAAGACGGTGGTGTAGTTGCAATTGACCTTGCAGGCGCGGAAGCTCTATATCCGACAGCTGATTACGCGGACCTGTTCAAAAAGGCAAAAGAGCTTAACATTCCGTTTACGATTCATGCGGGAGAAGCCAGTGGTGCTGAAAGTGTCCGGCTTGCCGTGGAATTTGGTGCCAAGCGAATAGGACATGGATTGAGGATATTTGAAAATCCTGATGTGATTGATTTGATAAAAAAAGAGGGCATAACGCTTGAAATGTGTCCTACAAGCAATAAGCAGACACATGCAATTGCTGACATGGCAAAATATCCGCTCAAAGACTATCTTTCGCAGGGAATTAATGTAACGCTGAATACCGATGATCCTGGCATTGAAGGCACGACTATTACAGATGAATATCTTTACATGGAAAAAGAATTCGGCTTAACTGAATCCGAAGAAAAAGAATTGCTTAAAAATTCGATAAATGCGGCTTTTACTTCAGATACTGTGAAAGACTGGTTAAAAAAGGAATTGCTGTAAAAACACAAGCTTAAAGGGGATGCCTAATAAGTTCAGTGGCTGTGGTCATTGAGCTTGTCGAAATGACCATTCATTCTATATGTGGTGGTTTCGACAGGCTCAACCACCACATAAGCTTGTTTTTAGATATCCCCTTTGTTCTATCAGTCTTATTTTATTCCGGCATTTTCGACAACATAAGATTTTGCTGCATCTGCTGATTTTACAGCCGCAGACCAGTCGTATGGCGGAACGAAATCATTGCCTTTTTCGTCAGCGAAACCTATATTGTCTTTTGTTGTCCAAGTTCCAGGAACATCGCTGCTTCCGTTGTAGTGGCCGACAGCAGTTTTTATATTTTCAAAATAATTGTTGTCAACATAAAGCTCAGAACTTGCACGACAGTTGATTGCTGTTGATTGAACATTGTTGCTGATTGAGTAAGTGTCTCCGTTTTTATCATCGCTCATGTACATCCAAGGGCAGTTTTCTTTTGAATCAGAGAAGAAATAACTAGAGAAGACATGTGCTTTTCCGAATCTGAACAAAGGTGCGCGGGCGTTGATATTTTTCCAATAGTTGTAGTAGAAAGTCACGCGCATAACTTTTTCTTTATCATCTGTGTCGTTTGAGCCGCAGAGGCAGGCCTTGTAATGGTCATGGAAATAGCAGTTTGAGATTGTGATGAACCGGGATTCGTTTTTGATGTCCAGAAGACCATCGTAATAGTCTTTTCTCCATGCGATTTCAGGTGATTCATTATCGTGTTCAACCGTGATTGCAGTCTTGGTTTTATCGAATGTGAGTTCAACCAAATCTCCGTTCTCGTTAAATGCCTTCGGTGTCAGATGTGACTGGAATTCGCAGTGATCAATCCAGACATGTTCTGCCCCGTTCAGTTCCATTGCATCAGCTGCTCCGCGTTTGATTCCTTTAGTTTTTGCATCTGTCTGGTTTGCGTAGTATGAATCTGCAATTACTTCACCGAATTTGAGATTCTTGATGATTATGTTTTTTCCTTGTACTTTGAAACCGATGTTCTGGAATTGTCCAGGATTTGCTGCATCGGCAGAAAGCAGGGTTTTGTTTGAACCGATGTTGAATCCGCGGCTTACATTTGGGCATGGAAGGTCTTTTGTTGAAATCAAGCCTGATATCGTGATGATGTATGGGTCGTTTCCAGAAAGTTTTGAAGAATTTGCGTTCAATTCTTCAAAAGACGAAATCGTGATTTCGTTTCCACCCGCACCACCAGTGATTGTGTAAGAAGTGCCGTCATCATCACAGATTGTAGCGTATCCGTAGAGACCTTCATTTTTATAGTTAGAAGGAATAAAATGTGCCGTCAAGGTTGTGTCTTGTGTTATGGTTACTGTGTGTTCTGGATTGTTTGAAGGACTTGTTCCGATCCAAGAATTGAATACATATCCTGATTTTGGGCTTGCTGTTAGTGTTACAGATGTACCGCTTGGAACAATTAAACCGCTTGATATTTGGGCAGAGACGGTTCCAAATTCTGTGTTCTCTGATGAGTATTTGAGTGTATAATAAGAAGCTGTTTCTGAGTCGCTTCCAGCTGAAATTCCGATGCCAACAATTTGCAAATAATCGATGTTTGGCATTGCAGTTTGTTTTGGAGAAAAATCTGTTCCATTGAACGTCTGTTTAGAATTTTTTTCTGCTGGTGTTAGAATTATAGAATTATTGCCGGCTTTCAGACTGACATTTTCAAGCCAGCCAGACATAATCCATCGCTCATCACCTTTTTCCTTTTTGTTGCCGATTAATGTTGTCGGTGTGTAGATGGCATTTCCGTCATTTGCACAAATTCCGTTCACCGTTACAATGATTCCACGAATATCATCACTCCAAAGTGCATATTTTACGGCAAGCTTCACGATGGTATCGTTTGTTGCGTTTACAGAATATACAACCTTCGAGTTTTCACCAAGTCCGTCAATATAAGCCTCACTGTAACCAACATAATCTGAACTGGTCTTTATTGCACCTGTTGTTCTTATAAATCCGTCTTTTGCAGTTGTTGAGTCAGTTCCTTCTTCAATTTTCAGCGTGACTGATTCAAGTTCGGTATCGTCATCTGAAGCACAAGCCGCCGTTCCAAAAATCAATGCAAGCATCGCGCTGATTCCTGCAAATTTCCTCAAAAGCTTTTGGATTTTACACCTGTCTTTTTTCATGTTTTCCTCCATTTGATTAAATCGTTCAAATTTTCAATTCTCTTCCATATTAAATGTAAAAATCCGAAGCTGAAATTGACAAAAGATATTAGAATTTGAATACAACCGAATTCGACAAAATCATAACGGTTATTTTTACGTAAATGGATTTAGAATAAAGAAAAACTTTTATCAGGAGAATTCGATGAAAAAACTTCTTGCGGCAAGTCTCGCTTTGTTTGCGGGGCTTTCACTTTCTTCATTCGCACAGGATGCTGCTACTGCCAAACTTGAAAAAGTTGAGGCTGTCGTTGCAAAAGATATTCAAGTTCCGGAAGGAAAAAAGCTTTCCCGAATCTTCATTGTTGGTGACTCAACTGCTTCACCATTTGATGATCCTTACTTTATTCCGCGATTTGGTTTTGGAACAAAAGTCCAGGATTATCTCAATCCCAAAAAAGCCGCTGTCGTCAATCTTGCTGTCAGCGGTCGCTCATCAAAGAACTTTATTACAGATGCAGGTTCTGGTAAAAATTATGAGCTTTTGAAGTCAAATATCCGGAAAGGCGATTATCTTATTATTGCGTTCGGACATAATGACGAAAAACTTGAAGAAGAGCGCTACACGAATCCAAATGGCACAAAGGAAGAGGCTGGCTCATTCAAGAATTCGCTTTACGAAAATTATGTGAAACTTGCTCAGAATGCTGGTGCAACTCCTGTTCTTGTAACTCCAATTGTTCGTCTCAATAAAAAGGCCGAATATTCTGGTGCAACAATTCATATAACGAATGGTAGTTCAGAATTTCCTGGTGGTGATTATCCACAGGCAATTCGTGATTTAGGTGCAGAACTTAAAATTGTTGTTGTTGATCAGACAGAGAACACAAAAGCACTTTATGAGAAAGTCGGTGAAGAGGCAAAAAAATATCACGCGATGACAGGTTCAAAAGAATCTTCTCTTGATACAACTCACTTGAATGCCTATGGTGCTTCAGTCGTTGCAAAGATGCTTGTTGAAGACCTCGCTAAAAAAGACAAGAATTTCAAAAAACTTGTTCAGAAAGCAAAAGAGCCGGTTTATGACCGTGAAGCTCTCAAAAATCCATCTTATGTTGAACCGGGATTTGGTGCTCCGGCCGCTAAGAGTAGTATTTTTGCAACAACGGAACCTTGGTGGGGTTCAGCCTTCGGTAATGTAGGTGGAGCTTCAAAACCAGGTGATAAAAACTTGAATGAAATCATTGAAATTGCAAATGGCGTACAGATGCATTCTGGAATGAAAGACGGAAGCAAGGATTGTGGAAAAATTGCTGCATCTGAAGATGGAATTCTTTTTTACTTCCAAAAACTATCGATTGTTAGCGATTTTACTCTCACGGCAAAAGCAAAAATCCTTAATATCAAGTCGAACAACCAGGTTTCATTCGGACTGATGGCACGCGATAATGTTCTTATTGATACAAGTCTCGGAGGTTTTAATTCAAACTATGCCGCAGCCGGTGCCCTCAAAATCGCAAATGCAGATTCTTGGGCTGCAGGTTTTGCGCGAATCGATACTGTTTTGAACGAAAATCCTCATTCGGTTGAAAGTGTTCCTGCTAAAGACTCGGTTATTGCGCTTTCTCTAAGCAAAAAAGGAAATGAATTAACTGTTCAGTATGGAAACGAGGCTCCGGTTACATATACGGTAAACCTCGGTGAATATGACAAAGAAAACATGTATGTCGGTGTGTACACATCTCGCAATGCTTATGTTGAATTCACAGACATTTCTTTGGAAGTAAAATAAGGTCGTTCTAATTTTTAGCCTTTTGAAACATATCTGTTATGCTTTCCCTCACGCATCATCGGTCGTGGGGGATTTTTTTTGCATTTATTGAAACAAACTTAGAATTATGCTAGTATAAAATGTAATTTTGCGTAGAAACGCGTTTTTGGGGGCTTGTATGAAGGTCGTTGTTATCGGTGCTCAGTGGGGCGACGAAGGAAAAGGAAAGATTGTTGATTA
>NZ_CAMHSK010000006.1 GCF_946187725.1 uncultured Treponema sp.
ACCAGTTCGGCTACGAAAGATTTGTCCACGACTGCATCTCCCGCGAAAAATACGCGTTCAATAATGGACTTGCTGAGGGCGAAGCTCGCGGAAGAGCTGCTGGACTTGCGGAAGGTAAACGCGAAATGGCTCTTGAAACAGCAAGGCGTTTTCTTCAAATGGGGTTACCTGTAGAACAAATTGCCCAAGGGGTTGGGCTTTCTGTTGAGGAAATCAAACGACTCTCATAAAAAAACACCGCACTGCGGGTTTCAATGCGGCCTTTCTTGTAATTATAACAAATTATTATCTGTGGACATTGCCGAAACATGACTTTTTTTTCAAATAAATAAGTGTACTGGAAAGAGAGAGAGCACTCATCTCTTCTTTCTCCCATCTTATTTATCTGGAGGAAGTCATGAAAAAACGACTTCGAAATAAAAAACGCAATCGTGTTAGTTCAACCCGCGAACGAGAACCGAAACGTACTTACCGCGACAGCCTTTTCCGCACGATTTTTGGCGGCAAGGATGAACGAAGCAAACGCTGGCTTCTTTCACTCTACAATGCGCTTAGCGGAAGAAACCACACAAACATCGAGGACCTGGAAATCACCACGCTCGAAGATGTGATTTATGTCTCGATGAAAAACGACCTGTCGTTCCTGATTCACTCGCAGATGTGCCTGTATGAACATCAATCGACAGTGAATCCTAACATGCCACTCAGAGGAATGCTGTACTTCTCGCAATTGTACCAGCAGTACATCGACAAGCACAAAAAGAACCTCTACGGCAGCGTGCTTGTGAAAATCCCCGCTCCACAGTTCATCGTGTTTTATAATGGCGACGCGGAACAGGCGGACACCATCAAGTATAGGCTCTCTGACGCATTCATCACAGAAGACAGTTCTTCAAAAGATGATGAAACTTATGATGCAGATTTTGAATGGACCGCAACCGTGATAAATATAAACAAAAATCACAACGAAAGTCTTTCAAAAAACTGCGAGCCGTTGTATCATTATCGTAAGTTCGTAAATCAAGTAAAGGAAAATCTTTCGAGCGGAATGAGTTTTGACAGCGCAGTTAATGAGGCCGTTGACTTCGCAATCAAAAGCGACTTCCTTGAAGGATTTTTCCGGGAGAATCGCATGAAGATTTTGGATGACATTTATACAGAGTTTGATCAGGAATCTTACGATGAAACACTCCGAAACGATGGCCGCATAGAAGGTGCACGAGAAAATGCCATCGCAAATGCGAAGAACTTGATTCTCATGCATATTCTTACTCCAGAGCAGATTGCACAAGCGGTTTCCATTCCTCTAGAACAAATACTTGCGCTCAAAGAGGAGCTTACACGAGAGGCGGTTGCTACCACGAATTAACTTAAAATCTGTCCGGCTCTTTTCAAAGTTGGAATTGGAGTCTTGCATTTGCTGAGTAGAGCTTGTTTTTATGGCTTTCAGAGGATTTGCAAAACTCGACATTTGACATGATACATTTTCAGGAATCATGCCTGCTCCATAAAGAAGGTTTTGGCATGATTCCGAGTGAAAATATATTGTAATATTGCTACTTCTGTTTTACTTCGCCCATGAGAGTTGTTCCATCGGCGAAGTGTGCAATTGTTGTGTAATAATAACCGTCTGGGATATCTTTATAATTATCACTTCCATAGGTAAAACTTGTGTTTGTTGTACCAGTATAAGTAACAATACCAGTTTCCTGAGCTCTAGCTTCCCATTCACGGATATATTGTTCAGTAGTTGCAGTTCCAAAACGCTCAGCATAAAGCTCAGAACTAAAGTCTCTTGAACAGTACATAGTATGAACAAACACTGGATTATCTGTAAATATCTGGTAACCGTTAGCTCCCACTATCCAGTTTTTATTATTGCAGACGATTTCATTAGCAGTGCCCTTGTAACGAAGATAATCTGGATAAACATAGAGTGGCTGACTCTGAACAATTTCAAAATTATTTCTTCCATAACCAGAACCTTCGTACCAAACTGTACTAGTATAATTTACAATAACTTGCATAAATTGGTTTTCATAATCACTGCAATCGACAGAATAGTAATACCTTGTTTCAGCAGCTATATTACCAACATAGAAACTATCTGTACCATTCACATCTTTCATTCGAGCAATTGTTGATCTTTGATAAGTAGGGCTATCAAATTCTACACACGGAGTCCATGAATTATCCGCAAGTTTCTGTATATTTACAAAATTTCCATGAATATGCTGTTCATCATTCTGTAGTTCGTTAGCAACAGGATATGATTCTGTTCTACGATGAATTCGTCCATAAGGCTGTGCAGAAACCTTAATCTGGTCTACAGATTCAACAGTTTCAAAACTGACTTCCGGAACATAATTTGCAATATAATATCTCATTAGATAAGGTGCAACTTTCAGATAATTATTTTTCAATGGAGAATTATCTTCAAGATATGAGTATATATAATAATCTCCAAAATCAAGGCCAGCATATGGAATAGTCAAATATGCAGTTTCATTATAATATGTATCTGTTAGAGTAGATATAGTTTTATTGAATTCACCAGCATCAAGTTGCTCTTTAGTCAGATTTACACCGTAAGATTTAGGAACCACATAACAAGTAATTGGGTTAGGATTAGGAGACCTTTTTAACAAACCATTAATGTCATAAGGTTCTCTTCGTGCATCATATTCTCCATTAAGCCATCCCCATGCTTGTAGGAATAATCTATAATTTCTATAATCATTAAATGACGCATGATTGTTTATGCCTCCGGTTATAAATGGAGGCTGATTATCAACAAGAGTCAAGTCAAGAGTCTGCTCGTCACTTTTTGCACATTCATTTCCCTGCGAGTCTAAAGCAACAAGATAAACAGTCTTTACAGTACCAGTTTTTACCCTGATATTTCTACCATCATAAAAACATTCACTGGCGTCATTTCTATCTCTGATTTCATCCAATCTAATAATATATCTATACTGAGAATAATCATAATCTTCATCTGAATATTCAATATCGATATCAAAGGTTGCGTATCCAGTATTAGGTTCATATATGACCTCACCAGCTTCATAACTTGAATCCGGCAGCGTCATTGTTGGAAACTGTATACTGTCATCTGTAGGTGCCGTCACACCATTATAGTAAGCAAATGGTTTTGAAATACATAAAGGTCTATAGTCCTTAAAAGCATAATCCAAATGACCTTTTTTACCTAATTGCGCAATAACCCAAGGGAACAAATAATAAGTTCCTTCACCATCGATATCAGGATCGTGTCCAGAAGTTCCTTTCCAATATTGTTTTATCTCATCTTTTGAAGGATTAGGAACAGTCGAAAAATAAAGTATTGGTTCATCATTTTCTCGCGGGTCCGTAACTATTATCCTATCATCTAGATAAATACTATGCCCCATTAGTCCAGCAATGTATGTACTTTTGTAAAAAGGAAGTTCCAGTTCTTCAATGATACCATTTTCCTGCTCTACTTTAGCTCTTAATATATAGTCTTTATCGATATCTCTCTTTATATTACTAAGTGCTGTGTTGATTCTGTCTTTCAAATCGTAGTCTGTCCCAATATTACTACTAAACACTTCACCTTTATTAACATCATCCTCATATAAAGTAACTGTCAGATAGCGTGAAGTATTTAAATATGTGGTACCATAATGCTTATAGAACTTATCGCTATAAATTCGGAATTCTGAAAAAGTGAAATCAGCCTCGTAGCAATTTTTCTCACTGTTATAAACAGGAACTATTGTTTGAAAATCATTTTTAGTGTAAATCAATATTTTATCTAAGCGCACATTATTTTGAGTGTCTTTAATGACATAATAATCTTTTTCAGTTTTATTTCCCTCGTTATCCCAAAGACTTATCGTAAGTTTAAACAGACCATCTGCAGTTGTATGTTCAGAGTCAAAATCATATATGAACGCATAATTATACACTGTATTTCCATTGGTATCGTTGTCATATGAATCTACAATTCTAAATGAACGAGTTGAACTTGTTTCCTGAGCCACATAACCGCCTTCATTATCTTTCTTATAAGTTTCTGTTACCTGAACTTCTTTGATTCCGCTTTCCAAATCATACCCTGAAAGAGTAATATACACTGAAGAAACATGGTTCGTACTATAAGTACCCCAACCATTTGAATATCTTAAAATTTTTTGCCAAGAACTTTCAGGTTGATTAGAGAGTTCCCGATAAAAATGAGCACTCGTATCATTTGTAGAATAGAGATGAATATCAGAAATAACTGGAGGATTTGTTTCCTGAGAGCCAGAAACAAGACAATTTATTGCCAGAGAATTGTATATTTCTTCACTTGGGCACAGCGGATGTCCATCTTTATCTGTAATAGATTTTCCATTAGCATTCAAAGTTATTGTCATTGCCAGCTGGTTATTTTCATTTTTCACAAGATTTCTAAACGAACTTGTTGGAATAAGTATAAGTTCTGTGGAATCTGTTGAACTTTTCCATCTTTCATAAAAGTACTCTTCGTAATGGATTCCATTCTTACCAGTCTTTGTAATTGTAATCGAGCCTGACGGTGATAAAATCTCCGATGCAGCGTCTATTTCTTTGTTAAATTTGAGATGTATATTAGAGTAACTGTTGAATGAATTTACGCTAAACAAGTCAACTGTACCATTCAACTTCACGCTCTGAACTATAGGCACAAGATATGATTCAGCCTTAACCGTTACATTATCAACCTGCTCATAAATATACATTTTTGTTGAGATAGCTGAAGGATCTGCTATTTTGATTTTTGATTCGTCAATATCATCTCCGGCAGAATCTTTTACTGTCCAGCCTGTAAACTGATAACCTGATGTTGGGGTAAATTTCAAATCAATTACATCACCGAGATTATAAGAAGTGTCTGTTACATTAAGATTTCCACCATCGGCCTCATAAGTAACGGAAACTTTTTTGCTTGATGTCGAATCTATTTCATAACGGCCAGAATATTCTTCTTCCATATAAATTGGATTATCACCGTCTTTATAATAGAAGATAGCTGGAACCGTAACGGTAATTGTTTTTTTGGTATTTAGTCCAGTAACATCAAGAAGTTTTGTGTTTTTAATCGTGATTATATTTCCGCTCAATGAACGAGTTTCAAAGAAATCACTGACATCATTTCCAGCCATTGTAATTTTGATTCTGTTCAGAAGCGATGAACATGCAACATCAAGATTTTTGTTGAATTCAATTGTAATCGTTGAATCTTTTGGATTTACATTGTTTGAATTCGGCGTAAACCCGGTAATCGCAGGCAACAACACATCCTTCGCTGAAATATTGATTCCCCAGCCGCTTGTTCCTGAACCGACTGCGTCATTTGAGAAAATTGTGGCTTTGGCGGGATTTGTGCTGTCGATTGTGAGTGTAAAATATGTTTTTGTGCCGCTTCCGTTCTTTACTGTGATTGTGCCGCTTGTTACATAGCCAGATGGGCTTACCGTGTAGCCTGATGTTGCAGATTCGACTTTCCAGCCTGCAAACTTATAGCCAGCTACGGCCGGGAATTCAAGATTCAGAGACTCCTCAATGTTCATCTCCTGATTTGTTCCGCTTGAATGGAATGTGCCGTTAACGCTAATCTGTCTTCCTGTAACTGCCGCATCTGTTGTCGCAAAACGCACTTTTGTTTTTGTCATTGTCGAGCTGTTTACTCTGTACGACCAGCTGAAATCTTCATCAGCAACGGTGATTTTTGTTTTGCCGTCGGCTGCCATGTAGTAAATCTTATCGTGTGGAACTGTTACGGTCACGGTTTCAAACGAGTTGTTTACCGGGAGCATTTTGGCAGGTGAGAGAGTGACTGTCTTGTTGTCACTTGAAATGCTTGTAGAAAAATATGTGGTCTTGTTGAAATTTGAAGCGGTATATGTTACGAGCACTGCATCTTTTGTTTCGGCATTTATTTCATGGTCAAATTCGAGCACAATCGGCTCGTTTTTGGCGAATTCGGTGAGAGCATTTTCATTATACGGAGAGACTTTTGAAATTGACGGTCTTTTGTAACAAATCGCCGTAATGTTAAGTGTTGCGGCCTTGTTTGCAGTGATTACCGCCTCCTGCGATGATGAATTTGAATCTTTGAATGAAACCGCATCTGTGACGACATTTCCATCCGAATCAGTGATTTCCCAGGCATAGAACTGATATCCTTCAGCAATCGAATGAGAAATCGAAACATCTTCGCCGATATTGAATTCTTCGTAATTATTATGATTTACGATTCCTGCGGCAGTTGCCGGTGAAAAGGCTGCCCCATCCTCACCGTTTTTGACGCTGAAATTTGCTTTTAATTTTGCATTCGTGCTGTGGTCGACCGTAAAATCAAAAGAGCTTTCTTTGAGGCTGATTTTTGTTGCGCCATCGATATAATACAAATCTTCCGGAACTGTTACCGCGATGATTTTTTTGCTTCCCTTTGGAACTGAAATCATTGCTGTGTTTTTAAGAGTGATTGTGTTTCCGTCAAGAGTTCTGGTCGTGTAATATGCGTCGAGGCTGTTTCCGTCTGAACTTACACGGATTTTGTTAAGGAGTTCGGCACACTTTGGCTCCAAATTCTTATTGAATTTGATTACGATGTCCGAATCCTTTTTGCTTGTTCCTTCTGATGAAGGGCTTGTTTCTCTTATTACTAGTTTTTCGCTGACATTTGCGCTCACCACGGCAGGAACTGCATCATAGGCAACGATTTTTGTTGAAAGAGCGGTTTTGTCTGCGATTGAGATTTTGTCTTCATGAACATTTATGGTCCAGCCATTGAACTGCCAGCCTTCGTTCAATTCAAAGGAAATTGTTCCTTCCTGCCCGATTGAATATTCACCTCTCGTAGAAGAAAGTTTTCCAGAGCCGCTTGCCGCTGTAAAGGTTACGGTTGCTTTTTCGTTTGTGCTTGAGTCGATTTTATAGTCGAAAGTGAATCCCTTTCCGCCAATCGAGATTTTTTTGCCGTCTGCATTCAGATAATAGAAATCAGCCGGAATTGCGACAGTTACGGTCTTTGTCTGGCCTGATGCCACATCAATCATGTTTGATTTGTCGGCCGCAAAAGTGACTGTATTTGCACTCACTCTCGGTGCAAGGAAACTTGATTTTACAGGAAAGCCGCCGACCGTAATTGTAATATTGTCGAGCTGTGCGATTCCTTCTTCATCGTCCGGCAAATCGTTACTGAAAGTCAATATAATAGAAGAATTCTTGCTTACGACCTTTGTTTTTTCCGGGCTGTATTCAGAAACTCTAAGTCGCGGTGCACAAATTGCTTTAATCTGAGTAGCATTTAAATTATCTGTTTTTTCCATTACGGTTGCCGTTGTATCAGCACTGTCTTCATCGGCAACACGGATTATGCTTGGATTATATTCCCATTTTACAAACTGATAATCTGGATTTTCGGTGAAACCAAGCGTGATTTTCTGACCGATTGAATAATCTTTTGAACCGGCAAGATAAACTGTGCCTTCGGTCGCATTACTTGTAAGGTTTACGGTTGCCTTTTCATCGGTTGCTTCCGTGATTCGATAGCTCCATGATTTGTCTGAACTCATCGAAACACCTTTTTCATCTGTAATATCTTTTGAAATTGTAACGCTTACGGTTTTATAAGATACGCCTGCCTCAAATTCAATCTGATTCTTTTTATCGACTGCAATTGTGAGGAATTTTCCTTCGATTGTTGGCCTAAGAAAGTGCTCAGCGATTGAAATTCCGTCCGAAGTAATTGAGATGTTCTTGAAGAAAACCTGACCGTTATATTTGTATGCCCAGATTTCATATTCGTCATCGTCTTCATCCAGGATTTCTTCTGCACCGCTTGGGATTTCGCTGTTCTTAAAAATAAAGCTTGATTTTGATGGGGCTTTAGTGAATTCCACGATGATTGAGCGGTCGCGGCTTACACCATTCGGCTCGTATTTTGGACTTGGCTCGCCGGCAAAAGCCAGTCGCTCTGCACACAACGGCTTGATTCGGATGTCTTTTGAATCGATGGTGATTTTTGCCTTTGTTTTGACAGAATATGCGTCTTCAAATTCTACGCCTTCGATTTCTTCACCGCTTTCTTTGGAAACGGCAATCCATTTTGAAAAACTGTAGCTTGAATTCTCGGAGAAAGAAAGTTCAAAATCATAACCGACCTTTGCAGTATAATTGCCCGAAGGAAGAGTTGAGCCAGTGCCTTCGTCAGAAGAAACCAAAACGGTTACGGAAGCGGCTTTGGCAAAAGCGATGTCTGCATCAAGCTGTTCCTTGAAATCTCCGCCCTCAAAAATGTTATTGCAGGAAAGGAATAAAAGCGGTAAGGCAATACATAGTAATACCCCCCCCCATACAAATGAAAGTTTTTGTTTAGATTTTTTGCGTGGAACTTTTTCATGTTTGTCTCCGTATATGTTTTTGTAATGTGAACAATTTTAAGCAGTATTTAAAATTATAACACAATATTATCAAAAAACAAATACGGAGAAAAATTCTACAAATCCTGAGCGAATTTTAAGTCGTCTTTTCGGCTGATTTTAGCGTTCAAAGGTGAATCGCACACGAAGTCACCGTTCAAATCAACGTCGCCGCTTGAAACGATTTTTACCCGAACCAGACGGCCTGTTTTGACAGCCTCGCTTTCTGATTCAGAACTTCGGTCATAACGCACGACAACGCTTCCGTCAACTTCTGGAGCCTGGAACCATGCCCTGCCGATTGCAAGTCCTTCATCAGGATTTTCCTGACTCTCGGAAAGCACTTCCTCAATCAGAATATCGTATTCCTGACCACAGCGGGTTTTGAGCCTTTCGCGAGTGATTTCTGCCTGAATTTCAACAAGTTCCGAAGCGCGTTTTTCGGCTGTTTTATGAGGAACCTGTTTTTTAAAACTATATGCGGGAGTATCGTCTTCTTTGGAATATGCAAAACAGCCGCTCCAATCGGTCGCAGTCTCGTTTAGGAAAGTCTTTGTGTTTTCAAAAGAACTCTCGCTTTCACCAGGGAAGCCTGCAAGGAAAGTGGTTCGAATTGCGGCATCAGGGAAAGTTTCGCGGATTTTTGCAATAAGCGCTTTATATTTTTGATGAGAGCCTACCCGGTTCATCGCTTTGATGATTTCATCATCGCCACTCTGGAAAGGAATGTCAAAATAATGCAGGAATCGTGAATCAGCTTTCATAACCGGAAGAATGTCTTCATTAAAGTGATCCGGATGAATGTAAAGCAGACGGACTGCAAAAGTTCCTTCGATTTCAGAAATCATTTTGATAAGGCGAGCAAGCCCTGATTCAGAATTAGACGCGGATTCACACAGATTCACGCGGATATTATTTCCATCATCATTTAATCTGCGTTCATCTGCGTCCATCTGCGTCAAAATTTGACTTCCAGGCGTGCCGTTCGGCAGGAAAGTTCTTCCGTCACCAAAACAATTGTCATCGGCACCTGTGCCATAGGCGGCCAAATCCTGACCAATCAGATTGATTTCATAAACGCCTTTTGAAACCAGAAGTTTGATTTCTTCTATTATATCGGCGGCTTTTCGGCTTCGTAAATTGCCACGGATAATCGGAATTGCACAGAATGAACAGCGGTTATTGCAGCCTTCAGTGATTTTTACGAAAGCGGTACCAGGGAATGAAAGCAGCAAATCTCTGTCGCCACAGCAAACGCCTTTCTGCTCCGGAACGAGCACCGGCCGTTCGTCCTTCATCAGTGGTTCAATGACCTTGTAAATCTGGCTCAAATCACCGTTTCCGAAAAAGCCGTCTGCTTCAAGAAGTTCATCCTTTAAATCGTTTGCATATCGCTCTGCAAGACAGCCCGCCAGAAGAATCTTTGCTTTTGGGTACATTTGCCTTGCGCTCATTACTGCGTTAATGCTTTCGGTTTTAGCAGATTCAATAAATC
The DNA here is from genome assembly GCF_946187725.1 of uncultured Treponema sp. Taxonomy (GTDB): domain Bacteria; phylum Spirochaetota; class Spirochaetia; order Treponematales; family Treponemataceae; genus Treponema_D. Next base: position 9,931 of record NZ_CAMHSK010000006.1, read on the forward strand.
CACAAGAATTGACAACGATTAGATCAGCTTCTGTTGGTTCAAAAGTCTGAACCCAATCCTTTTTTTTGAGAAGATTTATGATAAGTTCGCCATCAACCTGATTTTTGGCGCATCCATGCTGGTCAATAAAAAATTTCATTCTAGTCCAAATCTACGATTACAATCTTGTAGCGTCCATCTGTGTCTTTAATCCACTTGATGTCCTGAGCAACAACTTCACCTGCACGCTGAACAACCAAATCATAAGTCTTGCTGTTAGCGACAACCTGCAATTTGACGGCATTTCCATTTGAAATCCACATTCTGATTCCGTTGCTTGCCGTCATGTTTACGATGTCGCCACTTGCGAAGTAATCTTCAACAGTTTCTTTTCGGTCTGGTCGGTATCGGAACAAACAACCGCCACGGAATGAGGCATTGATTGTGAACGGATAAGCTCTTGTGTCTGAGAAGATTTCGATTCGGTTCTGCTCTTTCGGCAAATCTTCTGCATTCGGAATTTGATTTTCGTCTGGAGAAGCAACCGCAATATTTGAAGAATTTTTGAGCATAATTTTGACTTCTGCACCACGATCAGCATTTTTCTGTGATACATCAGAGACATAAACGATAAGCTCTGGAACAGAATTTCCGTCAACATCAAGCTCCATTTCTTCGGAAAGTTCTACATACTGAACACCTGCCGGAGTTTCGAGACCAAAAATACCTTCGGTTTCAGCAACAGTGAGGAAAATGTTACCCTTGTCGCTTCCCATAATAAGCTGGTCGCTTTTGAAAAGTCTGCCCGAGAAGGGTTTTTCCGTGAGCTCATATTTTTTGAACTCAGTTCCCCGTGTAGCAGATTCATCTTCGGCTTTTTCAGCAATTTTTGCCTTTATGAAAAGCGTGAGGACTACAACAAGAGCGGCAAAAGCAAGCACTCCCAAAGTCACGATAAGAGGAACCAAAAAGCGAGGCCTTTCCCGTGCCGTCAATGCAAGCGGCGGCGGCGACTCCTGAATCTTTTTTGCATTGTAGAGAGTCAAAACATGATTAGAGTCAATGTCCAGATACTCGGCGTAATTTTTTAAGAATCCGACAAGATACGGTTCTCCAGGAAAAACTGCGGCATTTTCTTCTTCAAGAGCTGCAAGATATTCCTGTGCGATGGAAGTTTCTCTGGCAATCACATCATATTCGATGCCTTTTTCTTCCCTAGTCTTTTTTAAGAGTGCTCCGTAACTTTCCATTTTTTACTCCGAAAACAGGAAATTGTTGTAATTGTTTGCCGATGTCGGCGGGTCATAAATGAAGCGTTGATCCGAAATTCCATTGTTCAGAATGTAATTTTTGAAATCAAAGGTAAAAACTTCATTCTGAGGCGTAGTTGCCTCTATTCTTCTGATTAGCATTGTGCTCTGAGAAACAGACATTTTAATCGTGCTGAATGCTTCTGTCATGTTTCTTCGTCGCAAAATCAGATTTACTACAAGTTCTTCACTTCCCTCTTCGAGAGGCACTGCTTCCTGGCCAGTTTCGTATGCCGGTGAATAGTAGCGACCCAAAAGAGCAAGGCCCTGTGCAGTAGCAAGGTTCGCACCGTTATTTGAAGAATTGTCAACGCTCTGATTTAAGATTGCCGCACTTTCCGGAAGGTAAATCGTGAGCAAATCGCCGTTAAAGCAGATGACCTGTTCTTCAGGACTTGAAAAATCGATTCTGAGCAGATTGGGCGACTTGTACGAGACATGCCCGGTCATATTGTTTTTGCCGGCCTTGATGTCCAAATCAGCCTCATAATCCTTGACGGTCGCATAGTTTTCTGAGACCGACTTAAAGAAAGAAGAAGCAGTAAGAATTCCCTGCGCAAAAACAGATGATGACAAAAGCGATAAAAGAACAGCGAAATGTACTGCCAGCAATTTTTTCATTCTTTTGCCTCCGATTCTGCGTTTTCTGACACAGTTTTTTCTGATTCAACATTTTCTGTCACAGTAGATTCAGCTTCCGCATTTTCTGCCTGTGCAGACGCATTTTCTTTTAACTCTTCACAGTGCTCGTGAGCCTTAATGATTTCATTGAATTCTTTGGCTTCCATTGTTTCAATTTCGAGCAAGCGTGTTGAAATGTATTCGAGCAGAGAGCGTTTTTCGCGCAGCAATGCAAGAACATGCTCATAGCGCTCGTTGATTACACGGGCAATTTCTTCATCGATGAAGTTCTGTGTTTCCTCACTGAATTCTCGCACGAGATTAGGCTCACCGCCCCGGTTACCCAAAACGCCCTTACCCAAAGTCATGTTCTTAAAGCGCTCGCTCATACCGTAATCAGTAATCATCTGCTTGATTATGTCTGTGGCACGGGCAATGTCATTTGAAGCACCAGTTGAAACATCACCGAGGATGATTTCTTCTGCGGCACGACCGCCCAATGCAGAATCAACCTCATTAAGCATGTCTTTTCGCGTCATGAAGTGCTTTTCTTCTTTTTCTTCACGGAACTGCGTAAATCCGCCGACACCATTTGAACGCGGCACAACAGTGATTTTATTGACCGGCGTGTGGTCCGGAGTGAATGCCGCAACCAAAGCATGACCTGTTTCATGGACGGCAACAAGCTTCATTTCTTTTTCATTTTCTTTGCGGCTCTTCTTTTTGAGACCGATGCTGACTTTATCAATTGCCTCGTTAAAATCAGTCATTGAAACTTTATCGTGGCCGTTACGAACTGCGAGAAGAGCAGCTTCATTGACCACATTGGCCAAATCAGCACCAGCAAAACCGACCGTTCCATGAGCAAGAGATTCAAAATCAACACTTTCATCGATTTTGACATTTTTTGCATGGATTTTAAGAATTGCCTCACGACCTTTTACATCAGGACGCTCAACCGGAACCTGACGGTCAAATCGGCCTGGACGAAGTAATGCCGGATCAAGGACATCAGCACGGTTTGTAGCCGCAAGAATAATCAATCCCTTTTCGTTGTCAAAACCGTCCATTTCAACCAGAAGCTGGTTCAAAGTCTGTTCGCGCTCATCATTGCTTGAAAAACCGTTCATTCGGCTCTTACCGATGGCATCAATTTCATCAATAAAAATGATACAAGGAGCCTTTTCGCGGGCCTGCTTGAACAAATCACGGACGCGTGAAGCACCTACGCCGACGAACATTTCAACGAAATCAGAACCAGAAATGCGGAAGAAAGGAACTCCCGCTTCACCAGCAACAGCACGCGCAAGCAAAGTTTTACCTGTTCCCGGAGGACCTACAAGCAAAACGCCTTTCGGAATTTTACCACCGATGTCCGTATACTTTTTTGGAGTCTTTAAGAAATCAACGACTTCGACAAGTTCATCTTTTGCCTCATCGACACCCGCAACATCAGCAAAGCGAGTTTTTACCTTTCCTTCATCAACTGCCTTGGAACGATTTCCGCCGCCAAAGACAGAGCCCAAACCGCCCATTCCGCCAGCCATCTTTCTGAAAATAAAGACATAAGCGCCCACAAGAATCAGAACAGGGAGAATATTGAAAAGAATCTGAAGGAAAATGCTAGTCTGCTTTCTGACAAATTTGTAAGGAATGCCCTTTTCATCGAGAAGATGAATCAAATTCTCTGAAAGATAAAGATAACCGGTAGTGCGGTAGTGCTTTCGGTTTGAAAACTGAGACTGCACCTGCCGTTTAGCCAGAGAAAACGGTTTGATTACCGAATTGTCCTGCTCAAGGCGTGAAGTCGGAAATTCTTCTGCACCATAGCCGACAAAACCTGTTTCCTCAAAATCAACCTTAACAATCTTGTCGTCTTTTACGAGCTGAACGAATTCGGAATAATCAATAGGTTCGTCATCGGTCTTCTGCAAAAGGAATGTGTTTACGAAGGCCAGCATAAGAACGACCGCTACCATCAAAGTGAAGAACGGAAATTTGAACGGTTTTTTGTTGCGGTCAGGGTCATCTCCATCACCAGAATTTGGGTCAAGCTTGAAAAAATTGTACGGATCATTATCAAGCTTTTTTTTATCATCATTTCGTTTATTTTCGTTGTTTTCAGCCATCTGTCTTCTCAACTCAAAATTATGGGAAATCAGAAAAACGAAGGCTTTCCCAGATTCCCTTTATACTTCATAATAATATAGAGAAAAATCGCCATTTAGTGAATAGAAAAGAAGAAAATAGAATAAAAAACTAAAGTGGTGAAGTCAAATTCCGAAAATAAAAGGGAATCTCTGTTTTCGGGAGGGAAACAAATGGCATTTGGAAATCCATATGCAGCCTATCAGACAACCGCAGTAAAAACAGCCAGCCAGGGCAAACTTGTCGTCATGCTCTATCAGGGAGTTGAACGAGAAATGACTGCGGCCCTAAAATGTTTCGATGCAGACGAAAAACTTCCGACTTCAAAAATTGAAGACTTCGGCAAGCATGTCATGAAAGCACAGGAAATCATCAGTGAGCTTCAGGTTTCATTGGATATGGACAAAGGCGGACAAATCGCACAGAATCTAATGTCACTCTATGTCTATTTCAACAAGGAACTTCTGAATGTGAGTATCAGCCATGACAAGGAAAAACTCAAAATCATTCTTGGCATGATAAAGCAGCTTTGTTCTGCATGGGAAGTTGCGGCTTCAACGACTCAGGCAGATTCAATTCCGCAGGCACAAAGAGCCCTCAACATCACGGGCTAGTGCAAGGAGATTTTATGGCAAAGGAACTCTCAAAAGAAGAATTAGACGAGCGCGTTGCGATTCTTAAAAGATTCCGAAAACTGCTTGAACAGCAGCGCAACAAATTCCGGGAATATCTTGCAGTTCTTGAAAGTCAGGAAGGAAAAATCGAAATAGAAGACGGCGATTCGATTGCCGCTCATGCAGAACTTGAAAATCAGATTGTCAAAAATCTTGCAAGTTTGCAGAAAGTTATCGTTCCGATGCAGGGAATGTACAATGCAATCATGCCGGGCGTTCCTGTTGCAGATAACGCAAGCGTGGAGCAGCTTCAGCTTGACCTTGCTTCACTTCAGAAACAGGTTCTCGCTCAGAACGAAAGAAACCGCAGTCTTCTTCAGGCTCAGATGGGCAAAATCAAAAATCAGCTGAACAACATCAATCTGATGAACCCATACCGTGGCCGAACTTCAATTTATGCAGAAAAATCAGCGGTCGGAAGCGTTATTGAATACAATGCTTAACTGACTCCTAAACCAAATAATGCAAAGTCAGCTTTTACAGGGTCGTCGGGGAAAACCTCGGCGACTTTTTTTGTCAGTTCTATGGCAGTACGAAGGTTCGCGCTCTTTGAAGAAATCAGACCGAGATTATTTGACTGCTGCATCACATGCGTGTCGAGCGGCATAAGCAGATTTTTGGGTTCAAACCATGTCCACAATCCCAAATCAACCGGAGAATCCAGGCGCACAAGCCATCGAAGCAGCATGTTCACTTTTTTAGCCGCAGAGTCTTTCGAATGAGGAAGCAGCTTGCATTTGGGGTCGAAAGCCGAAGCAATAATCTGATGAAGGAAGGCAGTTTCCTGTGTCTGAGAGCGGGAACTGCAATCTTGTTCCCATCGATTCTTAAAAAAATCCCCAATTGTGTCAGAGTTTTCAAGGATTCCACGCAATCCGTCAAAGAAAAGCCTCATGTCATGATTCGTGTACATACGATAGAAAGAAACTTCATTTTCAGGGAAAAAATCATTGTATTTTTGAGAAAGAATCCATTCGGCAGGACTTGAACCAGCAGCAGTTAAAATCTGCTCAACATGCGAAAGAATTTGATCGCGCCGGCCAAAAGCAAGGTTTGCAGATATAAAAGCAACCGCCTCAACATCACGCACTTTTGAAAAACGGTGCATGAATTGAGACGGGTCTTTTTTGAGAAAATCAGCTGTCTCATAAGTCTGAGCCAGCTGAATCAGTTTTTCAGCAAGTTCCGTCGAAACTGATTTTGAATCAGCGGACGGAACTTTGAAAGAACTACTTGTTGAGGATGAATTCAACTCGTCTGTTCTTCCATGCATTGTCTTTATCACCACGGGCAGCAACCGGCTGGCGGCCACCGCGACCAACTGCACTAAGTCTGTCACCCGCAACGCCGTAGCCCTTGAGCTTAGACTTAACGAATTCGGCTCGGTCTTTAGAGAGCGGTTCAAGAGCGAGACCGTGTTTGTTTGTAGTCTCTTCTTCTTCTGTTCCTGTGACAGAATTTGCGTGACCTTCGACCGTAACAGTGTAATTCTTGAACTTGTTGAGAATCTGTGCGATTCGTTTAAGAATTCGCTCGTTGTTTGAAGCCTGAGCCTGAGTGATACCAGGTTTTGTGACCTTTCCGTTAGCATCAACGACCTGAACATTGAAGTCAGCCGCATCCTGACGGAAGATGATTGATGGAACAGCCATTTTGAGCACATCACCGACTCGGATAACAAGAATATCGATTTCGATTTTACCTTCGACAGTGCTTGTCATTCCAAGTGTGTCAGTAACTGTGAATACATACGGATAATCCATTGCAGACTGGACAAGCTCACCATTGTTTCCGCGGCCGTCCCAAATAATTCGCTCTGTAATAGAAGATTTTCCGCTTGTTCCCCAGAATGGCTTGCCGTTCGGGTCTTTAATCTGGAATGACCAGTTTTTGAGAGGAACAACATCATTGCCTTTAAGCTGGATGAACAAATCATCGTTCTCGCCATCGTTATCTGGAGAGAAGTACTGAGGTGCTGTTTTGACTGTGAGCTGTGGAGGTGTAACAGAACAGATGAACAATGAAGAATTGACATCAACTTCGTTACCCTTTGCATAATGCATCTTGAGGTTTGCAATGAATGCACCTTCTGCAACCTTGCCTTCTGAATCAAGACCGTTCCATGTAATTTCGGCAGGCATGTCGTTCTGATCTTTTTCTGACCAAGTTTTAACAGTTTTGCCTTCAGGAGTTACGATTGAAACGCTCCATGATTCAACACCGTCTTTGAGTGAAGGGCGGAGAGAAAGTTTTTGTGTCTCAAGGAAGCCGTCACCGTTCGGACTGAATGCGTCATTCTCAACAGTGATGTAAGCTTTTGCCTCGCGTGTATCGACTACGATGTTAGAGATTTCAGCACTGCCCTTATTTCCGGCTGCATCTTCTGAAGCAAATACAATCTTGTATGTGCCGTCTGCAACTTTGTTTCCAGCCTGATCAGTGCCATTCCATTCAACAGAAGAAGGAACCTTGCCCTGCCAGCTGTAAGTGCGGATAACCTGATTCTTTGAATCAAGGATGTTTGCTGTCCATTTGTCTTCGCTTGAAGTTTCAGCAGTGATTTTGATTGAGTCTTTTTTGCTGTCGCCGTCCGGAGAGAAGAGTGTGTACGGAGTGCTCAAAGAAACGCTCGGTGCAACAGTATCAAGCACGAATTTCTGTGAAGAAGTCTTCGGATTTTTACCGTTTGAAGTTTCTGTTGAAAGGCTTGCGTAATACTTTCCGTCATCACAACGAGAACCGTTTGAATCAAGGCCGTTCCATGAAATTGAAGCCGGAAGAGAAGCGCCGTTTGAAGTCCATACAGTTTCGTTCTTTTCGTTTTTGATTTCGAGGCTGTATTTGTTTACATCAGCACCCTTTGCAATCGGTGAGAATTTTACAGAAGCTTTTGATTTGTCGCTTCCAGCAGGATTGAATGCCGTTGGAGAAACAGAGAGCAAAAGTTCAGCAGCCCGTGTATCAAGAGTGATTTCAGAACTTGAATTTTCTGAATAGTTGCCTGCAGAATCTGTTGCCGCAAGAACATATTTGTATTTTCCATCCGGAGCGATTACACCAGAATCATCAAGACCATTCCATTCAACAGTGTCCGGCGGGAATGAACCGAAATCAAATTCTGTGACAGTTTTTTCTTCTGAATTGATGATTTTACCAATCCAGTTTTCAACAGGAGCACCAGCATCAGAAGCGATATCCTGTGTGATAAGAAGAACATCTTTCTGACCGTCGCCATCCGGAGAGAAAATTGTTTCGCTTGCCTTGATTTTTGCGACAGGCGGTGTTTTATCCAAAGTGAATTCAGGAGATTTTACAACATCAGGAACGAAACCGTTTGAGTATTTTGCAGTAACGACAGCCTGATATTTTCCTTCTGCAGCTTCTGAACCGTCATCGGCTTTTCCGTCAAATGTAATTGATGAAGGAGGATTGTCCTTTCCTGCGAAGGTTTTTACGACATTGCCTTTTGCGTCAGTGATTTTGACAGCCCATTCAGTAAGTTTGTTGACAGATTTTGCATCTGGAACCGGAACTTTGACATTGAATGAAACTGTATCGTTGATGCCGTTGCCGTTCGGAGAGAAGTATTTGCTTCCAGCGATTGAAATGTTTGTAGCCGGCTTGTCAGCTGAGTAAATGATGTTTGAGATTGCGGCAAGATTAGATTCATTGCCTGCACGGTCAGTAGCAGTGACTTTGTAAGAATAAACGCCGTCAGGAAGCGGAGCACCTGCGTCATCAGAACCGTTCCACTCGAAGCTGAGCGGTGAGCTTGATGTCCATTTGTAAGAACGAACGACATTACCAGCCGCATCAGTGAAAGTTGCATTCCATTCATCTTCTTCAGAACCGCTCTGTTTGATTGCAAGAACAGGTTTTGAGCCTTCACCGAAGATTTTTTCTGAAGACGATGGCTGTGCAAGATTAACTTCCGGTGGAGTATTATCAACCACTACAGAAAGTTTTTTGGTTGATGCAGTGTTGCCGTTATCATCGGTAGCAGTTGCATAGTAGAAATAGTTTCCGTCAGGAGCAACTTCACCGGAATCCATGATACCGTTCCACATTACAGAAGAAGGGATTGTGACTCCTGATTTCGGAGTAAAGAGAGCCTTCCAGAAAGTTTTGAAAGTAATCTTTGTTTCGCGCTTTTCTTTGTTTCCGATTGTACGAACGATTTCACCCTTTTCGTTTTCGATTATGAGTGCCCAGTCTTTTACATATCGTCGCTCTTTAATTTTGAAAGGAACTTCAAGGACATCCTTTTTACCGTCGTTGTTCGGAGAAATGTAAACAGTTCCTTTTTCTGCAAAGGCTACAGCCGATGCGAGGACACAAGCTAATACAAGTACGCTTTTTTTCATTTTTACTCTTCTCCCCACAAGATGATTTCAGGTGCTTTAGTGTCAGCAAGACCGAGATTCATAACAGCCCCCGCACTGACAGCATTCACATTTTTATAAAGCTGCTTCCATGCTCCGGAAACAGTCATGTCGCTTTCTGCCCAGCCTTTTCGCTCAAGATATGAACCGTTGCTTGACTTGAACAAGAATTTGAAACTTACGCCAACTGAAGGAAGAAGATTCTTTGCATCGTTAGAGAATTCCTGAAGGTCAAATTCCCATGCAGAATTGATTTTAAGGAAGTCCCAGAGCTGAAGATTAACACCAGCATCGAATGCGAAGTCCTGGAAGCCAGGAGCCGCAAAATCAAGGGAAAGACCTAAATCCATGCTTTCGTTTTTTAAGAGACTTGCGGCAACACCAAAGCGCGGAGTACAGATTCCCGGCCACATAGTTGCATCATCTGCCTCAAAAGGACTTGTTGTATCACCTGAATCAACATAATCACGGTATTTTTTAGCAGTTTTGATACCCATTGCTTCTTTGCGGTCATACATTTTACCAATGTTAGTGAGGGCAAAACCAAAGCGGAGATTCTGAAGGAAAGAAAGGTCTCCGAAATTGTAGTAAGCACCCAAAGCGGCACTCGCACTCCAGTCAGATTTTGTGAGGTCACCGTAAATGAGGCCGAAATTACCGCTCAAACCAACAGAAACCTGATCTGTGATGTCTTTTGCAACTCCAGCCGTAAAGCTGATGTTGTCACCAATCGGCATGTCGAAAGCCTTTGTCCATACGCCCTGGAAGAGAAGCGTAGAAACGCACCACCGTGAAGGGAACAAAATGCCCCCCTGGAAAGCTTCACCAAGAGAATTGCAGTAATCGTAAGGAGCGTCGGTATTTGAGTTGATGAACAGGGTTCCGGCGACATCAAGAGTGATTCGCTGTTCCCATGCCGTAAGAGCCGGGTTATTGATTATTGAAGCAGGCGTTGCACCGAAAACACCACCGCCAGCCACGGAATTTGCGCCTGTTATAAGCTGAGGTTCCGTGAGCCGCAAGACATTCTGGCTGCCAGCGGGCGGGTTGTATGCAAACAGAGCCGCACTGAACAAGGCAGAGACAAGCACTGCCCCCGTAATTTTTTTCATAAAATCCTCCATAGGGAACGAAAGAATTCACCCCCCCATAATTTCATTTTTATAGAAAATTTTAATATAAAGAATAACAAAAATAAACACATTTGTCATTAAACATATATGAAAGCATTTGACTTTATATCTGGAATTCTGCATATTTAAAGCATGGCAAATAAACAATCCTTCTTTCAGAAACTGCTTAATTCTTTGGCCGGCGGTAAAGATGCCGATGCAGCAAAAAAAAAGCATCTTAAAAACATAGCAAAAAATCTTTCTAAAACAAAATTCAAATTCTATAAAGCAAATTCCGATCAAGCACTTCCCCTCATGGGCAAATTCTTCTTCGATTTGTACAAGGCACTCTCTCAGTGTCAGACGCTGTTCAACAGCCAGATGAATCCCAATTACTACAAGACCTTTACAATCAATTTCGGTCTTTCAGAAAACCAGAAAAAATGCGTTGAAGAGCTTTCAGAAGAAGCAATCGTCGAAGCATCCAAAAAAATGCCCTTCGACCAGCTCAAGGCAAAAGTCAAGGAAACTTCATCTCAGTTTTCAAATGAATTCGATCAGTCAAAGATTCAGATGATTGACGGTCTCTATCAAAAACTTCTAACTTTCAAATCCTTCTGTACATTCGATTACTTTTTCATCATAAAAAAATTCGATTCAACAGTCCGCGAAAATGAATTCTCAAAGGCCCCGAAATTCAACACAATCGATGCGTCATACATCAGCGAAGATCTCAAAGATTTCCTCGCCGTTCTCTATGCACTTCCTTTTGGTGCCGACTGGACCGATTTAATGCAGCTGTTAAAAGCTATGCGTGGCGGAAACGAGCCAATCAAGGCCGCTCAGTGGGCAAAAGTCATTGCTCGGCTCACTCAAATCCGGGCATCACGCGTCTTCGAAATGATTATTCAGCTCATCACAAAAGACCCTCTCTACGAAGTCAAATACGAAGAAAAGCATGAAACCATAATCGAAGAATATATCGATAAGATTCGCAACGACGCGCAGGCGACCCTCAAAAAAATCGAAAATGCACAAAAGAACTCAAAGGTTGACGGTCTTCTCAATCAAATCTTCGGAACGACAAACATTTCTTCACTGCAGAACTACACCGATGACCAGAGCGCATATTTTGCCAAAAAGAATCTCGGCACCTTCGAATATACAAAGCCGCTCAACTACCTCAAACACTTCCTGCTCGAATATGTAAAGCGGGATGTGCGAGCCTATGCTGATTTGGTTCTAATCCGCGGAAAATGGACGACAAGCGCTCTTTCTGCAGAAATGAGTGACGCATACAATGCAATTCTCGAAAGCTCAGAAAAAATCTCGATTTTCGACAAAAAACTCTCTGAAGAAGACGGTGAATACGGCAAAAAGCTCAAGACACTTCTTCCGCGTGCAGACCGCGACAAGGAATCAGCAAACATCATCAGGACAACATTAAAAGACTGCAACAATCTTGCGCGAGAATACATCGTCAACACCACAAAGCAGCTTATCGTTTTCGGCAAGAACACCAAGCTTCTCATCGAAGATTATCAGAAACAGAGGCCGGAATTGCTCACAAACTGGAAAGAAGTTGAACGATTCGCCGAAACTCCAATCAAAGAGCTCGGCGTAACAGTCTACAAAAAGATTTATCTTGTGGTTCAGCTGATGCAGGGGCTTGTAAACAACTCACAAGCATAATCAGCAAAAGAATCAGGCAATCACCCAGAAAAGCAGCATTGAAAGCACGGAACCGGCAGTGATGAACGGTACAAAGGGAATCGCGAAAATCGGTCTGTGCACGAAGCTGCTTTTTTTTATTTTCTGAACGACCGCAAGCAAAAGATAATAAAGAACGCCAAGAAGAGCGGCAAACACCGTGGCAATCAGATTCATGTAAAATCCGGTATAAAGGGCACTGAAAAGACCAAAATAGATGTCTCCGAATCCGAGCCCTTGTGCCGTAAGAACACGAGTGCAGAAATAAAGCAGAAAAGAACTTGCAAGCGCAAAGAAAAGATTTTTGGCAAGCGGAATGGGCTGCGACGGAAGAACAAAAAATCTTACACAAATCATCGCAACAGAAGCCGCAAGCAGCAAAGGCAGCGAAATTCTGAATTTGCGTGAATCCATGTAAGAAAGCGGCAGTGCAAAGACAAGATAAGCGGCATTAAGAATCAAAAAATTTCTGTCCATCGTGCCTACCGCAGAATCGAGTCAACCAGCTTCTTAAAATCACTATCAAGTTCGACATTCATGTTTGAAGTCGGCATGTCTGTAACGCGGAAAGTTCCGTCCAAATCCTGAACAATTGCATCCTGCGTGTCAGGGCAGAGTTCCGCTACACTCGCATTTTGAGAAGCGGCAAATTTAGTGAACATAAAAGGCATATTCTCCTCCGAATCTTCGAGGGCTTCTACTTCCACCGCATCATCTAAATCCTCTGTCGGCTCATCCTGCTCAGGCAAAGAATCTTGCGAAGGAAGCTCTTCTAAAATTTCGGCATTTTTTTCACTTTCTTCAGCAGATTCTATTTCTTCTACAGTTTCAACATCTTCTTCCAAAGGAAGTTCTTCCGTCAATTCCTCAACTTCTTCAACAGAGTAAGTTTCTTCAGGTTCAACTGCCTCAACAGGCTCGATTTCCTCTACGGATTCAACTTCTTCATGGGTATCCTCTGTTCCATCTTCTTCTGGCAGATACTCTACGGTCTCAAATGGCCCGTACAGTCTTTCATCGTTGTCATCTTCATCCAAAGAAGAGAAATCTAACGCAGCTGCGACAAAATTATCCGCGACGGCATCATCGGCCTCAAAAGTAAGGCTCTCCGAAGTCGGAACACCGAACTCGATTTTTTCGAGAAGCACTTCATCCCTATAAAAATCATCGTCTTCCTCTTCCTCAGACTCTTCATCCGAGTCATGCGGCACAAAATATTCCGTATCAACAGGTTCAGGAGGATTTCCAGCCTTGGTCGGATCGAAAAGCTCAAGCTCCTCAAGATTTCCGTCAGTTTCATCGATGGTCTTCGAAGCTTCCTTAAAGATTTTGATATGCTGCTGTTCAGAAGCCGTAAGTTTTCGGCTCAAACCATTATCATCCGACTCAGGCTCAGCGTCATCAAGTTCTTCCAGCTCTTCGACAGATTCGATTTCCTCTACGGATTCAGATTCTTCGACAGGCTCTACTTCCTCGACGGGTTCAATTTCCTCTACGGATTCTGCTTCTTCTACAGACTCAGATTCCTCGACCGGTTCAATTTCCTCTACAGACTCAACTTCCTCGACAGGTTCAACTTCCTCTACGGATTCAACATCTTCGACGGGTTCAATTTCTTCTACGGATTCAACATCTTCGACAGATTCAACTTCCTCAATAGGTTCAACTTCCTCAACCGATTCAACTTCTTCGACAGCCTCTGCTTCCTCTGCCGACTCAATCTCTTCTACGGATTCAACTTCCTCGACAGATTCAACTTCTTCCGCAAGTTCAACTTCCTCAACCGGCTCAATTTCTTCTGCAGGGGCAACTTCCTCAACCGGTTCAATTTCCTCTACAGACTCAACTTCCTCAACCGGTTCGATTTCCTCTACAGCTTCATCCTCTTCAAGTGCCTCAATCTCTTCTACGGATTCAGCTTCCTCAACCGGTTCAATTTTCTCTACGGATTCTGCTTCTTCTACAGACTCAGATTCCTCGACCGGTTCAATTTCCTCGACAGGTTCAACTTCCTCAACCGATTCAATCTCTTCTACGGATTCAGCTTCCTCAACCGGTTCGATTTCCTCTACGGATTCAACTTCTTCCGCAGATTCAATTTCCTCTACAGCTTCATCCTCTTCAAGCGCCTCAATCTCTTCTACTGGTAATTCATCGCCTTCGGTTTCTACAAATGGCACTTCGGCATCAGAGATTTCTTCGACCGGCTCTATTTCCTCAACCGACTCAACCTCGTCCGCAGGTTCAACTTCCTCAACCGGTTCAACTTCCTCGACAGGTTCAATTTCCTCTACGGATTCTGCTTCTTCTACAGACTCAGATTCCTCGACAGGTTCAACTTCCTCAACCGGTTCAAATTCCTCTACAGACTCTACTTCTTCTACAGATTCAACTTCCTCAACTTCTTCGACGGGTTCGGCAGATTCACCTCGCTTTTCGGTTCTGGTGGCTGATTTTTCCACGGCATCTGCTTTTATACGAATCGTGCCGCCTTCAAGAATGTCTTCGAGAGACGAGCGGACTATTTCCTTTAATTCGGCGGCATTGATTGCAGAGACAGGATTTCCACCGATTGAACGGTGATCCGCGACTTCACCGAAGGTAACCAGCATTTCCTGCCAGTAGGTTTCAAAAATCGATTTAAATTCGGCGGCGTGCTTTTCGCCTTTTCGGCCAAGTGTTTTCAAAATCCGCTTTTCGAGGATAGTTTTCTGCTCGGCAAGATAGGCTGGATTTTTCGCATCGCCCATATTTCTGTAGGCAACAAAAAATTCGTTCTCGTAACGGCGAACTCTGTCACGAATCACGACGATATCATCATGGCGGAAACTGAGAATCAGGAAAATCGCAAGGTAAAGAGTGACAAAGGCCGTTGCCAGAAGCAAAATCCGCATGTATGGAGAGAATTTCAATTCACTTTCGGGGTACAAAAGCGTTATGTGACCGAAATCCTTTCGTTCGTGAGCATATGAAAACGCACAAAGCGCATCTGTTTCATTCTTGCCAAAAATGTTAAAAATAGAAGAAAAATCAACATTTTTGCGGGGTGGTTCATTCACTTTCTCAGAAGATTCAGATTCATCCCCGCTTTTTTCAACAGGCTCCAGTTTCCAGAAAGATTCTCTGTTTTCATGCCATTTTTTAAGAATCTGTGCCTGAATTGACTCGCGCCCATAATTCGGAAGACCGAAGACAAAGCCACCAGCATCATCAATATTTCCGTCTTTTGCAGAATCACTCAGAAGTGAGGCAAATCCGTTTATGTCAATCAAATTTCGCCTGAACAGGAACTGACTGAAATTCGCCGCGTCACAGTAGAACAGAATGCTTCCGACAAAGGAATTTTCAGAATTATAAAAAGGAAGAGAAAAAATCAGCCGTCGCTGCGAAGAATCCATGATTATGCGGGCTTTCTGCTCGGCCTGCGTGTTTATATCCAGAGATTTTGCCCTGACCTGATTGTACGGAAGTTCGTCAATCATGTTGTAATCACGGTACGAAATGCCTTTTTTGGAAGAAAGAAGATCCGTGCTGAAAGTACTGAAATAAACATTTCTGCCGTTCTCATCGATAATTCGCATTCCAGTGAGGGCGGCGGTAGAAGTCACAAGCTGAGAGCGGAGTTTTTCACGGTTTTTCTGTGCCGATTCGGCGGGTTTTAGCTCAATATACGACTTTACATCCGGAGCGACGGAAAATGAATCAAATCGCTGCATGAGAATGTTGAAATATTCGTTTTGAGCAGTCGCAATCTCTTCAATCTTCTTCTGCTTGATTTCCTGCACAATCGGCTGATAGAAGTTCACTTCAAGGATGTCAAAAAGCCCCGAAAAAGCAACAACCGTAAATGCACAAAATGCTAGCACTGAAATCAAAAGACTGAAAGCGACCTTTTGGCCTGAAGTCATAAGTTTTCTTTATATTTTCGGCGAATTTTGCAACAAAAGCAAGTTTTTATGCTATATTTCTTTGCATGGATTTAATAAATCTCGCTGAAGAAGAAGAGAAAAAAATCAGGGCTTTGCTGATTGGCGCTCCAAAGGCTGACATTTCTGAACTTGAAGGCCTTGTTGATACCCTGGGCTATGAAATCTGCCGCTCAGTGATTCTCGCCCGCATGGAACAGAATCCTGTTTATGGAATTGGAAGCGGCAAGGCAGAAGAAATCGCCGCGCTCGCAAAGGAGCTATCTGCCGAAATCATAATCTTTGACTTTGAACTTTCTCCGCGCAAGCAGCGTAACTGGGAAAAGCTTGCGAAGATTCCAGTGATTGACCGCCAGGAAGTTATTTTACGGATTTTTGCACAGCGCGCACAGACAAAAGAAGCCGTCCTGCAGGTTCAGCTCGCACAGCTGGAATACGCACGCCCGCGCCTCGCCCACTCTTACGGTGACATGGCACGCCAGCGGGGCGGAAATTTCGGTTCAAAAGGCTCAGGCGAAACTCAGCTTGAACTTGACATCCGTAAAATCCGCGAAAAGATTCAGCAGCTCAAAAAAGAACTTGAACAGGTCGTCCGTGACCGTGAAACTCAACGAAAGCGCCGTGAAAGAATCCCGCTGCCGACCTGTGCGCTTGCCGGCTACACGAACGCAGGAAAATCTTCTCTATTAAATGCGCTCACCGGAGCAGATGTTTTCGTCGAAGACAAGCTTTTTGCCACGCTCGACCCCACAACGCGAAAACTTCAGCTCAAATCTTCTATTAAAACAAGTGAAAGCGAAAAGGGGTTTGCGGCAAACATCCTGCTCACAGACACCGTTGGTTTTATCTCGAACCTGCCCCACTCTCTCGTAAATGCATTCAAATCAACCCTCGAAGAAGCACAGCGCGCGAACTTGATTCTTCTTGTGCTTGATGCCAGTGATGAAAAGGCTGAATTCCAGTACAACACGGTCGTAAAAGTCCTTGAAGAAATCGGTGCTGATAAAACGCCTCGAATCATCGTGCTTAACAAAATCGACAAACTCGCTGAAAATCCGGCGCAACTTGCAAAAATGACGGCACTTTTCCCGGAAGCAGTAAAAATCAGCGCAAAGACACACGAAGGATTTGAAGAACTTTCGGCAAAAATCTGTGATGAGCTTTTGGGAAAGGAAATGCCCTTCACCCTGCCGCTCGAAAAACAGTTCCTCTTAAACGAAGCAAGAAAAACCGGCATCATTACCGAAGAAAACTGGCTCGACGACGGAATTCACATCAAAATCAAGGGCGGCGAGCTAAAGAAAAATCCGCGGCTTTCGGCCCTGCTTGCCCCGTTCAGCGAAGAAGCTCTTCCAATAGAAGAAAACGAACCCGCTGAATCAGGTTTCAAGAAAAAATTCGGTTCAGACTGGTAAAACTGGGCGTTCCCCTTCGGGGCGGCTGTTCCGCCCTTCGCTCACGCTCATACCGCTTCGCGGTACTTCGGGGCTCCATAGCCTAACGCTTAAAAACTGGAGGTTCAAAATGAACAAAATCAATAAAATCCTGCTTGCCATAATCGGCGGAATCTTAATCTTCATCATCGCGGTTTCAGCAATCGCCCTCTGCACCAAAAATGCCCGGCCAGGCGAAGGCCTTCGTCATGAGGATCCGCTTCCCAAATCAGTTGCCGCATCAAAGACCGCCTTTAACGAAATCGGCCAAATCAGAGTCTTCACAAAAGAAGATGAAAATCAGCAGAAAAGCGTGATTGTCCTGATTCCATGGTTTGAATACGACGGCACGGACAATTCTTTCTATGAGGAACTTGACCGCAAGCACCTGAACTTAAAATCCATCCTGATGAATTATTTCCAGAATCATACAAAGCACGAACTGATGCAGCTCGGCGAAGAAAAAATCAAGACCGAACTGAAAGAAAAAGTCAATGAAAGCCTCGTCCTCGGAAAAATCACGGGAATCTACTTTAACGACTATCTTTTTTTAGATTAGCGCAACCAAAAATGAAATCCGGTGTCTAACATATAAAAGGAATTATTATGGAACAAATCACTTCACCTGCAGCTCAAGTCATTCTCGCGCTAATTCCAATCGTTGGAATCACAATCGGGGGAATCATCATATTCTTTGCGCTTCTTTGGATTCATCACGAAAAAAAGCAGCAGATTAAAACTGGAGAAAAACCCAAGTCAAACTTCAACTACAAGGCAATGACCCTTCTTTCGGGGCTTTTGCTTACTGGAATCGGAGCAATGCTGTCAGTCTTTTTTGCCCTCATGACAGGTGCTTCGCCTTCACTTCTCGGCGGATTAATTCCTCTTACAACTGGCATCTGCCTTCTAATGTTCTACAAGCTGTACGACTGGCACAATGAATCTGGAACAGCTGTTAATTAGGCGTCGGGATAACGCTCTAATCAAATCAAGCCTTGCGGGAAATCAAAAAGCATTCTCAAAGCTTATTTCTTTCTATAAAAAGCGGGTCATGTCGCTTGGCATGAGTTTTTTCAAGAATGAAACGGATTCAGAGGATTTCGCACAGGAAGTTTTCATAAAGGCGTACACGAATCTTTCAAAATTCCGAGGAGATTCTTCTTTTCCGACATGGCTCACTTCAATCGCACTGAACACGGCCATGAACGCAAAGAACCGCCGTAAAGAATACCTTGCGATTTCAAACGAAGAGCAGCTTGAATACAAAGGATTCGGCCCCGAAAAAAATCACATCAGGAAAATCACCATGCTTGCCGTACGGGAGGCGGTCAAAAACCTGAGCGAAAATGAAGCCATCTGCGTAGAACTGTACTTTTTCTACGACAATTCCCATATAGAAATCAGTGAGATTACGGGTTTGCCGGTAAATACAATCAAATCACATATTTTCCGTGCAAAGAAAATCCTGCGCGAACGATTAAGGAGTTATTATGAAGAATGAAAAATGCGAAAAGACAATGGAGACCTTTCTCTTGCTCGATAAATATGAACGCCTGCCGCTAGGAGTGACTCTGCATCTTCTCAAATGTAAGAAGTGCAGGACTCAGGTTCATTATCTGACACTGGCCGAAAAATACGCCGCAATCCCGCTCAGACCGATGAATTCGATGAATCTCAAAACATTCCTCAGCAACATGAGCACAAAACCTGTCTCAATGGCAAAATGGATTGTCGCAGGGATTCTTATGATTCTGATGCTCGTGATTTTCGGTCTGTTCCTGAACAAAATAGACCGCACCAGTTTCGCCATCACTTTCAATGTGATGTTCGGTGTTCTGGTAACGGTCTACTGTGCCCTCTTCGTATGCACGAACATTGATTTTTTCATAAAGAAAGTAGATTTCAAACCCCAAATGAACATGGATTAACCGTGAAAAAGAAAAGCCCCGCAAGGATGCGGGTACTAGCATATTCTTTCCGTTAATTCCACAAGTTTTCTGGATTGACTTGCTTGCCGTTCTTGAACACGGTAAAGTGCAGGTGCGGTCCGGTACTCATGCCGGTGCTTCCGACGCGACCGATTTTTGTGTCCTGAGTGACATAATTGCCTTTGTGACAAAGAATTGCGCTCATGTGTCCGTAAAGCGTTTTGTAGCCGGAATGATGAGCCACGATTACATAGTTTCCGTAAGTTGAATTGTAGCCTGTAGCAGTGACTTTGCCAGGAAGGGCCGCATAAATGTTGGTTCCTGTAGGGCATGCCATGTCAACGCCAGAATGATAAGAGCGTGCTCCAGTAAACGGACTTGCACGCCATCCGAAGCTTGAAGATTTGTACCATCTTGCGTGAATCGGTTTTCTGAACAAGTCACCGTTGATTTCCTGACGGGTTACCCAGTCAAGCTTTGCGTCAGGAACAAAAACCATGGTTCCGGCAGTAAGTGAAGCACCTACAGCCAGATGATTGACAGATGAGCATTTAGCCACATCAATCTTGTATTTCTCGGCGATTGACTCAACAGTTTCGCCGTCTTTTTTTACAGTGTAAAGGATTCCAGGCATAGTCGGGATTTTGAGATATGAGCCAATCTGCAAAAGCCTTGAAGAGCGGATGTTGTTCACAGAAATGATTGAGTCAGAAGTAACATCGAAAGTCTCTGCAATCTTGCCAATCATGTCGCCTGAACGAACCCGATATGCGAAATAAGAAAGATTGTATGAATCATCAAAAGAAACAAGCTCTGCATCTGTACCAGAAGGATTTTCCTGACCTTCCACGATTCCATCAAGAACTTCTTCGCTTACAGGGATGGTCGGACTTTCAAATCCACCCTGACCATTTTCTGCCTTTGAAGAGTGATTCGCAAACACAACGGTTCCGGTAAGAACAAGCGCACACACACCGAATGTCACTGAAAGGCACTGAACAGCATTTTTTACAGACACGCCTTTAAGTTTATTCTTAACAATCCAAAAGAACTTTTTCATTACTTTTTACCCAACCCAATTAAGTAAGTTTCAAATGATTCAGAACGACATGCCTTAGGCTTAAATCCCTTCGCGTTGGTGAAAACCTCACGCATCTTTTTGAGCAGAGCCTGCTGGTCCCCGTTCTGAAAAATCTTCACGGCAAAATTACCGCCCGTTTTCAGCATCGTCTCCGCATACCAGATTGCCATTTTCACAAGCCCCTGAGAGCGGGCTGTATCGACAACACGGTTTCCTGTGGTGAGCGGAGCTGCGTCACAGACAACGAGGTCAAAAGGACCTTCGGCCTTGATTTTGTCAAAAATCTCCTTCTGCTGTAAATCGCCCTGAATAAAGACGAGATTTTCTCCTTTGACACTTTTTGAAAGCGGATTCAAATCGCACGAAACGACCTTGCCGCTTCCGTCCATCTGCCTGAGAAGAAAAGTTGTCCAGCTTCCTGGAGCCGCACCCAAATCAAGCACTTTGTAATTCTTCTTAATCATGCCGAATTTCTCATCAATCTCCTGCAGCTTGTAAACTGAACGGGCCGGATAACCCTCGGAGAATGCTTTTTGAGACCAGAAATCAGGTTTTTCATAAGAATTTGCCATAAAGTTTGCCTAATTAGATTGTCGGTAAAATTAAATCAGATTTTAGTGCTTTTGTGAAGAGAATTCCATAGGGGGAAAGCCTTCCCCCTGGGGTTCAAGCTTCGCTTTTACCCACACCCCCATCTCCTGGGGCAGAAAGTCTGTCACAGTGCCCCAAGCCCCAGAATTTTCAGTTTGACAACACTAACGCTATATAGTATCATAGAAGAACTTGATTTCATAAAACTAGGAGAAGTCTAAAATGAACGATTTAGTTAAGTTCATTGGTCTCCCGGTTGCAGGAATCGTTCTTGGATGGATTATTCGATGGTGTTATGCCAGATTTCAACTATCTGCGTCAGAACAAAAAGCTGAACGCTTAAGACAGGATGCAATAAAGGAAGCAGAAGCACAGAAAAAAGAAATTTTGCTCGAAGCAAAAGATCAAATCATTCGTGAACGAAAACAGCAGGAACGGGAAGATCGTGAACGACGCGCTGAAGTACAGAAGTATGAAGCACGAGTTAGTAAAAAAGAAGAGCTGATTGACAAACGGGCAGAAGAATTTGATAAAAAAGAACTCGAATTCAACGATCGCGTCAATGCAATGAAGAAGCGTGAAGAACAGCTTCAGGTTCAGGAAGAGCAGTATCGGGCAGAACTGGAGAGAATTTCGGGGCTTTCGGCAAAGGAAGCAAAAGATTTAATCATCAAAAACCTCGAAAATGACGCTCGCCATGACGCTCAGGCACTCTTGAACAAAATTGAGCAGGACGCACAGCTTTCAGCCGAAAAAAAGGCTCAGGAAATTCTTGTTTCCACGATTCAGAGAATCGCAACCGAGACTACAGGTGACTTGACCGTCACTACAGTTTCATTGCCTGGCGATGAAATGAAAGGCCGTATCATCGGGCGTGAAGGCCGCAACATCCGTGCCCTCGAAACGCTCACCGGTGTAGACATCATCATCGATGACACACCAGAGGCAGTTGTAATCAGCTGTTTCGATCCGGTTCGAAAAGAAATCGCAAAGCAGTCACTTGAACGACTTGTTACGGACGGACGCATCCATCCGGCCCGCATTGAGGAAATCGTTCAGAAGGTTACGCGCGAAATTCAGCAGAAGATTTATGAAGAGGGCGAAAAGGTTCTGTTTGACCTTGGAATCCACAACATGAGTCAGGACGGAGTTCGTGCATTGGGTCGTCTTTACTTCCGTACAAGCTACGGTCAGAATGTGCTTACCCATTCAAAAGAAGTCGCAGAAATTGCATCCCTGCTTGCCGCAGAAGTCGGTGCAAATAAAGAGCTCGCAAAGAGAGCTGCCCTTCTTCACGACATCGGTAAGGGTGCAGAAAACGATTCAGATCAGAACCATGCAGAAGTCGGTGCAGAGATGGCACGAAAAATGGGCGAAGATCCAAAAGTCATCAATGCAATCGCTGCACACCACAACGATGTCGAAGCTGCCACTCTCGAAGCGGTCATCGTTCAGATTGCAGATGCTATTTCTGCAGCCCGACCAGGTGCCCGCCGCGAGACAGTTGACAATTATGTCAAACGCCTTGAAAACCTCGAAGAAACTGCAGAAAAGTTCAACGGTGTCGAAAAGGCTTATGCAATTCAGGCTGGCCGCGAACTTCGCATTTTGGTCAACAACGAAAAAATCCCTGATGGTGAAGTCAAGGATTTGGCACAGAAAATCGCCAAACAGATTGAGACTGACATCCGCTATCCGGGCCGAATAAAACTTACAATGATTCGCGAAACACGAATCGTTGAGTACGCACGCTAAGCATTTCAAGGCTGCCTTTTGAAGGCGGCCTTTTTTTTATCCCAAAAAAATCTTGAAAAACTGACGAAACATATAATTTTGCGTTATAATATAAGCTATTATAAATGGAGTCATTTTTATATGAAAAAAGTTGTTTTGGCAGGTCTGGCTGCACTTACCCTTACAGGGCAAATTTCCGCGCTGGACTTTGCGTTCAGGCTCACCCCTGTCATGAATTTTCCAAAAGAAGAGAATCTTGGAACAGGATTCGGCGGTTTTCTTAACGCAGACATTGATTTGTTCAATTTTGTGACTTTGGGTGTTGAGGGCGGCTACAACTCAATCAAAGAAGAATCATTAGATAAAAATTACGATATTTTAATGGGCGGTGCGACTCTCGGCCTTTATTATTATCCTTTTTCCCGCCTTTATTTAAGTGCAAACGGCTCATACGGAATTCAAAAGATTTCGATTGATGCCCCAAGCGTTACAAGTGATTCACGCGGCACATATTACCGTGCTTTTGGAGAGCTTGGCTTCCGCTTCACGCCGGGCTTTGTCATGAGCGCAGTCGGTGGTTGCCAATCATTTAAAATCGAAGGCTCACCATTCATTTCTTCAAATTTTGCAGGATTGAGCGCAAAGTTTAATTTTTCCACAAATTCCTCTGCATCCTCAGATGATTTCTGGGTCAGCTTTGAGCAGGACTCAGCGGCATTCCCGGTCTACGCATCAATGTACAGTCAGGTTCCGCTCGGTTATGCGACGCTCCGTAATGTCAGTTCTGCAGAAGTCCGAGATGTCCACATTTCATTCAGGGCAGGAAAATACACTTCCGCAGAAAAAGAATGTGAAGTTCTTTCTATATTAAACCGCTACAGCAAGGTCGAGATTCCGGTATATGCCGATTTCAGCCCGGAAATTTTGCGTTACAGCGAAGATGGTAAAATCAACGGTGAACTTGTAATCAGCTACACTTTCCTTGGCAAACGAAAAACCGAAGTACAGAACATTGTTTTTGATGTAAAACATAGAAACAGCTTTATGTGGAGCGACAGCGCTTCCCTTGCATGCTTTATCGATAACGGTGCAACAGAGATTCTTGAAACCGCAAAATACATGGCGGGTGCAGAAATCACAAATCTAAAGGCCGGAATCAACTCTCCGTTTCAGTACGCGGCAGCTATCATGGAAGGATTAAGGCTCGCCGGAATCGTCTACAGCGAAGACACTGTTACGCCATACACGACCTTCCGTTCAACAGAAGATATTGATTCAATTCAGTACCCGTTGCAGACTTTGAACCTTCTTTGCGGTGATTATGATGATTTGGGAATCCTTGTCTGCTCATGCCTTGAAAGTTTTGGAATCGGAACGGGCTTTGTTGCAATGGATGATGATTTTATCGTTCTCGTTGACACAGGCATTGCTCCAGAAAAAAAAGGCAATCAGTTCACAGGGAACGATGTCATTACAGACGAAAACACAAGCTGGCTTGGTTTAAGCATGAAGAATTTCGGCAAAGGCTTTACGCAGGCACGAATTGAGGCCGCAAAACAGCTTAAAAAAATGCAGAAAGATCCAGAATCTCCTTATGAACTAGTTGATGTTCATGCAGCCTGGGAAGCATATCCTCCGGTCACTTTCTCAGGATACAGAGGTTCTTATAAAAATCCATCAAAAGACGCAATCATTAAAGCTGTCAAC
Organism: uncultured Treponema sp.; assembly: GCF_946187725.1. Classification (GTDB taxonomy): domain Bacteria; phylum Spirochaetota; class Spirochaetia; order Treponematales; family Treponemataceae; genus Treponema_D. Next base: position 34,267 of record NZ_CAMHSK010000006.1, read on the forward strand.
GAAGACATCAATTACTATATAAATAACGATTTGGCAACTTTAATCAAAAAATTCCGCAGTTCAGGAGATACAAAACACCTCGCTGACACCTATGTTCGCGCTGGAATGTACAATGACGCAATCGCTGAATATCAGAAACTAAATTCTATTGCAGCATGGAATAACATGGCCATGGTCTATACAACGCAGAAAAGTTACAAATCAGCGCTCAGCATGTACAACAGAGTCCTTGCAAAAGAACCTGAAAATAGAACTGCACTGGCAGGAAAAAAGAAAATTCAAATTCTTGTCGGAGAATAAAAATGAAAAAACTCACTACGATTTTTTCCGCATTTTTGCTCTCTCTTCCAACATTCGGAATGGACTTTGAAATTGCCCTGATGCCGCAGCTTGATTTCCATACCGCAGGGGATTTTGACAATTCTTTTTCAGGCACGGTTTCCCTCGACTCATACCCTTTTACTGTCCGTGGCCGCGATAAAATCGGATTTGGCTTTCAGGGGGGCGTGGCTGACATAAAGGCACTCACTCTCGATGATACGCCGCTCTATTACGGAGACCTTGCACTCACTTATCAATGCAGGCTTCATGACAGATTTGCTTCAGGCCTTCAGGTTTACGGAGGAATGTGGAATTTCCCCAAAGTCGAAGAAAAAAACACCGAATCCATGTCGGGAAGTCTTTTTGGCGGACGGATTTTTGCTGATTTCTATGCTTTACCTGAGCTGAAATTCGGAGTTTTCGCGGGCTACAGCAAGTTCAAGTATAAACCGGAAGATTTTACCAACAGAATTGATTTGGGAGTCAGTCTAAAATACAGCTTTACAAAAGGAATCTTTGCAAAAAAAGTCGTTGAACTGGATGAAAACACGATTGAGCCAATTTTCCCAGTTTTCTACAGCTTCTACAACGAAAATTCTTTCGGAAAACTTGTATTCTTTAACGGCGAAGAAAATAAAATCAGCGATGTCACGGTCTCTGTTCTGATTCCTGAATACATGACGCTTCCAAAAATCTGTGCACAAATCGAAGAAGTGGGAATCAACGAATACTTTGAAGCAGAGCTCACGGCATTCATAAACGAGACAATTCTTTCTTCACTTGCAGCACACAAAACAGAAGGAAAAGTCATCGTCTCTTACCGCTCTCTTGGCAAACGAATTACCAGCGAGCAGGTTTTGGACTTCACGGCATTGAACCGCAACGCAATGAACTGGAACGATGACCGTAAGGCGGCCGCTTTTGTGAGCAGTCATGATGGTGCGGCAAACAAAATATCTAAACTCGCAAAATCAATTATCCTTAAAAATCCCCAGAATGATTATACACAAAATCTTGATTACGCAAGGGGAATTTTCGCCACTTTAAAAGCCTACGGTGTAAGCTATGTAAAAGACCCTACAAGTCCATTTTCTTCCGGCGAAACACTTGAAATTGACTTTTTGCAGTTCCCTTATCAGACACTTTTGTACTCTGGCGGCGACTGCGACGACCTTTCTATTCTGAACTGCGCAATTTTCGAATCAATTGGAATTCAAACGGCATTCATCACAGTTCCAGGGCATATTTTCATGGCAATTGATTCTGGCGTATCTTCAAAGCGGGCATCAAAAGTCTTGCTGGACGGGCGCTACATCATTCAGGGTGAAAAGGCATGGATTCCGCTTGAAGCAACTGTTTGTCAGGATAACTTTGAAATTGCCAGAACAGCGGGTTATAATCAATGGAAGAGCGCAGCCAAAAAAGGTGAAGCCGAGCTTTACCCTTTGAGTGAAGCATGGCAGCACTACAAGGCAGTCAGCGTTCCTGAATCAGATGCGGACATTGAGCTTCCATCTGTTGAACGAGTTTTAAAATATTTAAAATAGATTCATGAAAACATGAGGTCTAAAAGGAGGATTTTATGAAAAAATTAGCATTCGTGGCAGCCGCAGCACTTCTCGCATCATCAGTTCTCTTTGCTGTTGATTACGAGGTCAAAACCGTCACAGGAAAAGTCACATTCGCAGAAAGTGAAAAAGGCAAACAAAAGCCTGTCACAAGCGGCATGACACTTTCAGACACGGCAATCGTCGCTCTAGGAACAAATTCGAAACTCGTTGTCACTGCAGACGGCAAGGACATTACGCTCCGCACACCCAAAAAGGCCAGCCTCGGTGATTTAATTTCCACAAAAAACGGAATTTCAGGTTCACAAGCCAAAAAAGGCAAGGGCACAGCAACAGCTGCTTCTCGTGCATCAGATGTAATGGCAGAAGGCGAACTTGATGACTAAGCGAAAGACATTTGCGTTCCTCATTCCGCTTGTCTGTGTGGCGGCAAGTTCGCTCCTGCTCTTCACGAATCTTGAGGCAAAATTTTCTGATTTGTTTCAGAGATTTTTGCCTTCAACTCAAATTCGAAACGATGTTCTTATGGTAGGAATCGATGATTTCGCGATTGAAACCATCGATTCTTTTCCTTTTACAAGGGATGTCTATGCAGACTGTATTTCCATTATGGAAGAAATGGGAGCACAGTCTATCGTATTCGATTTGAGTTTTATCGACAAAGCACGAAAAAGCGTTAATGAGAAAGACGAGATATTCTCTCCTGATGAGGAGATGGAAAAGGCCCTTAAAAAATCCGACATTACCTTCCTGAACTTTACGCTTGATTATACCAGCGACATTGATGAAGAATCAAAAAACATTCTTGATCAAAAAGGTCTTTTACCAAACGCTGAAATCAAAAACGACAAAGTTACTGAAGAATATACAGGCGTAGTTCCGACTCTTCCAATTTTTATTGAACATGCAAAGGCAGCTGGATTTGTAAATGCAGATCCTGACAGCGACAATTACTACCGCAGGGTAAATTTAATCGCAAAATATGATGATCAGTACTACATGCAGCTTACCTTACCTGCCCTTCTTCAAAAACTTGGAAATCCCAAAATCATCGTAGAAAATAGAAAGATTACGCTCAAAAATGCCAAAATCGACGGTAAAACAAAAGACCTGCAGATTCCACGCGGAAATGACGGAAAATTTATCCTCAAATATCCGAAAATGCAGTTCAATGAATACAATTATCTCTCACTGGGAGACATTTACCGTATTGCACAGCTTAAACGCGCTATGGCAGAAGAGGGCGAAGCTGAACACATCGAAGAATACACAAATCTATGTGCTGAGGTAAGACCCAAGCTTGCATCAGCAATCTGCATTATCGGAACCTGTGCAACAAGCACATCCGATTACGGCGTAAATCCGTACGAATCTCAGTATCCTCTTCCCGGCGTACACTACACTATAATCAACCAGATTTTGAATGGTGACTTTACAAGTGAAATTCCGCCGTACATTTCAATCATTTATGCCCTGATTTTAACGACTCTTCTTGTATTGGCCGCAAAAAAAATGAAATCGACGGTCGGAAAAGTCATAATCGGGCTAATTATGATTTTTGTCGGCACTGGAATTCTGCTTGCCTATTACATCATAACAAGAACCTTTGTCGGTGAAACGGTTCCGCTCTTCTCTTCAATTCTGGCATACATTTCCGTAATCGTTCTTGGATTCCTTACAGCTTCAAAAGACAAAAAATTCATAACGAATGCATTCAGTCAGTGTCTTTCAAAAGATGTCGTTAATCAGATTGTTGCAAATCCTGACAGTTTCAAGCTTGGCGGTGAAAATCGTGAGATGACTGCAATCTTCACTGATATCCAGAAGTTCTCTTCTTTCTCTGAGCTTCTTACGGCTAGTGAACTGGTTGCGCTTCTCAATTATTACCTCACAAAAATGAGCGACATAATCATGGCAGAAGGCGGCACAATCGACAAATACGAGGGAGATGCTATTATCGCTCTTGTAGGTGCGCCGCTCAAAATGGATGACCATGCCACTCGTGCGGTAAAGGCTGCACTCAAAATGAAGGCCGCAGAAAAGGTTATGAATCAGGAAATCCGGAATATCGCTAATGGACCACAACCAGTCGGAATGAGCGATTCCCTTTACTCTGCATTCAAAATCATGGTTCAAAACCGAAAGGAAATCTTTACGCGAATTGGCATCAACTCCGGTGAAATGATTGCTGGCTACATGGGAAGCGAAAATAAAAAGAATTACACAATGATGGGAAACAATGTAAACCTTGCAAGCCGTCTTGAAGGCGTAAACAAGCAGTATTCCACCTTCGGTATTCTAGTGAGTGAAGCAACTTACAAACAACTGGGCGAAGAGATTCTGTGCCGCAGACTCGATAAAGTCCAGGTTGTAAATGTTACGACCCCGCTCACGCTTTACGAACCGCTTTCACTCAAGGCAGAAGCGAGCGAAAATCTTCTTGAATATGTCGCTGTCTGGGAAAAAGCAATGCAAAACTTTGACCGTGAAGAATATGCAGAGGCACATGATAAATTCTGCAAACTTGCCGTCGCAAATTCAGATGATAAAGTTGCCGCATATTATGTAAAACTTCTTGAAGATTTCTTCCTCAAAGGACGCGCACCTAGCGAAGAAGACGGATTCGGAGTTGTCTACAATCCAAAACTACACTGCTTCAGACTTCTGAGCAAATAAAAAAAACGGGGGCAAGATTAATATCAATCCTGCTCCCGCTTTTCATTTTAAAAGATTCAAAATACCAAAGATTTAAGCGTTTTCTCTTGCCAACTTACTGATTTCGTCAGCCATTTTTTCGAGCGAAACCTGTTTTTGAACACCGCCCAGTTCGTATGCGACTTTTGGCATTCCATAGACGATTGCACTCGCTTCATCCTGGCCCAAAGTCCATGCACCCTGTTTTCGCATTTCGGCAAGCTCAACAGCACCATCTTTACCCATGCCAGTCATGATTACGCCAAGAGCACGGTTCTGATAGATTTTGGCAACTGATTCAAAAAGAACATCTGCAGAAGGCCTGTGACCGTTTCGCTGCGGTTCCTGTGAAAGACGCAACATCTTTTTGCCAAGATTGGTCTGCTCAACATAGATATGATAGTTACCCGGAGCGATGTAGATGTTTCCGCTTTCGATTGGCTCATTATCTTCTGCCTCTTTTACATTGAGGGCACAGATTTTATTGAGAGAATTGGCGAATTCTTTTGTGAAACCCGCCGGCATATGCTGAACAACAAGAACTGGCTGCTTTAAATGCGGGTCAATCATCTTAAACACATCACGAAGGGCATTTGGTCCACCCGTAGAAATACCGATTGCAATGACCTCGATTTTGCCAGGTTTGCGCAGAGGCTCAATAACAGCAGGACCTTTTGCTGGAGCTGACGAAAGAGCACTAGCTGAAGCAGCAGGTTTTGCCGCTGTGCTTGCAAGGAACTCTTTTGCCTTATCAGCACCCATCTTTGATGCAAGTTTTCGCTCAACGAGACGGTCAGAACCGAGATTTGAGAAGAAATCACTGCCACGAACCTGCTTTCCGTGACGGCGAGCATAAGAGCCACCGTAAGAAGCAATAAGTTCAATGAGTCTGTCTGAAACAGAACTGATGTCGGCAGAGATAGAACCGTTCGGTTTTGTGATAAAATCAGCAGCACCAAGTTCAAGACACTCGATTGTGACAGCAGCACCCTTTTCGGCGATACTCGAAAGAATGATGACAGGAATATCGATTTTATTCTGTTTGCGCCACTTGAGGAATTCAACGCCGGTCATTACTGGCATTTCAATGTCAAGAATGATGACATCCGGCTTGAACAAAGCCAGCTTTTCGACAAGGAACTGCCCGTTCATAGCCTTTCCTGCAACAGAAAGGCCTTCAGTTTCATCAATTACGCGAGAAATAAGATTGCGCATGAGCGCCGAGTCATCACATATAGCAACAGAAATATCTTCCATTAATCTCCTCCCAATTTGCCTAAAAGCCTGAAATCAAAAGGCTAGCTTAGACATGCTTTTGATACAGACAAGCCCAGTCGGTCTTCAAGAATTCGAATTTTGTTTCCATACCGAACAGACTTTCTGAATGACCGATAAACAGGTATGAATTTGGAGCCATTGAATTCCAGAATCGGTCGATTACATTCTTTTGTGCAGGTTCATCAAAATAGATGAGAACATTCCGGCAGAAAACAACATCAAGATTGCGCGCACCAGAATCGTTTCGCAAGTTATGGTAGTCGAATTTGATGGTCTGCATGAGCTCTCGTTTGACCTGATATCCGCGCTCGTTCTTTGTAAAGAAGCGGTCGAGATACTTTTGCGGAATTCCAGTTATTCGGGCTTCAGGATAGAAACCTGCCTGCCCAGTCATGAGACATTTGAGGGAGATATCAGAAGCTGTAATCTGGAATTTATATGGCGGAGGAAGAACATCAGCAAGAATCATTGCAATAGTGTAAGGTTCTTCACCCGTTGAGCAGCCTGCACTCCAGATTCGGATAGTGGTGTCACCCGTTTTGCGCTTATTCTCAATAACATGAGGAATTACATAGTTTACAAGTGCATCAAAATGAGGCTGATTACGGAAAAATCTCGTAAGGTTTGTCGTAACAGAGTCGAGCATGATCTTCATCTCTTCTTTGTTTGACATGACGAGTCGATAATATTCTTCTATAGAGTCAAGTTGCTTTTCCCTCAGCTTTTCCTTCAAACGACTGTCAAGAATTGAGCGGTTTGTTGCCGAGAAAGTAATTCCGCTTTCGTCATAAATGACTTTTCGGAACATATCAAATTCTGCATCGGTTAATAAGTCTGCCATAACTGTATTATACACCCTAAGTCTTTAATTGTAAAATAAAAATTAAGATTGTCTTCAAAAGTGCGACATTGACTGAATCAACTTGAAAAAACCTCCGTTGAAACAAACAAATCTTAATGTTAAAATCATAATGCAAACGATGAAAAATTCATATTCAATTCTTATCATTTTTCTCACAATTTTCTCTTTTTCATGCTCATTAAACTATCTTAAAAGCGAAAATTCCGAAGATTCTATTCCAGAATTCAGTTTCAAAAACGCCACCTATTCAAAATATGAATCCAGCAAAAAAAATGTCAGCCTCAAAGCAGAGCAGCTGGAGCAATACAAGAGCGACAATTCAGTTTTCGCCAAAAATGCAGAATTTGAAACCTTCGATTCAGAAGGAAAAGAAGAAACAAGCGGTTCATGCCAGCTCATTTCGGCCAACATCAAAAAAGAAATTTACACTCTCTACGGCGAAATTCAGCTTAATCTGCCCAAACAAGACATGCAGATTTCCGCAGATTCTCTCAATTTCAACAAAAAAACCGAACAAATCACCAGTGGAAAGAGCAGCGAAGTCAAACTGATTAAAAAAGACATCGAAATGTCAGGATACGGATTTTCTGCAAGCGGAGTAAGCAAAACTTTTTCTTTTGCAGACAGCGTTTCCGGCACAATTAACACAAGTGATTCAGAAGAAACAGAAACTGAAACAAAGGAATCAACCGAAGATGAATAAAAATCTTCTCACAAAATTTTGCATTTTATTTCCATTAATTCTCGCAAATCCGCTTGTTCATTCCGAAGAAATTAAATTTCAGGCAGATTCCATGACAGGCGTTTCGGGAAGCAAAAATGACGACACAAAACTCATCGGGAATGCTTTCGTAAAAACCAGCACAATGGAAATCAAAGCGGACTCAATCATACTGAACGGCGACGATTTTCGATACATCACAGCGGAAGGCAGCGTCGAAGGCAAAAACACAGAGACAAAAATGGACTTCACCTGCGGCAAATTGCGCTACGACAGGCAGACAAAACTGGCACGCCTCGAAGATTCAGTGCACATGATTGACCTTGAAAACGATGTCACAATCGATTCGCAAATCATTGAATACAACCAGAACAAAGAAATCGCCACGATGCAGATTGGCGTTACCCTCAAACAAAAAAACAACACTTGTACGGCCGCATTTGCAATCTACCGAAAAGCCGCTCAAATGCTTGAAATGAGCGGAAACCCAAAAATCGTTCAGGGCGATGATACTTTCCGCGCCCAGGAAATCGTGCTGAACCTCGAATCGCAGGAAATCACGCTTTCGGGCAGGGTAAGCGGAACTGTCACCGATTCAAAGAAAGAAGAGCCTAAAAAAGACGAAGAAAAGCAGCCTGAAGAAAAATCAGAAGGTGGTGACGAAAAGCCGGAACTTCCTTCCATAACGGACATTCTTAATCAGGATGCACAGGCAAAAGAAAAGACAGAAAATGCTGAGTCTTCAAAGTCCGAAGAAAACGAAAAATCAGCCCTTGAAACCAAAGAATCAAAAACTGAAAACGATAAGGTGAAGAAAGAATGAGCGACGAAGAAATTGATGGAATTGAAAATACAGAGACTTTTGAAGGGGGAAGCGAGTTTTGCGAACCTCAATCAATAGAATCGGACGCAAAACTCGTTAGCGAAGCGACATTCCCCCTCGCTCCAACCGCTGACGCGTTTTCCGCTACCCCTTCTAACGGTGGCCCTGCCCCCGTAACGCCCCCGGATAATTCTACTGAAAGCGAGTCATTCGATTCAGAAGAAACTGAACCGGTTGATTCTGAAGGAAAACCTTATCACACCTTGAGAGTCAGTTCTCTTTACAAGTCGTTCGGTAAAAAGAAAGTCGTTCAGGGTGTTGATTTTCAGATGCACACAGGAGAAGTTCTCGGTCTTTTGGGGCCAAACGGAGCCGGAAAAACAACAAGTTTCTACATGATTGTCGGCTTCTACAAGCCCACTTCAGGTGAAATTTTTCTGGATAACAAGAGAATCACTCCGCTGCCGATGTTCAAGCGTGCTCAACTTGGAATTTCTTATCTGCCGCAGGAACCAAGTGTTTTTAAAAAGCTCACTGTTGAAGAAAACATCTGGTCAATTCTGGAAACCCGTCCTGATTTGACACGAAAAGAAAAAAAACAAAAACTTGAAGAATTAATAGAAGAATTTGCGATTGGAAGAATCAGAAAGCAGCTCGCCTACACTCTTTCGGGTGGAGAACGCCGCAGAACGGAAATTGCTCGCTCACTCGCAATTGAACCGAAATTTCTTCTTTTGGACGAACCATTCGCAGGAATTGACCCGATTGCGGTCGCCGACATCAAAGGAATGATAAAATTGCTCGCGAACAGAGGAATTGGCGTTCTGATTACAGACCACAATGTCCGGGATACGCTTGAAATTACTGACCGAGCCATTATCGTAAGCACCGGTCAGATTTTGATTCAGGGCACCAAACAGGAAATCATCGACAGCCCAGAAGCCCGCGAGATTTACCTCGGCGAAGGCTTCCATATGTAGCGAGCGGCGGCGAAGCCGTTAAATCGCATGAGATGCGATTTAAGCGAGTCTCGCCCAAAGCTATGCTTTGGGCGCATACGCTAGGAGACGATAATTTTTATGCCAGACAAGCATCCAGGTCGGCGGAGATGGCTTTTTTGTCTAGGTTCTGACCGATGATGCAGAGTTTTACCATGCGGTCGCCGACTTTTTCATCCCATTCCTTTTTGATTTCAGGATTTGTAGCAAGAATCTTTTCCTGCTCTTTTTTGGGCGCACAGGCAATCCACTGACCAGAATAGCCGGCCTGAATCTGGCGGCCTGAGGTTTCGAATACATAAGCCATTTCTTCTTCATCACTGAACCAAAGAAGACCTTTGCAGCGGATGATGTTTTTTGGCCATCGGTTTGCATATTCATCAAGTTTCTGGCGGTCAAACGGCTTGCGGCGATAGTAAATGAATGTTCCGATTCCGTATTCATCTTCATCGGCTCCGCTGTCACCATCGTGCTTGTGCTCATGATGATGGTGATGATGTCCGTGCTCATCATGTTCATCATGGTCGTGGTGATGGTGCTCACATTCTTCGTCACAAACATGACCTTCTTCACCGTGCTCAGGATTATCATGATCGTGATGATGATGTTCGTGCTCATCTTCTTCATCATCGTCATCGTCAATTTCGCCTTCTTCAAGCTGCTTACACCAGCCGGCACTTGCATAAACGCCTTCGAAATCAAAACTGCCGGTTGCAAGAATATCGCTTACAGGAACATCACCGTGACTTGTTTCGATGATTTTTACGCCTGGATGAAGCACTTCAATTACCTTGCGGACTTTCTTAAACTGATCTTCTGTAACCAGGTCCTTTTTGTTGATAACGAGAGTTGAACAGAACTCAATCTGCTGAACCAAAAGCGATTCAATGTCTTCTTCGCCAATTGCCTCTTTTGCAAGAAGTTTGTCACCGCCAGCAAATTCATCAACAAGGCGGGCTGCATCAACAACACCGACAACATTGTCAAGTTTGCCGTTTTTGATAAGTTCAAGTTCCTGAGCAATTGGCATTGGCTCACAGACACCAGAAGCTTCAATCATGATGTAATCGTATTTGCCAGTTTTGATGAGATTTTCGATATTCTGTGCGAGTGCACTCTTCAATGTACAGCAGATACATCCATTTGTAAGAGGAACGATGTCACTTGTATCAGTGATTTTTGCACCAGCAGCAATAAGCCGTGCATCAACATTGACTTCACCGATATCATTTACAATTACGGCGACTTTGTATCCTTCCTGATTGTTAAGAACTTTATTGAGCAATGTGGTTTTTCCAGCACCGAGATAACCGCAGAGCAATGTCATTGGCGTAAGATTTTTTGCCATTTTGTAACTCCTATAATATAGAATAAATATAGCGAATTTTTTGTTAATCGGCTATAACAAAAAACTTAAATTTTCTGAGACTTTTCATCGCGGTATGGAAACTACATTTAAAATATGCTATAATCGCGCATATGAAAAAATATGTACTTTCAGTTTTAGTTGAAGACCATGCAGGCGTTTTGAGCCGTGTTTCAGGACTCTTCAGCCGACGCGGATTCAACATTGACTCTCTCACAGTATGTGAAACAGGAAATCCAGGACAGTCACGAATGACAATCGTCGTTCAGGGTGACGAATATGTTCTTGAGCAGATAAAAAAACAGCTTTCTAAGCTCGTCGAAGTAATTTCAATCAGCCACTGCCACAAAGAAAACACCACTCAGCGTGAAATGGCTCTCATCAAGGTAAAAGCTTCAGGCACAGACCGTGCGGTCATCATCGAAACTTGTAACATTTTCCGTGCACACATCATCGATGTCGCTCAAAATTCTGTAATCGTTGAAGCAACTGGTAGCGAAGACAAAATTTCAAGCCTTATCCGCCTTCTTGAGCCATACGGAATTCTTGAATTATGTAAAACCGGTCTCACGGCAATGGATCGAGGCGAAAAAATCCTTCGATAACAACATAATCCAAAAACACGGCAAAATTTACAGAGATTTTCGGAGCCTTTTTCTTCTATAATTAGGCAATGAAAAATACGGCTCCAATCTCTGAAAAAGAACTTCGCCGTCGCGAGCTGATGCTTTCCGGCAATCAGCTCAAGGCGATTCTTACGATTTCGCTTCCACTTGTATTCTACGCCTGCGTGGGGCAATTTTTTCAGCTCATTGACACTTTTATCGCGTCCAGCATGAGCGCGAACACGGTTTCCACAGTGAGTTTTGTCGCCCAGCTCGAAAAAATGATTATGGCTGTGGCGAGTGCCCTTTCAATCGGTGGCGGTATTCTTGTCGCACGCTCTTTCGGAAGCGGCGACATGGAAAAAGTAAAAAGCCAGATAAGCACGCTCTTCTTTTCTGCAATCATCATATCACTTGTAATTCTTGCCCTCACAATTCCACTCATGTACCCTCTTTTGCAGCTCTTAAAAATGCCAGAAGAACTGCTTTTACAGGGGACAATTTATTCAGACCTCGTTGTGACCAGCGTAATCTTCCAGTTCATCAACACGATTTTTTTTGCAGTCCAAAAATCACGCGGAAGCACAAAAATCATAATGTTCGGAAATCTTCTCGTTCTTGGAATCAAAACCTCTCTCAACATTCTGACAATACAATTGATAGAAAAGGGAATCTTAGACCGCGAAAACGGAATCTATTTTCTTCCCCTTGCAACAATTACGGCACATTTTACGCTCACTCTGATTGCTGTCGCCAAACTTGCTTCAAAAAACAATCCCTTCCGCCTGAGTTTCAAAAGCTGCCAGTTTAAGTCGAATTTTCTCGCCCCGCTTGCGAATCTGAGCATCCCGGTCTTTTTTGAGAAATTCATCTTTGCATTCGGAAAAACACTGGTCAACTCACTATGTGCGACTTTGGGAACGACAGTCGTTGGTGCACTGGGGGTAAGCGACAGAATCTGCGGGCTTGCGACCAATCCAATCGGCGGTTTTCAGGAAGCTGAATCAAGCCTGATTTCAAACAATATCGGAAACAATAATGTTAAGCGGGCGATTTCCTTTTTTTACCGAACGCTCATTCTTGCACTGAGTTATGCCCTTGTATTTTTTATTCTGACCGGGATTTTTCGTCTCGCAATAATCGGAGTATTTGCAAAAGGGAACGCCGCATTCGCACATGAAATTGACCAGATTTACTATTGGGAACGACTGGACACGATTTTAATTGCTGTAAATTCGAGCGTAATGGGGCTTCTCTATGGATTCGGGAAAACAAAAATCAGCATGATTTTGAACATAGCAAGGCTTTTTGTTTATAGAATCCCGGTTCTTCTGCTCTTTATGAAAATTCCCGCCCTGTATGCAAAAGTCGGCATTTCGGGCGTGGGAATGGCAATGTGCATTTCAAACGGACTCACAGGCTTGACGGCAGCGGTCGTGGCATTCTTTTTCATCAGACGGGAAATGAAAAAGTAAGGGGAAAGTCTTCCCCTACGCCTCATCTAAAGAATCGGCTACCCCTTCTGCGGGGCAAAAATCGCGCTTTCACGGCCTCGCAACGCCCCAAAAAACTATATTCTGCTTGCACGATTCTGAAGCATCAAATCAGCAAGAACAATTGCTGTCATTGCTTCGATTACAGGAACGATTCTCGGACAAAGGCAGACATCATGGCGGCCTTCAATCACCAAATCACTGTCAGTGTATTTGCCCGCTTCGTCAACGGAAATTGTTTTCTGCTCCTGGAAAATGCTCGGCACAGGCTTTACTGCCACACGGAAGAAAATATCGTTGCCGTTTGAGATTCCACCGAGGATTCCGCCCGCATTATTCGTTTCAAAGACAGGCTTTCCTTCTGAATCAACACGCATTTTGTCATTATTTTTGCTGCCTGTAGAATCAGCGGCAGAAAATCCTGCACCAAATTCAATACCTTTTACGGCACCAACGCTCAAAATCGCCCTGGCAAGTTCCGCATCAAGTTTTCCAAAGACAGGCTCTCCCAAACCGGCCGGCAAGCCGCTCACACGACAGGCAATTATGCCGCCTGCGCTGTCTTTATTCGCACGAATTTCTTCGATTTTTGCGTTCATTTTGGCAGCGGCTTCATTATCCGGGGCACGCAAGGCATTCTGTTCAATTTGAGCAAAATCAACCTTAGAGATTGAAACGCCCGCCGCACGCTCTGTGTAAGCCATAATCTTTATATTGCAAAGATTTTCGAGCACCTGGAGCGCGATTGCACCTGCCGCAACACGAGCCGCAGTTTCCCGACCACTTGAACGACCACCGCCCCTGTAATCACGGAATCCATATTTTGACTGGAAAGCAAAATCAGCGTGTCCGGGTCTGAATGTGTACGCAAGATTTCCATAATCCTTTGAATGTTGGCTTGTATTACGGATTACAATTCCAATCGGAGTGCCTTCGCTCTTGCCTTCGAAAATGCCGCTCAAAAGCTCAGCCTTGTCGTCTTCTTTTCGGGCAGTAACGGAAGCGTTGTTTTTACCACCAAAGCTCTGGCCTGGCTTTCGTCTATCTAATGCGGCCTGAATCCTGTTTTCGTCGATTTTGATTCCAGAAGGAACGCCGTCAACAATGCAGCCCAATCCCGCACCGTGGCTTTCTCCAAAAGTTGTTACCTTAAAAATTGTTCCGATTGTATTCTGTGCCATGACGAGAAGTATATAGAAAAACCTGAAGTTATTAAAGTCGCCAGCTCACGAGAGCACCCAAAGCCTGACCGAAAATGCCCGCCCTTTCATAAGTTCTGTCTGCAACAAGAGGCACTGTTTCAAGCACGACATCACCAAGCATGTATTGAATTTGACCGTACTGCCGGCCAGCTTCAACTCCACCATAAATGAAGCGCGGAATGTTTACAGTTGCTTTTACGCTCTGAGCATCAGCACTTGCAGATTCCCCCGAAACATGAGGAACCGTGATTGTGCTGCTCCAGGCAGGAATCAGTTTTACGAATTTTCCGGCAGTGTTTTTTGAACCGATTGCAGGAATCGCATAGAATTCAGGCAAGGTTCCGCTCGGATTGAAATCAGCAAAATTTGAAAAAGCCCATTCCATCATTTCTGTTCCGTCGTGGACCCTGCCCGCATTTCCCTGTTTTGAGCCGATTCCTGTTCCTTTCATAGTGATTGAAATGAACCGCACTCCGTTTCGCTTTGCCGTGAGAGCAAGATTGTAGCGACTTTCGTAGATGAAACCGGTTTTGATTCCATCGCAGCCTTCCATTACGCCCAGAAGCGGGTTCGTATTTCGCTGATAGATTGCAGTTGAATCCCCTTTTGATTTTTGCCATGACGGAAGATTTTTTTCGAGCGGATAACGGATGCTCGGCGCACTGTGGAATTCTTCGACAGACTGAGGAAATCTTTTTATATACTCACAGCAGAAAGCGGCAAGTTCGCGTGCCGTAGTCAGATTGTTTTCATCATAACCGCTTGGCTCGACAAAGTGTGTATGAGTAAGGCCAAGTGCTGCACATTCCTGATTCATTCGCTCGACAAAAGCCTTTGTGCTGCCGGAAATGTAGTCTGCAACGGCAAGTGCCGCATCGTTACCGGAAGCAACGGCCAGTCCCTTCAAAAGTTCACGGAGAGTTACAATCTGCCCCTGCCCCAAAAACATGAGCGAAGCGTCTTTCGGCATGTTGATTGCCCAGCTTCGTTCTGGAAGAGTCACCACATCATCAAGGGTGATTTTTCCGTCCGCGACATCCTTGAAAACAATGTACATTACGAAGAGTTTGGCAATTGAAGCTGGAGGAATGATTTCATCGGCATTTTTCTCAAAAAGAACGCAACCGTTTGAAGCATCAATAAGAATCGCCGCACCAGCCCAAACATCAAGATTCGCCTTGTTAACCGAATAAGGAAGTTCCTTTAAGATTGAAGTCCGCTGCTCTGGATACAGTGAATCAAGCAGCACCGAAAGTTCAGATTCCTGCTCAAGAGAAAGAGCCTTAACATTTCCGGTATTTTTAAAATCAGATGAATAAGAAATGAAAACGCAAATCAGGATTGCAAAAACAATCACGCCCAACGAAGAAAGTACGAAGGTCTTGCCAAAACGAGACATCCGCATGAAGATTTTGAAGGGATTTTCGAATTTTCTGATTTTTTTGCCTTCAGAAGGAGATTTCTTTTCTCGCTCAGCCTTTTCAAAAAAATCGTCAAAATCAGAGATATATTTTATTCCGGGCTTTTTTTTGCTCGATGCAGAATCCTTTTTTGCCCGCTTAGTTTCTTCATCAATAAAGTCGTCAGTTACATCGTAAATATCCATAAGTGGCATTATAACACAAATCAATCACGCTTGCACACGGCTTATTGCACATCATTTACTTCAATTTACGCACGAGAGTGAATTCGTATCCTTCATCAAGGAAATTTCCGATTAAGAGGGAAAGTTTTTCGTAAAGATAGTCAGTGCGCGTTCCATCCGTGACACCAATGTTAATCGGAATAATCATGTCTGGAGTGGCATTATCAACATAGAGTTTGACCAAATCTTTTGCACCGAGATACCATTTTTTGCCGTCAGCAGCCTTTTCTAAAGTGAAAGAATCAAGTGCAAGCCGACCAGCCTCAATGTACTTGTATCCGCTCAATTCACCGGCTTTTTTTATCTGAGAGTTTGATTTGTAAAAAGGAGCGTGCCACATCAAAGAAAGTTCACGCCCAGTCGCAGCATAAAATTCATCTTCGTTGCGGGCCAATCCACGGCGAATGAATTCTTCGTCAATGATAAAGCCCTTCTCCGTCAAATCAGCAGCAGAAAAATACATCGAAGCACAGTCATGACCGCTTTCGATAATCTGCTTGCATTCCATTGGATAGCGGCGGATGAATTCACCGTTCAAAAAGAAGGTCGCCTTTATGCCGTAATTTGCCAGAACAGAAAGGATATGAGTAAGACCGTCCGCACTGTCCAAAGCATCGAATATGAGAGCCACTCTTTTTCGCTCAGGGCTTGGTTTGACCGTTTCTGGATAAAGAGCATAAGAAGTGCCAGTTCCAGCAAAATTCCTGACATAAAGCGCATTATCGTAAAGCTTATTGTCGGTCAGACCTGTGTAAACGCGGTAATGAGCATTTTGAACCGCATAAACTTCAACTTCCGCCTTTTTCATGAATTCAAAAGAAGTGCGCGAATCTTCGGTGCTTGCCTGCCAAACATTTTTGAAATAATCATAGTCATAAAATGTGGCCTTGTTGATTGCACTTTGCGCACAGATAATGTTTTCTGCCTTTGGCTTCCAGAATGCGGTTTCTGCAGCGGACAAAAAGAGCACCTTCCCTTCCTTTTGAAATTTGCCGCTAACCGCATTCCATTCACGCACTGTCGATTCGCCGCCCACATAAAGAGTCGAAGAACCGTTCCAGGCAAAAGAATGAACCTTTTCGCCGTCAAGCCGCCCCAATTCAATCCACGCGCCCAAATCGTACACAAAAGCAAATTTCTGAGAGGCAAAGGCAATTTTCCGACCGTCCGGTGAAAGAACTGGGTGAGTCGCATTTTCGACGCGGTTCAGTTCTTTTAACTCGTGAGAAAGCCTGTAAACCGTAGAATTACGCTTACCGTCATTGATTCCGATTAAATTTACCCAGAGAATCTGACTCCCGTCACCGCAGAAAAAAACATCATAATCAACGGCAGAACCCGAAACATCCTTAAAAGGCTTAGAATAAACGCTTGTAAGATAAGAAGATGCCGTTCCATTCACCTGATAGCTTGAAACGACAGAATTTGATGTAACCGTAACGATTTGATTCACGAGCGGACTGACCCAAAATCTGTCCTTGCGCGCATCAAATCCAAGTGGAAGCCGACCGATTACGATTCCGATTCCGACCATTGGAGCATAAAGCCCGCGTGTATAAAGTTCCTTCGCACTGATTTTGTAGACCAAATCACGGTTTATGTAGATGAGGTACTTCCCGTTCGCCCATGAGACAGAATTGATTGTGCCCTCGCCGATTTTGCGGAATTCTTCACCCATCTGAACTTTTTGATAAACCGCCTTGGGGTCGCCAAAATAAAGATTTCCGCCTTTTTCGTAAACAAAAACGCTGCCATCGCCCGCCCATTTTGCAGGAATTTCATCGTAATCAAAATCACACTTGTCATTAAGAAGAAATTCTTCGAGAGTAGACATATTTTTGAGGAAAAGCTTGCCTGTAGCCGCGTCAGTCTTTTTGACATAGCAGGCCCATTTTCCGTCAGGACTCACCGCTTGCGGTAAAAGCGCCTTTGCATCAGCAGGAATGGATTCTTCGCGCTTAACCCAGCTCAAAGTAGAATCAGCAACCGAATAACGCGCCATGCCGTAACGATTACGAACCTGAAGAACCGCCCCGCCCGAAAGAAGCTCCATCCTCTCAGGAAAGCAAGTTAAAATCCGGGTAGATTCAGTTTGAGTCGCATCGGCAAGAAAAAGAGTCTTATAAGAGACCGTGCCGCCAAGTTTATGACTCACCGTAAAAAGAACCTTGTCCTCCGCATTAATCTGAGGATTTTCAAATTTGACTTGAGCAGAAAGAAAGTGAAAAGTGGAAAACGGAAAGAGAAAAAATGATAATAAACACGCAAACTTTTTTTTCATCTATATAACCACTATTCTTAGCAGAGAAATTGGAGGGCGTTACGAGAGGCTTGCGCCAAAATTGCTAAAAGCTAATTGTTAATTCCTAACTCCCTTAAACCTTTTTCGATTTCGGCGATTTTGCTTTCGATTTTTTTGACGCGGCTGATTCTGTCGTTAGACTGCCGTGCTTCAAGCTGCTTAAAAACATTTTCAAGGACGGATTCATCACCCGGCTCAGCATTTTCCTTGCCGCACCAGGGACAATAAATGAATTTTCGCTCGATAGTCTTTCCGCAATGATTACAAATACAAACAAAATCCATAAGCATATTATAGCACACTTCTTTTATTTTTTCAGCAAAGAAAGCGGGTCAACAAGATTTCCGTTTTTGTAGACCGTAAAGTGAAGGTGCGGCCCTGTCGAATATCCGGTCGAGCCAACAAGGCCAATCCTTGTGTTCTGATCCACGCCCTGCCCTTTTTTTACAAGAGTTTTTGACATGTGACCGTACAATGACTGATATCCGTTTCCATGACTGATGATTACATAATTTCCGAAGATGTTTGACCAGCCGACATAAACGACTTTTCCGCTCATCGCCGCGCGAATCGGGGTTCCTGTCGGGCACGCCATGTCGATTCCAGTGTGATTTGAAGCAACTCCTGTAAACGGGTCCTTTCTCGGTCCGAATCGTGATGTGAGCCGCCATGCAGCTGTAATCGGATAGACAAAAAGCTCGCCCATTGCCTTTTTGAGTGAAGCTGAATCAAGTTTTGCGCCCGGAATAAAGAGTTCCATTCCCTTTGTGAGCGTGTCCGAATCCAAATCATTTGCGTCAAGAATTTCCTCAACGCTGACATGGTATTTTACAGAAAGAGAATTGAGCGAATCCCCTGCGACAACCTTATAAACTAGTCCGTCAGTTGAAGGAATCCTGAGTTTCTGCCCTGAACGAAGAGTGCGCACATTCGAAATGTCATTCACGGCAATCAAAGTTGAAATGTTTGAAAGTCCGAATTTGCGTGAAATCGTGCTGATTGAATCCCCTGCTTTAACCGTGTAAGTCTGGAAAGTTACTGTCTCTCCAAGGCCGACACTCGCTGCACTCAAAACTGAGCCGTCTTCAGAAAGAACATTGCCATTTTCATCTATATTATCAGTCAGCGTGCCGTCCATTGCAAAGCGCGACATTGCTGAATTGAGCGTTTCAAATTCATAGGCAGAAAGTGAATCGTAAGAAAGTGAGGTAGTGTGATTATCCAGATATGAAAGAAGATTGAAAATCGTATACGGAACAAGAATCAGAACTGCAAGACAGGCAAGCATGGAGAAGATTTTAGCAATTCCGACATAAGCGAACTGTCGTTCTGTCCTGGAATGACTTTTTTCAATTTTTACGGCCACAGATGATGAAGAAAAAGACGGTGAACTTTTCGTCACGAGCGGACGATATTCCTTTTTCTTTGAGACCTTTGGCAAGCGAGGAAAATTTATGTTTGTTCCAACCGATGTCTTTTTTACAGCAGCCGAAGAACCGACAAAACTTATTATCTCCATACATCTTTTATCGGAAGAAAAAAAGTAGTAAATTAGTAAATTAGTAAATTAAGGAAGATTCGAAGTGTCCTTTGGGAACACAGTCGAAAATCACTATGGAAAAAGATTTATTGCCAGAACGGGTCAAATTCTCCCGCCAGAACAAAATTTTGTGTCTCATTGTCTGCATCGGGCTTCTTTTCGGACTTCTTCTCAAACTCTTCGTCTTTGAAATTCTTACGGTTTCCGGCGAATCCATGTTTCCGGCCATCAAGGACGGTGAGCGGCTTTTTGTTTCAAAATGCGCTTACGGACTTTGCGAGCCTTACGGAGACAAACTTTTGCTTCAATGGAAAAAGCCAAAATCGGGTGATGTCGTTATTTACTTATATAACAATAAGATAGTCGTAAAAAGATGCGTTGCGCTGGGCGGAGATAAACTAGAAATTTTAAGAGATAGCGATTATAATTATATTTTACAGGCAGGGGATTTTTCGATTCCTTTGAGTCAGATTCAGTATCTCAATCTCAAAGATTCTTCATCCGTGCCAGAAGGCTACATTCTCGCAGTTGGTGACAATCACGCAGTATCTGTGGATTCAAGGTCTTATGGTTTTGTCTCCGAGCGGAATATTTTGGGAAAGGTTTTATGCAAGTAAACGGATATATCAAAAAAGCTCCTCTAATTTTTCTGATTGTCTGTGCTGTTCTTTTTTCAGTCTACACCGTCATTGAATACGCTTTTTTTGCTTTTACAGAGCCGCCAGCTCCTCTCGTTGAAAAGCAGGAAATTCAGCGCGGTTCGATTCTTGACAGGAACGGTAAGGCACTCGCAGTTCCGGCAGCATTCTATGATTTCGGTGCGTCTCCGCAGTCAATCAAAAACAAAGATTTTTTTGCCGAACTTGTCGCGCCAGTCATCAACGAAAGTGAAAAAGACATTTTCGAACTTATCTCTAAATCAGACAATTCTTCTTTTGTTTACATAAAAAAACAGATTGATTCAAACACTTACGAAAAATTAAGAAAAATCTGTCAGAAAAACGGCTTTGGTGCTGTTGTAAAATTCGACAGGCTGCAGGGGCGTGTCTATCCAGAAAATGAACTTGCATCTCAGCTTATCGGCTTTGTCGGTAAAGACGGACAGGGGCTTGCCGGCATCGAATATTCCATGAAGGACATCCTGCTTCCGCCACCAGGCGAAAACGGTGAAGCAGTCCAGGGCAAAAACATTTACCTCACGATTGATGCAAACCTTCAGTCCAATCTTGAAAAAATTGCCCACGAGGCAATGGACGACACTCAGGCCGAATCTCTCATGCTGATTGCGGCAGAAGCAAAAACTGGTGAAGTTCTTTCCTATATAAGCCTTCCTTCCGCAAATCTCAATGACTTTTCAAGTGCCTCAAAAACAGAGTTAAAGAACAAGCCGGCAAGTGACAGCTACGAACCTGGTTCAGTTTTCAAGATTTTTTCAGTCGCTTCATTTTTGGACACTGGCTCAATCACACCTCAAGACATCTTTTTGTGCGACGGTGTTTATGCCAAAAAAACTGGCCGTGAAACTATCAAAATCACCTGTCTTGACCATCATGGCTGGGAAACCGCACGCGATGCACTCAAATACTCATGTAACGACGCCCTTGCGCAAATGAGCGAAAAAATTGATTCTGAGCCATTCCTTGCAAAACTTCATCAGCTCGGATTCGGAGAAAAACCGGGAACAGAAATCGCTGGTGAAACTCCGGGTGTTTTGCGAAGTCCAAATGACAGACTGTGGTCAGCCCGCTCAAAACCGACAATCGCAATCGGTCAGGAAATCACGGTCAGTGCCATTCAAATGGTTCAGGCGGCAACGGCAATCGCAAATGGCGGTGTGCCAGTTCAGCTCACTTTTGTCAGCAAAATCACTGACAACGAAGGCCACGAAGAATTCACTCACGCTCCAGTCCTGCGCGACAGGGTTTTCCAAAAATCTACCACGGATTACATCCTCGACTGCATGGAGACCGTTGCCACAAGCGGTACAGGTCATCGTGCAGACCTCAAAGATGTTTCCATCGGTGTCAAAACGGGAACCGCACAGATGGCCGATCCAACCACAGGTGCTTACTCAAAGACTGATTTCGTTTCAAACTGTATGGCAATTTTCCCTATCAATGACCCGGAAATCATTCTTTACATCGTAATTGAAAAAGCAAAGGGCGAAACTTACGCTGGCAGAATCGTTGCCCCGGTAATTGCAAAGGCAGCCGATGTAATTGTCGATCAGCTTGGCATGAGCCGAGGAAACGCTTCAAGTCTTGCACATCCGGGCTCTGTATCAATCGCGGGCACAGTGCCAATCGTGCTCGGAGATTCCGTTCCAGATTTCCGTGGTGTTTCAAAACGGCAGCTTCTTCCACTTCTCGACTACAAAAACATCAAAATTAAAATCAACGGCGACGGCTGGGTCAAATTTCAGGAACCGCCGGCTGGCACACCTCTCACGGAGAACATGGAAATTGAACTCTATCTGGAATAAAAATCTCGTTCTTTTCATGCAACGATTTCCCGAACTGGCCAAAATGTTCTCTCTGCAAAACGCAGGTGACATTCCAGAAGACATTCCGCCGCATCTCGTGGCTCCAATCGAAATTCTTCAATCAAAACAAGGCATCCCCACGGCAAAAGACGGCGGGAAATTCCTTCACTCGGCATACAATCCGCTGCGCGAAGCAGAACAGGCAGCAAAAGCGGCAAAATCTTCCATTTCAGACTGCTATGCCACGGCCTTTTTTTCATTCGGGCTAGGCTATACCGCTATTGAATACGCAAAACTTTTTCCGAACGACACAATCATCCTAATCGAAAGCGACCCGCGCTACTTTTTTACCGCACTTTCGCTCGTTGACTGGTCGCCGCTCTTCTCGCACGCAAATTTCATAATTGCACTGGGCACCGGGATTGATGCCGTCGTGAGCCTTATTGAACAAACGGGTGGCCTCAATCACACCGCAATCTCCGAAAACGCTTCACAGTCCGCGCACTCAGCGGATTATTTCAAAGCCCTGCATTCACTGATTGAGCGTAATAAGCGCAAGGTCGAAATCAATTCATCGACGCTCGAAAAATTTTCAAAACTCTGGCTCAAAAACACTTGCCGAAACCTTCATTTTCTTGCCGAAAAACGAGGCATAACCGCTTTAAAAAATTCGTGCCCAAAAGACCTTCCATGCGTGATTCTTGCGGCAGGGCCGACATTACAGGAACTTCTGCCTCATTTGGCAAAAATCAAAAAGCGCGCAATTCTGATTGCAGTTGACACGGCTTTGAGAGCCTGCCTGCGTGCCGGGGTTGAACCCGATTTTATCGTGCTGGCAGACCCGCAGTATTACGCCTGGCGGCACATCGCAGGGCTTTCATCACCGTCAAGCATTCTTATTACAGAAAGTGCCGCTTATCCGGCAGTTTTCAGATTTCAATGCAAAGAAATCATCATGTGCGCGTCCCTTTTTCCGCTTGGTCAGTACATCGAAAAGCAAATCGGGAGCAAGGGCGCTTTAATTGCCGGCGGCTCCGTCTCCACAACGGCATGGGATTTTGCCCGTTTCATTGGCGCAAACGAGATTTTCTGTGCTGGTTTGGATTTGGGCTATCCCGCTTTTCAGACGCATATAAAAGGCTCAACTTTTGAAGAAAACCTTCACGCACATTCAGGCCGTCTTTCCCCAGCGGAATATTCAGGAAGCAGGATTCTTTTTTCAGCAGGAATAAAATCAGACAAAGCCTACGACGAAAGCGAAATTCTGACCGACGGCAAAATGAAAATGTTTGCGTGGTGGTTCGAAAGCAAACAGGAAGAATTCAAAGAATCGATAAAGTCATACACTCTTTCACCGAAATCGCTCAAGATTCCGGGATTTCTGGTCGCTTCAGCACAGGAACTTCTTTCCCGAAGCGATAAATCCGCACAAAAAGAAACTTTCTTTGAGACCACATGCGGGGGCGTTACGGGGGCAGATTTAAGCAAAAACTCTCACACGGACTCGCAGGCAAATCAAAATGAACAGGAAAGTGCCCCCGTAGAAGGGGGTGTCGGCGCAACGAAGTGCGACGCAGGGGGAAGTGACGCTTCGCTAACGAGTTTTGTCTCCGATTCTATTTTATCGGAAGACAAAACATCGCATTCCCCCTTTTACACTGCGCTCGAAAATCTCAAAAACGGTCTGGAAGAGCTTTATTCTGTCGCGAGAAAAGGTGCCAGAACAGCCGATGAGGGCATCAAATCCATAAATCCGCAGAAATTCATTCCTGAACTGGCAAAAATTGACGCAAAAATACTAAACTCAGAGTACAAGGAAATCGCATCGCTCGTCTTCCCAAATGAAAAAAAACTGGCCGCTTTAATCGAAAAATTGCCGCCGCTTGCAGATGAAGTAAAATCCTCGCTGCAGAAGTCAAAACTAATCTACAGCGAGCTGATGAAAAGCATCGCGCAGTACAAAAAATTTTTGCCCTAGTTGAACTGATTTCGCCACACCGCGATTCGCTCATCAATCGATTTTGCCGCAGAAGTCGAGGCCGTATTTGACGCATCAGAAAGATAAGGAATAATCACGCGCTCTTTGAGACTTTCCCAGCGTGAAGGGAGCGGAAGCGGTGCGACCAGAGAATTTTCGGCCGGCAGGTTCCCGAGAAGATTTTTATAATAGGCCGGGAAAATGCGTTCATTCACACTTTTAATAGAAGAAAATCCACTGCAAATTCCGAAAGTTTCTGTGTCGAGATTCATGCGCATTGAGCGTTCAAGCAGATTTTTTTGAGTTGATTCCGAAAGGAACCAGTTGACGAATTCGCAGGCCGCCCTTACATTTTTGCTTTTTCTGTAGAGGGCAAGTGAAGTCATGTCATCATTTACGAAGATTTTCTCGTCTTTTGAAAGCCAGCGGAACAAAATGTTTTCGGTTT
Organism: uncultured Treponema sp.; assembly: GCF_946187725.1. Classification (GTDB taxonomy): domain Bacteria; phylum Spirochaetota; class Spirochaetia; order Treponematales; family Treponemataceae; genus Treponema_D. The sequence continues at coordinate 58,593 of NZ_CAMHSK010000006.1, forward strand.
GATCGCTGGAAATATTGAAGAAATCGTCGCTTTTGATATACGCGAACAAACATCGGTCAGCATTTACGAGTTTGTGTGATGGCGCGTAAAGATATTTGAAAGAAAAATCCTGTTCAGCTTCAGTTCCGCCGTTTTTTGCAAGAGACCAGTCTTTTAAGTAGGCAATTGTTTCATTCAGCGAAGAAGTGTTCCATGAAAAAGAAGTGCCCTTTTCACCGAATTCAGCCCCGTTCATCTTGGCAATATGGAACATAAAATTTGCATCCCAGGAAGGAGCATAGCCCATTTTTACGAAGAATTCATCTTTTGACTTCTGATTAAAAAGACTGCCCGCATTTTTGATTGTATCGACATCAATGAACATGTTTTCGCCCAGCAAATCCTGATTTTTTGAAGCGAAAATCATCATCGGAATATTGAAGCTCACAGGAATCAAATACTGACGGCCACTGATTTTACCGTATTCAAGCAAAGGAGCATAAATCGAAAGAGGATTGATACGCCGTCTGCTGAAAACACGGTCGAGCGAAGAGAAATTCTTTTTGATTCGGGAATTGCGCAGGAAAGAACCGATTACAATGTCGGGCTGCTGCTCGTCTTTTGCAGGAGGCAAAGAAACAGCAAGTTTATCTTTGTAAACAACAACCGCCTTTGCCTTGTTCTGTGCGACATTGAAAAACTCGACATAAGAAACAATTTCCGGCCTGTCGGTCCAAATCACGACCGGGGAAGAAGAGCCACAAGATGAAAGAAGTATTAGCAATGAGAAATGGAAAAAAGTGAGCAGTGAGCAGTGAGCAGTGAGCAGTTTTTTTATGATACGGAATATGTTTTTCAATTTTTGATGTCCTTTTTTATGGGGGAATTATAGCATAAAAGGGCTGGGTATCATAGAGCGTGAAAATAGTGAAATAACTGCACTTTTTGCGCTTTAAAATGCTGAAATAACTGCACTTTTCGTGGTTTAAAATATTGAAAAAACTGCACTTTTCCAGTGATAAAATATTGAAAAAACTGCACTATTTAACTAAAATAATTTTGAAAAAAGTGCACTATTTTGTGTATAAAATTCTGAAATAACTGCACTAAATGGAGGTTCGCATGTTCAAGAGAAAAGCAGAGGATGCTCTTAAAAACTGGAAAGAAAACCTTGCTCCAAACTATGCGGCTATTCTTGAAGGTGCAAGGCGCGTTGGAAAATCTACCATTGCAGAAGAATTCGCAAAATCAAATTATCGTTCCTATATAAAAATTGATTTTGCAAATATCACAAGGGAACTCGAAGATGTTTTCAAGGATATCGCAAGCCTCGACCGATTTTTTTTACGCTTACAAACAGTCAGCGGAGTCACTTTATACAAAAGAGAATCTGTCATCATTTTTGACGAAATACAGCTCTACCCGAAAGTTCGCCAAGCAATAAAATATCTGGTTTCAGACGGAAGATATGATTACATAGAAACCGGCTCGCTAATCAGTATAAAGAAAAATGTAAAAGATATAGTCATTCCGTCGGAAGAACATAAAATCCCAGTCTACCCGATGGATTATGAAGAATTTATGTGGGCGACAGGGAATGACACATATAACAGTCTAAGAGACTTATACACCCTTAATGAAGAAGTCGGCAATGGCACGAACCGCAAGCTCATGAAAGATTTTCGCACATACATGGCGGTTGGTGGAATGCCACAGGCCGTAAAAGCCTATGTTGACGGCAAAAACTTTTCTCAGATTGATTCAGTAAAAAGAGAAATCATAAATCTCTATATCGATGATTTCAAAAAGATAGATTCATCAGGCCTGATAGGAAAAATGTACAAGTCGATTCCAAGTCAGCTAGCGACACACAAAAAAAGATATGTCATTTCGCAGGCAACACAAAAACGAAAAGTCGCCAAAGATCTGGAACGGCTCTCGGATTTGCTCGATTCAAAAACCGTCATTCCATGTTACAACACATTGAATCCCAGCATTACGCTTTCCCTCACAAAAGATGAAGATTCATTCAAATTGTACCTCTCTGATGTCGGCTTGTTCACGACAATGCTGTTTGATTCGGAGCCGAAAACAGGAGAGAATATTTACAGCAAACTGCTTGGAGACAAACTTCCCGCTGACCTGGGCTATCTGTACGAAAACATGGTCGCACAGATAATGAGGGCAACAGGCCGGGAGCTTTATTATCACACCTGGAACAAGGAAGGGAGCACACATTCTTATGAAGTTGATTTTCTGATTCAGTCAGGCAAAAAAATAGTTCCTTTCGAGGTAAAATCTTCTTCAAGAAAAACACACGAATCAATAGACGCATTCTGCCAGAAATATGCGAAGTTTATTTCACACGCGTTTTTACTGTCGCAAAAAGATGTCGCTCAGGAGGATAATTTGCTCTTCAAGCCGGTTTGGATGTTGCCCTTTATTCTGAAGGAAGTGTAAGCAGGGAATTGAGAGTTGAAGACAAAAAAAGAGGAAACACCCCTTTTTATAAAAGGTTTCTTTTCCTCTTTCAATCTTTTTTCTTCCAAAAATCAACTCTAAGCTTCGATTCCTATCTCAGATTTAAAATCTTTTGCTGAAGTAATTGTTTCTGGAACACTCAGTGACAAATTGTTATTTGCCTTTTCAAGACCTTTATTTATAAACAAGACTATTTCCTCAATATTTGACTTTTTTGAAAAAGTCTGTTTGAAATAATTTTTATCCTTGTCAGTTTTTAAAACAATATAGTAGCGTACCGTAAAAACTGAACCAGCAGGTCGAGCTTTCAGACATTTTGCAAAAGTCACCTTTGATAAATCAATTAGTTCGGTTGGTCTGAAATTCCCAGCTCTTTCAACGAGCAGTTCATTTGTGTCTTCATCGAATTCGATTTTTCGATTTAAGAAAAATGGAATCAGAAATAAAATGAATACGGCATAAACCAAAACTGTAAAAGCCAGGAATCCTGTATAATCTTCGCCATACACAACTGAACGCCAGCAGCAAAATGCCAACGAAATACAAGACAAAAGGTTGAAGGCATTGTCATACGAACCTTTTTCATCAATCCATGCACTTCCTTTTACATCAAGCATATTTCTTTTTATTTCTATTTTTTCATCGCTCATAATATTCTCCAAAATTTATTGATTTGACATAGAATAGAGAAATGAGTTTATGCTAAAAGCATCATTCATTTCTTGACCACCTATATTCAACCCCACGACACTAAAATTCTCTTCTTTCTTATAAACCTGAAATGTAAGGGTGACTTTTGTTTTTTTCCCGCCATACAGAATTTTTCCTTTAATATCAACAAAACAATTATCGCCTTCATGCCTGCATTTCCACTTTGGGGAGGCAATAAAATTGTCAACCAGATCGTTAATACTCTTGTTTGGTGCATAATCTGCAAAACTACTATCCTTTACAAGAGAAATCGCATGTCTATCAACCCTTATATAAAGACAGCAAATCAACGAGAAAATAACACAGACTAAGGCAACGGGATGAAGGCATGCGACAATTCTGTCCATAAGTCTGTCCATTCGTTTGGCTTCATTTATATCGACACATTCAGCTTCAACTTTTTCTGAAGTGGTCTCATCAGTTTGATGTAAATCCCGCTTTGATTGGCTTTCATCTGATTCTGCTTTTTGAACAGTTGAAGCTCCACATTTACTACAGAACTTTGCATCATCGGCTAATTCTGTACCACATTTTGAACAAAACATATTATAAACTCCTATTTCTTATGCTTTTAATTTTGCATTCTCATTCGTAATTTTAGTATTCTCTTCCACTGCTCAGGCGTAACATTTGAATCGTCACACCCCTCAAGTATCTCGGCGGCCTCCTGCATATCTTTCATAGCTTTTGAATACTCAGCCATAAGCTCCCCATACGCATCTTCAAATGTTGTGGCGGAGTTTTTTTTCGTATCCAATTTTTCTATCCGCGTTATTGCAGAGTCCATTTTATCCAAAGCCACATCCACGGCATTTTTTCGGACTTTCTCAACAGAAGAAGCACTTGATAATCCGCTGCGCTCGGCACAAGAAGAACAATTTCTAACCAAAGCTATGGCCGCTAATATAACAAAAATTAGTGCAACAAAACTTTTTATATGGTCAAGAATTGTTTTTGGCTGTTCTTTTTTTTCATTTTTCGATGATTCATCTTTTGGAGCCGTTGCACTTTCCGGTTTCAAAACACTTTCTGAAGGTTGACTCACTGTCGTACCACAAGTCGTACAGAATTTTGCATCATCGGCTAATTCTGTACCACATTTTGAACAAAACATATCATAAACTCCTATTTACCCTATAACTCCAATTTTTACCAAAACTTCATCCTTATTTTCTTCTTTTTTGCAATTTTCATTTAAATTACAAAAATCTATCGGATAATTTGTTTCGTCATATATATTGGCACATTTATATTCTTTGGTATTCGTAAAACTAATCTTACAAATTAAATGAGAGCCAGTTTGCTGGAGCACAGGATTCATATGCTTTCTAAAGGCATCAACACCTATTCCATTTTTGTCAAAATATATTCTGCAAAAACAAATTTTTCCTTCTGTCATAGAGTTTTCTATACATATATACAATTCTATGCTTGAAATATTAAATGGACATAATTTCTCATTAGTTTCAAATAGTAAAACATAATATTGCTTGGTGGAAAAATCTAATTTATCTTTTATTATTTGGAAAGCCTTAACATAAACTGCACCATTTTCTTCTAGAAATTTTTTTGCATCCGTTATAGTCATTCCATGAAATATATTATAAATCTCGTTACTTGAAAGTTTTATATCAAACGCCATTCGACAGTTTTCCTCGTATACTAGTAAATTAAATATCTGCTAGCATCATATTTTTTTACAAACTCTTTATACTCAGGATCATGCATAGGATAGCCTGTATAAACCCCCATAATCTCCTTTGATTTTAAAAGTTTCTGTAAAGCGATTGATTGAAGAATCTCGTTGCCATTACAGACATCTAATAACGTGATATCCATACCTCTTCTAGTATTACTATTATATTCAGTGGAAATATAAACAGGTTCAAACTGTTCTGGAAATATTACTTCATGTAAGAAATTGTCTTCTCCAAAAACATTCCGCCTAACATATTTTAAGCTAGCTGGGAATGTTACAGACTGAACTTGTGTTTTTGCAAAAGCACTTTCTCCTAAAAAAAGAAGGCCTTCTGGCAATACAATATTTTTAGCATTGATTTTTTCAAATGCTTTTTGCTCTATTACTCGCAGACTAGGCGGTAAATTCAAGAGTTCAATTCCAGCATCTTGGAATGCACATTTCCCGATGTAATAAACAGTCTCTGGTAATGTAAGACTTTCAAGAGACATACAAGAATAAAAAGCATAACTCTCAATTCTTTCAAGATTCTTCGGGAAAATAATTGTTTTAAGAGATGTAAGGCAAGAAAATGTTCTTGAGCCAATAACTTTCAAATTTTCTGGAAGCCGCACGCTTTCCATATAACACAATGAAACATCTCTGTCACTAAGATAATCTTTTTCATCAGAAAAAGCCTCTTTCCCGATTTTTGTAACGCTATCAGGGATGTATAAACTTGTAATTTGTTTTATGGTTCGGTTGAATGATGTCGCAACTTCTGTAACAGGAACTCCTTGAATTTCCGATGGAATATAAACTGCAGAACTTTGCCCTTTATATCCCGTAATTGTAACCTCCGTAAAATCATTGTTTACTTTAAAATCAAAATCCGTTTCGGGGTTCGGTTTGTTCGCAAATATCTTTTTCAATACCTTTTCAGAAACAGCATTCGAAGCCCCTACTTCAGGTTTCTTCTTATCTGAACATGACATGAAACAAGCAATGACAGTTGTAAGTGTCAAAAAGGTGAGCAAGTTTCTTTTTTTCATATTTAAATTCTCCATTTTCAGTGGGTAATTTTACCCATAACCACTTTAATATTATATAAAAGTATATAACCACTATTTTAGTATGTCAATCTAAAAAACATCATCTTATAATGGGCAAATGAAAGGTTACCAAGAAGAATTTATCTACAACCTTAAGAAATATCGAAAGGAACGAAAACTAACACAGGCACAATTGTCTGAACTTTGTGATGTTGCAAATGGAACGATTGCAAATATTGAATGCGGCCTTTCTAAACCATCTTTTGATTTAATTCTGACTATCGCCACAGTTTTAGGAGTTCATCCAGCCCTTCTTTTTTCCAGCAATCCGATTCAAGGCGATGTTTCAAAAGAAATCCAACAGCATGAACTTTTGCTAGAAATGTACAATAAACTCCAGGGATATTTCGGGAAATAATATAGAAAGACTCACATGAAGTGTACAGCAAGTACTAAAAGTTGACGAAACTGCAATAGCAGTGTATAGTAAAAGAAAGCGGGGACGCTTGCAAATGAGCGACCGCCTCCGTAGCAAGTTGTTAAAACCGCCCTAGAAGTCTGGTACACTTCATTTATGGGCGGTTATTTTTTTATGCTCTTAGTCCTATTTTAACAGGAAAGAGAGCAGATCTATAATCAGTGAAATGATTGTAATAACAAGCATTACAATTTCATAAAACGTCATACAGACGGCCTCCTTCATTCATGAGAAATCGGAGGCAAGCCGCCGCAGATGCAAGCATCCCCTATAAGATGTATAGTACACTATCTAAGCAAAAACGACAAGTATTTTATAAAGGCACGCGGAAACTTGTTTTGCGAAAAAAAATCACACGGAGCCAGTCCATGTGATTTTCACAAAGCCAACGGGCTAGGGATTGTAGGGGCGGTGAAGCCGTTGCGTAGGAAGCAAGGCGACCGAAGCAATGTAGCGGTAGCGGAACCCAAACGAGCACGACAACGAAAGTGCTCGCGAAAAGCCCGACCGCGAAGCGGTAGCCCAAAACTAATGTCTGCTCACTGCTACTTGCTAACTTCTAACTTATTTCATCTCTTCTGCAGCGGCGTAAATCGCACTGTAAACTGCGTCGATTTTGTCTTCGTCCACTGAGCTGAATGCTACGCGCAAGGTGCTTTCGTCGATTGAGATTGTGCCGATTTGCTTTTCGTGCAGAATTTTAAGGCGCAATTCTTCGGCGTTGCATTTTGTGTGGAAGCTCATGAAGTAGCCTGAGTTGAAAGGCAATGCTTCGAGCACGCTTGACTTGTGTGAGTCAACGAATGCGCGGACTTTTTTGTAGCGTGCGCAGAGCATGTCACGGAAAACCTTTTTTTCTTCTTCGATTTTTGGATCGCTGAATGCGTGAAGTGAAATCGACTGGCTTGGACTTGAAGAGCAGCTGACTGATGAGCGGATAAGGCCCATGAGTTTTTTCTCCAGTGCGAGGTACTGCTCGTCGGTGAGGCCTTTGCCGCCGAATGTGAGGAAGCCGCATCGGAATCCCCAGACGAAATCTTCTTTTGTTGGGCCATCAACTTTTACTGCCAGGACATTCTCGTGCAAGTCAGCAAATTCTGCGAAAAGTGACTGCGGGTAGATGTCCTCTTCATAGTTGAGGCCGAAATATGCGTCATCATCCCAAACGATGATTTTTGTGCCTTTTTCAGCAAGTTCTTTTACGACCTGAACAATCGCTTTTGCCTCGGCGTTCGTTGGTGAGTAGCCGCTTGGATTCTGGGGGAAGTTGAGAAGAACCCGGACCGAGCCTGATTTTGCCTCTTCTTCCATTGCTTTTTTGAATGAATCGATGTCAAATCCGCCGTTTGCAAACATATTGAATGCGTGAAGCTCGGCTCCACGGCGAGTCTCTACAACGAGAGCGTAATTGTCCCATGAAGGATTTGCGACCAGAAGCGGATGATTTGAATCCACGAAAAGGTCAGAAAGATATGAGATTCCGGCTGTGAGACCTGGTACTACGACTGGATTTGAAGTAGTCTTGCCTGCAAGCCCCGGATTTTTTTTGAGCATGAGCTCTTTCCATTTTTTGCGCAAGTCAGGATTGCCGGCTGTCGGTGTGTATGCGACAAGCTCGCCGTTGGTAAGTTCAGGAGCGAATTTTTTGACAGAAGGAAGGGCTGCTGGTTTGCCCTCAATCATCGTGGTGCCGATTGTTGCGTTTGCGACTTTGCCAAACTGTCGGGCTTCTGCGCCCTGAGAAATAATGCCCCGTGGGAAGAAAATTCGTGTTCCCAAATCCGACAAAAGCTCTCCTGCGACGGTTCCGCGGAGAGTGTCATTCAATTCTTGTGCCAATGGATCTAACATGATGAAAGTATTTTATTGATAGAAATATTCAGTGTCAATTAAGAAATGTATATTTATGCATAAAAATACAAAGAATGTGAATATTTTGCATAAAATATGAATAAATCCGTGATACTACAACAATTTCATCTTATTTGATATACTTCTTTCATGGACGAAAAATTTACTGAATACAAGAATCTTGTTGCGCAGATTAAATCTGAGGCCGCTAAACGAATTGTGGGGCAGGAACAGGTAATCGATGGAATTCTCACCGCCCTTGTTTGCGGCGGGCACATTCTGCTTGAAGGCGTTCCGGGTCTTGCAAAAACTCTCGCCGTAAAAACTTTCGCCGAACTTTCCGGCTTGGATTTTAAGCGCATTCAGTTCACGCCTGATTTGCTTCCTGCTGATGTAAGCGGAACTTTGATTTATGAGCAGAATTCAGGCAGATTCACAGTACGAAAAGGTCCTGTTTTTACAAATGTCGTTCTCGCCGACGAAATCAACCGTTCGCCAGCAAAAGTTCAGTCTGCACTCCTTGAGGCCATGGCAGAACGGCAAGTCACGATTGGCGAAGAAACTCACGCACTTCCCTCTCCATTCCTTGTACTTGCCACTCAAAATCCAATCGAGCAGGAAGGAACATACAATTTGCCAGAAGCAGAGCTTGACCGATTCCTTTTAAAAGTCCTTGTTCCGTATCCAAGTGCCGCCGAAGAAATTCAGATTGTTAAAACCGCCGGAAAAGCAAATGAAGTTCCTGTTTCAAAAATCCTGAATGCGCAAAAACTTACGGAAATGCAGAATCTTCTTGATTCAATAAATTGTGATGAAAAGCTGATTGAATACATCGTTTCTATTGTATGTGCGACTCGCCCGGTTCCTGAAAAAAAACAGAATTCAAAGATTGCCGTTCGAGCAGTTCAGAAGAAAGACGACATTTCAAAATATATCTCGTTCGGTGCTTCTCCGCGTGCAGGAATCGCGCTCCTTCAATGCGCAAAAGCCCATGCACTTTTCGCAGGCCGTGATTTTGTCCTTCCTGACGACATAAAAGAGGCGGCACCTTCCGTTCTTCGCCACCGAATCGTTCTTTCATACGAGGCAGCGGCAGACGGAGTTACAAGTGATGATTTGATTCAGAAAATTCTGGACTTAATGCCATTGCCATGATAAATACCACCCGACTTGCAAAAAAAGCATCTCATCTTCGACTCAGTGCGATTACCCTTGCAGAAAACATGCGGCAGGGAAGCTTCAAGTCGCTCTATCGCGGTCAGGGCATCGAATTCAGTGATGTGCGCGAATACCTCACAGGTGACAATGTTCGTTCAATCGACTGGAATGTTACGGCTCGCATGGGCAGGGCTTTCATCAAGCAATACGAAGAAGACAGGGAACTTTCGGTTCTGCTGATTTTGGACTGCTCGCACTCAATGGAAGTTCCCACAAAAAATAATTCACGGCTTCGCGCTGCAACAGAGGCGGCATCGCTCATTCTTCTTGCCTGTGAACACAATTCCGCTGCAATCGGCTCAGTTTTCTTTGACGGAAAGATTCAATTTTCATGTGCTCCAAAATCCGGCCGTGAAAACTCGATGATGATTCTCTCAAAACTTGATAAAATTGAAAACCGTCTTGAATCCGAAAAAAAAGAAGGCTCTGTGCTTCCGAATGCGCTCAAAGGTGCGGCAAAACTCCTTAAAAAGCGCTCCCTCGTCTTCATTTTTTCTGATTTCCGCTCATCAAAATGGGAAAAACCTTTCGCTCAGCTTGCTCAAAAAAATGATGTAATTGCCGTTAGAATCACCGACGACACCGATTCAGAACTTCCCGAAATGGGAACAGTGCCGTTCTTTGATGCCGAAAGCAAAAAAAAGAGCGTTTTTCCGACGCTTTCAAAAAGATTCAAATCAGAATGGCTGCAGGCAAACAAGTACCGCACAGAACAATGGAAAGAAACCTGCATGAAACACGGTGCAAGTCCGCTTTTGCTTTCAACCGAAGAAGACTGCGTACATGTTTTTTCACGTTTTTTCAAGCAACGGTAGCAAGGCAAATCGCCATTATTGAGCAAATCGCAAAATAAGAGTAAAATCTTTTCAAATGAGGAATAAAAAATGAAACTTACTTGTGGTATTGTAGGCTTGCCTAATGTCGGAAAGTCTACTATCTTTTCTGCTCTGACCAAGTCTCCGGCTCCTGCCGAAAATTACCCTTTCTGTACGATTGACCCAAATGTGGGAGTTGTTGAGTTGCCAGACGAACGGCTTGATTTTATGGCGGATGTGTTTCAGCCAAAGAAAAAAATTGCCGCCACCGTTGATTTTGTTGACATCGCCGGTCTTATAAAAGGTGCAAGCAAAGGTGAAGGATTGGGAAACCAGTTCCTTGCAAACATCCGTGAAACAAGCGTTATCGCACATGTTGTCCGATGCTTTGACAATCCGGACATCCAGCATGTACGCGAAGATGCAAAAACAGACGCTTCAATCGATCCTGAAAGCGACATTCTTACAATTAACTACGAGCTTTGCCAGGCCGACATCGACACAATCACAAAGCGGGAAGATAAAGTTACCCGCCAGATTCGTGCAATGGGAAAGGCAGAAGAAAAGAAATTTGCCGGTTACCGAAGTGCAGTCGATAAGATTCTCCCTCTTTTGCAGGAAGGAAAATGTGCTCGTCAGGCAGAACTCACAGAAGAAGAAATGGAAGGAATCTATGATCTCCATCTTCTCACAATCAAACCGCAGCTTTTTGTCTGCAACATTGATGAAGACACAATCGAAAGCGGCACAAACAAATATGTCGAACAGGTCAAAAAAATTGCTGCAGAAGAAAAGAGCGAAGTCATCGTAATCTGCGGAAAATTTGAAGCTGATTTGGCCGATATCACAGACGAAAATGACCGCAAAGAATTCATGGATAGCGTAGGCTTGAAAGAGAGCGGACTTTCAGTTTTGGCTCGTGCGGCTTACCATCTCATGGGATTACGAACCTTCTTCACTGGAGGTCCGGATGAATGTCGTGCATGGACAATCCACGCAGGAGACAAAGCTCCTCAGGCTGCAGGTGTAATCCACACTGATTTCGAAAAGGGCTTCATCAAAGCTGAAGTCTATTCTGTAGAAGATTTACGAAAATATGGAACAGAGGCTGAAATCAAAGCTGCAGGTAAATACCGTCAGGAAGGCAAAGAATATGTCGTTCAGGACGGAGACTGCATTTTCTTCAAGTTCAATGTAACAAAATAACTAAAACCGATACCGTAATTTTCTATAAACAGAATAAAAAAAGGCTGCCGATGGAACAAAATCCAAAAGGCAGCCTTTCTTATTGAGCTATCTCAAATATTATTTAATGTTAGAGTAAACATTAAGTTTTACAGCAACATTCGGAACATTTGAAATATCGTCAGAAACTGTAATTTTTCGGTTGAACATGTCAGCAACGAGATTTTTGTAATCTGCGAGAGTGAATTTCTTCATAGTCCAGTTGTTTGTTGGGAGTCCAACATAGTTCTCCTCGATGTTTGAGTCAGAAACGAGACCAAGAGCAGTAATGTCTCCACCGAAGTCAGCCTCAAATGATCCTGCAACAGCACTTCGCAATGTAGCGAATACTGTAGCAGCAAGGCTCTTCATAGCAGATGTAACACACATTCCGTCACCGTATTTGTTGATAAGTGCAGACTGGTCAACATCAACACCGATTACTTTGCCGCCAACTTTTGCAGCAGCCTCTGCAGCTGAAGTCCAGATTCCACCACCACAAGCGAAAACAATTTCAACACCACGCTGCTGGTACCATGCGTCCATAGCAGATGTGATTGTCTGGTCACCGTAGAACTGACCACCGTAAACATATTCAACAACAACTTCTTTTGCGATGCCCATTTCAACAGCAGCTTTTTCTGCACCGAAGACAAATCCGTATCCATAGCGGATTACAGCTGGAACAGCCATACCACCGAGGAAGCCGAGATGTTTGTAGCCTTCTTTAACAGCAGCATAACCAGCCATGAAGCCAGGGAGCTCTTCTTTGTAAACAGCACAGAAAGCGTTTGATGGGAGCTTCCATGAAGCTGGTTTTCCGAAGAGTTTTGCAGCAGAAAGAACATCGAACTCAGAAACATCGAGAGCGATGAATGTTACTTCTGGGTATTCATCAACTGTCTTAACGAGAGCTTCTGAGAATGCAAAACCTGGAAGAACGACTACATTGTGGTCATCCTGAATGGCAGCATTGATTGAAGCAACACGAGCCTCTGTAGAATCGTTTGAAGGCTTGTAGTATCGAAGTTCAAGACCATTTTCTGTACAGAAAGCCTTACAAGCTTCGTAAGTGGTCTGGTTGAACGACTGATCGGTGATGTCGCCATAATCAGTTACCATTGCAACTTTTACAGGTGCCTTTTCTTCAACCTCAGCCTTTTTTTTGTTGCAAGATACAAACGATGTTACAGCGAGTGCTGCAACCATCATAGAAACAAGAAACTTTTTCATAAAAAAGTACTCCTTAAAAATAAAACTATAATTAGTGTGATTATACCACACCTTTAAAAAAAAGCACTATTTTTTTTAAATTTTTTATATTTTTATTAGCACAAAATTCAAAAAAAACACTCCCACGGCAATCAAATTACTCCAGCGGGGCTTAAATTCCATCAGAAAGGCTTAAATTTCAAGCGTTCCGACTATGGTCTCATTTTTTCCGTCAGCAGAAGATTTTTCGAACCTGTCATTTTTTTCATTTTCTTCTATATTAGTATCAGTTTTTCCGGCATTTTTTCTTCCGCCACGCTTTGCTTTTGGTGCGACCATGAAACCGAACATTGAGCCGCATAAGCCGCCCGCAATGTGAGCGACAGTCGCAATATTTTCAGATTTCGGGCCGCCAAGAAGTTCCCGGCCAAGATAAATCGCAACGACAAAAATAAACGAAAGCGGAATCACATTTTTATCGAGGGTCGTTATTGAAGCAAGCACAATCAGCATGAAGACAATTCCGCTTGCCCCCAAAAGAGGATGCGGAATCAGGCAGACATTAATCACGCCGGTCACAAAAGCCGTAACGACAATCATGAGCGCGACCATATAAGAGCCGTATCTCTCTTCCATGAGAGGCCCCAACAGAAGAATAAATGAAAAATTTCCAAGAAGATGATTCCAGTCAGAATGGCCAAAAATGTGCAGGAACAGCCTGAAATAATCAAGGCCGCTCTTGTAGTTAAATCCGCATTCACTACCGATTCTTCCAGGGGCAGTAAACAAAGCAGGAATAAGATGTTTCCCAAGCAAAAAATCATTAATCAAAAGGATTAGTACGCACAAAATCGCAAAAGTCAGTGTTACGGGTGCATTGTATGTGATTCGGAACTTTTTCTTCATACTGGATTATCGACAAAAAAATGAAGAAAGTGAAGAAAGTGAAGTGAAGCGGGGCGTTGCGGGGTGCAACCCCGCAGAGTGGGGTGTGGCGCAATTAATTGCGACACAGGGGAGAGACTTCTCCCCTGTTTTTATGATATAATCGCCGCATGATTGATTTAAAATGGATTGTCCTTGCGATTGCAGTGCTTATGTACGCTCTCGTAATTGCAAAACAGGACAAAAAGGTGATTTTTACGAGCATTGCTGCCCTTCTTGTGATTCTTCTTGGCATCGTGTTTCCGGGCGCAATTTTTACATCGGCATCGGCTGAAAGTGGCAGATTATACGCGCTTACCCATGCGTTTTCTTCCCTTGTGAACTGGAATGTCCTGATGATTTATGTTGGCAGCATGACGATTGCTGCTCTTTTTCTCTATTCAAAAGTTCCTGCCAAAATCGCAGACTGGATTGTAAAAGTCAGTCCGTCAACAGGAATCGCAATTGTTCTGATTCTTGCGATGACCGGCATCATATCAATTTTTGTTGAAAATGTCGCAACGGTTCTTGTAATGGCACCAATCGCACTTTCACTCTGCAAAAAGCTTAAAATGAATCCGACTATGTTTATGGTCGGACTTGCCGTAATGTCGAATCTTGAAGGAACGGCAACCCTCGTCGGTGATCCGCCAAGCATGATTTTCGCAAGTTATGCAGGCTACACATTCAACGACTTCTTCATTCATCAAGGAAAGCTCTCAGTCTTCTTTGTCGTGCAGACAGGCTTGCTCGCAGGCTGCGTTTTCTTCTATGCAGTATTTGCCCGTCTTCGCGAAAAGACCGAGGTCGAAGGAGAGCCAATCATTTCTACTGTTCCGGCAATCCTGCTTCTTTCCCTGATTTTTGGTCTCGCAGCAATTTCATTCATCCCAAAAGAAATTCCTTTCCTTTCAGGCTCTTTTGTAATGATTCTTGGCATCTGTGGCATCCTCTGGTTCCTTTTTGCCCAGAAAAAATCAAAATCTGAAACATGGGAACTTATCAAAGGCCTTGACTGGGAAACAATTGCGTTTTTAATCGGTATTTTCGTCGTTGTAGGAGCAATCAGCGAAACAGGTCTTCTCAAAGATTTTGCGGATTTCCTTGCCAGAATCACAGGCGGAAGCAAAATTGCAGGCTTCCTTCTCGTGCTTGCAGTCTCAATCCTCATTTCAGGCTTTGTTGATAATGTTCCATACATCATCGTAATGCTTCCTGTAGCGGGCAATATGGCAGATTCCCTTGGAATCCACCCGGAACTTTATCTTTTCGCACTTTTGATTGGTTCTTGTCTTGGCGGCAACTTAACTCCATTCGGAGCAAGTGCAAATGTCGTAGCAATGGGAATCGTTAAAAAAGAAGGCTATCCGATGACTTTCGGAAAATGGCTGAAATTTGGCGGCACATTCACTCTAATTACAACAGCCGCCGCCGCAATCGTTTTGTGGGTACTTTGGGCTTAACTTTTTGACGCGGATTTCACAGTGAACATCCGCGTTTTTTTTTTACACATCAAGTGAAAAAACTGCACCGGCCTGTGGGGCTGCTCCTGCAAGTCCGTAACCAGTTGCCTGTGCAATCTGAACATTTGTATGAATTTTGGTCTGTGTTGTTTTAATCAGGGCGTCGAGCTGTGAATCGCTCATTTCTTCGGTCTTAACATCAAGTTTCGGCTGATTTTTCATTGAAATGAGCTGGTTCAAAAGTGAGTTGAGAATCTGGATTTTTGAGATGGAAACGCCCTGCTGGTTCGGTTTTGCCGCAACACCAGTCACATGGTCAAAATGCGCATAAATCACATTTGACTGAGCAACCGGAACATAGAGCTTTCCGTGACCACCGTTGGAAATAACTCCTGAGTAGTTGAAATTGTTTGCGTTCAATGAAATTCCGTTTACCATAATCTCACCTCCGAACTTTCCAATAAAAAACTTTCTTATACTCTGATTATCGGAATCTGCCGTCAATCTATTAGAAAATTTTAAAAATCAGATTGAAATCACATCTTCGGGATTTTTTTTATTTTTTTTTCTAAAGTAAAGCGAATACCCGTCCGAAAATATTATTGTACCGTGCAGTATAGGATGTGCCTGTTTTTTAAGGCACAACATCCAGACACCCTGTACTGTTTTGCAAGCTTGTAGCTGTGAAATGCAAGCTGGCAATTTTCGGTCTCCATGATTTTGAAAGACAAAGAGTGTGTAAGACTTTTTGTCTTTTTTTTTGCCCAAGAGCCTTTTCTAAAAGCACTAACCACTTAACTTTTTCGTAGATGCTGCCGATAATAAGAGAGGAGATTTCCTATGATTTCATTTCAGGTAGCAGATTTACAAAACGGTCAGAACTTCAACAGCAGAGTCATTCTCGACAAGCATTTCGTTGTCCTCGACAACAATCTCACTTTTTCGAGCGCACTTCAGAAAAGACTCGTTGAATGGGGATTCAAGACCCTCTACTCAGAAAATGAAGCTGCTCCTGCACCAGTCGTAGAAAAACTTGTTGCGTCAAAACCCGCTGCATACGCGCCCAAAGCTCCTGTAAGTCACAGCTCAGGCGAAACCGTTGACATCGATCTGGACACTCTCAACGAAGAATACAAAGACGACTCCAACGCACTGAATACAAACCTCAAGGCAGTCATTTCAAAAATCAATCTCGCAATCAAGAATTTTCCAAACAAAGACCGAATGGAAAATGTAATGACCGTCTACAACGAGTTTTTGGACTACACACAGAAAGTCTTCACCCGCTATGTAACGCACAAAGAAATGAAAAGTTCGGAACTTTCAGAATCAATTTCGCTTCTGATTGAGTTCATCAAAAACAATAAGAAATACATTCTCCGCATTCAGCCGACCGAAGAGCATAAACTCGACAAGAACTTTTTGACAAGCCACTGTCTGCGCTCAACAATCATTTCTATCGTAATCGCACTTCAAATCAACATGCCGTCTCAGAAAATTATCGAGCTTGGAATCGCGGCCCTCATTCATGAAATCGGCCAGATTAAACTTCCGCCGCAGCTTTATCTTACGGACAAGCCGCTTTCACCGCAGGCACGCAATCTTCTTGCAACACATACAGTGCTCGGCTTCAATATCGTAAATGAACTTGGATTTTCTCTTCCTATTAAAGTCGGTATTCTTGAGCACCACGAACGCGAAAACGGACAGGGATATCCACGTCATCTCACAAGCGAAAAAATCTCCGCATTTGGAAAGATTCTTTCGGTCGCGTGCAGCTATGAAGCAATCACTTCCCCAAGGCATTACAAGGAAGCAAGAACTCTCTACGAAGCAACAATCGAGTTGCTTTTGAACAAAGACAAACAGTATGATGACATTGTAATCAAGGCACTGGTTTCAGCCGTTTCACTTTTCCCAATCGGAACTTATGTCTATCTTTCGAATGGAAAAATCGGCCAGGTCACAGAAAGCAACCCGAACGACCCTCGCCTTCCAATCGTCGAAATCGTCGGTGAAAAAAATGAGCTTGGAAATCCAAAGTCAATCATAACAGACAACGACAAAAATAAAATCGTCCGCGTCCTCAACAAAGAAGAACTCAAAGGCGTCCAGGCTTATATTAAATAATTAGCAATGAGCAATTTTTTTTGGCGCGAATCTTCTGGCTCCGGGCTTTCCAGCCTTCGCTAGCGCTCATTGCTCCGTTCGCTACGCTCACTATGCAACTAAAGGGCTTCCAATCCCGCGCGAAAAATTAATTAAAAAACTGTCTTATTTTGTCGGCTTCGGCGTAGAACTGTTCGTCGAGTCTTGGCGGATTTTTTGTGAAATAAAGGATTTGCTGAAGCTCATCAAGATTTCTCGGACCCCAGACAGGCACGACATTCTCAAACGGCAAAAAATACCCAAGCGCAAGCGGCAGATTCGTCAAAACACCACCGCATAAAGGCTGCATCGCAATGAACCCGATGTCTTTCTCATAAAAACGCCGCGTAAGATTTTCGACGCTCTCAGGACAAAGCATATTGAAAGGAAATTGAATCGTCTCCCAGCCCGCATCAGAATTAAGAACATGCTCAGCGGTTTCCATTGAGTCCGTCGCGATTCCAAAATGCCGGATAACACCGCTCTTTTTCAATTCAATCAGTTTTTCCAGGATTTCAGAACCGTCATTGATTTTGGGCAGCGGATCAGGATTCTCAAGCTGATATAAATCAATATAACCTGTGCCAAGCGTATGAAGACTTACATCAAGATCAATCGCAAGCTCACCACCATTACGAGGAGAACTCTTTGTGGCAAAAAACACATTCTCACGCACATCCGCAAGAGCCTTACCAAGCCGTCTCTCACTTTCAGGCATCTGCGAAGAAGTATCAAAAAAATTCACGCCATCATCATAAGCCATGCGAATCATCTGATAAGCCACATCAGGATCATCAATCTTTTCAAGCCTCTGCGCTCCAAAAGCCGTACGAGAAACAAGAAGATTTGATTTACCAAGAGCAATGTAGTCCATAAAGTGAAAGAATTATAGCATAAAAACGGAAAGAGGGAAATGGATTAGTTTTCAGAGGCTTTTGCAAGCAGACACAAGCGTTAGGGATTGTAGGGGCAGCCCAAGGGCTGTTCCGGAGCGACAGCGTAGGAATGGAGTGCGAAAGCACGGAACCCCGGAAAGCCCGACCCGCACATAGTGCGGGGGACGCCCCAACAAAACTGCCACCTGCTAACTTTCCTCATTTTCTTCAATCAACTTTAAACTTCCCCTGCATTTTGCTATACTTTCGGCATGGTTATTGTATTAAAGAAAGACATTTCTACTTCAGAAAAAGAAAATATAAAGTCTCTTCTGGCGGCTCGGTCGCTTAACTCCAAAAACTTTTCAATATGGAGAATCCACAGTCGATTTATGTTTGGGAAGACTCCAAGAAAAAAGTTCTTCCCCGCCTTGATAACCTTGTGTTGCTGGCAAAACTCTACAAAGTTTCAATAGATGAACTTATAATAGTAGAAAATATAACACAGGATTGTACCGCTGTTCGTGAACCGTGCTCGCCGTTTGGAGTCACACAAGAAACCCTAACTCTCATCAGGCAGAACTCAAGCAAGAAAGTGCTCAGTGCTTTAGGAAGTTTTTTCAAGTGCGATCTGTTTTGATTCGCTATTACCTGTTAGGTGCATCTTGGAAGAAACTTATTCTTCACAAGAATAATGCTTGCACAAAGCTAAAAACTTGACTGTTTGCTTTTTTTTTGTATAGTAAATAATATTTTCAATCAGGAGTAAAAAATGAAAAAACTTTTTACAATCGCAACTGCAGTTTTGGCTCTTGCTTTTATATCATGTGCATCTTACCGACCGGTTGCTGCCGGCCCAGGTAAGGTAGGTTCTAAGCATGGTGAGGCTACAAGCGCAAATCTTCTCGGATTCATTCCGTTGGGGGGCGATAATACAATGCTTAGGGCTGCGCAGAACGGTGGAATCGAGCATATCGCTACTGTTGATCAGAAATATTTCTCCCTTCTTGGTATTTACACATCTGTAACAACAATCGTAACAGGAGAATAATTTTACAGCATTCTTACGCAAAAAATGCTTCCGAACTTGAAGTGTACCCTAAAAGTTGATATGCACGTATCACATTTTTGGAGGTACACTTTTTTTATGGATAAAGTTAATCTAGAAAAATCCCAGCGTTAGGCTATGTAGCCCCTTTAGTTGCCAGCTTGCTGGCAATGAGCGTGAGCGAAGGGCGGAACAGCCGACGGCTTTAGCCGTAACGCCCATCGTTCTCGGCGTTACTTTTGAACGCCCGAAAAATCCATCACCAAATTTTCAACCTTTATTTTCTCTTCAATCTTTTTCTGATTTCTGCTATAATCTTTTGCATGGTTATCGTACTTAAGAACGGAATTAGCGAAAGTGAAAAATCCAGCATTAAAAATCTTCTTACGGAGCGTAAGTTTAAAATAAATGAGCTTAAGGGCGAGGAAAGCACTGTTTTTGCGGCGGTCGGTAAGCTTAGCATGGATATTCGTGAGGTTGAGGTGCTTCCGGGCGTCGATAAGGTTATTCCGATTTCTAAGCCTTACAAAATGGCAAGCCGAGAGTTCAAGCCGGAGAACAGCATCGTTGAGATTCCCAACAACCGCGGGCAGATTATCCGCGTCGGTGGCAGCCGTCTCGTTGCGATTGCGGGGCCTTGTGCTGTCGAGAGTCGTCAGCAGATGCTTGATGCGGCAAAGGCTGTAGCTAGCAGCGGTGCTACTATGCTTCGTGGCGGTGCTTACAAACCTCGCACTTCTCCTTATTCTTTCCAGGGGCTGGGCGAAGAGGGCTTGAAGTATCTCAAAGAGGCTGGTGAAAAATACGGTCTTCCTGTTGTCACTGAGATTGTCGCCTCAGAATACATCCCTGTGATGAAGGATTATGTTGATGTTTATCAGGTCGGTGCGCGAAACATGCAGAACTTTGAGCTTTTGAAACGGCTCGGTGCGCTCGGAAAGCCTGTCATCTTAAAGCGTGGTCTTTCCGCAACTATCGAAGAATGGCTCATGAGTGCGGAATATCTTCTTTCTTCTGGCACTGACCGCGTTATTTTGTGCGAGCGCGGTATCCGTACTTACGAAAAGGCAACGCGCAATACTCTTGATTTGAGCGCGATTCCTGTTCTTCGCAGCATGACTCACCTTCCGATTATCGTTGATCCAAGCCATGCGCTTGGAGTGCGTGACAAGATTCCGCCGATGGCTCTTGCGTCGATTGCGGCAGGGGCAGACGGTATCATCGTTGAGGTTCACTGTCACCCAGAACAGGCTCTTTCGGATGCGGCTCAGGCTCTCTACCCTGCCCAGTTCGACAAAATCATGCGCGATATTGAGTCTCTTGCTCCTGTCATGGGCAAGGAAGTCGCTCACATCCGCTCGGCTGAGTCTCAGAAAAAGGCAAACGCCGAAAAAGTCACTCACAAAAAGCCAATATGCGTTTTCTCAGGCATGAAGGGTGCTTACGCGGAACAGGCAATCGAAAATTTCTTTGAGGATTGTGTTGAAGCTCAGGCTGTCGATTCTTTCGATGAGATTTTCCAGGCTGTCGTTGACGGAAAGGCTGATTACGGTATGGTTCCAATCGAAAACTCAACGGCTGGCTCGGTCTACAATAACTACGACAATCTCACCCGTTACGAAGATATTTCGATTGTCGGTGCGCTTACTTTGCGGATTCAGCACTCGCTTTTGGGCGTTAAGGGTTCTACTCTCGAATCAATCAAAAATGTCTACTCTCACCCGCAGGGATTGAGTCAGTGTTCTAATTTCCTTCGTAATCAAAAATGGCATGAAGTGGACACGGTTTCAACTGCAACTGCGGCAAGTCTCGTTGCAGAAAAAGGCTCTGTCGAAAATGCGGCAATCTGTAATGCACGCAACGCAAAGATTTACGGTCTTGAAGTGCTCAAAGAAGGAATCCAGAACGAGCAGAATAACTACACGCGCTTCGTTGTGATTGCTGCAAATCATATCGAAGAGCCAGTTGGTCAGTGGGGCGAGCAAAAGCCGAACATGGCAAGTTTTGTCTTCACTACAAAGAATGAAGCCGGTGCCCTTTACGATGCACTTGGCATATTCAAAAATGCGAATTTGAGCATGAACCGTCTCGAATCGCGCCCAATCGCCGGAAAGCCGTGGAAATACTGGTTCTACTGCGATGTCGTAATTCCAAGCGAATGTGAAAATCCTGTGGAAATGATTACAGATTTCAGCGATAAATTAAAAACTGTCGCCGAAGATGTCAGAATTCTTGGTGTTTATGCAGAATAAAAAAAATCTGTTCGGAATCTCATAACGAGCAAAATCCGAACAGATTTAAGGAATCTAGTTTATAACAGCACCTGCCTCTTCAGGAGTGTTTTCCTGTGCGGCAGGTTCTTCTTTTTTAGGAGCTTTAAGTTCGTCTGCTTTTACAGACAGGCGCTGACGAAGCGCACCACTTGCAAGATAGATTTCATTTTTTCCGTTAACCCGGATATAATTTTGCTGACCATTTGCAGCATCCTTTCCGACTTCAAGCAAAAGATATTCCTTGCCGTTATCACTTACTTTTGCAGTGATTTTTTGTCCGTCTGTAAATCCATAGCGCTCAATCGCGTCCTCACTTGATGAACTTGAAATCACGCTCAAAGTTTTGATTGAACGGAGCGCTTCAGAAATCAACTTTGCCTTTCCAGAATCAGCTTCTTCATCACCGACTTTCCAGAAATCGCCGTAGCGTTTGAGCAAAATTGAGCCATTATCATTAGAAGTAATTTCGATTGTGTCAAAAGTCTTGTCAACAACAAAATCCTTTACCGAAGAGCGGCTTCCTGCAATCACCTGCAGGATATAAATCAAAGCCAAAATGACTACACCGCCCGCGAGTATTGCTTTTCTAAGCATCAGTTTATTCTTAATCATTTTTCTGTCTCCAAAAGCATTTTAATTGAAATCTGAAAACTTAATCAGCAGTTTACTGTTTTCCGTTTTCAATTCGTGAATCATTAGGATTGTACCTTTCACGAATGGCTCGTTTCTTTGCCTTGATTTTCAACAAAACGCACAAACCAGCAAGAGCAACAAGTACGACCAGTCCGATTTCATTGAAATACTTGGCAACATTCGATGCGGCAACGCTCTTAACAGTGAGGGTGTTCAAAGACAGGCCCTTTGTTCGCATTGTACACAAATCCTCTTCGCCATTCAGATAGTCAACGGCATTTCGAACGAACATTGAAACCGGCTGAGTACCTTCCGCATCAATAAGCTGTGCATTGTTCATGAGGGCAATGTGTCCGCCACCAAGAATTGAGCTTCCAATTACGATGATTTTTCCGTTCTGAACAGATTTTGAAAGATGCTCGCTTGAAGAAATTGAATTTTCGTCCGAAGAAGCCTTTGAATCTGCCTTTTTAGCTTTATCTTCTTCTTTTGGCTCTTCAGCAGGTTTTGCCGCAAAGGCAGAAGAGAATTTTCCTTCAACTAGAACCGCAAGATTTTCGCTCGCCATAGTAGATTTGTCGCTTGGCACTGAAATAAATCTTGGATCCGCACTGATATTCGATTCGACAGTCCATGATTCTTTTGATGATTTTGCAAGAACGGTGACTTTGGCATCTTTGTTTTCTTTTGCCGCGCTAACATCAATCGGGGCATTCTGGAAGAAAATTACATAGCCAAGATTTTTTGTAACCGGACTTTTCTGATCAAGAGTGTCTTTCTGCATCATCGGTGCAAAATAGAAATTCAATTTTCCGTACTGCCTGTCGGTCTGAGAGAAACAATTCAAATCGTAAACATATTTTTTGCCAACTGAAATACCGTACTTTTCAAGATTCTTTTCGAGACCGGTATTGATTGGTGTGTAAGTCGGTGCAGAATATGGATTTGCCTGTTTTTCATCAAATGGATCAAGGAAAACAAGAAGATTTCCGCCCCTAAGCACATACTGGTCGATTTTATAAAGTTCTGAATCTGTAAATGAAGATTTCGGACCATCGATAATCACGCTCGAAAGGCTCTGAGGAATGTCGCTTTCGGCAAGATTGATTTCTTTGAGCGTATAGCGGTCAGAAATAAGATTTGCGAAGCGTGCAGAACCAATCTGCTCATCTTTAAAATCAAGCTCACCGTGACCAGTGATGTATCCGATTTCCTGTGATTTTGAAACGAGAGATTTGAGGCTTTCTTCGATTTGAGAGCCAAGGTTATCAAGACCGACAATCATGTTTCGTCCGAAAAAGTCGCGGCTCATTTTTACTGGGAAAACAGTGAATTTTTCGCCATATTCAAGCACAAGACCGATAGCGCCAGTTCCCTGACCTAATTTTGGATCATTCCAGTTAAGGCTCTGAATACCATATTTTTCGACAAGACCAGGAATGTCTTCTGAGGCAGGATCTACGCTTTCAAAAGAGATTCTGTTTTTATTTTTCTTATTGATTTCTGAATATGCTGCACGGACTTCATCAGCAATCTGATTGAAACCAATGATTTTGAAATCAGCGAGTTTTTTTGTAGCGTAAAGAGTAAGTTTTACATCCCCTGTAAGACCTGCAAGTGCACTCGTTGTAGAAACCATGTTTGAAATTGTGGTCGTGATTCGATATTCGAGACCGTCAGTTGAAGTGAGGGAGTCAAGCGTTTCAATTCGGTCTGCATAAAGAAGAACGATTCCCATCCATACGCGTTTTACGCCAACTTCATTGTTTTTAAGTTCCTGAATCTGAATCTGATTCAAGCCATAGTCACGAGCCGATTTTTCATTCTCAGGCTTTTTCATGTCAAGGAATTCGTAAGAGAAATTGCTGTTTGCGGCAGACTTATATTCAACAAGAATATCCTTGATGTACTGATAAACGCTGGAATACGGTGCGTTCAAGTTGTCAGAGAAAAAGACTTTTACAGAAAGCGGCTCTTCAAGAGTCTTAACGACCTGTTCACTGCCCTTTGAAAGAGAATATGATTTTGGTTCAGTAAGGTCGATGCGGAAATATGCCCTTGAAACAACAAGATTTGCAAAAATCAAAAGAAGAATAAATAAAAAGATGTCACTTTTAGGACTTTTTAGATATTTAATGAAATCTTTCATGGTGATTAACGAGCCTCCCCTGTTGATTTGAGTGATTCAACTGTCAAAACGAAGAAAATTGCAGAAAGTGATGCAAAATAGACGATATCACGCAAATCAATTATTCCACGAGAAATTGATTCAAAATGGCTGTAAGCCGAGAAGAAATCAAAGAAAGCAACAACGCTTGCAGGCATAAAAATCAGGAAACTTGAAATCAAAGTGAACACGATACAGATTGCGAACGCGATGAAAAAAGCAATAATCTGATTTTTTGTGAGGCTTGAAGCAAAAAGACCAATTGCAGAAAAAGAAGCAATGAGGAATAGTGCTCCAAGGTAGCCGCCAATCATCGGGCCTGCATCAGGTTTTCCGAAAATATAACAAGTGATTGCGTAAAAGAGCGTCGGAACAAGCATTACTGCCCCGGAAACAAAAGCCGCAAGGAATTTTCCTACGACAATTTCAAGCTCTGTAACTGGAAGTGTAAGCAGTGTTTCATAAGAACCGCTTCGTTTTTCTTCTGAAAGAAGACGCATTGTAAGTGCCGGAATGAAGAACGAAAGCACAATCGGCAAAAGCCCGAAAAACTGCCTCAATTCCGCACGGTTATTCAGGAAGAATGTATTGAAGAACAAAAATCCCGAAGCCAGCAAAAACAATCCGGTAACGATATAAGCAATCGGACTGGTAAAATATGCCTTTATTTCTCGCTTAAATATGATAATAGAAGAATTTAACTTCTTATCCATTGTTTTACTCCATAATATTGAATTTTTAGTTAGCAGGTAGCAGTTATTTCCAACTGCACACTGCTCCCCGCTCACTGCTCACTTTCTATGGTTAAACCGTGGAAGATATCTTCGAGGCTGTTCTTTCGGATTGACAGTTCGTAGATAGTCCAGTTTTTCTCTGCACACAAGCGGAAAAGCTCAGGCCGGATTTCGCCGCCGTCTTTTGCACTTACGAGGAAAGAAACAGCATTTGGAGCCGCCTCGATTTTATCACCCTCTGTCGGCGTGCAAGAATCTACTATATTAATAGAAGAAATTGACTCTTTTGCATCTTCTGCACTTACTCCGTCAAGCTGGATGAATACGGTTTCTGCGTGGCCGTAACGCTCGCGAAGTTCAACAGTCGGGCTGTCCGCAACGACCTTGCCCTTAGAGATGATGATTACGCGACCGCAGAGCATTTCAACTTCGCTCAAAATATGTGTTGAAATGATTACAGTGCGGGTCTTTCCGATTTCACGGATTAAGTTTCGAACATCTTCGATTTGGTTCGGGTCAAGGCCGCTGGTTGGTTCATCAAGAATAAGAATTTCCGGGTCATTCATGAGTGAGTGAGCAAGACCTACACGCTGCTTGTAACCGCGTGAAAGTTCGGAAATGTTTTTGTGCATTACTTCTTTGAGGCCACATTCTTCACAAAGTTTCGGGATTTTTTCATCAGGGTTCTGATTCTGCATGAGAGCGACATAGCGAAGGTATTCTTCGACAATCATGTCAGCATAAAGCGGAGCCGATTCAGGCATGTAGCCAATTTTCTGCTTTGCTTCGACAGGATTTTTTTCGATGTCGAGCCCGTCAATCAAAATCGTACCGCTGGTTGGTTTAAAGAAGCCGGTAATCATACGCATTGTTGTTGATTTACCTGCACCGTTTGGTCCTAAAAGACCGACAATTTGACCGGTAGGAATTGAAAAGCTTACATCGTCGACAGCTTTGAATTCCCCGAATCGTTTGGAAACATGAGATACTTCAATCATTTTTGAGATTTTTCCTTTTTTAAGTTCGTAATATTAAAAACAAGATGCAGTGAATAAGTTATACTTTTTTTTAGAAAAATTCAATTTATTTAATACATACGAGCCGTGAATCCTAACGAATATGCGATTTCTCTTTTTTTAACCCTTTTTAAAAACCTTCGTATAAATAAGTGCAATTGCAATACGGTAAAAGACAAAGAAAACTATATAAAGAACGAGTATAAGCTTGAGGACTATGGCGTAAAACTTAAGCTCGGTTTGAAGGGAAAACTTTCTACTTTCCGTTTTCCACTCTCTCACCTTCCCAAAATCTCTGCCCAGGAGCGGGAATCGCGCTTTTTGGGGTCAATGCCCAGAGTGAGCAGAATTTTTTCCAGACAGGAACGCACTTCATCCGCAGACAAATCATCTTTTGTATATTCGATTTCGGCATAAGGAAGACCGTTCACTTTCTCAATCTCCAGATGTGCCTCAAAATCAGAACCGTCGAGCGAACAAATCACGCCAAGCGCATCCTTTTTCTTTTCGAACCACTTTATAAATCCTGCCGCCTCAAAAAACGCACGCAAAACTTCCGCATCATCGACAAAGGTTTCTTTTTCGGAATTGAACTCGACTCCGTTTTCGATTGTCTTTCGCTTTATACAGAAATAGGCTTTTTCTTTATTGTCTTCGCATTGTTCCACCAGCTTTTCGGTACGAATCCGGATTACCCGCAATTCCTTGTTGGCAATCCGCTCTTCGTGAGTGTGATAGCGTGAAAAGTATTCGTCACATTTGATGATGTGCTCAAGAGAATGAAACTTGAACGACGAAAGATTTTCTTGTTTGGAGAGAATTCTTTGGATTTTATCAAACTGTTCTTCTGAGAGGGGGACTTTAAGTTCAATTTCGCGTGCCATAATGGAATTATAATTTCTGAATAAAAAATTAGCAACTTTAGAAATGGTGTGGTATAATATCTTTTCGTGAAAAAGAGTCTTTCAATAAGTGCCTTGGTTGTTATTTTTCTCGCGGAATTTGCCGGTATCCTTGGCATTCTTTACCTCAGGCACAGCATGGATGTTCAGACCTCATTATTCAATACAACAATCGGGCAGGTCTTTGAAGTCGAAAGTGATGTCGAACAAATCAGAAGTCTTCTATATAAATATGAATACAATATGGCTTCCGTCATGACCTCATCCGAATCTGCTCAAAAAGAAACTTTAGAAGAACTTAGCGAAACAGAGCTTGAAATCCGCAATCAGCTGATTATTCATGGCGAAATCCTTCAGGGCATGGAAAAGGGCACAGAAAAAGAAGCTTTATTCAGAAGCGTTAATGACGATGTTATGAAATATCTGAATTATAATGTCGTCCTGCTTTTAATGAAGGGTTCTGAAAATCCCGAAAACATTTCACGATTCACGAACACTTATATCCTGCCGCTCATGAGCAGCGTAAATTTAAGCATCAATACGCTCGCAAAAATCACAAAAACCTACATTGCTGATTCAAAGCGCGAAATGGAATCTTACCTTGCTTCATCGAGATTATTTTCAACCATCGGTTTCATTGTAATCATAGCGGCAATCATCATAAGCATATTTTACAGCCACAAAGTCATTGCGGAACTCGAAGAAAAGAACAGGTTTTTCAAATCAAAATCTGAATCCAGTGAAATGCGCATTGCCGAAATCCAGAACAATACGATTATGGGAATCGCGGACCTTGTTGAAAGCCGAAGCGGTGAAACAGGTCAGCATGTAAAGCGCACCAGTCATCTTGTAAACATGATTCTTCTTCAGGCAAAAAAGAAAGGCGTTTGGTCAGATGTTCTGACTGATAAGTTCATTGATTATGTAACAAGAGCGGCTCCAATGCATGACCTCGGCAAAATCGTAATCCCGGACGCAATTCTGAACAAACCGGGCAAGCTCACCCCAGAAGAATTTGAAATAATGAAGACCCATGCCGCTGCCGGAGGAAAGATTGTCACTGACATCATTGGCGGCATCGAAGAAAAAGAATATGTGGACATTGCTTCCGATATTGCCAGCTATCATCACGAAAAATGGAACGGCAAAGGCTATCCGTCTGGTAAAAAAGGCGTTGAAATTCCCCTTTGTGCCCGCATAATGGCTGTAGCTGATGTTTTTGACGCACTGATTGCCGAACGATGCTATAAAAAGCCGATGAGTTACGAAGACGCTTTTGCCCTTATCGAACGAGAATCCGGGGAACATTTTGATCCTCAGGTTGTTGAATTATTTTTGGAGCTGAAAGATGAAATTTTCGCGGAACGGTAAATTTATTCTTCCTATTATAACGGCTTTTTTCCTTAGCTTTGTCTCTTGCTCTGCCAAAAACGACGACAAGAACTGCACGATAAGATTTTCATGGTGGGGCAAAAAAGCGCGCACAGAATACACGCTCCAGGGAATCTCCATGTTTGAATCCCTAAATCCAACTATAAAAGTGCAGCCCGAATACGATTCATGGAGCAATTACGAAAGCAGCATTGAAAACGCACTTGAAACAGGAACTTGCGCCGATGTCATGCAGATAAATTTTGACTGGCTTTACAAATATTCCGCCAATGAAAACATGTTTTATGACCTCAATGAGCTTTCTGATTATATCGAGCTGTATAATTTTACCCTTGATGATTTGGCTTACGGAACTTTCAACAGCAAACTCTATGCGATTCCAATTGCCTTTAACACAGCCATCCCCGTTTATGACAAAAAAGTTCTGGATGAAAATTCCCTGCCAATTCCTTCAACCTGGGACGAATTGTTTTCGATTGCAAAAGTCCTCAAAAAGAAGGATATGTATGTCTTCACTGTGAGCAAGCGTCACCTGTTTTTTGTCACAATGGCATGGTTTGAGCAGACTTATTCAAAGAAAATGTTTAAGGAAAACGGCAAACTCAACATTTCAGAAGAAGAAACTGGCATTATTTTTGATTTTGTGAAGCGGCTCGTTCAGGAAAATGTTGTTTATTCAATAAATGAAGGATTCAGTTTCCCGGCCTTAAAAGAAAACAAAATAGCAGGTTCCGTGCTGTGGTGCAACGAAACCGCTCTGTTTATGGCTGAATCAGAAAAGATTGGCGGCAAGCCTGTTCTCGGAAATTTCATCACGACTCCAGGTGCAAAAGAATCCGGCTGGTATCTAAAGCCTGCAACGCTGTATTCAATCAAAAAAGACTGCAAAAATCCACGCGAGGCCGCCATGCTCGTAAATTATCTTCTCAACAGTCAGGATTTTGCACTTCTTCAAAAAAACGAAAAAGGCGTTCCTACAAGCAACAAAAGTCTTACCGCCCTGATGACGAGCAGGCAGCTTGAATCAATGCAATACAAGGCACTGATGAAAATCCGCTTCAACAGAGATTCAATCAACAAGATGATTCCGATTATGGAAGACAATAATGTGATTCAATCCTTTGCAGACTGTGCATTTTCGTATGCCAAAGGATACAAGCAAAAAACCGAAACCGCCAAAGAATTCCTTGAAAGTGTAAGCTATTGTTTATAATGGGAAGGGGAAAGTCTCCCCTTACACCTTTGTTCATTACAGAAAAATCGCGACAAGGATGTCGCTGCAGAAAAGTGCACCTTCTCAGCGGGCTCAGACGCCGCCCGCAACGCCTGCTCCAATCAGCGAGAGTGACATCATGATAATGCCTGCAAGAAGAACGCCTGCGATAACTGCGATACAGGTTTTTTTCCAGTTCATATCGAGAAGACTTGCTGCGAGAGTGCCTGTCCAAGCCCCGGTTCCTGGCAACGGGATTCCTACGAACAAAAAGAGAGCGAAATACAAGCCCCTGCCCGCCTTTTCCTGCAATTTTGCCCCGCCGCGATGACCTTTTTGGAGGAAGAAACGGCAGATACCGCCAATCAGTTTCTGATTCTGCCCCCACTCCAGGAATTTCCGCGCGAACAAAAAGATAATCGGTACCGGGAGCATGTTTCCGACCATGCAAGTGACAAAAAGAAGAACGAGCGAAAACGGAGTCATCTCGATATTCTGAGCAGCAAAAATCCCCACGCCCACAGGAATTGCCCCACGAAGCTCAATCAAAGGAACCATCGAAACCAAGAAAGAAATCAAAAGTGCTTTAGACATGGAAAGTATTATAATGGAAAAGAAATGAATGAATCAATGAACAGAAGGAAAGATTAACACCAGACTTAAAATTG
Source organism: uncultured Treponema sp. (assembly GCF_946187725.1). GTDB lineage: Bacteria > Spirochaetota > Spirochaetia > Treponematales > Treponemataceae > Treponema_D. Next base: position 88,748 of record NZ_CAMHSK010000006.1, read on the forward strand.
ACTACTTAAAAATTCTTCTATATACTTGTTAGTTATGGGTGGAATTAAAAAAGAGAATAGGGAAAAAGTAGCCGAAGTCAAAAAGGCGGCTGCTTCAAAAGCAACAGAAAAGAAATCTGCAACGTCAAAGGCGGCTCCAAAAGCAAGCACAGCCACCAAAACCACAACGGCAAAAAAAACAGCAACTGAAAAGTCTGCTTCTGCAAGTGCTGCAACAAAAGCGTCCGCAGCAAAGAAAACTGTCGCATCAGCAGAAAAGAAAGTTACGGCAGCAAAATCTGCAACAACTACGAAAACTACATCCGCAAAATCAAAGAAGCCTGTGGCCGGAATCGATGAAGAAGGAACTTTCCGCGCCTGGGACAACGCAAAGACCGTGGCGAAGTCAAAGAAAGAGGCGGCTCCCAAAAACAGCGTAGAAGAGCGGGCAGCAGACAAAAAAGCCACTGCCGAAGCCGAAAAAAAGCTTGAGGCTGCAAAAAAAGCTGACCCGAACGCAGGTATGGCAAAAAAAGAAGTTTCCGCCTCGGACTACTCGGACGACAAAATCCGCCACCTGGATGCGCTTGAGCATATCCGCCTCCGAAGCGGAATGTACATCGGTCGTCTTGGCGACGGCTCAAACCAGAACGACGGAATCTACATTCTCTTAAAAGAAATAATCGACAACTCAATCGACGAATTCATCATGGGATTCGGTACAAAAATCGATGTCGAAATCAAAGAAAACCGCGTAAAAGTGCGCGATTACGGGCGAGGAATCCCGCTCGGAAAGGTCGTGGACTGTGTTTCTCAGATTAACACCGGCGGAAAATACAACGATGATGTTTTCCAATTCTCTGTTGGTATGAACGGTGTTGGTACCAAAGCCGTAAACGCCCTTTCTTCATATTTCCGCGTAATCTCAATTCGTGACGGAAAATGCGTTGAGGCTGTCTTTGCCGAAGGAAAACTCCAGTCAAACAAATCGGGCGCGGTAAAACCGGGCACCAAAAACGGCACATATTTTGAATTCGTTCCGGATGAAAAGATTTTCGGAAAATATTCCTTCAACATGGAATATGTCGAAAAACGCATGTGGAACTACGCCTACCTCAACTCAGGTCTCACACTGCGTCTGAACGGTCAGGATTTCGCAAGCGAGAACGGCCTTCTCGACCTTCTCACAAAAGAACTTGAATCCGAGACAATCTACCCAATCGGCTCTTACACGGGCGAGCACCTTCAGTTCGCTTTCACCCACACGAATTCTTACGGCGAAAATTATTTCTCATTCGTAAACGGCCAGTACACTTCGGACGGAGGAACCCACCTTACGGCCTTCAAGGAAGGTTTCATCAAGGGTGTGAATGACTTTTTCCAGTCCAGCTACAAATCAGAGGACATCCGCGAAGGAATCACTGCGGCAATTCTTGTCAAAGTAAAAGACCCGGTTTTTGAAAGCCAGACCAAGAACAAACTCGGCAACACCGACATCCGCCCGTGGATTGTGGCAGAAGTTCAGTCCGGGCTGGACAACTATCTCCACAAGAACCCGAAGGCAGCGGAACGACTCAAGGCAAAAATCGAAGCCAATGAAAAACTCCGCACGGAACTTTCCAGCGTCAAAAAGCAGATGAAGGAAGCGGCCAAAAAAATGAGCATTCGCATTCCAAAACTTGATGACTGCCGCTTCCATCTCAAAGACGGGGCAAAAGGCGAAAATTCCATGATTTTCATCACTGAGGGACAGTCTGCTTCGGGCGTTATGACTCACTCACGGAATGCTGACTATCAGGCAATTTTCTCCCTGCGCGGTAAACCCGAGAACATGTACGGAAAACGCCAGACCGATATCTACAAAAATGATGAGCTTCACCAGCTGATGATGGCTCTCGGAATCGAAAATTCTGTTGAAGATTTGAAATACTCAAAAATCGTAATTGCAACCGATGCCGATAATGACGGTTTCCATATCCGCAATCTCGTGCTCACATTCTTTCTTGGCTACTTTGAGGAACTTGTCACAAGCGGCCGGGTCTACATTCTCGAAACTCCGCTTTTCCGTGTACGAAACAAAAAAGAAAACATCTACTGTTATTCAGAGGATGAGAGGGACAAGGCTCAGGTAAAACTTGGAAAATCATGTGAGACCAGCCGATTCAAGGGCTTAGGTGAAATCAACCCCAGCGAGTTCAAGCAGTTCATAGCTCCGGACACAATCCGTCTGACTCCTGTTGAAATCAGCCAGCTTAAAATCATTCCCCAGCTCCTGTCATTCTACATGGGCAAAAACACCCCGGAACGAAGGAAGTTCATTGAGAATAATTTGCTGAGCAATGCGGAAATTGACGCGTAAGGAAATCAGAAAATACTATGGCATTTGTAAAAAACTTATTTGACAAAAACTTTATTGAATACGCTTCTTATGTTATCCGTGACAGGGCGATTCCAGACCTTGAGGACGGACTCAAACCTGTTCAACGGCGCATTATGCACACTCTTTTTGAAGTTAATGACGGACTTTTCCAGAAAGTTCAGTTTGTCGTCGGCCGCACGATGAAATATCACCCGCACGGAGATGCCTCAATCTATGGCGCGCTCGTAAATCTTGCCAACAAAGAAATTTTCATCGAAAAACAGGGAAACTTCGGTAACAAATACACTGGCGACGGCGCTTCTGCAGGCCGTTACATTGAGTGTCGCGTTCATCCGCTGGCCAAGGATTTTCTGGTCACGAATAAAGAGATCACCCACTATGTTCCCAATTATGATGGCCGTGACCTGGAGCCTGAAGTCTACCGCTCAAAACTGCCTGTAACGCTTTTAATCGGGGCGGAAGGCATTGCCGTAGGCATGAGCACGAAGATTCTTCCCTACAACTTAAAGGAAGTTCTTGAGGCCGAGATAAAATGCTTGAAGGGCGAGAAATTCTCGATTCTCCCGGATGTCTCGACCGGCGGCCTGATTGATGTCTCAAATTACAACGATGGAAACGGTAAAATCATCACCCGGGCAAAATTCGACACAAGCGACGAAAAACGAATCATCATCACCGAGCTTCCTCTCGACACAAACGCAAAAGGACTTCTCGAATCAATTGACTCTGCATACAAGGCGGGAAAAATCAAAATCAGCTCGGTTGACAACTTCACCACCGACCACTGCAACATCGAAATCAAACTTCCACGCGGCGTTTACTCAAAAGATGTAATCGACGCACTTTACGCTTACACTGACTGCGAAAAAACAATCGCCTGCTCAATGCTGGTCATCAAGGACAACATGCCGGTTGTGATGACGGCAACTGAAATCATCAAATATTATGCTCAGAAACTCACAGCAATCATCAAGGACGAGCTGGAATTTGAAAAACGAAAGCTTACCGACGAGCTGCACCTGCGAACCCTGGAGCGAATTTTCGTTGAGGAACGCATTTATAAAGAAATCGAGAACAAACGCACTGCCGAAACCGTAGCAAAGGCCGTAAAGGACGGATTCAAGCCATTTAAGGACGAGCTTATCCGTGAGGTAAACGATGAAGATGTTGAGCATTTGCTTCAGATTCCAATCCGAAGAATCTCGCTCTTCGATATTCAGAAAAACCGTGAACAGGTAAAGGCTATAAAAGACCGAATCAAGGAAATCAACCGCAGACTCAAGGCACTTACAGAATGTGCGATTGAATATCTTGACGGAATGCTCGAAAAATTCAAAAAAATCTCCCCGGAACTTTTGAAGCGAAACACGACAATCGCGAAATTCAGCGCAACTGATGTAAAAGAAGTTGCCCGACAGGATCTTTCCCTCCGCTACGACGAAAAGGGCTATCTTGGAATCAATGTCTCTGGCGGAACGGAACTTATGAAAGTCTCTCCGTATGACCGAATCATCTGCGTCCGCCGCAACGGTATGTACGCAATCACCGATGTGCCTGACAAACTCTTCATCGACAAGGGAATGTGGTTCTGTGACATCGCCGACAAAGAAAAGCTCCCGAAAGTGCTTTTCACGGTGATTTTCCGCGACCCGGCCACAGGCTTTGCTTCAATCAAGCGCTGCCGAATCCCAAGCTGGATTATGAACCGCGACTACTTTCTTGCCCCGGACGGAATGGAAGTGCTTCACATCGACACGCGCGAAAAATTCACATTCACGCTCAATTATGTCAAAAAACCGCGAGTCAAAATCACTGAAGAGAAATTCAATGCTCAGGATTTTGAGGAAAAGGGCTTGAAGACGCTCGGCGTACGATTAAGCACACACGAAGTCGAATCAATCAAAGTTGACGGCGTTCAGCTGGAACTAGGACTTTAAGAATTAGCAATTAGCGAGATTTCTTTAAAACATAAGGTTTTGCATGAATGGGGCGATGGACTCGGCAAAGGCTTTATGGTCTTGCGGCGTGAAGTGGCATCCGTCAATGCTTAGTTCATGCACGAACTCATTTGTGTCGAAAAACGGAATTTTCTCGCGCACACACAATTCTGCTACTTCTTTTGCCTGCAAGCGTGAATTTTCTGGTGCGGTTTCATCAAATTTCGGGTCTTGGGCAATCTTGTCTTTTAAAATCACAGGAGAAGCAATCGCGACACGAGTTTTGGGAGAAATAGCCCGCACTGTGTCCACAAGCGATTTTAGCCCCGTCGCAGTGTCGCCCGGCTTCCAGTCGTTCAGGCAGTTCAAATCATTCGTTCCGAGCATAATCAGCACGATATCCACCGGGAGAGAAGCAAACAAAACCGGTGCAAAAAGCGTCTTTGCACTCGCAGTGAAGCCCACCAGTTTGTCCTTGCCGGAAGCTTCACATCCACAAAGTCCGAAATCAAGCACCTGCCAGTCCGAGCCAAGCAAATTCTGCAATCGGGCCGTCCAACGGATATCCTCATTATAACGGGGAATTGGAGGCGAATCTGGGATATAGCCCCAGGTGTTTGAATCTCCAAAGCAAAGTATGCGTTTCTTCATGATTTATCCTCCAAAATTATGTTAACATGCCAAAAATGAGACCGCAAGAAAAAATCCGTATTCTCTTAAAATTTTCTTATACAATTTCAAAATTCTATGTTAGAATATTTGAATGATACGAAAGATTTTATTTTCTAGTCTTATTGCAGTTTCTCTGTTGATTTTAGGAACAAAAGTCTCACCGCTCAAAAAGAGCAAGGCTGATTCAAAAACCGAAATTGCCAGAAACAAGCTTGTCGCTGAACACATTCATGATGAACTCAATCTCGTTGTAGAAAAACCGATTATCATCACGCAGACAATATGCGTTGATGAACTGCTCAAAAATGCGCTAAAAAACGAAAAATCTGTCAGCGAAAAAGATATGGAAGCTCTGATAAGTTCATATCTCAACTCAATCAAAGAACAATTCGGTTACACAGCGGTCTTCGTCATTTCTGAGAAAACCCGCCGCTATTACACTCCGCAGGGAATTGCAAAAATCGTAAATCCAGAAGTCGATCCTTACGATGACTGGTATAGATTCTTCATTGATTCAAAAGAACCCTATAAGCTCGATACTGACCGCAATGAAATGTATAACTATCGCTGGACGGTCTATGTAAATGCACGCGTTACAGATGTCGACGGAACGCTTCTTGGTGTTTGCGGTGTAGGTGTCCTTATGGATGAACTCCAGGAAATAGTCACCGCTGCCGAAAAACGCTACGGTTTTAAGGTAAATCTTATAAACACAGAAGGACTTGTACAGGTAGACAGTAACTCAAATAATATCGAAAGTGTTTACATCTCTGACGCGCTCAAAGACGACGCTTCAAATGCTGCCTTCACATACAACAAAAATTCTTCTGACGGCTACCGCATGACCCGCTATATGAGCAATCTGGACTGGTTCCTTGTAGTACAGACTTTTAGCACGAGTGTAATTAATTCAGGGAATACAATTTTTGTCATCGCGTTGTATGTCCTTCTCTCGCTCGCATTGCTCCTTTCATTAACACTTATCTGGAAAGCACCGGTACATGTAGAATCTCAGGGTTCAGAACTTACGGATTCACTCACTGGTCTTCCAAATCGCAATTATCTGCATGAATCTTATGGAGAACAGGGAATTTTCAACACGACACGCTACAAATCACTGGCCATGTTCGATATTGACAGTTTCAAGACTATTACCGAAAAGCGCGATGGAAACAAAATTCTGCTTGGAATCGTGGATTCTATGAAAAACTGCGTGAACGAGAGGGGAATTATCTTCCGATGGGCAGACGACAAATTCATGATTTTCCTTGAGATGGATATAAGTGAAGCAGAATCAAAAATCACTGAACTTTGCGCGCAAATCAAATCAGCACTTAATGTCACGCTTTCGGTCGGCATCGTAAAAGTTGATTTATCAGAAAGCATAAAGACGAACTACCACCGTGCGGTAAAACTTTGCCACAGCGTAAAGGCAGAAGGCGGAAACGGAGTTTTCGTAGAGAAATAGCAAACTAAGTTCAATAAGGGAGGCTTTTTAATGAGACAGAAGGTTACAATTCTTTCATTGGCTTTAGCATTTTGTGCCGTGCTTGCTTATATCAGCATATCCGTTCTGACCTTTGACACTAGTATAGAAGAAAACAGAACTGTAATGGCACACCACTTATTTGATGAGCTTTACGGAAAATTTGAAAAACCAGTAACTGTCTCAAAATCAATTTCCGAAAATGAACTTTTGATAGACCTTCTTAAAAACGAAACGCAGTATGAAAGCAGCGAAATCGAAAAAATTGTCTGCGGATACCTTTCTTCGATTTCCAAAACCTTTAAATTTTATCCTGTAAATATTGTCTCAGAAAAAACACGGCGATACTACACTATGAACGGAATTGCAAAAATCCTTGATCCTGAAAACGAGCCGAATGATGACTGGTATCAGTTTTTTGTCAACTCAAACAAAAAGATGAAGATTGTCATCGACCGCGACAAGGTTTATGACTACAGATGGGCACTTTTTATAAACCGACGGATTGAAGACGAAGGAAAGCTTCTTGGTATGAGCGGCATCGGGCTTTTTATAGACGATTTACGAGAAGAAATGCTTAAAGAAGAAAAGAAGCACGGTGTAAAAGTTACTTTCATCAACAAAGACGGTCTGGTCCAAATGGACACCAACGAAGCAAATATCGAAAATACCTACATTTCAGAAGCGCTCACGGACGGCGCAGAAAACGGCGATTTTGTCTACACTGTCAAGAAAAACGGAAGCTGGCGCATTACCAGCTACATACCAGAAATCGAATGGTATCTTGTTATACAGGATTTTGACCCGTCCGATGACGACAGTTTGCTTCCTGCCTTTATTGTTCTGTTTATTCTGACGATTCTTTTGTTTGCCCTATTGATTAAAGCTCAAATCAAAAAAACTCAGCCTGAAATCATACGAAACGATAATCCGCATGATTTTCTCACAGGGCTTCCAAACCGCAACTATCTGAACGAAGCTTATGGCGAACAGGGAATTTTCAATACGACGCGATACAAATCGCTTGCCATGTTCGACATTGACCGATTTAAGACAACGAACGAAACCCGCGACGGAAACAAACTTTTGCTCGGAATCGTGGAACTTACAAAAAAATGCGTAAACGAGCATGGAATCATCTTCCGCTGGGCTGGCGATGAATTCGTCTTTTTCCTCGAATTTGACATCACTGAAGCAGAAAAACGGTTTAACGACCTATGCAGAGAAATAAAAGAAAAACTCGATGTTACGATTTCAGTCGGCATCGTGAAAGTTGATTTAACTGAAAGCATAAAGACGAACTATCATCGTGCGGTACAGCTTTGCTATAAAGTAAAAGCCAATGGCGGAAATGGAGTGAGCATAGAAGAATGAAAAAGAAATACAAGCAGTCGCTTCGAACACAAACAATTGGAACATGTATTTTCCTGGTTCTCTTTGCGTTTTTTCTTACAGCAGGTGTTATCCTCTTGCGTGAAGTGCGTGACGGCAAAACAACGCTCATGTCTTCAATGAACATCACTGCCGACAAAAAAGCACTTGAACTTGATTTCAGTATGCTTTCCGTGGAACGAGCCGTTTTTAATGCACAAGATTACATTCTTCGCACTATCGATGAAGACCGGATTTTACGCGACAGTCAGTACGAAAAAGAATACATGGCTGCCCTTGGCAAAGAATTGATTTCGCTCACAGGAATCGCGCAGGATGCAATGTCACTTTATTTCCGTCTTAACATCGAAAAATTTGGCGGAAAACGGGGCATTTTCCTTGAAGGCGATATAAAACGAGGTTTCATAAGCGTAAGTCCCACTGACCTTTCACTTTACAATCCAAATGACATTGAACATGTCGGCTGGTATTACATTCCTCTCTGGAAAAAGTCTCCTGTCTGGACTGCCCCGTACGAAAACAAAAATCTCGGTATCACGATGATTTCTTTCATCATCCCTATCTATAAAGATAACTCATTTTTGGGTGTAGTCGGCATGGACATAAATCTTGCTACAATCAAAAATGTCATTGATACACTGCCTGTCGAAAATCAACTCGCAATTCTCATCTCTGAAGATGGCAGCCTTATTTACTTCAATAATGCACATCTTTCGCAGCAAACTGATTTAATAAAACAGACGGCTGACATTAGCGAGATTATGGATATATTCAGCACCCCGGACGATGGGGAACTTTCAACCTTCAACTGGAATAACGATACGCATTACGGAATCAAACGCAAGCTCCAAAACGATATGATTCTTATTGTATCCATATCAGAAAAAGCAATGCAAATCGTTAGAAAACAAATGCTGATGCCAATTCTGCTTACTTTTTTAGCGGTCTTGCTGCTCACGATTCTGGCACTTTATCTTGCGCTCAAAAATATCATCAAGCCAATCAGTATAATCTCTGACGCGACCTTCAAACTGGCACGAGGCGAACTCAACATCAAGATTCCTTACGAATCAAACAATGAGCTCGGCAAGCTTTCAAACAATATCCGCATGATGATAACTCAGATGCAGGAATACATCGAATACATCCGCGAGCAGATCGAAAAAGAACGAACCGAAAAAGAAGCCGCAATCTCTGGAAGCAAGAGCAAAAGCGAATTCCTGGCCAGCATTTATTTTTCACTGCATGAACTTGACTTAAACACGGACACCTTTACCGAAATTCAAGTTCACAGCGAAGTCGCAAAATCAATCGGCAACTCGATGAAAAACGCAAGGGCAACGGTTCGCCGTGTAATGGAAGAACGCGTAATGAACACAGGAAAGGAACGCGAAGATTTCATGGAATTCATCAATTTCGACACTCTCGAAGAGCGCATGAAGGGCAAAAAATCCATAGCACATGAATTCAAAGGCGCACTCGGAAGCTGGTGCCGCGCACGATTCATCCTGGTTGACCGCAATCCCGACGGCACGCTTCATCATGTTCTTTGGGCAATCGAAAATATCGCGGAAGAACGGGCAGTTCGCGAAAAACTCCAGAGCGAGGCTGAACGGCAAACTGCGGCTTCACAGGCAAAGAGTGCCTTCCTTGCAAACATGAGTCACGAAATCCGCACACCAATCAACGCGGTTCTCGGCATGGATGAAATGATTCTCCGCGAATCAAATGATAAAACGATTCTGGGATATGCGGCAAACATCAAAACAGCAAGTTCAAATCTTCTTTCTATAGTAAACGATATTCTTGATTTCTCAAAAATCGAAGCCGGAAAGATGGAGCTTATCCCCGAAAATTACGATATTTCTTCAGTCGTGGTCGATTTAGTGAATATGATTAGCGAGCGAGCCAAAAAGAAAGGACTCAATTTCATTCTTCAGGCTGACCCGACCATTCCAAAATCGCTTTACGGTGACAGCATCCGAATCAAACAGTGTATCTTAAATCTTCTGACAAACGCCGTAAAATACACTCACAAAGGAAGCGTCAAGCTAGAAATTAGTTGTGACAAGTTAGAAGGCGAAAATAAAATTCTTCTCAAAGTCAGCGTAAAGGACACTGGAATCGGCATCAAAGAAGAAGACATGAAACGGCTCTTCTCGCCATTTGAACGAATCGAAGAAAACCGGAACAAAACAATCGAAGGCACGGGTTTAGGCATGAGCATCGTCATGAAAATGCTCGCCATGATGAACACAAAACTCGATGTAAAAAGCGTCTACGGTTCGGGTTCGGAATTCTCTTTTGTGGTAGAGCAGGGCGTTGTGGACTGGCAGGAAGTCGGCGACATCAATACAGCCTACGAAGAAAGCATTGAAACGATGGCCCGCTACAAAGAAAAGCTGCACGCTCCAAAAGCACATCTTCTCTTTGTCGATGATACCGAAATGAACCTCGAAGTCATAAAAGGACTTCTGAAAAAGACTGGAATCAAGCTGGACACCGTTTTGAGCGGAAAAGCAGCTCTCGAAAAGGTCAAAGAAAATTGCTACGACATTATTTTCATTGACCACAGAATGCCCGAAATGGACGGAATTGAAACGCTCCACGCAATGCAGTCAATGGCAGACAACAAATCAAAAGGAAAGCCATGCGTCGCACTCACGGCAAACGCACTAACCGGCGTAAAGAAAATGTATCTTGAAGAAGGGTTCACCGACTATCTTTCTAAACCAGTAAATCCTGAAAAACTCGAAGAAATGATTCGCCGCTATCTCCCGGAAGATTATATAGAAGAAAATTGGGAAGATGAATCAGAAGAAAACGATGATGAAGCAAAATCTGAAATCCTTGAAAAACTCCGCGGCATCGAAGGAATTGATGCAGATGCGGCCATTGCAAACTGTGCCACAAGCGATATCCTTGAAAACGCAGTCAAAAATTTTTACAATACAATCGATGATAAAAAATCTGAATTAGAAAAATTCTTTGCCAACGAGGATTGGGAAAATTACTGCACGAAAGTTCACGCCCTCAAAAGCAGTTCGCGTCTGATTGGTGCACTTGACCTCTCTCAAAAAGCGGCCTGGCTCGAAGAAAAATCAGAAAAAAAGGAAGCGGATGAAATTCGTGCAAAACACCCTGAACTTATGGAACTTTACGCAAGTTTCAAAGAAAAACTCAATTCAATCGTAAACAGCGGAGAAGAAACTTCCTCTGAAAAGAGCGAAATTTCCGAATCCGAATTAAAAGATAAACTTGCAAGGTTAAACGCCTGTGCAATCAGTTTTGACATGGACGGCATGGATGAAATAATGGCAGAATTTTCAGCCTTTAAGATTCCGCCTTCATTCGCTGAAAAATTTGATAAAATCCGCACCGCCGCAACGAATGTGGATTTTAAGGAACTCAGAAATCTTCTGAAGGAATAATGCAATTTATAAGGAGTGCTTTATGGTTAATGAAATCTATGTTGTAGGTGATGAATCTCAGCTTGCAGTAAGAACTTTTACAAAAAAACTGAGAGACTTTAACTGCAATTTTGAAGTGTTTGGTCCAAGCCCGGAAAATCTGTTTTTCCCGAACGACAAAACGATTCATGTCATCCTCTGTCTCACTGAAAGCATAAATTTTGGGGTTGTAAGTTCACTTGCAAAAATGCAGCAGCGGATGAACATGTACATCTATATAATCGGAACTACCCCGCTTTCGCTAAACGACGAAAAAATCTACGCGAAGCTGCCATCGTTCCGCTTTCCGAACTACAATCTCGACATAAACCATCTGCTTGCAGTCATTGAAAGAAATGATGCCCCCAAAAAGAAGATTCTCGTTGTTGACGATGAAGCCGTCATGCTCAGAAGCATTAAAGGCTGGCTCCAGAACGATTTTGATGTCACTGCCGTAAATTCCGGTGAAATGGCACTTGAATTCCTCAATACACAGACAGTTGATTTGGTTCTCCTTGACTACAAAATGCCCGAAATGGACGGTTCTTTTGTGCTCGCAAAAATCAGATACGACGAAAGAATCAAAGATTTGCCGGTCATTTTCCTCACGGCAAAGGCCGACAAAGACGCAATCATGTCCGTTGTTAAGCTGAATCCGCAGGGCTACATCTTAAAGAGCAAAAGCCCCCAAGAAATCAAACAGACTGTCATCGATTTCTTCAAAAACAGGATTGTCAATTTCAATTAATCTGGCAGGGATGTCTAAGAAGAAGTTTTTGCGGTGGTTGAGCCCTGCGCAACACAGTTGCTTCGGAGAATCGCTAAAATCGCAGTGCGATTTTTTAACGCTCCCTATGTCGAAACCACCTCATATAGTGTGAATGGTCATTTCGACAAGCTCAATGACCGTAACCACTGAACTTATCAGTCATCCCCAGTCTTTTAATTTGTCTGAATGTATGTTAATCTGTTCTCGCTTATGAATATTAAACGCTTAATGGTCAAGCTGAATCAGGTTTCTTCCATGTATATTGGCAGAATCATGTACGCCCTGTTTCTCATGTCGATTCTGGAAACACTAAGTTTTTTTGCGATTCTGTCACCATCACTTCGAATGGCTCAAACTGGCTCCAGTCTGCTTATCTCCAGAATCCTTATGCTTGCACTTGCTTTCATCGCACTATGCGTCTGGCTCACCTTTCAATTCGGTTTCGCCGTCATGCTTTTAAGAATGACCAGAAAGCAGCATGTGACTCTCGGTCATATTTTCATCGGCTTCAAGTGCTTTGGCAATGTACGCAAAGTAATTTTTGCCTTTGCAGGGATTTTTTCAGTTCTTGTCATAATTGCCCGCTTTGCCGCAAAATTCATTTTTTCACAAATCAATCCTGATTTTTCGTTCCAGCTCATTTCCATCGAAGAACTTCAGGCAGCAAGCGAAAATACAGAGCTAATCTCAGATTTTATGCTGAATACACTCACTTTCATGGGGATTTTCATCGTAATTCTTTTTCTGATTGGATTGTTCACTTTAATTCACTTTGTATTCGTTTTTAACCTGCATTTTGACAATCCGAATTTGAAGGTTCCAGATTTGTTTAATCAGAGTGCAAAACTTATGCGCAAAAATGTTTTCCGTCTGATTGTTTTTGCAATCCGTGCAGGCGGAAAGCAGCTTTTGGCCGCAATTTTCCTTGCATTGATTGTAAATTTCATCCCAGAAGAAAAGGCATCTGCCCTTTCAATTCTTGTCTTCCTTCTGAACATTGCGTATTTCGTAAATCTTTACACTGCAATGATACGGATTTACCTCACGGTGCCAGTTCTTTACGAAGAACTTCAGAATCAACACTCCAAACCTGAAAATCCATTACTGATTCGCACTGATGAACAGGAATTGTAATCTGTGTCAGTCAGTGTAATCTGCGGTTAAAAAATGCTTATACCTAAATCATACGCTTCGTGCGAACAGACAATCAAAGGTTCTCGTTTTCTTTCTGAATTGTTCCCGATTTCTTCTCAGGCCGAGGTGCGCGAAAAAATCAAAAGCCAGAAACAGAAATATGCCGATTCAACTCATGTGTGCCACGCTTTCATCTGCGGTAAAAATGCAGAATTGATGGGCATGAGCGATGACGGTGAACCCGGTGGAACTGCGGGCAGACCAATGCTCGATGTTCTCAAAGGAAGCGGCGCAACGAATCTCCTTGTCACAATTACGCGCTGGTTTGGCGGTACACTTTTGGGAACTGGCGGGCTAGTCCATGCTTACGGTGACGGCGTAAAAAATGTTCTCGCGGAATGTGATTTTGAAGAACTGGTCGAAAAATGCGTTTTTGACCTTAAATGCGATTATCAGCAGTATCAGGTTGTAAAGAAGATTTTTGAAAGTTTTACGCTTTACGATTTAAGTGAAGATTTCGGCGAGCTGATTTCGATTTCGGGCCAGATTGCAGAGAAAGATTTTGAATCGCTAAAACAGACCGTTTTTGATTCCACGAACGGCAAAATCACCGTAAATGTTAATCATAACTTCTGACTTCTTTTTGCCGATAATATTTCTATGAACAAAAAAATATTCAGTCTTGGACTACTGCTTGCCCTTTTCACTTTACCGCTCTTTTCAAACTCTGGAGTTGAATTTGGAATCGGCTCAGGTTATGTTTTTTACGGCGACAAAGAAACGAAAAACAGAAATAAAGCACTTGGAGACATAAATCAGACAATTTTTTGCATGGACGCACTCCTTTTGATGCCCATGAACAAGCAGCTCGTATTTTCTGTAGGTGGAGACGCTGTATTTGACTTCCGATGGCAGGGTTCTGACCATATTTATCTCATGGATTACGCTCTTCTCGCCGGTTTTAGAGTTTACCCGAATTTAGGAGGCCTTTACGCATCCGTTGATTATGCCCTCGGCCGCCGCACTGATGTCATATCATTTGATGACCACGATCAAACACAGAAATCTTGCTGGGGAAATGGCTTTAAATTCGCTCTCGCCTACGATTTTTCATATCATTTGAACTCAATTGCGCCCGTTATTTGTGCAAGCCTGAAAAGCATGCCAAGAGGCGGTTCAAGAGACAATATTTTCTGCGTATCCGTAAAACTCAGCATGCATGATTAAATCCACGCCTGCAGCCTGAAATAGAGGTTTTCAAAGCCTGATTTTCCAAAGTCTCATAAAATCATTGAAAATTCATTATTTTAGGTGTATCCTATTATATATTTATAAACAGGATTTTTTATGCAGATTGTTACAGAAGGCAAAATGCCGGTAATTCCAGAGCAGGTTGGCTCAGAAGTGTCTCCAGCAGAACTTGGAATTGCCGTCGATATCGGAACAACAACTATCGCGGTCAGCACATGGTCTCTTTTACACAGAAAGCACCTGCTGACCATTGCTGAAAAAAACAATCAGGTTCGCTATGGTTATGACATTATCCGAAGAATTGCCTTTGCTGTACGCCCGCCGCTCACAGGCTCATCAGAAGTCGTCGAAAGCGGTCCTTCTGCCCTTCATTACTGCATAATCAGCCAGCTCGAAAAGATGTTTGCAAAAGCCGTCTACGAGTCGGCAAATCTTCTTCCGCGCGGTTTCCAGCCAAAAGTCACTTCTATCGTCATCACAGGAAACACCACAATGCTCAGTTTCCTTTGTTCAGTTCCAGTCAACAACATGGCTGCGGCTCCATTCACTCCGGCAACACTTTTTGACAAAACAACAACTTGGAAAAAGATTCGTGACGGCAAAGTTTTCTCAAATTCTACAGCCTTGGACAAACCCACGCCGGAACTTCTTCAGATTTTCAATTCAAGCACAATCGACAAGGACACAGATGTCTATATTCCGCCTTGCATCGGGGCTTTTATCGGTGCTGATGCGGTTTGTGCAATGGTAGCGGCAGGATTCCCTGTTCCCAACACAAAAAATGAGCCTTCTACCTTGCGCCCATGGGAATCTAAAGTCACTGCCCCGCTTCTTTTGGCAGATATCGGTACAAATAGCGAGTTATGTCTTTACATCCCTGATTCTGAAAGCAAAAAAGGTCGCATTCTCTGCACATCGGCAGCTTCAGGCCCGGCCTTTGAGGGCGCGAATATCAGCTGCGGTATGCCTTCAATTGACGGTGCAATCGACAAAATCACTTACAAAAACGACAAACTCAACTGCCACACAATCGGTGACAAAAAGCCACGCGGTCTTTGCGGTACCGGCTTAATCAGTGCGGCGGCTGTCATGCTAAAAAACAAATATATCGACAAAAACGGAATGATTACCCGCGAAAAATCAAAGCTCGGTGACGGCACAAGCTGCATTGAACTTACTCCGGCTGTCTATCTCTCGCAGCAGGACATCCGAAATCTTCAGCTTGCAAAGTCAGCGGTCAAAACGGGTCTCGAATTTCTGCTTGAACACACCGAAGAAACACCAGTCTTCTGCATTGCAGGTGGTTTCGGTTCAAAAATCAACTTTGAAGAAGCAACGGCAATCGGTCTTTTGCCGCCTCAATTAGAAAAACGCACGATTCATCTGGGGAATGCGGCACTTTCAGGAGCAAGCGCCCTTCTTTTCTCAAATGTCCTTCGAGAAAAAGCAAAAGCGCTCGCCAAAAAGTCCGTTCAAATCAACCTTGCAGGCATCCCCGAATTCCAGGAACGCTTCCTAAAAGGCATAGATTTTTAAACGGAAAGTTGAAAGTGGAAAACGAAAAGCTAATAATGGCGTTTCCATTGCTACGCAATGGCCGGGCTTTCCGTGGTTCCGTGCATTCGCACTACATTGCCTGCACTTCGTTTCGGCAACGGCTTCGCCGCCCCTACAATCCCTAACGCAAAATTCTCTGTGAACCCAGTGCCTTCTGTGAGAAATTTTACTTTTCAGATTTTACGCCTTCGTGTCGTTTGCTTCGTCGTTCTCGCGGATTTCTACGCGGCGGATTTTACCTGAAATTGTTTTTGGAAGGGAATTTACGAATTCGATGATTCGCGGATGCTTGTATGTCGCAGTTTTTTCTTTCATCCAGTCCAAAATCGAAATGCGGAGCTGCTCGCTTGCCTCGTAAAGTTTTGTAAGAACAATTGTAGCCTTGATTGCCTGACCTCGCCTTGGATCTGGAATACCTGTTACGGCACATTCCAGAACAGCCGGGTGCTGCTGCAAAATGCTTTCGATTTCGAATGGTGAAACTCGGTATCCTGAACTTTTAATTACATCGTCATTGCGGCCAATAAACCAGATATAGCCGTCTTCATCGTAATAAGCGGTGTCACCAGTAAGATACTTATTGTTCTCAAAGACTGATTTTGTACGCTCTTCATCGTGATAGTATCCTGTAAAGAGACCAAACGGACGACCATTCTCAAGATTTACAACGATTACTCCAGGCTCTTTTGGATCACATTTTGTGCCATCCGGGCGAA
This sequence comes from uncultured Treponema sp., assembly GCF_946187725.1. Classification (GTDB taxonomy): domain Bacteria; phylum Spirochaetota; class Spirochaetia; order Treponematales; family Treponemataceae; genus Treponema_D. The sequence continues at coordinate 105,470 of NZ_CAMHSK010000006.1, forward strand.
CGATTGTAATATCATAACCAGGAGCAGGTTTGCCCATTGAACCCGGTTTTGGCTCCATGCCCGGGAAGTTGCCTGCCATAACGGTTGCTTCAGTCTGACCATAAGCCTCAAACATTTTGAGCCCAGTTGCCTCGTAAACCTTGTTGTAAACTTCAGGATTTAATGCTTCGCCAGCAGTTACAAGATATTTGAGAGAAGAAAGATCGTATTTATTGATATCTGCACGAACAAGATAATTGTAGACAGTTGGTGGAGCACAGAAAGTGGTTACCTTATACTGTTCGATTTTTTTGAGAAGTACGCCAGGCTTGAACTGAATCATGTCGTAAACAAAAACTGCCGAACCGCAAATCCACTGACCGTAGAGCTTACCCCAGACAGATTTTGCCCATCCTGTTTCTGCAACAGTAAGATGAAGGCCATCATCGATAACATTCTGCCAGTATTTTGCAGTTACAATGTGCCCAAGCGGATAAGCGAAGTTATGCTGAACCATCTTTGGATAGCCAGAAGTGCCAGAAGTGAAGTAAAGAAGCATGACATCTTCGTTATGAGTTGCAAGCTCGCCCTGCGGACGCGGGAAATCTGTGCCAAACGAAGCGATTTCTTTTGAATATGAAATCCAGCCCTCACGGTCACTTTGAACAGTTACCAGTGATTTTACGCTTGGAGAAGCCGGCATTGCCTTTTCAATTTCTTCCTGAATTGTATCGTCATAAGAGACAATCATTTTGATTTGGGCTGCATTCGTGCGGTATTCCAAATCTTTCTGCAGAAGCTGATTTGTTGCAGGAACAGCGATTGCCCCGATTCTATGAAGTGCCGTGATAAAAAACCAGAATTCGTAGCGGCGGCGCAAAATGAGCATTACGGCATCGCCTTTTTTGATTCCTTTTGATACCAGATAATTTGCCGTTCTGCGTGATTCACGGGCAATATCTGCAAAAGAAAAAACTTTTTCCTCACCTGAATCATCACACCAAACAAGGGCGCGTTTGCCAGGTTCAAGCTGCTCATAACGGTCAATTATATCATATGAGAAGTTGAAGTTCTCTGGAACCTTGATTTTGAAATTCTTTTTTAAGTCCTCGTAATTTGTAAATTCTGTTCCGTTTTCTACATAATCTGAATAAAAATTCATTTTCAAAACCCCATTTTATGACTGAAAGTTGTGCTATCAAATTTAGACACGCGCCAAAGAAAAAAGTTGCAATTATTTTATCACAGAAAGCTAAAAAACACCATAAAAAAAGCCCGCAAAAGTTAAGCGCACCCCGATTAGTAACTTCCTTAATCGCAAATCAAGAAAAACCTCAAAAAAATTTGTTCAGTGTACACTGAACAAAGAACTTGCAATAGTTCTTTGTTGCGAAACTTCGCAACAATATAATTTAAAAAAGCCTATCGTAAAAAACTATGACTAACAATGTTTTCTCATACGCTTTTGCGATAGGCTTTATTTTTTTTGGAGGAATAATTATGAGTAAGAAACCATGGATTTTTGCGATATTTTCATCGCTTTTCGCTGTCAGTCTGTTTTTTACGGCTTGTGATAACGGATCAAATGATGATAGTACAACGGAAACTAAAGTTCCAATCATACCAGAAGCAAATGTAACTGGTTACGATGACTGGGACGATTTAACAGATATGAATTGGTTTATCGGAAAATGGAATTGTACAGCATCACAGATACTTAATATGACGGGAGCTGGTGATTTTATAAATCAATCTGCAAGTGTAAATTTTGAAGTCACTGGTACAAATACTAATGATTCAGTAATACTTTCGGAAAGTTCTGATACATCTATAATAAAAAATGGAACTGTCACTTATGCTCAATTTGAACAATTATATAAAGAGGCATATTCTGATTCAGTTTTTGATACAGCAATTGATGAATTAAAAAATCACGGTGTAAAGATTACAAGTATAAAAAACAGAAAAGTTTATCGAAAGGTAAGTCCTGATAGAACTCGGATTGAGCTTTACAAGAGTATTATCATTTCTGGCATAGCTGACGGAGAGAGTGGAACTCTTACAACTCAAGTAAAGGAATCTTTTAAGAAGATTGGGCAGAATAATGGATCAAGCGGTGGAAATGGCGACAATCAAAACAATGACTCAAATTCCAGTTCCGATACTGGAAGTACTGACAACTCTGAATCTAATACAGGAACGGATAATGGAAATAACACTAATACCAATGACACTAACACAGAAACAAATACAGAGGATAACAATCCGCCATCCAGCAATGAAGATTTCATAAAAACGGGAATTTTCTGGAGTGAAGGTAGTGATAGTGTTTTAGAACCTGTTGACGGAGTATATTCTGCATCATTTAAAAAGGTACCTGAAATTTGGAGTGAATGTACAAGCATTCCTCTTGTTTTTGACGGAAAGCCTGACACAAATTATAAAATCTCATACAAATTCCGCACAAATCGCAATGCAATTTCTTTGCATCAGCCTAGAACAATTTTTAGTGACGGTGTGACAGCTTTTTTCAAGACAACAAAAGATGAATGGACTGATATTTCAGTTTATACAGGAACTTTCAAGGAGGGCTTCTCAATGCTTCGTCTTGAAACAGCTATGGAAACAACAGAAGAAAGTGTTGATATTCAGATTAAAGATATAGAAATTTCTGAAACAACAGAAAAAACACCTCCTGTGAATCTATGGAAAACAGGAGAATTTCTGACAGAAAAAGATTTGTCTGTAACAGGAACAGATGAAGAATTCACTATAAAATTTAAAAGTGCTACCGCAGACAAATGGCAACAAACAGGAAAAATAATGAACTTATCTATTGAAAAAGGTAGTTTTTACAAAGTCTCTTATACAATGAATGTAAAAAATGCCACGAGTAAGCTTACAGCGAACATAAATATCAATGACCTTGAACAAAAACCAGAATATACATGGGCCTGGTCAGAGCCGTGGTTACTTGAAGCGGGTGTTGACACTGAAGTTATCACATTCATTTACGCAAACAAAGATGTAGATTATCTAAACAGAGTTAAACCGTTTTCTGAATATGAAAAAGGAGATCTGAATAAAAATCCGTGTCTTAAAATCGGTATTCATGATGCAATTCCTAATGAAATAACCGTAAAAAACATTCACGCAGAAAAGGTTTCTGTTGAAGAACTCAAACAAACAATGGCAATAATGTGGGTTTCTGACTATGTAGAAAATGAACCTGCAACAGAATCGTATACTAAAAAATTTGATGATGATAATAAATTTACATTTACAGTTCCAGCTGGTTATTCTGTTTACGGCCGTCCGTTGCTGACAAAGCTAAGCACAGCAGATACTAACCCATGGGATGACACCGTATTAGATAATAAACTGATTCTAAAAACCTATATTATTTGGGATTTTGAAGAACCGGAAAAGTTATCAATCTGTGCGGCAGACAAGGGTTACACTGATAAGCTGAAATTTACAAACAACGGAGCTGTAGATTTAGAAGTAACTGCAAGCATCAATGAAGATGGAAAATTCCATATTGAAGCAAAATAAGCAGCCTGTGCATAAAGAAAAAACAACTGCAAAATCTTCAGCAATCATTTAAACATAAAAAGGCTGCCCTGGAAGTTTTATAAACTTCCAGGGCAGCCTATACAATTTGGCTTATAATGTAATCGACATCACTATAATATGTAATTACATTATATCGATGATGTAATTGTATTAGGAGGCTATTATGAAAATAAAACTTAAATCAGTCTTATTGTTAACAGGAAGTCTTCTCATTCTTAGTTGTAACACGGAAACCTCTAATGACAATGATTTTCAAACAGGTAAAAAAACACAAACTGATGAAAATAACAGCAACGATACAAATGAAAAATGTCTGGAGAAGAAATTAGCAAACTAAATAATGCATTATTAACTATTGATGAGGAAGAAATCCTAATAAACCTTGATATGAGCGAAGTTACCGATTTATCAATTATTTCTGCAAGCCAAAATGGTAACACAATAAAGCTCAATGGAACATTCTACAACTGTAAAGCACTATACTCCATAACACTTCCAGATTCTGTAATATATTTAAATTTGTATGCATTCAAAGGGTGTTCTTCGCTAACTAATCTTTCAGCAAAAAATGTTACATATATAGGTCAATCTGCTTTTGAAGATTGTATTTCCCTAACGAATTTTGAATTACCTTCCAAAACTTCCCAGATAAGAAACCAAGCATTTAAGGGATGTTTAAATCTTGAAAGCATATCCATCGGAAAAAAAATGAAATCTAATGATCAATTCGGATATGAAATTTTCGATAATTGTCCAAAATTTAAGACAATTAACTACGCTCTAACTATTCAGGACTGGAAAAATATAAATATTGAAAACAAGAGCAGTATACCTAAAGGAACCATTATAAAATGCACTGACGGTGAATACAAAATGTAATAATAATATGAAAAAAAATCGATATTATCGCAGTGTTTGCGGGCGACTCTGACACAAGGCAAAACCGCCCGCAAAAGCAGGCTTAAAAAAGATTACATGAAGTATGTTTTAATCGGTGGGAAACCGTTGAATTCTACGCTGGCATAAGTGCTTGTATACGCACCGGTTGTAAGCCAGTAAAGTTTGTCTCCTGCTTTGAGGGAAAGCGGAAGTTTATATTTGAAATCTTCGTACATGATGTCAGCACTATCGCAAGTAGGACCCGCAAGAATGACCTCGCCTTCCTTTTCACCAGGCTTGTCTTTTGAGGAAATTACAGGATACTTCATTGATTCATCCAAAGTCTCAATAAGACCGTTGAATTTTCCTGAATCCTGATAAACCCATCTCTGCAATGCGGTATTGTTTTTGCGGCTTACGAGAACGACCTCGCTCGTAAGGATTCCGCAGTCGCCTACCAAAGAACGGCCCGGCTCAAGAATAATCATCGGGATTTCATCACCAAAATCATCATGCAAATATCGCGTAATTTCTGAAGCATAAGTTTCAAGCTCGTTTGTCGGCTGAATGTAGTGTGCCGGGAAACCGCCGCCCATATTAATCATTGAAAGACGGATGCCCTCTTCTTCTTCGAGTGATGAGAAAAGATAAGAAGCCTTTGCGATTGCATCGTTCCATGCACCAATATCACGCTGCTGACTTCCGACATGGAAAGAAACTCCGTATGGTGTGAGACCAAGATTTTTAGCCATAACAAGCAAATCATAAGCCATATCTGGATGACAGCCGAATTTGCGTGAAAGAGGCCAGTCTGCACTCTGAGTGTTTTCCATTAACATGCGGACATAAATGCGGCTGCCCGGAGCATTTTCTGCGATTGCCTTGAGGTCATCTTTTGAATCAGTGGCAAACATGCGGACACCCTTTTCGTAGAAATACTTAATGTCCCTTGCCTTTTTGATTGTGTTGCCGTAAGAAAGACGATCACCGGTAACACCGATAGAAAGAATTTTGTCCAGCTCGTAGCGAGAGGCAATGTCAAAATTTGAGCCTAACTCGGCAAGCATTTTCAAGACCGGTTCTCCAGGATTCGATTTCATCGCATAATAGATGTGGGCGTATGGGAAAGAATCTCGAAGTTTGATGAAATTGTACTTAATCTGTTTGAGATTAATCACGACATTTGGAGTTTCCAAATCCTTTGAAAACTCTAAGAACCTGTTCCATTCTGAATCAGAAATGTAGTCCTCACGATTGAACATGAAATACCACCTTGCACAATGATTCGAGCCAGTACAGCGACTGCCTAGTAAAAAGTAAAAATGATGTAAATGCGAATATAAAGGAAAATAAGGGTATGGTCTATAGAATTTGGAAAATTTCTTCAAAAAAAATTGCAAATAAAGTATAATATTTTCATGCCTTTTCTGATTCAAAAGCGTTTTATTTCAATCTCATTACTCTGCACTATTTTTACGGCTATTTTGCCTGCAGAAACTGATTTGAACGCAGAACCAGAAAACAGCATGAATCAAACTGAAAGCGCCATTGAAACTTCAGCAGAAACAAAGACTCAAATCATCTTTAATCCTATTATATTCGTGCGTGACCTTCTTGATGACAAACTGCCTCTCAGAGTCGATTTTGGAGCAGAACCGCACAGGCACGGCAGCATGGTTTTTGGAGCGGCATATTACGACTGGTCAGAAAATCTTTCGCAAAGTTTCCGTGGAGAATATGACCATTACATCACATCAACAAATTCAAACACTGAACTCAAAAACACGGAAGTCCGCTCAATCGTACTAATGCCGAATCCGGTCGTCTTTTTTATCGGAGACAGTGACATCCGCTCAAAAAGCATATTCTCGCAATTCAACATAGGCCTTTACTTTCAATACTCGCATACCACAACGAACTCTGGAGTCTTCTTTTCAAGTGAAAGCAATCCATCCCTTAAAAATTCAGGATTTGCCCTCACAGATATGCATCAGACTTACAGGTTGATTGGCCCATCTTTCGGATATTCACTTTCAATTCCGATTCATAAATACATTTCGTTTACAGCCGAAGGATTTATGGTACCGGCCTTTCTTGTCACCCTCTACACGGATTCTGATACAACCTACCACTATGGTGATGAAAACAGTTCCGATTCCAGCAGTTTGAGTTTCCGTTCGCTTTCCTATCCATACTTAAAACAAAGCATTGCATTCAATTTCTTCCGATATATACGAATCAAAGGGCAGATGACCTATCAGCATTTTGATTTAAGGGCAATCGTCAGCGAAGAAGATAACAATTCAAGCTATTCATTGCATACAATCACGCTACGATACGGTGGAGAACTTCTGCATCCTTCAAAAAACCGCAAAAAATCCGCTCATCTTTGGGCAGGTCTCTACTACGAAATGACATGGAACAAAATGTACCTGTCAAATTCCGCATCTACTGAATATACAGGAAAATGGATTCTCTGCTTCGGAACCTAAGGAAAATCTGATTAACGCGGCAATCAACTGGCATTTCTTAAAATATTGCCTAGTGCTGCTTAAATCAGTATAATTTACCTTATTCCGGGGTGCGATGCCGTCTATCATTAAATGTGGCATAGCTGAGATTACACCCGCAGAGTTTCGTATGAAGCTCCAACCTGATCCGGACAATACCGGCGGAGGAAGACATGAAAAAGTCTCTCTTAATTTTTTCTTCTATTATTACATCTTCAGTTCTGTTTTTTGCCTGTCACAAAGCAGAATCTTCTAAAAACGGTGCAAACGGCCAGTCACCATCAGAAAAAGGCGAAGTCACAATTTATACTTACGGTAGCTTCGTTTCTGAATGGGGGCCGGCACCAAAACTCGCAGAAAAATTCGAAAAATCAACCGGCATCAAAGCAAATTTCGTTGATTGCGGCGATGCAGTTCAGGCATTGAGTCGTGCTATTCTTGAAAAAAACAATTGCCAGGCAGACATCATTCTTGGAATCGACAACAATACGGCTCCAAAAGCACTTGAATCCGACATCCTTGAGTCATACAAACCAAAGAACGCAGATTCAATCATCGATTCAGACTTGCAGAATTATCTTGGCACAAAAGACAAAATCATTCCTTACGATTACAGCCATTTTGCCTTCATTTTTGACACACGCTCAAATCTTCCAGAACCAAAAAAACTTGCTGATTTGACAAATCCTGTCTACAAAGACAAAATCATCCTCATGGATCCGCGAACAAGCACACCTGGTCTGGGCTTTGTTGCATGGACACGAGCAATTTTCACGACAGAGGCAAGCTATAAGGAATTCTGGGCTTCACTCAAAGCAAACATTCTCTCGCTTGCACCGAGCTGGAGCACAGGATACGGATTGTTTACAAACGGTGAAGCACCTCTCGTAATCAGCTACACTACAAGCCCGGCTGCAAACCTTGAATATGACAAAATTGATTATTACAAAGCTTTGATTTTTGAAGACGGTCATGCAATTCAGGTAGAAGGTGCAGGCATCTTAAAAAATGCACCAAACCGCAAACTCGCAGAACTTTTCATGGACTTTTTAATCAGTGAAGAAGCACAGGAAGAACTTCCGCTTACTCAGTGGATGTACCCTGTCAACAAAAATGTAAAACTTCCTGAATGTTACAAAAAAGCCGCACAGCCTTCAAAAACTGTTACCTGCGACAATACCGTTCTGCAAGAAGCTGCCGATGTGGCAGTAATCACGCTCAAATAGCGAGCCGTGCAAAATCTTCTATACATAAGTGCATTCACTGTTTTTCAGGCAATCTGCTCAACAGTGCTTGCACTTTTAGTTGGCATCTCAGCGACATTCTTCACAGCAAACAGAAACTTCTTCGGAAAATCTTTTCTGCTTTCCCTCTCTTCCGTTCCCTTATGCATTCCTGCCTTGCTTATTGCCTTAGGCTTTGTGTCTTTTTTCGGAATTTCAGGCACACTGAACACAATCATTAAGACTTTATGCGACTCAGACGAACCATTTTTCAAATCCCTATACAGTTTTTCTGGAATCATAATCGCACAAGGGTTCTACAATTTTCCTATTGTAATGGCAACTGTTCACGATTCGTGGATTCGACTGCCACAAGAACAGGCCGAAACGGCAAGGCTTTTAGGTGCAGGTGAAGCCCGAATATTCAGAACAGTCACAATTTATCAGCTGATTCCTTCAATCGTCTCATCAGGGATGCTTGTCTTTCTCTACTGCTTTTTCAGTTTTCTTATCATTTTGCTTTTCGGTGGAGTCGGATGCACCACCCTTGAAGTTGAAATTTACAGAACAGCAAAGGCAACGCTTAATTACTCCGAAACGGCAAAACTTGCATTGACAGAAACTTCACTCGCATGTCTTTTCGTTGCACTCTACTCTTTTCTGGAGCAAAAATCCGCAAGAACCAGAGGAATTTCATTTTACAAAAAGAATCCTGATAAAAGAATCTCTGGTCCTTTTGAAGTGCTTTCCGCATCATTGATTTTTGGTTTAATCCTGCTGTTCTTTCTTGCACCGCTTTTCTCAATATTTTACAACGCACTCTCCTCTGCACGAGAAGTTATTACCCTTTCAACTTTCGAAAAACTTTTCAGAATGCGCGGCTTCGCATCTTCCTTTTTCACAACGATTCTAGTCGCCCTTGCATCAAGTTTTCTATGCACTGTCATAGCATTTTTCTATTCGTCTTTTTTGCGCTCTTTTGATTCAACTGGAAGGATTCTCATTCTTCGCGTTTTACCGATGATTCCAATGGCAATTTCGAGTGTCATCACCGGTGTTGTAATCATTTCCACAGTTAAGCGCGGAACCGTCTTTCATTTAATTCTCGCACAAGTCTTTTTAACATGGCCGCTCGCTTTCCGGCAGATTTACGCATCACTTTCAAAAATTCAACAGGAATCCGTAGATGCCGCAAGATTATTAAGCCCGCATTACGCCGATTTACTTTTCAAAATTTACCTTCCTCAAAGCTGGCGTGGAATTTTAAGTGCGGCCGGATTTTGTTTTGCTGTGAGTGCTGGAGACACAACTCTGCCACTAGTTCTTGCCCTTCCAAAATTTTCAAATCTCTCGCTTTTCACATATCGTCTTGCTGGAAGCTACAGATTTCACGAAGCCTGTGCCGCAGGAATGATTTTAGGTCTTCTTTGTGCAGTAGTTTTCGGCTTGGCAAACAAACTTAAAAAAATTTGATTTCAAAAGGGAATGTCATGGAAAAACAGTACTTTACGGCAGAAAATTTAACTTACAGCTACGAATCTTTTCATCTTTCTGTATCGTTTTCTTGTGAGAAAAACACAATGACTTCCATTGTAGGTCCAAGTGGAAGCGGAAAATCGACTGTCCTAAGACTCATTGCAGGTCTGGAAAAAGCCAGCGAATCAACAAAAATCCTCCTTGACGGCGAAGAAATCACAAATCTTGCTCCTGCAAAACGGGAAGTAGGAATGGTCTTCCAAAAAGCAAATCTTTTCAATCACCTTAGGGTTGATGATAATGTTGCATACGGACTTCGATGCAAAGGGCTTGGCCGAAAAGAAAGCCGTGAATGTGCCGCTGATTTTCTCAAAAAATTTAATCTTGAAGGATTCGGTCCGCGCTCTCCAGAAACGCTTTCAGGCGGTGAAGCACAGAGAGTCTCACTTGCACGCACTCTTATAATAAAGCCAAAACTCATCCTTTTTGATGAGCCGCTTTCCGCCCTTGATGCCCCACTGCGAAAAAAACTCGCTTCGGAAATCCGCACACTTCAAAAAGATTTCGGATTCACAGGAATTATGGTAACTCATGATTTAAACGAAGCAAAAGCCGTCAGTGATAGAATTATTCTTCTGAAAGGCGGAAAAATAACCTGGCAGGGCAACGCTGAAGATTTTACAGAACAGATGATGAGTGACTAGGCCAAACTGTTGCAAACAACAAAAAGCTAGAATATAGTAGATAAGAATGAATCTTCCAACGAAAAAAATCATAAAAACAATCGCTGTCATCACACAATTGATTTTATCTCAATTTTTCCTTAGTGCAGAGAATCTCCAGATTGTCATGCCCAAAATCATTTACATTGGTGATACCGCCGAAGTACGCTATATTTTTCATTCTGACGCAGAAATTTTCGGAAAATCATTTCCACTTACCGAAAACACAAGCATCTCTTTGCGCACTGATTTTCACTTCTTCAAGGCAAATGAATCAAATTTTACAGTAACAAACGCAGATATCCGCAGAACAGGTTCAGAATACACTCTCACCATCAATATAATCCCATGGAAAACAGGATTTTGCGTAATTCCGCCATTTAATCTGGCATCACTGGTTCGTTTTTCTCTTGAAAGTGAATATGGAATAGAAACACATTCGGCCATCCCATTCATTGTTTCTCTTTCCCCGATTGAAGTCAAATCTCTGGTACAAAAAACCGGGAATAATTCTTTTATGCCTCAATCAGGTCCGCTCACTCTTCCTGGCACAACACTTTTTCTTGTAATTATAGCCATTGTTTCCCTGATTCTTTTTTCCACGCTCGTATTTGTGATTCTGCATCTTCCGGGAATTGCACGCTTCATTGACAATTTTACCTATCTTTATTCACTTAAAAGAAATTCACGCAAAACAATTAAAAAAATTCTTCTTCTTCAAAAAGATTCTGCCAAAATTCCTTCCGATAAAGATTTTGCCGCCGAACTTCAGCATATTCTTAGGATTTTTCTCAACAAACGCTTCAGCACTGATTTTTCTTCTGTTACAAGTGCAAAAATTCCGCTGCTTTTCACACAAATCATGGGCGGTTCATTAAGCGAAAAACAGGAAGACTGCGTAAACACATTGCTTGAAATCTTCAACAGACTCGATTACATTCGATTCGCCGAAAATGCACATTTCCTCGTCACAGACAAAAACGACGGCACTAACGAAAGAATCGGCCTGACAGAAAGTGCAATACGCCTCATTGAAAATTTTGATTCGGAGGAAGAAGAATGATTCAATTTGAAACCCCATCTGCATTTCTTCTTTTTTTTGCGATTTTTCTTATCCATGTTCTCCGACATTTCGGCATTTTCTCAAAAGTAGCGTTTCCTCTCATTATTTCGGACTGGAACGGAAAATCTTTCGTTTACAAAGATTCTTTCTCAAATGTCGTTTCTATACTGTCAAAACTTCTTGCACACGCAGCCTTTATTTTTCTTGTGATTGCACTTGCGAATCCGATAATCCGTCATCAGGAAAAAGTTTACACTTCACGCGGAACCGACATTCTTTTTGTCCTTGATACAAGTCCATCGATGGCAGCCCGGGATATTTCACTTGTTAACGGAGTTACAACCCGACTTGAAGCCGCAAAACTCGGGATAAAAACGCTTACATCCACCGAAAAAGGAGCTGCTTACGGGCTGGTAGCTATGGCAAGTGAAGCAGCATGTATCGTCCCCCCCACAAATGATTTAGTTTTCTTCGAAAAACGACTTGATTCGCTCAACATCGGTGAATTCGGCGACGGTTCTGCAATTGGAACAGGTTTGACCACGGCCCTTTATCATCTTTCGTCAAGCAAAGCTCCCAAAAAGTGCATCGTTCTGATTACAGACGGTGAAAATAACGCGGGTTCAATTCATCCGGAAACAGCTGCAAATCTTGCCGCCGAAAAGAACATTTCTCTCTACACTTTCGGAATCGGAACAAAAGGAACCGTGCCAATCGAATACACAGACTTGAAAACCGGCAAAATTCACTCAGGATTCTATGAATCAGATTTCGATACAAGACCCCTTGAAGAATTAGCGGCCATTTCTGGAGGGAAATACTTCGGGATTGAGTCAATTGCCTCTCTCTCAGCTTCACTTTCAGAAATTTCGCGCCGGGAAGAAAGCATTCAAACTTTCCATTACCGCTTTTCTGACCAGAACTGTTATGACTTTTTTCTTTTTGCCGCAATGATATTATTCACAGCAACACTGATTATCAAGCGGATTTTTCTCTCGGAGGTTTTGTGATGAATCTTTCGTCTTTCACAATTGAAAAGCCACAGGTTTTGTTGTTCATTTTTGCGATTATTCCGGCAATCTTTTTCATTTTTTTCAGATTCCGAAAAGTAACCAATGCCCTTCAAAATTCGAGTAAATCAGTTCCTGTAAGCCCGCTTGTCAAATCATTGCGATTTGCCGTCACTTTACGGACCTTATTTCTTTGTCTTGCATGGATTTTTGCAGTACTTGCCTTTTCAGGAATTTCGTTTGGTACCAAAAGGATTCCAGTTCACAAGAGCGGCAACAATGTGACTTTCGTTTTCGACATTTCATATTCAATGCTTGCAGGGGACGCACCTCAAAAAATAACCCGCCTTGATGCAATGAAGATATATGCCTCATCACTTCTTGAACAGCTCAATTTTTCGTCATTTTCCGCAGTTCTTGCCAAAGGAGACGGATTTGTAGCTATTCCAGAAACAGAAGATACGGCCCTCATGGAAAATCTCATCCAAAATCTTTCACCCTCGCTCGTTACAGCAACCGGAACTTCACTTGGAAAAGGAATTGAAGCAGCCGTAAACGCGATTCCAACCACTTCATCGAAAGCTCAATATATCTGGGTATTTACAGATGGGGATGAAACTGACAACCTTTTAGAAAAATCAATTGAAACTGCTGCAAGATTCGCAATCCCCGTTTCGATTGTAGGCTTCGGCTCAGAAAATGAATCTGAAATCACTGCAGGAGACGGAAAAACCCGTGTAAAAACGGCACTCCGCTCGAATAAAATAAAAGAAATCTGTGAAAAACTTAATAAACAAACTTATTCAAAACTGCTTTTCAAAAATTCGCCAACAGTTTCATATATTGATTCTCGCGAAAATAGTTCAGCATGGAAACTCTTAAACCAGATTACGACAAAATCTTCTGATGAAGAAAAAACACTGTCGTATGAACTCAAAACTGTAAATCGCCACACTTTTTTTATTTTTTGGGCAGTGTTCTTCTTGATTTTATCTTTTGTTGCGGCAGAATTCAAAGTTTCTTCATTACAAAAAATCAAAAAACTGTTTTCGGCGACAGCAGCTCTCAGCATTCTAGTTTTTTCTTCATGTACAAACGAAAAAAAACAGGTACTGGAAGGAGTTTGGGCCTGGTACGAAGGTAAATACACAAGTGCAACCGCAGACTTCTTGAACACGGCAAACAAAGCCAGGCAAGATCCTCAAACACAACAATATGCCATCTATGATTTAAGCGCTACTTATCTTTCAATGAATGAGCTTGACGCTTCTTTGGAACGCCTTAACCAGTTAAATCTCGATAATAAAGAATTGCCCCCTGATTTAAGAAGTGCAGCATTTTACAATATGGGCGTAATTTATGAACAGCGAAGCGACTACAAACAAGCTGCCGAATGTTTCAAAAAATCAATCCTTGCAGATTCGCGGAATTTAAATGCAAAAGTAAATCTCGAACTTTGTGAACGAGAACTGGTTCAAAAGCAAGTAAAAGCAGCTGAAAGTCTGATGCAAGCAGTAAATGAAGAAAAAGCCGACAAATCCGATATGAAAACTGAATTATTCAATCTTATTCGCAAAAATGAAAGTAAAAAATGGCGAAATATGAGCGAATCATCAAGCAAAGAAGAATCAGGAATTGATTACTGATATTTTTAACAGGAATAAAAGTGCGCCACTTGCATACAACTAAGATTTTCCAGACAAAATAAATTTACTGAAAAAAAATAAAGCCGCCCCTGTAAAAAGGAGCGGCGTCGCATACCGATTTGGATTATGCTTCTGCAGGAGCTTCTGATGCAGCAGCTGCGGCAGCAGCGGCTTTGCTTGCTCTAGCCTCTTTTCGTGCAATATTCTTCAGTTCTGCATTGCAAACTTTGCAAATTTTAACTGTATTGCCATCAATTTCCTTCTCGTAAAGGACTTTGACATTTTCTTTTCCACAGCGTGGACATTTTCCACGACCATGATTTGGTTCTGTGCGAACTCCAGTTCCGCGATGTGCTTTAGACATACTTAACTCCTTAATTTAGCTTATTATTTAGCCTCGCTGGCAGAATCAGTCTTTGCCTTTGATGCAGGAGCTTTTTTTGCAGCTGACTTTTTTGAATCAGCCTTTTTAGCACTTGATGCTTCATCATCACTTGAAGGCAATTTATAGTCAACCAATTCAAGGATTACAACATCAGCAGCATCACCCTGACGGAAACCAAGTTTGAGGATTCGTGTGTAACCACCGTTACGCTCTTTCATGCGTGGTCCAATCTCTGTGAAAAGCTTGTTCAAGATTTTCTCATCCTGAATAAACTTTGCAGCTGTACGACGGTTATGTACAGAATCTACCTTACTACGAGTAATCAATTTTTCAGCAGCTTTACGAACTTCCTTAGCTTTTGCACTAGTTGTCGTAATGCGTTCAAATCTGAAAAGTGATGTTACCATATTGCGAGCCATTGCACGCTGATGTGCTGCTGTTCGTGAAAGTGGATTAAATCCTGTTTTATTTCTCATTGGATTATTCCTTATTGTTCAGTTTGCTCTGTTTGAGCGCCCTGTGCTGGCTTTGTCAAATTAACTGCATTTTTCAAATGGCTGTAATCAGTCATTCCCAAGTTCAAGTTCCATTCCTGAAGCTTTTCCTTGATTTCTGTAAGAGATTTTTTACCAAAGTTTCTTGTTTTGGCAATATCATCTTCAGTTTTGCGAGTCAATTCGCCGATTGTGCGAATATTCGCATTTTTAAGACAATTTGAAGAGCGGACAGAAAGCTCAAGTTCCTCTACAGGAGTATTGAGCAACTGACGAATTTTTTCATCGCCCTCATCAAAATCATCATTTCCAGAAATATCACTGTCATTGAAGTTAACAAATACTGTAAAGTGATCCTTTGCAATTTTTGCAGCCTCCGCCAATGCATCCTCTGGAGTAATTGTTCCATCAGTCCAAACTTCAAGAACAAGTTTGTCATAATCATTTCGCTGACCTACACGGCACGGTTCGATCATGTACTTGACTTTAGAAACAGGTGTAAAGATTGCATCCATCGGAATTGTACCAACAACTTCGATATAATGCTCATTTACTTCTGCCGGAACATATCCTCGTCCCAAGTCTACCTGAATTTCAAACTCAATATGTGCACCTTCCATCATAGTGAAAACTGGCACATCTTTTGTAAGAACTTCAAGATGTCCTTCTCGTTCAAAATCATTGGTCTTTACAGTATCAGGTCCTTTGAATTCAAAGAGAATCGTATCCTGCTCGACATCTTCCGGGAGCTTAACACGCATGAGTTTAAGACTGTTCAAGATTTCCAAAGTATCTTCAGAAACATTAGGAATAGTCTCAAATTCACTAGAAATTACATGTGGAACGCCGTCGGAATCATAAGAAGTAATTCTTACAGAGGTAATCGCATATCCCTGAATAGATGAAAGAAGCACACGTCGAAGTGTATTTCCGATTGTTGTACCAAAACCTGTTTCAAAAGGATAAGCTGTAAACTTTCCGTAATTTGGGTTTGCTTCAAGATGATCGAACTGAACGGTTTTTGGTTTTTTAAAACCCTTCAGCAAGTTTTTACGAGCCATCTGAACTCCTTTTTAAAATATAGAGCCCATACAGGAGCTACTTTTTTATTCAGAAGGTAAACTTCTGACTTCACAACTATCAACAGTAACCATGCCTTTACAGGCACTAAGATAACCGATAACAAAAGTCGTAAGGGCAGGAAATAAGAAAACCTGCCCAAACGAAAAAGCATATCGAAAAAATCTAGTTACATGCGGCGAGTCTTACGAGGACGGCAGCCATTGTGCGGAATTGGTGTAGTATCAGCGATTGATTTTACTTTCAATCCCAAAGCACCAAGAGCACGGACAGCATTCTCGCGACCCATTCCCGGACCCTTCACATAAACATGAACTTCACGAAGTCCATAGCTTACTGCTTTCTGTACTGCCGACTCAGCAACAGACTGTGCAGCAAATGGAGTTGATTTTTTTGCTCCACGGAATCCGAGACCACCTGAAGATGCCCAAGAAAGAGCATTTCCATTCAAGTCTGTAATAGTTACGATAGTATTGTTGAACGTAGCCTGGATATAAACATTTCCCTCGTATACGCTCTTCTTTTCCTTTCGCTTTTTTGCGGTTGCCATTAACTATTTCTCCATCAATCAATCATTATTAGCCGGAAGCTAATTAGACTGCCTTCTTCTTGTTAGCGACAGTCTTCTTCTTGCCTTTACGAGTTCGCGCATTTGTGCGAGTTCGCTGTCCGCGACAAGGCAAGCCTTTTCGATGACGAAGACCACGGTAACAACCGATGTCCATCAAGCGTTTGATGTTAAGACCGATTTCTGAACGGAGATGACCTTCAACCTTGTACTCTGTATCAATCAAAGTACGGATTTTAGCCAATTCGTCCTGATCCAAATCATTCAACATTTTGTTTGGATCAACCTTTGTCTTCTCACAAATTGCCATTGCTGATGAACGACCAATACCGTAAATGTAGGTCAATGCAACAAAGACATGTTTATTTGGGAGATCAACTCCCGCAATTCGAGCCATCTGTTACTCCTTAACCCTGCTTCTGCTTATGTTTTGGGTTCGAACAAATGATACGGATGATTCCGTTTCGTTTGATAACCTTACACTTATCACAGATGGGCTTTACGCTGGTTCGTACTTTCATAAAAGTCCCCCTGGGGATGATAGTATACTTCGCTTGAATCATGGCAGTTCGCAATGAACTACAATTCAAGTCCGATGAGTATACCACAAATCCCCAAACTTATTCTACAGGAAAACCAAAAAATTTCGTAAATTCTTATAAATTCTAACGTTTTTTTACCGATAGAATGTTTTAAATCCTACAAATTTCTTGATCTTAATTTACCTTTCTTAACAAGACCATCTGCATGGTGCATTTTAAGAAGAGCTTCAATCTGGCTCATTGTATCCAAGTCAACACCAACCAAAATCAAGAGCGAGGTGCCTCCCATCAACATAGAAATTGACTGCGGGAAACCAAAAAGATTCTGGATGATTGTCGGCAAAACTGCGATAGCAGCAAGATAAAGTGAACCAGGCAATACAAGCCTATTCAGAACTTTCTGCATATATTCTTCTGTTTTGTCAGTCCTGATTCCAGGAATAGAACCACCATTCTCTCGAATATTCTTTGCGATTTCTGTGGGGTTCAGGGTTACCTGTGTGTAGAAGTATGCAAAGAAGATTATAAGAAGGACAAGAAGGATATTGTAGAGCCAGCCTGTTGGATTTAACTTAGCAGAAAGCGAAGCAATCCAGCGAGCTGAGTTCTGGTTGTTACCAAGACTAGAAACAATCTGCAACGGGAAAGTCAAGAATGAAGAAGCAAAGATGACAGGAATAACTCCCGAAGGATTGATTTTGAATGGAATGTATGTGCTCTGACCGCCATACATTTTTCGACCAACTACACGCTTCGCATAGTGAACTGGAATCTTTCGTTCGCCAGACTGTTCATAAACAACAAAGGCAATAATTCCAATAAACATAAGCAAAACGATGATTACGAATACAGGGTTAAGAGAACCGTCAGCAACTCGATTGCGAAGTTCAAGAACTGCATGAGGCAAGCGAGCTACGATACCTGCGAAAATCAACATAGAAATGCCGTTTCCAATTCCGCGGGCTGTAATCTGGTCTCCAAGCCAAATCGTAATCATTGCACCTGTTGTGACAGTGAGCATTGCAAGCAACTTGAATGCAACAGGATTCTCGAGTGCAATCGCACCCGGAATACTAGCTGCATATACTGTTACAGCCAAAGACTGAATCAAGCAAACAAATACTGTACCGATTCGAGTCCAAGCTGCAACTTTGCGCTGACCACCATCTTCCTGAGCTGCACGCTTAAGGGATGGGAAAATAATCAACGCAAGCTGCAAGATAATCTGTGTAGAAACATATGGCATTACACCAAGCATGAACACAGAGAAATTAGAGAATGCACCACCGGCAAAGAAGTCCATGTAACTGGCAAACGCGTTTTTGTTATGCTTTGCAAGTTCCTCAAAATAATTTACAAGAACCTGAGCATTGATTCCCGGAATAGTAAGAACACATCCAAGACGAAAAACAACGAGTACTACAAAAGTAAAGAAAAGACGATCTCGCAATTCTTTAATTCTGAACATATTTGCAATTGGATTGTTTGCCATGCCTTTCTCCAAAGACTACTTTTTTTTATTTTGTTTCAGTTGAATCAGCTTCAGAAGTCTTTACAGAACCACCAGCTTTTTCAATCTTAGCTCTTGCAGAAGCAGAAACTTTATCTACATCAACTGTAAGGTTCTTTGTCAAATCCCCGTCACCAAGGATTTTAACCAGTTTTCTTACTGACTTAACCAAGCCTTTTGCAACAAGAGTTTCTTTGTTTACAGTGTCTCCGGCAGAGAATTTAGCTTCAAGGCTAGAAACATTAACAACATCGTACTCTTTCTTGAAAGGATAGTTAGAGAAACCACGATGTGCGATTCGGCGATAAAGTGGCATCTGACCACCTTCGAATCCTACATATGGAACAGCAGAACCAGAACGAGACTGCTGACCTTTGTTTCCCTTACCTGCTGTTGTACCAAGTCCAGAAGAAGAACCTCGTCCTACTCTCTTAGGCTTTTTATTAGCGCCCTCTGGGGCATGCAAAAGAAAATCAGACATTATTCAGCCTCCTCTACTTTAACAAGGTGTGCGACAGCGTCAACCATACCGAGAACGGCTGGTGTAGCTTCCTGAACGACTGAAGAGCTAATCTTTTTAAGACCAAGACTGCGGACAGTAGCCTTTTTTTCAGGTTTCTGACCGATAACGCTCTTTACGAGAGTAATTTTAATTTTCTTAGCCATAATTAACCCCACATATCCTG
>NZ_CAMHSK010000007.1 GCF_946187725.1 uncultured Treponema sp.
ATCTATAATTTTATCCGCATAGTTCAACATCATTTTTTTAAGACGATTTTTTATTTTCTGTCGAAATTCCTTTTTGTCTGATTCCTCTGTAATTTGTTCCCATGTTTTATTATGCTGTGTTGCCGCCGCCCACGACAGCATAAAAAATTCATCTGCGAGAAATCTGTTCTTTTCATTTTGAAGCAATATATTTTCGTTCATTTTTCCCTTACTTCTTTCCAAACATTCCACCGAAAGCCATACCAAAAGCGTTTTTAAGTTCTTTTTTCACATCGTTCATCGGCTTTGCAAGTTCATCTTTCATTTGCTGCCCCGCTTCTGAGAATTGTTTTTTTGTTTCTTCTTTCATTTCTACAAACGGCTTTTTCATCACCTCTTTCATTTCCTCAATCGGTCGTGCCGCCTCATCTTTCAGTTTTTCTAATTCGGTAAGCTCGCCTCTTGCCTTCCGCTCTTCAAAGTCGGCTTTCTTTTCGGCTTTTGCTTCAGCTGCGGCAAGTTTGCACGCTTTTGAGCAGTAGTTTTTCTTTACGGTATGAATCGCTGTTCCTACAAGCCCGCCTGTCGCACCAAAAATGCCTTCTCCGTCACAGTTTTTATATAGCTTTCCGCACCAATCGCAACGAACTTCGCCGGTCAACGCCGTTTTTGCATGATTTAAAAATCCCATTTTAATCCTCCAAATTTTTATTATTCATACACGCATTTTATCCCACATTCCCAAATTCCCTTTGGTCATTCTTCCCAAGTTTCCTTTATTTTTTCTTTCACAAAGTGCGGAATGCCGCACTCTTTATCTACGGAAATTGAAAAGAGCAGCATTTCAGTTTCGTAGATTTTCTTAAATCCGAGTTTTTTTGTCAGGTCTTTTATCAGATAGCAGAAATTTGAATATGTTGTAAATGTGTATTCAATTTCTCTTTCAAAAACTAAATTCGCGACCGTTTCAAGATTGTATTTTGGCATTGTTTGGTTTCTGCCAGAAAGCGGTCTAAAAAGATGAATTTTATCATAGTCCAGCTGTGCAAAGAAAAGCACCCAGTTAAGGGCAAAAATATTCCGTGAATCACATATGACATACTCATCAGGGCTAAGGAAAGACAGAACCTTTGAACGCGATGAAATTGAACCTGAAAGTCTTAAATCATCAATCTTGTCTTTACCGCTCTGGTTTTTATCGTAGAAGTTTTTAATGTCATTAATGATTTTGCCGAAATCTTTAAGTGAATGTATTCCGCCCCAATCATTAATAATCCAGTCGGCGAGCTTCTTATTCTGAGCATTGTCTCCGCCTTTTTCTGCACTGAAATACCTTTGAAGGATTTCCTTTAGCTGCAAGTTCTTTTCGTAGGAACTGTCCTGTTTTTCAATAAGCGCAAAATCTTCTTCGGAAAGAATGTCTTTTAAGCCATCAGTTTTGAATTCCCAGTCGAACTGATTTTTGCGATTTTCCTGATTTTTGAACCCATACAGAATATCCACGGTTTCATTTTCTATTGTGTTTTTTTCTGCTTTAGTCATTTTTTTTCTCCTCTGTTATTCCAAACATTTTTTCACATTCACGACGACCTTTTTCAAGTGCATCTTCCACAATTTCTTCCGGTGATTTTTCCACTACCTCGGAAATTTTCAAGCCAAAATTTTCGTCTATACTTATTACTTCTGCGTAGGCGGCAATTTTTCCGTCTTTTATAATTGGAAGCTGGCTTGTAACCATGGTGTTGAGCGGAATAATATCGTCCTTTTTGAACTTTGCTTCATCGTTCCAGTTGAATCCGCCTAGAACCGCAACTGCATTACACTCACCTTTCCATTCCACAATCTTTTGTTCCGGACAAAGAAAATCCGCGATTTTTACGACTTCATCTCTATCAAGGAAAATCGAGATTTCTACTTCGTCTTCCGTTTTTCTATTCAAATTGTCATCCAAGTAATAATTCAAAATATTCAGGCCCATCTGACACGAATCAACAAAAAGGCTTTGTGCTGTTTCTTTCGCGTTGTGAGTTTTATCATCTGGAATCTGGTAAAAATGAGAAAAATCAAGAGGATAATACGGCAATGTTTCTGTTGCAATTTCAAATTCCTCTTTGAACCGTTGAAGAACCTGCTTAAGCACATTGACCGGTGGATTATCCTTTGTGTATCGGGACTTCTTGGAAAGAGAAGCCATACAGATTTTTCCGTTGAGACGGAATTTGAAAAGAAAAGCGTTTTCTGTGCAAGATTTGATGTATTCATCAATGTTCAGTAATTCAAGTGAATATGCCGAGCCTGAGTTACAGAACAGTTTTTGAATCACATCTTTCTGACGTTTAGCAAGAAAATCTGGTCGCTTAAAATCATAGGTGCGGATTTTAGGCTCCTGCGGCGAATTTGCATCTTCTGAAAGTGCATTCAACAGAGTACAGATTTCTTTATTTGATAAGATTTCTTTTTGCATATTTGCTCCTCAATGATTTTTCATTGCAGATTGATTGCATGAAAATTATTCTATCTCATGTTCCAAAATTCGCTTTGGTCGTTTTTCCCAAAAAAATCACTAAAATTTTGGGAGTTTTTCCTAAAACAAATTATGCGGCTTGTGATATACTTTTGTGACATGGAATCAAAGTTGCGTGGTCTGTTAAAAAAAATGTTCAAAATTGAACTTATATTCATTTATCTCGCACTCTTCATCTTTTTCTGTACGGTGTATTTTAAGCGCGCGAGTAACGCAAAAATCCAGCAGCTTGATTCCGATATGCTTTTGCTTCAGCTTGAACAAAATGAGACTTTCAGCGAACTAGTTCCGCAAAAACTTAAAACTGATTATGAAGCCTACACTTATTTTGACGAAACGCTTAAAGCCGAGCTTACCGCCATCATCCAGAATCTTCAGACCGGCACTCAGGACACGGACGCAATCATCAATTTTCAGAATCACATTCACGAAACCCAGACTCGCCTGAATTTCGGTTTTGACTCGCTTTTGTACAGCTCGCTCTTTCTTATCGCAATCGCTGCCTTTATCATTTTGGAAAAATTTTTTAAGAATTCGATGCAACTGGAGCAGCTTAAAACCATGCAGACCGAGCAGACGAATTTCAGCCGCGACCTTCATGACGGAGTTGCACAAAATTTGGCTGCACTTAAAGTGTATCTTGAAAAAGAAGACATCAACAAATCAAAGTTCTACGCAAAGCAGGCACTCAACGAAATCCGCTATATGATTGGCGCTGGCAGCATTGATTTTTCTGATGATTTGGAAAAAACTGTCCGCGAAATCTGCCAGGCATTTGAAGTGAATTTTTCGATAAAAACTGCCGTTTATGTTGCAAGTCAGAAAATCCTTGAACTTGATAAAAACACAAAATCGCACCTTGTCCGTATTTTGCAAGAATCGTTGAGCAATATTTCCCGCCATTCAAACGCAACGCAGGTCGAAATTAAAATCATAGACGCGATGGACGAATTCCGCTTTATAATTAGCGACAACGGAAAAGGCTTTGAGCAGTCGGAAGTTGACGAAAAGAACAAAAAAGATGCTGTAAAACATTACGGTGTTCACAATATTAAAAAACGAGCCGAACTTATCGGTGGCACTGTAGATTTTATAAATGACGGAGGGCTTAACATTGCAATCACCATTAAAAATACTGTTCGTTGATGATCATCGTGGACTGCGCGACGGAATGATTTTTATGCTTCAGAGTAAAAATCCTGCACTTTCAATTTCTGGCGCAAATGACATTGACGAAGCAATATCGAAACTCAATGCAGACAGCGAAATTCGCATCGTGATTCTTGATTTAACCCTTGACGGAGAAAATTCGCTTGATTCGATTCCGAAAATAAAAGAGTCTGCCCCGAACGCGTCAATTCTCGTCTATACGATGCACAATGATGAAGTTCATGTGGAAAAGGCTCTTCTTTCTGGGATTCAAGGCTTTGTCACCAAGGAAGCCTCGATTGAAGAACTGGAAAAAGCAATTGTTGCCATAAGCGATGGAAACACATATTTTAACAGTGTCGCAAGCAAAGTTCTGCAAACACTCCTGCCACAAAACAGGGGAAAGCACTATGTTTACGATGAAAAATCTTATCTTTTCGACAATTACAAAAGTCTTTCCAAAAAAGAACACGAAGTTTTTAATTATCTGATCGACGGTAAAAGTATTTCCGATATTGCGAAAATACTGAAAAAGGCGGAAAAAACGATTTTGAATCAACGTGCATCAATTTATAGCAAGCTCGACATCCACGACCGTTACGAATTGATGGAAACAGCGAAAATTTTAGGGTTGGTATTTTAATGAAACGATATTACTTCATCACCATCTTCACTGTTGCAAGCATTGCTATAAACTATTTCTGTTCTTACCTTGCTGGTCTCATTGCATTTCCCCTGTATCTTGATTCTATTATGACTATCGCTGTATCAGCATTGTGCGGACTTGTGCCGGGAATTTTGTGTGCCGTGGCAAGCAATTTTCTTCTATATATATTTGCAAATACCGGGATTCTTTTTACATTGTGCCATATTTCAACAGCTGTGGTCGCGAGCCTTATATTCCGTGTAGAACACAAAAAATGCGTTCAAAATGCTTCCCCATTGCACGAGAATTCAGGCAATGCAAAACCAACGGATTTTTCCTATTCAACCGAAAGTTTTATGTGGATTGGCTTTATCGCCGCTATCACAAATTCTGTCCTAGGCGACACAATTTCATATTTCTTCTATTCCGCAAACACCACGATTCCGCAGGTAGACAACGCTGTGCAGGGCATCTATGTTGTGACCAAAAATCTATCGTTCGCGGCGTACTTCGGTGGCACGGTTACAAATCTGATTGATAAAGTGTTCAGCGCGACAGTCAGCTTGTTTGTGTATCGGGCGGGAAAACGATTTATAAACACATCCCCAGAGCAAGCACTGTTGCAGCGTACATAAGGACATTTGCACAAAAGATATCTTCATACTCAATTTCGCGCGTCTTGTCTCCGATAAAATCTTTCTTTTCGACGACTCCATCATAAACCGTGTCACCGGCAAGCTGAATGCCTAAAGCTCCGGCACACACGCTCTCACTTTGAGCAGAATTCGGGCTTGCGTGCTTGTAACGGTCCCGGAGAAAAATCTTTATTGAATTTATGGGATGAAATCTGGGTTTAACTGGAAAAATTGCAAGAATAAAGGTCGAGAAAATCATCAGAAGCGCACAGAGCCTTGCTGGAATCAGATTTGCAAAATCATCTAGTTTGGCGGCAAAAAATCCAAAATTCCTGTACCGCTCATTCTTATAGGCTATCATTGAATCCATTGTATTTATGGCTTTGTAGAGCATTCCACCACTGGCTCCAAAAAGTGCCATAAAAAACAACGGGGCAATTACTCCATCACTCGTGTTTTCGGCAACTGTTTCAACGGCGGCTTTTGCAATTCCTGTCTCATCAAGAACATCCGTGTCACGCCCTACAATCATGGAAACGGCAAATCTTGCACCTTCGACATTGCCTTTTTTCAGCTGATGATAGACTTTCATGCTTTCACTAAAAAGACTGCGGGCCGCTAAACACTGATAGCACATTACGGTTTCCACAGCAAGAAATAAAATCGGATTAACAAGCCTGCATACAAACAAAATCGCATACGGAATCAAAAAGCCTGTCGAAGTCAAAAGAAAAACAAGGAAGAATCCCTTTATACGCTGAATCCTGGCCGAATCAGAAGACTTATTAAGGCGTTTTTCTAGAAAGGAAATAAAGCTTCCCATAAGACGCACCGGATGAGGAAAGCAATGCGGATCTCCAAGCAGACAATCAAGCAAAAAACCCGCGAGAATCGAGAACGCTTTATGATGAGAAAGAATAAACTCTAGCTGCTGATTCACTTAACCCCTCCGGCTCATTTTTTGGGGAAGACCGCAGAAAATCCGTGTAACTTCGGCATTTTCTGCAATTTTCTGTAGCGAAAGGCCTGTCTCTTCGCGCAATTTTCGCTGGAACGCATCAATCGGAACGACTCCACAGAAAATATCATCACAGATTATGATTTTATCGTCAGAAAAATGCGTTTGTGGCCGCAAATTGTTCTTCAGACAGTATGCGACATAGTTTTCGTAATGCGAAATGCACCGCTTTGAAAAATCAGGGGGAAAATCAGGATTACAGACAGAAATTTCGCTGTCAGAAAGAGCGAATTCTTTTTTTGCCCATGAAGCTTTTCCCTGATATGCACCGCCGATTACAAGCTGAAGTTTCGCCAGACTATGGGCCATTTCGTCTGATTCATGCAATTTTTTCTCAGTTTCCATTTTTTCGACCTTATTTTCGCCCGCCTGCGATTTTTTGTTTTCGATTTTCAGTTTTGCCGACATCTCAATCAGCTTATCACACCGTTCTGCGACGAATCTTTCTGTTTTTGCAAGAATTCTTCTATATAATTCCGTCGTTTTATCGTAGATTCTACCGTCATTGAAAATCGTATCGCTCACAAAGATTACGGATGCGGCCTGATTCATCAGAATTTCAAGCTCATTCTGAATTTTCTGAATGATTTCAGGCTCTTCTGCTTCAAGATTTTCAAATGGATTTTCTGCTGATTTAAGGCATGCATCGTCTTTTTCAAACATTTCATTGGCAACCAGTGCCGTAAGGCTGTCAAAAAGAACGACGCTACCCAACTCCAGATTTTTGGCAACTTCAGAAATGTTTTTACCACATTCGATTGTCTTAAACCCCAGATTTTTTCGGTCATCACGATGCTTTTTGATTCGCTCATCGTCTTCACTGTCGTGCGGAATCATCGTGGCAAAATAAACCAAAGAAGACGGTCTGTTTTCATTTGCGGCGAGAGCTTCTTTTACCGCAAGTTCCTGAGCGTAAGAAGATTTTCCGTTTTTACAGCCACCTGAAATCAGGACTTTCAATTTTTGCCTCTCAATTCATCAAGGTAACTGTCATTGATTTTTGCTTTTTCAAAAGTGGCCATTTCATTCATCAGAACACAGGCCGAATCGATTATCTCAAATGCAAGAGGACAGCCGCTTCCTTCACCAAGACGCATTCCTAGATTCAAATATGGAACTAACGAAAGTTCATTCATGGCGATTTTGTAGCCTTTTTCTTCAGAAAGATGTGACGGGAAAAAATAATCACCAGCAAGTAGACAGAATCTTTTGGCACAAAGGGCCGCAACAATCGAAATATAGCCGTCTATAACTACCGGGAGTTTGTTTTTTGCCGCTCCAAGAAACACGCCGCACATCGCAGCCAAATCAAAACCGCCCACGCACGAAAGCACATCAAGCACATTTTCCCTTTCAGGGTGACTTTTGGCGATTGCTTCTTTTATGACAGTTTTTTTATGTTCGAGCATTTTATCGGTTATGCAGCCGCCACGCCCGGTGATTTCATCCGCATCAACTCCAGTCAAAACCGAAAGAACAGCCGTCGATGTCGTCGTGTTTCCGATTCCCATTTCGCCAACGCCGAGAATCGAAACACCGTCCGTTTTTGCCTGCTCAGCAAGCTCAATTCCAATTCTGACTGCCCTCGCCGCTTCTTCAAGGCTCATCGCCCGCCCATGAAGAATTGAATCCGTGCCTTTCCGTATTTTTCTGTTTAAAATCGCATCGCAATCATATTCACACTTGATTCCAACATCAACAACCTGAACCTCATTTCCGAAATGCTTTGCCAGTGACGACATTCCAGTGAGATATTTGGTCATGTTTACCGCCTGACTTGCAGTTACGCTTTGCGGAGCAGAAGAAACACCTTCATCAGCAACTCCGTTATCCGCGCACAGAACAACAATACGCTTTTTTGGAAGAAAATTGTGCAGATTCCCGGTAATCCCCGAAAGTCTCTGGCCGATTTTAAGCAGCTCACCCATACTTTCGGGCGGCATTGCAAGCAAAGCCTGATATTGTTTTGCTTCATCGATTGCATTTTGATTCAGAGGGATGATTTGTGCAATTGTTTCCTGGATTTTTTCAACATCAGCTTCAAACATCAAAGTAATTGTATCACAAAATGTCGGCATTACAAAAGGGAAAAACTCTTTCCAAGGGAATCAGCCAGTGCTTCAATCAATTTTTCATTTTCTTCATGATTTTTGATTGCCGTACGGAAAAAATCCCCGGTCAACCCCACGAAATTTCCGCAATTTCTAAGAAGAATCCCCTGCTCAATCAATTTTTTATTAAAAGATTCCGTGAAATCCTTAGAATCCGCTTTGAACAAAATGAAATTCGCCTCGCTGGGATAGACCGTAAAACCTAAAGTCTTGAGTTTTTTATTCAGATAATCGCGCTCCCTGGAAATCAAACTGCAGGTTTCATGCAGATAGGCGTTTTCATTCAGGGCGGCAAGACCGGAAAGCTGTGCCAGAGATGATACATTCCATTCAGGCCGCAAAAAATTCACTTTTGCAAGCAGACCTTGATTTGATGAAAAGGCATAGCCAAGCCGAATTCCTGCCATACTATATACTTTTGTAAACGCATTAAGAACGATTAAATGCGGATTTTCACTGACGAACTGAACATCCGAAAGATTTTCCTTTTCCGTAAAGCCGATGAAACATTCATCCACAAAAAGAAAAATACACCTCTCCTCGCAAAACGAAACAAGTTTCTTCAAAAGCTCAAAATCCGGCATTTTCCCGGTCGGATTATTCGGTGAACAGAGAAAAACCATGTCAGCGGCAGCATTCTCAATAGAAGAGAAAATTGTGCTGTCGAGCGTAAAATCATTTTCCTCTTTCAAAAGATGATAGTGAATCTTTGAGTAACAAATTTTCAACGCCCGCTCGTAGCCGGAAAAGGTTGGAGCGACAACAAGGGCATTTTTGGGGGAAACGGCCTGAACAATCAGCGAAATAAGCTCGCTTGCCCCATTGCCAATAATTATGTTTTCAGGGGAAATTTGTTCATTATGAACAAAAAGATTGTCATTTTCGATTTTTTCGGCAATTTTCTTTCTTAAAGCCGTGCAATTCTGGTCAGGATAGCGTTCAAGCTGCTCAATCGAGTTTTGAACCGCATTTTTAACACCATCAGGAAGCCCAAGCGGATTTGTATTAACCGAAAAATCATAGCAGACTTCTTCTGCCGGCTTCTCGTGCATCAATGAAGAAACAAACTCCCCACCGTGATGATATTCCTGAAAAACTTCGTCCGTTAAACTTTTTCCTTTTAAAAGCGACATGATTCTGTCGTAGTTTTCGGGCTTATGAGGGAAATTGCAGTCTGTACAGCGCTTTACGATTCTGCCGTCATCTTTTTTGATGTAAGTCGGATTTCCTGGGCAGGGAATTCTTGAATAAAGCGGACAGTAACAGAAAAGACAGTTGAAGCTTTCCCTGTCGTTGGATGAGCCTTTATGACAGGGAAAATAAGAGCAATCGGGATTGCTGAAAAAACGTGAGGAATTTTCCATCTGCGCCTAGCGTTTTGCCATCATCCTGTTTGTGATTTTGGTTCCGGCAAACTGAATCAGGGCAACCATGATGATGATAACAATGACTGCCGCAATCATGATTCCTGTACGGAAACGCTGGTAGCCGTAACGAATGGCCAAATCGCCCAGTCCGCCGCCGCCCAAAGTACCGGCCATCGCAGAATAGCTCACAAGATTTATGATTGTAAGAGTGATTCCCGAAACAACAGAAGGAAGCGCTTCCGGGATAAGAACCTTGTATACAATCTGTGCATTTGTGGAGCCCATAGCGCGAGCTGCCTGCACGACACCCGGATCAACTTCATTCAGTGCGGTTTCCGTGATTCTTGCAACAAAAGGAGCTGCCGCAATCGAAAGCGGAATTATTGTTGCCGCCGTGCCAATCGCGGTTCCCAAAATCAATCGTGTCAAAGGAAGAAGTACAATCATCAGAATAACGAACGGAAATGAACGAAGCACATCGATAATTCGGCTCAAAATCTGATTGAAAACTGCTTTTGGCGTGATTCCGTATTTGTTCGTGATATTAAGCAAAACTCCAAGCGGAAAGCCAATCAAAATCGCAAAAAGCGTGGAAAAAAAGACCATCACGAGAGTTTCAAGCGTAGATGTTCCGACTAAAATTAAAATCTGTTCCATAAAATCTCCTGACTAAAACCGCTATTTTTTCTGTACCCGGACATTATTCTGCAAAAGCCATTGCACTACCCGTTCAATTTCTTCGTCCGTACCAAGTATGTCCGTTTCCATGTAGCCCACATCTTCATCCGGCAAGTGAGAAATGCCCGCAGCGAGGATATTGAAACTAACATCAAATTCCTTTGCCATTTTGCTCAAAATCGGCTCGCCTGTAGCACCGCCAACAAAATGAAGAAGATAAGAACCTGATTTTTCTGTCCACTTTACGATGTCACCATCACGCGAAGACGACTGTGCGGCAATATTTTTGATGAAATCGCGTGTCGTTTCAGTCTGCGGATTTGAGAAAATATCTTTGACCTTTCCGCACTCAACAACACGGCCGCTTTCGATAACAGCAACGCTTTCACAGGCATCACGCACTACTTCCATCTGATGAGTAATCATAACGACTGTGAGGTTCATTTTTTTCTGAATTTCTTTAATAAGAGCGAGGATTTGACGGGTTGTGTTCGGATCAAGGGCACTCGTAGCCTCATCACAAAAAAGAATGCTCGGTTCGGTTGCAAGAGCACGGGCAATGGCAACACGCTGTTTCTGACCGCCGCTCAAAGTACTGATTGGCGCATTTTCCCTGTCAGAAAGTCCGACAAGCGCAAGCATTTCCTTTACCTTTGCTTTGATTTTATCTTTGGGAACACCAGCGATTTCAAGCGGATAAGCAACATTCTTACCTGCCGTTCTTGATGAAAAAAGATTGAAATTCTGAAAAATCATGCCGATTTTTCGACGCTGTGCAATCAGCTCATTTTTTGAAAGATTATCGACCCGCTTGTCACCATAGTAAACGGCACCTTCATCCGGTGTTTCAAGAAGGCTCACAAGCCGAACAAGCGAAGATTTTCCCGCACCGCTCTTTCCGATTATTCCGTAGATTGAATTCTCAGGGATTTCAAGCGAAACTCCATTGACAGCAGTAACGGAAGTCCGCTCTTTTTTTGAGACAGAAATGTATGTTTTTTTGAGATTTTCAAGTTTTATCTGCATGAACTAATAATGATGATAATAGAAGATTTTTGCAAGACTCTTTTTCTCTCTATTTTTCTCACTATTTTGCTTCGGATTTCTCTACGATTGTGTCAATGATTTCCGGGAAATACCAGTTTAAATTCTTTCTATTAAAGAAGCCGAATTTCTCTTCAAAAGTGTTGTCTGCTTTCGGGTCGCCGTTATCCCAGAGGCAGGTAACCATTCCGTATTTGTGTGATTCGCCAACGAAATAAGAGAACCATTTTACGCGCTCATCGAGATTGTTTTTGTTTGTAGCACCATATTCACCGATGATGACAGGAATGCCTTTTGAAACAAAATGCTCGTTAAGCCATGTGAAATTGTATTCAAGCTCTGCGGCATGTTTTTCTTCAAAGACAGTTGCCCCCGGATTTTCCATTGCAAAGGTGTATGGAGTGTACAAATGAACAGAAACCATAAGTTTTCCCTCTGCAGAATCATTCGGGAGTTTCCATGATTCATCTGCCTGATAGCTGTTGATTGAAGCTGCAAGGCCGGTAACCATTATGAATCGGTTTGCATTGTTTTTGCCGGATGCACGGATTGTATTGACTGCAAGCTGATTAAGTTTGTTGAGATTTGTGGCACCATCCTTACAGACAGTACAGCCCTGATTGTACCACCATTCATGCGAGTGACCGCGAAGACGAGGTTCATTAAGAACTTCAAAAATCAGATGCTCGTCATAGCCCTTATTGAAAGCGAGTGCAATCTGTGCCCAGACATTCTTAACGAAAAGCATCGACTCATTGTAATTGAGGGAACTTGGGTAATATCCCTTGCAATGAGGAATAAGGTTTTCACGCTCATAGTTATCGTGATGGTCATTGAGGATTACATAAAGACCGTCCTCAATCGCCCAGTCAACAATCTGCTTTACCCTCTTCATCCATGCAGAATCAATCGTATAATTTGAATCGACAAAGTGATTTGCCCAGCTGCACGGAATTCGGATTGTCTTAAATCCTGCGGCAGCGATTGCATCAATCATCTCTTTTGTAGTATGAGGCTGCCCCCAGCTCAATTCAGAATCAAGGCCGGCACAACCATTCGCATCAAGTGTATTTCCAAGGTTCCAGCCGCACTTCATCCTGTCAGCAAGTTCCTGTGCCGTACACTCATTGAACTGAACGGATTTCTTGTCTTTTACCGCTTTTTTTGCCGAAAAGAGATATTTTTCACCAGCAAAAGCACAGCTCAAATATATAGAAAAAAACAACACAGCAAGACATTTTTTCATAAAAAACTCCTTTAAAAACTCCGCGTTAGCGGCATTGCACGGAAGCAACGACTTCGCTTTTCTTCCTTTACTTTATATAAGCATTTTCCCCACAGACATAGCAAAAAAATCTGAAAAATATTCATTTTTTGTGATTATGTAAGAACAGAGCCTCGCGCCCCAAACAGCGTTTTTTCATCAATCATAAAAGACAAAACTTTGATATATATAAAAGTTTTTTGATATTTTTTTTACAGGTTTCATGCAAATAATTCATTAGTAATCAGGATGGAGGAAGAATATGAAAAAAAGTGTTAATGGCGAGCAGGTGTTTCTTGATGGCGAACCATTTTACAAAATCGAAAATTTTGACCTGATGGATGATTTCTTTATGACAATCACCAGTTCCAGCGATGTATGGAATTTCTGCTGGGCACAGGGTGGAATCAGTGCCGGACGCAAGAATTCTGACTTCCCGATTTTCCCCTATTATACATGCGACAAAATTCAGGACATGAAAGGCTCAACCGGCTCTCTCACAATCCTTAAAATCAAAAGCGAAGGAAAAAAAGGCATTATCTGGCAGCCTTTCGCAAATCTCTTCTATACCGGCGCCGACCGTTTTAATGAAGAAATCGGAATTCAGCGGAATCTCTACAAAAGCCTCAACGGTGACAAAATCTGGTTCGAGGAAACAAATTTGCTGGCGGGAATTTCGTTCCGCTACGGCTGGACATCAAGCTCAAAATTCGGCCTCGTAAAGCTCTGCAGGGTCGAAAACCTCACCGAACGAAAAATCTCCGTCAGCATTCTTGATGGAGCCAGAAACATCATGCCTTCATCATGCGACGCAAGCATCCAGAACAGCAAGAGCGTTCTTCTTGACGCATACAAAAAGAGCGAAGTCGAGCCTGTTTCAAATATCGCACTCTTCACACTTTCTTCTATTGTAACTGACCGCGCTGAACCAAGCGAATCCCTCAAAACAAATGTCTGCTGGTTCACCACAAAAGATCCGGTTGTTCTTTCAGAAAATGCGATTGAATTGTTCCTCTCAGGAAAAGCAGAACTTCTTCAGGCACAGAAAAAAGAACTCAATGGCAGCCGCGGGCAGTGTTTTATTATCCACGACAGCGAGCTTGTTGGAAAAAGCGCTGAATGTTGGGAACAGGTTTTTGATGTAGATTACGATGCCTCAAAACTCGTTGAACTGGCATCTCAGATTACAGACCGTGAAACTGCATGGAAACTTCTTGCTGACGACATCAAGCAGACGGCGCTCGCGCTGGAAGACAAAATCGCACAGGCAGACGGAATTCAGGCGACAGGAAGCAAAATTACTGATTTGCATCACCGAACAAATGTAATGTTCAACATCATGCGTGGCGGCATTTTCGCAAACGAAGGAAAAATCAGACTTTCAGACTTCATCGAATTCGCCGAAACCCGCAATAAAAAGACGGGCAGCGAAATCAAAAATCTCATCGCAAATTCAAATCTCGCCGCAAAAACAGAAATATCACGCGACGAGCTTCAAAACCTCATTTTCGCACAGAATAATCCTCAGCACAAAAGGCTTTTCCTTGAATATCTGCCGCTCACATTCTCACGAAGACACGGCGACCCAAGCAGACCATGGAACCGATTCAACATTGACCTCATCGCAAAAGACGGCTCTGAAAAAATCAACTACGAAGGCAACTGGCGCGACATTTTCCAGAACTGGGAAGCACTTTTGTGGTCTTATCCAGAATACGCAATCAACGCATGTTCAATCTTTGTAAACAACATGACGGTCGAAGGCTATAATCCTTACCGAATCTGCCGCGAAGGTCTTGACTGGGAAGTTCCTGAAGAAGGAAATCCATGGGCGCAGTACGGATATTGGGGCGACCATCAGGTCATCTATTTGCAGAAATTCCTTGAATTCCTTTGGAAATTTGATAAAAATCAGCTGCTCTCTTTAATGAACGAAAAATTGTTCTCAACGGCAAATCTTCCTTACAGAATCAAATCTTATGATGAAATCGTCAAAGACCCGCGTAATTCAATCTCTTTTGAACACGAAATGGACAAGGCACTGCGTCAAAAGGAAAAAGATTTCGGAACGGACGCACGAAGCATCATCGATGAAGGCGCAAATTTGCAGCTCACAACGCTTTCAACAAAGCTAATGCAGCTCGTTCTCGCAAAAATCCTGAATCATATACCGGATGCGGGAATTTGGATGAATACACAGCGCCCTGAATGGAACGACGCAAACAATGCACTGGCCGGATGGGGTACTTCTGTCGTTACAATGTGCTACCTTGAAAGAATGTTGTCGTTCTTCATTGAAATGGCTGAAAACTGCGAAGATTACTTCCTCATCAATAAGACAGTCGCTGAAACGCTCGAAAAAGCATCTGAAATCTATAAAACTGTCGCTCATGTTTCTTCAGGAAAAACAACCGCAGAAGAGAGAAAATCATTCACTGACAAGCTCGGCCTTTTGTTCGAAACCGAACGAGACGAGCTCTACAAAAACGGATTTGCAGATGAATACGCTCAGATTCCGGCTAAAAAACTCGCACAGATTCTCAAAACTTTCAGGGATTCAATCGAAAAATCGATTCTCTCAAACAAGCGGGAAGACGGCCTTTTCCATTCATACAATTCAGTTGCGTTCTCAGATTCAAAAATCGAAATCGTAAACCTGAAACTTATGCTTGAAGGACAGGTCGCCGTTCTAAGCGGAAATATCCTCGGCAAAAACGAAAAAAAG
The DNA here is from genome assembly GCF_946187725.1 of uncultured Treponema sp. Classification (GTDB taxonomy): domain Bacteria; phylum Spirochaetota; class Spirochaetia; order Treponematales; family Treponemataceae; genus Treponema_D. The sequence goes on from NZ_CAMHSK010000007.1 coordinate 15,141, forward strand.
CAGCTGCTTGAAGCAATGCGCTCAAGTGATTTGTTTGAAGAAAATCAGTATTCGTATATGCTTTACCCGAATTCCGTGCTTCCGAATTTTATGGAAAAAAACTGCATAAAAGAAGCAGATTTGGGCGGACTTACGGATTTTGTCAAAAAGAGCGGAAACAAGGTGCTCAAAAAAGATTTGAATGGCATCTATCATTTCAATGCTGATTTGCGAAATGCCGACTGCCTTAATCAGGTTCTTTCAAATCTTTCAGAAAGTGAAAAAGCAAGCGACGAAGAGAAAAATCTTCTCCACGCGCTTTACGAAAAGACTTTCCATCACCAGACTTTCACCGGCCGCTCAGGAACCTTCTATGCTTACGAAGGATTGGGAAGCATCTACTGGCATCAGGTTTCAAAACTGCTGCTTGCGGTTCAGGAAAACATTTCTGGTGCAAAAGATCCGCTTCTTGCCTTCTACAAGGATATTAAAAAAGGCCTCGGAAGCAGCAAAACTCCGGTTGAATACGGTGCATTCCCATACGACCCGTATTCGCACACACCGTTCAAAAAAGGCGCAAGACAACCGGGCATGACAGGTCAGGTCAAAGAAGAAATCCTTGGCCGCTGGAAAGAGCTTGGCCTCGACATTGACGACGGAAAAGCCGTTTTCAATCCGACCTATCTTGAGAAAAAAGATTACACTGACAATTATGACCTGCAATTCACCTGGTGCGGCACAAAAATTGTCTACAGCCAGCAGCTTCGTGAAGCAATCAGAGTAACCTTCAAAGACGGAAAAACGCTTTCTTTTGACACAAATACTCTTCCAAAAGAAGAAAGCTCGCTTCTCTTCTCTAGAAGCGGTGAAATCAAAGAAATTCGCGTGAAAACAGTTTAGGCTAAATGTCGAGTTTTGATGCACTGACAACCACAAAACTCGACATTTTTCTGTTCCATACACATAAGAAAAATCTTTTGATTTATGCTCATGTTTTCATTGAGAATTTTTCTATATAACATTAAAATAAACGATTGAAAAATATAGGAGAAAATATGAGCAACAAAATTGTCCTCAAGGCAGAGGATTTGGACGGCTATCTTACAAGTCAGGATATGGCTGATTTGGCACGGCTTGACGAAATGTTCAAGGAAACCATGAAATCTTTCGACCCAGTTGATAAAGACAAAATCATCGAGGGTTACGATAAAATGGGCCACGAAATGCACGCAATCTGCCGCAATCATCCGCAGATTAAAGTTTATTCCTTCGAAACAGATGTTCAGGCACAGGCAGAAGCAAGCCGCGTTATTTCCAAACTTCGCGATGCACGGACAGACCATCAGGAATTCATGTACTACAGCCAGCGGGCTTATGAAATGCTTTTCCGCATGGCTTACACAAGTCAAAAAACCGACCAGAAAGGTCACATCATCGTAAAAACACCGGTTACATATCCTGTTCAGAACTACGCTGTCCATAAAATTCCTTCAATCGACCACAAAATTCATAACACAGTCATGTGCGTCATGCTCCGTGGAGCACTTTTGCCAAGCATGATTGTTTCAAAAGAAATTGAAGAATACTCTTCCGACTCATATCTTACCCCATTCGCATTGTTCAAAATCAGCCGAAACGACAGCAAAAACGAGAACAACATGGAATATGTCCTTGACCTCGACAAATCGTTCTTCAAGCTCGATCAGCTCGACGGAAAAGATTTGATTTTTGCAGACCCAATGAACGCAACCGGCGGTTCCCTTGTAACCGTTGTAAAATACCTTCAGAGTCAGGGAGTAAAGCCAAAGTCAATAGCTTTCTTCAACACAATCTCCACCCTCAAAGGCTCAATCCGCGTAACCCGCGCCCTTGCAAACTGTACCTGCTACACGCTCTGGATGGACCCGGTAATGAACGAAAAAGCATACATCATGCCAGGTCTCGGTGATGCCGGCGACCGTCTCAATGGCTGCGACACAAAAGAATGTCCTCGAAACATCATCCAGCTGCTCGCAGACTATGGCCACAACATTTCAAGCCTTTACAGAAGCCAGATGTTCGAAATCGAACGCACAGTATTAGGATAAAAACAAGCCATGTCCGAACCATTCTACAAAAACGGTCTTCATTTTGGCTGCCAGCGATGCTCGTTCTGTTGCGGGCATTCGCCTGGATTCGTCTATCTTTCTTTGCGCGATTTAACCACGCTCCGCACATTTCTCAAAATGACAGTCACAGAGTTCGTTTCAAAATACTGCCGATGGGCGGATTATTATGAAGGCGAACAGGTTCTTGCCCTTCTCGAAAAAAAGAACTACGACTGCATTCTCTGGGAAAACGGCTGTTCCTGCTACGAAGCGCGTCCTGTCCAGTGCTCAACCTACCCGTTCTGGTCATGGATGATTAAAGACAAGGCAACATGGGATGAATGTGCCGCCGATTGTCCGGGTATGCGCAATCAGCAAGGCAAACTCTGGACATTTGAAGAAATCGAAGCAAACAAAAACGCCTACGATTCAAACAAGCCGCTCACTCGTGCCGAAGTTGAAAAAATGATGGCCGGCGAAAACTCAAATTAGCAATAACTAACAATTTGCAATTAGTTCAATTCTGCTATATAATGGATTTGGTTTAAATACCAAGTAATAGGAGGATTTTTTTATATGACAAATTATTTCGACTTGACAGGACAAGTCGCTATCGTCACAGGCTGTTCAACAGGTCTTGGTGTTCAAATGGCAAAGGCTCTTGCAAATCAGGGAGCAAAAATCGTTGCAATCGCACGCCGAAAAGAAATGATTGATGCAGTTGCAAAAGAAATTGCCGACACTTACAAAGTCGAAACACTTGCTGTTCAGTGTGATATCACTGATACAGAAAAGGTAAATGCCGCAGTTGATCAGGTTATGGCTAAATTCGGTCGAATCGATATTCTTATCAACAATGCAGGAACTGGTGCTGTTGCACCTGCAGAAGACATCACCGACGATCAGTTCAACGGTGAATTAAATGTCGATTTGGGCGGAACATTCAAAATGGCTCGTGCCGTTGCCAAAAAAGCAATGATTCCAGCAAAATACGGCCGAATCATCAATATCGCTTCAATGTACGGCATGGTCGGAAACAAAGTAGCACCATGCTCACCATATCACGCAGCAAAAGGCGGTGTAGTAAACCTTACAAGAGGCCTTGCTTCTGAATGGGGCAAATACAACATCAATGTAAACGCTGTCTGCCCAGGCTATTTCTACAGCCCGCTCACAAAAGAAACACTGGATTCAGATTTCTTCCAGCAGAACGCTCAGACAATGATTCCGCTTTCACGCTACGGCAACGAAGGAGAGCTTGACACCACGGCAATCTTCCTTTCAAGCCCGGCATCAAGCTATGTCACCGGCGTAATCCTGCCAGTTGACGGCGGATACACCTGTATGTAAAAAGAAAGGCTGTCCAATCGGGCAGCCTTTCTTTTTAATGAAACTTCAGCCTCAATTCAAAAGACTGAAGTTTTCAAGATTTCATCAATTAGTAAACTACAACAACTTCACCGTTTGGATAACGCTCAGCAATGTAGTTCTTTACTTTTTCGCTCTTTACAGCTTCAACCAAAGCCTTGATTTCTTCTTTGTTTTCGTTACCAGCTTTTACAGCGATAACATTGACATATGGTGAAGAAGAACCCTCAACGAAAAGTCCGTCTTTTTTAGCGCTCAAACCAGCAGGAATAGCATAGTTACCGTTGATTACAGCTGCATCAACATCATCCAAAACTCGTGGCAAAGAAGCAGCCTCAATTTCCTTGAACTTGAGCTTTTTCGGATTTTTTGCGATGTCAAACGGAGTTGCTTCGATTCCGGCATCTTTTTTAAGGGTGATAAGACCTGCTTCCTGAAGCAAGAGCAATGCACGACCTTCATTAGTCGGGTCATTCGGGATTGCAATTGTAGCCTTTTTCTTCAAATCAGCAAGCTTTTTGATTTTGTTTGAGTAAAGTGCAACCGGCTCAACATGGATACCAGCCGCATTTACAAGATGATATCCCTTCTCTTTGTTGAAAGACTCAAGATAAGGAATGTGCTGGAAATAGTTTGCATCAATGTCACCGGCTTCAACGGCATCATTCGGTGTAACATAATCTGTGAATTCAACAACCTGAAGGTCGATTCCCTTTGCGGCCAAATCTTCTTTTACAAGATTGAGGATTTCGGCGTGAGGCTCTGGAGTTGCCCCTACTTTGAGAGTTGTCTGTGCATAGACAGATGCTGCTGCCAAAACAGCTGATACAAGTGCAATAATCTTTTTCATAATTCTGCTCCTATTTTTGATATATTACCTAGCAACTAGGTATGTTTTTATTTATACAGAGATTTTAAGATAATGTCAATCCCTTTCTGAATTCTGTCGTAAAATTCGGATCATAAAGCTTTGACCTTTCATAATCAGAATGAGAAACGACATTTCCAACGATTATGAGAGCCGTTTTTGAGATTCCCGCCGCACAGGCACTTTCAGCAAGATTTTTTACGGTGCAAACCACGCGCTTTTCGTCAGCCCATGTCGCCTTATAAACGATTGCAACAGGCGTTTCAGGCGCAATTCCCGCCGCCAGAAGCTCTTCTTGAACCTTTTCGCACATCCCCGAACTCAAAAAGAGCACCAAAGTGGCATTATGACTTGCAAGAGAACGAAGCGTTTCCTTTTCAGGAACAGGAGTCCGCCCCTGCAAGCGTGAAATAATGACGGACTGCGAAACCTCAGGAAGCGTATATTCAAGATTCAAACTGGCCGCCGCCCCACAAAAAGAGCTAACGCCGGGCACGCTTTCATATTTTATTCCAAGCCGGTCAAGTTCATCCATTTGTTCCCGAATCGCGCCATACAAACACGGGTCACCAGTATGCAACCGAACGGTCATTTTTGCAGATTTTTCAGCCTCCTGCATCACAGAAAGCACCTGCTCAAGCGTCATTTCAGCACTATTATAAATTTCTGTACCTTCAGAGCAATTTTCAAGCAATTCCGGGTTTACAAGCGAGCCTGCATAAATCACAACATCGGCCTTTTCGAGCAATTTTTGCCCCCGAATCGTAATCAAATCCGCCGCCCCAGGCCCTGCACCAACAAAATAAACCATACCTCATTTTACTCCGGGAATTTAGATGAATCAAGGCAGGCAATTGCCTGATTCAGAGGGATAAACAGGATTTTTTTTGCGCAACATTCCTTGTCCAAGACAAGTATGTCGAGTCTTCGCTTTTTAGAGTACCCCCCACATGGATGTGGGTAGGAGACGGATAATTTGCAAGAATTTTGCAAAGCAAAATTCTTGTTACGACATGGATGTCGAACGGTGCTGCCTTTCTTGTAATTATAACAAATTATTATCTGTGGACATTGCCGAAACATGACTTTTTTTTCAAATAAATAGGTAGAAGAAAAAGAAAAGACCTCATGCCTAATCGCATGAAGAAGGATTAGTTTCTTCAAATCTTACTTATTCGAAAAAAGGAGTCTTTTATGGCACCAACAGAAGCAACAAATCAAAAACGCGATTACAAAAGCTCTCTCTTCGTGAACATGTTCGGGCGCAATGTGAATGCAAAGGAACATTTTCTTTCGCTCTACAACGCAATCCACGACACGAACTTTAAAATAGGCGAAGTCGAGATAAAACCGGTCATGCTTGAAAATGTAGTCTACAACAACATCGAGAATGATGTATCGATGGAAATCAACGACAGCATAGTAGTTTTGGCAGAGCACCAGAGCACAATAAACAACAACATGCCGTTCCGATGCCTCGAATATCTCGTTGCGCATTACAACCGATTCTACACCGACAACGACAAGTACAACACGAAAGAAATCAAATTGCCCCGCCCGGAGTGCTATGTTTTCTACAACGGCGACGACGCTTTCCCCCAGGAAAAAATCATGCGGCTTTCCGACGCGTTCAAGGAAATCAAGCAAGCGACAAACTTGAAGGATTTGCCCGAATCGCTATCGCTCGACCTGACAGTGAAAATCTACAACATCAACAAGAACGCGAATCACCCGATTCTCCAGAAATGCGAGCCTCTTCTTGCATATTCAAATTTTACGGAGTATGCTAGAATAGGAAAGCAAAACGGAGAGAAGAATCCCCCGAAGTACGCGCTCGACATGTGCCGCCAGGAAGCTCTTCTCACCGAGTATTTCAACAATCTGAGCAAGGAGGAGCAGTCCATGATTTTCGGCGAATGGGATCAAGAGAAGTTCATACAAGTGCAGAAACAGATTGCCTACGAAGATGGCGAAGAAGCCAACAAAATCGCAAATGCAAAAAATGCCCTTAGAATGGGGCTTTCTCTTGAACAAGCTGCAAAAATCACAGACCTTCCTCTTGCTCAAGTGTGTGCTATCAGGGAAGAACTAGCCCTAGAGTGCAAAATTCCAACCTGAGCAGGGAGACCTGCTATAAAAAGTCAATAGATTAAGATTAAGAATTCATAGCTTCGTCTGAAAGTTTAGAAACATCAATATTTGAAGAGCGGGTCATGCGAAACGGCAACAACAGATGCATGGGTTGACTTTTTTCATATACGATGAATCCTGATGTGAAGAGTATTTTTTTCCTAGAATAATAACGCAAAATTATAATTTTGTCAGATGGGTGAGAAAAATCAGAGGATGTCCGTAAAACTGTCGCTCCCCATCTCCGCGATAAAATCACTCACTCCTTCCGATTTTCCCAAAAGGCCGCTCTCTTTCGTGAAAATTATCACTTCCACATCGATTTTTCTGTCTGTCCAATCATATATTTGATTCCGTATCCGCCTTACGACTTCTCTCATAATCAAATTACGCGTTTTTCCTTCATCAATTAAATCCAGGACATGAATCGCTTGCTCTGTCGTTATACAGGACATCAACCTTTCTTCAAACGAATCAAAATCTTCTATTATATTGAGATTTTTGGCCACATCACACAGGATTTCCATCCGCTTGTCACCGTACTTTGAGTGCGTATTTTTTACTCCCGCCGCAACTTTAACGAGTTTTCCGACATGACCGCAAAATAGCATCTTTTTAAAACCAGTTTTTACCGCCATCTGAACGGAATCATAAACAAAATTCGAACAGTGAACCGCCGTTTCGGGCGAAAAACCAAATTCAGCCTGCAAAAAATCGGCACCGTAATTTCCGGGAACAACCGCAAGGATTTCTCTCCCCTGCGCCTTCCGCATGTTTATCTCAAGCTGAATCGTATCCAAAATCGCCTGCTCACTCATCGGCTCAACGATACCGCTCGTACCAAGAATCGAAATTCCGCTAACAATCCCAAGTTTCGGATTAAATGTCTGAGAGGCAATTTTTTCTCCATTCGGTACACTTATTTCAACCTCAAGGCCAAAAGCACCGCCAAGAGAGTTTTTTCCATATCGTTTGATTTCACTTGCAAGCCCTTCCAAAATCATCTTTCGCGGAACAGAATTTATTGCTGCCTCGCCAGGCTTTTGGTCAAGTCCGGGCAAAGTAACACGCCCCACTCCATCCCCGCCAAGAATTCTGACAGACACACCATCAATTTCCGATTTCGTTCCCAGGGAAGCAGAGCGTTGAAAATTTGTTACCATTTTATCCGAAGGAACTTTTCTTACGCACGCAAAGATTTCAATTCCATTCGTTACATCAGGGTCAGTTCCGCTGAATTTTTGCACGGAGCAGGAAGCATGGTCTTTTTCAATGGATTGATTTTCAATTTCTATGCAGACTTTAATGCCTTTTGGCGTCGACAAAATTACATACGGCACGATTTCACCAGTCAGAAGCATTCTCATTGCCGCAACACTCCCAGCCGCCGCACAAGTTCCGGTAGTAAAACCAATTTCGGGTTCAGAAAGCGCCTTTTTGAGGAAAAATGATTTTGTTTTATTGATATTTTGCGGCATTTTAATCACGCCTGTCGCTCATAGAATATAAAATGGCATTACAGATTGCGGCGGCAACCGTACTTCCGCCCTTTCGGCCTTCACTCACAATAAAAGGCACGCCGCTTTTCATAATCATTTCTTTGGCAGCAACAACATTCACGAATCCGACAGGCACCCCGATTACCGCTACAGGTTTAAAACCGCCCTGCATAAGAGAGCAAAGTTCCACAAGTGCGGTAGGTGCGTTCCCGATTGCGAAAATCACTGGCTTTTGGATTTCACTCGCCTTTTTCATGCTCACGGCCGCACGCGTCATATTCAGCTCTTTTGCCTTTGCGGCGACTTCTTCATCCGCCATAAAGCAAAGAGCTTCCCCGCCAAAGCGGGAAAGTGTTTTTTTATTGATACCGGAAAGAGCCATATTTGTATCCGTCACGATACAGGCTCCGTTCGAGACCGCATTTTTTACAATCTGCATGACATCAGGCGAGAATTTCAGCGTTTCAGCGTATTCAAAATCCGCCGTCGTATGAATCACCCGCATGATGACCGGCGCAAGCTCTTCTGGAAGAGAGATATTTTTTTCTTTCAGCTCACGAGCGATAATCGAAAAACTTGTCTTTTCAATATCAGCAGGCGCGACATGCTCAAAAGTTTCAAAAATCTCCGTACTGACAGACATTTTATGACCTTAAAATTGAATCGATTTCAGCAAGCTCTTCATTTGAAAAATCAAGCCTTTCCAAAGCCCTTACATTTTCTTCGATTTGAGACGGGCGGCTAGCACCAATCAGAACCGTAGAAACAGCATCATTATGAAGAAGCCATGCAATTGCCATCTGAGAAAGTTTTTGCCCTCTTCGTTCCGCAATCACATTCAGTCTTCCTGCTTTTTCAACAACGCCTTCATTGAAATTTTTGACGATTGAAGTTTTTCCTTTCGCGAGCCTTGAATCTTCAGGAATTCCGTTCAAATATTTGTCCGTAAGCAAGCCCTGATAAAGCGGAGAAAATACAGAAATTCCGATTCCGTTTGATTTTGCCCATTTGTCAAGACCGTCATCCTCAACCCAGCGGTTCATCATTGAGTAACACGGCTGATTTACGATGAACGGCGTGTGAAGTTCCTTAAATATAGAAGAAATTTGCTCGGTCTGTGCCGTATTGTAATTTGAAACACCGACATACAAAGCCTTTCCTGAGCGGGCAATCTGATCAAGGGCAAGTGCCGTTTCTTCAAGCGGTGTATTCGGGTCAAAAACATGATGATAGAAAATATCAACATAATCCAAGCCCATTCGCTTCAAACTCTGGTCAAGCGAAGAAATCAGATACTTGCGGCTGCCGTTTTTGTCACCATAAGGCCCCTGCCACATATCAAAACCTGCTTTAGTAGAAATACAAAGCTCATCGCGATACGAACGAAGCCCACGATCAAGTATTTTCTTAAAGTTCTCTTCCGCAGAACCGTTAAACGGATGGCCGTAATTGTTTGCAAGATCAAAATGCGTAATTCCCAGATCAAAAGCCGTATGGCACATCTTCTCTGCATTCTCAAAAACAGAGCCGAAGCCAAAATTCTGCCAAAGACCAAGTGAAATTGCGGGTAATTTCAATCCGCTTTTACCACAATGACGGTAAATCATCTTTTCATAACGATTCTCATTTGCTTTGTACATAAAGTCCTCCTCAAAAACTAGCCCATAGATTCTACCATAGTTTTTAAAATGGAGCGAGAAAAAATATTGTTATATTGAGCAGGTCCAGCGCTATTTTGAAATCATTTCATAGATTTTCTTCATATCAAGATGCTGCCTTAGCGTGTCTGCAAGAAGATTGTACTGACTTTCCTTAAATTCCTGAATGTTACCGGGGATTTCTGCCTCAGCGTTGAAAATTTGTGACTTTTTCGAAGAATCTGAATCGTTCTGCACCGATTTTCCGTCTGATTTTTTGAGGCCAGCCCACTTAAAGCCTTTCCGTTTTGCCAGAATTTTAACGAACTGAGCCGTAAATTCCAATTCATCAAAAAGACCGTGCAAATAAGTTCCAAAAACATTGCCTTTGACCGCTCCGTCAAGCTTTTCCTCACCCGAAACTGAATCAATAACCTGAGCAAAACAAGAAACAGACGAATCCGCCCCCGAAGCAGAAGATTTTTCAAATTCTTCAGAAAATTTTGTCCGCCCCTGATGAATCTCATAGCCCGAAACCGAAAAATGTGAAAGCGGCGCAAAGATTGATTCATCACCGCCATCACAATGAAGATTTTTCACCTTTCCGTTCACTCGGGTAAGAGCCTTTTCCGAAGAAAATTCCGTCTCCACAGGAAGCAAGCCCAGACCTTCAGTGATTTTTTTGGCAGAAGACGGATTTTCATACTCGGCTTCACTTCCCGAAAGTCTTTCTCCAAGCATCTGGAAGCCGCCGCAAATTCCCAGAACAGGAGTTCCTTTCGCAGCCTCTTTTTGAATCAAATCAGCAAAACCCGAATCATTAAGCCACTTCAGGTCACCAAGCGTATTTTTTGTTCCCGGAATGATTATGCAGTCAGGAAAACCCAAATCCTCAGGTTTTTGCACATAGTATGAATTAACGGCATCAAGATTTTGAAGAGGATTGAAGTCCGTGAAGTTTGAAATATGCGGCAAACGAACGATAGCAAGCTGAATTTCGTTATTTTTATTTCTAAATTTTGCCAAACTGTGCAGATTTTCAGACAGTGAATCCTCATCATCTAGCCGAATCTTAACATAAGGCACGGTTCCAACAACAGGAATCCCGGTTTTCTCTTCGAGCATTTTTATTCCGCTGTCAAGAATCGATTTATCACCCCTGAATTTGTTTATGACAAGACCTTTTATACGAGCACGCTCTTCAGGTTCAAGCAATTCAATCGTTCCGACAAGCTGCGCAAACACTCCGCCACGGTCAATATCAGCAACCAGAAGCACCGGGCTGTCAGCAATCTTTGCCATGCCCATATTCACGATGTCATTTTCTTTAAGGTTGATTTCGGCAGGACTGCCCGCCCCTTCAATCACAATCACATCATGAGAAGAAGCCAGTTTATCGAAAGCATCTTTTATCTGTGGCACAAGCGATTTTTTAAAAGCAAAATAATCTTTTGCCCTCATATTCCCGATTGCCTTACCATTCACAATCACCTGACTTCCAACATCACTCACCGGTTTCAGAAGAATCGGATTCATAAGAACGCTTGGCTCAAGGCCGGCCGCTTCCGCCTGCATGACTTGCGCGCGCCCCATTTCAAGCCCTTCTTTTGTAACAAAAGAATTCAATGCCATGTTCTGAGATTTAAACGGCGCGACAGAAAGCCCGTCCTGCTTAAAAATGCGGCACAATCCAGCTACGATAAAACTCTTGCCCGCATTAGACATCGTTCCCTGAATCATCAGCGGACGACAATGAAGATGATCGGCCTCACAAGCTGAATTTTGACCGATTCCCGGCGAGGCCTGCGCCCCAATCACTCCCTTCTTTTCGCAAAATTTCCTTACAAGCTCCGAATACGACTTTTCATTATCAAAGAAATCACCCCCAAGCTCATAAAGATTACAAATCTGCTTTTTACACTCAGACTCATCGCGGGAAAGTTCCGAAACCTCATCTTCGCCCACACACAAAATTCTGTCCGACACTTTGAGTGCAAGATCAAGCTCATGCAACGAAGAAATCACCGTCACGCCATTTTTACACAAATCTTTCAGAACAGAAAGCAGCTCCAAACGCCAGCGAATATCAAGATATGAAGTCGGCTCATCCAAAACCAAAACCCTTGGGTTCTGAGCCAATGCCCGTGCTATCAGAATACGCTGCTTCTGGCCGTCACTGACTTTCATAAAATCCTGACTCGCAAATTTTTCAGCCTTAACAAGCGAAATCACTTCGTCAATTTTTGCATTATCTTCATCAGTTAAAAGTCCAAAATGCCCGGTATAAGGATAACGACCGCCGGCAACCACATCCCGGCAAGTCAGCAGCTCAGGCTTAATGCTAACCGTAAGCAAGGCCGACATCACGCAGGAACGCTCCTTTGCAGAATAATCAAGCAAATCCCTGTTATTTAAGAAGATTTTCCCTGAAACCGGCGGAATTTCACCAATCAGGGTTTTAAGAATAGTTGATTTACCAGAACCGTTCGCACCAATCAGAGAGATAAACTGCCCTTCCTCTAAAGAAAATGAAAAAGGCCGATGAAGCGGGCGCGAACCATAACCCACTGCAAGATTTTGAAATTTTACAACCGAAGAATGTGATTCCGTTTTCGTATTTCGCTCCAAATTTGATTATGCTCAAATTATATCATAAAAAAATTCAGAGTGCTATTGACAATTTTTATTGTATCAAATATTATTTGATTAAATTAAACATCCTGGTTAAGCCATCATACAGGAAACGGAGGTAAATATGGCAATTTATGACTACACAGTTTTGGACAGAAAAGGAAACGAAGTTTCTATGGCTAATTTCAAGGACAAGGTTCTTCTGATTGTAAACACAGCAACAGGCTGCGGCTTTACCCCGCAATACAAAGGCCTTGAAGAACTTTGGCAGAAATATCACGACAAGGGGCTTGAAATCCTCGATTTCCCATGCGATCAGTTTGGTCATCAGGCACCCGGCGATGATGATGAAATCCACGAATTCTGCCAGCTCAAATACAAGACAAGTTTCGACAATTTCAAGAAGATTGAAGTGAACGGCGAAAATGAACTTCCGCTCTTCACCTTCCTCAAGAGCCAGCAGGGTTTCAAAGGCTTCACCGGCATCAAGGGAGCGTTAATGAATACTGTTGTCGGAAAAATCGACCCGGACTTCAAAAACAATGCAAACATCAAGTGGAACTTCACGAAATTCCTGGTTGACAGAAACGGCAATGTAGTTGACCGCTTTGAGCCAACTGTTGAACCAAAGAAAATCGAAGAAAAAATCGAGAACCTACTGTAAAAAACGGAGGCGAAACCATGACTTTTGACATAATCATCATCGGAGCGGGTCCGGCAGGAGTTTCTGCAGCCCTTTACGCAAAACGCGCAAACCTCAATGTCGCAGTTATCTACTCAGGCGAAAGCCAGCTCGAAAAGGCTCATAAAATCGATAACTACTACGGTTTCCCACAAGGAATCCCAGGCCCGGACCTTTACAAAAACGGAATCGAACAGGCAAAAAATCTTGGCGTGCAGGTAATACAGGCAGAAGTCACCCACCTTGAAATGCTTGCCCCGCCGCCAAAAACCCAATATTCTGTTAAGGCCGGTGGCAATGAATATTCTTCATCAGCATTGATTCTTGCGACAGGAAACAAAAAGCTCCGCCCGCCAATCGAAGGAATTCTTGACTTCGAAGGAAAAGGCCTGTCCTATTGTGCAGTATGCGACGGATTTTTCTACCGCAAAAAGAATGTTGCCGTAATTGGAAACGGAACTTTTGCCGTAGAAGAAGCAAGTCACCTCGCTCACATTGCGGACAGCGTTACAATCCTCACTGACGGAAAACCTGATGATGAAGTACAATCAGTGCTGTCAAAAGATTCTTCGCTTGCCGAAAAAATCAAAACCGACAAAAGGAAAGTCACCAAAATCCTCCCAAATTCAGAAAACACTAAACTTGGCGGCGTTCTTTTTGAAGACGGCGAACAGCTCGCTCTTGACGGAGTTTTTGTCGCACTCGGTTCAGCAGGTGCCGCTGATTTTGCGAAAAAGCTTGGTCTCATGTTAAACGGAGATTCAATCGCCACAAACGAAAAAATGGCAACGAATGCCCCTGGAATCTTCTCATGCGGCAACGCAAACGGCGGTCTGCTTCAGGTTTGCAAGGCTGTCTATGAGGGCGGTGTTGCGGGCTTGAGTGCGGTCGATTATATCCGCCAGATGAATAAAACGGAATAATAAGGAAGATTGTATGCAGAACGAAATCGAAAAATCAGATTCAGGTAAGTATTCCTGTTTAAGATTGCAGAATCAGCTATGTTTCCCACTATATGCTGCTTCCCGTGAGATTCTGCGCAATTACACTCCTCTTCTCAAAGAGCTTGACCTCACTTACACACAGTACATCGTGCTTATGGTTCTTTGGGAAGAAAAAATTGTTTCCGTTGGGGATTTAGGGAACAGACTTTTCCTCGACACAGGCACTCTCTCCCCACTCCTGAAGTCTATGGAAAAGAAATCCCTGCTCAAACGAACCCGTGATTCTGCTGACGAAAGAATTGTCAAAATCTCGATTACGGAAGAAGGCGAAAAACTCAAAGAAAAAGCCGTCACCATTCCAGAAAAAATCGGAGGATGCCTTAAAATCTCAAAAGACGAAGCCGAATCCCTTTACAAGATTTTGTACAAGATTCTTTCAAATTAGAGCATTGTTCGATTTTCGGTCATAAGGGAGTTCTAAAAGCAATAAACACGGTTTCAGGGGGGCTAAGCTCCCCCTTTTTTACTTCCCTTTCCGTCTTGAAATCAGCATGAAAATCACGACGGGCGCACCGAAAATCGAAGTGACCGTGCTGATGCTCAGTTCCAGCGGAGCAAACACGCTTCGGGCAATCAAATCGCAAACAAGGCAGAAAAGCGCACCGCCCAAAAAAGAAGCGGGAATCACTGTAAGCGGCTTTGAAGTCTGAAACAACTGCTTAATCAAAAAAGGAACCGCGATTCCAACAAAAGAGACAGGGCCGGCAAATGCAGTAACACAGGCAGAAAGCACGCTCGACAGAAGAATCAAAAGAGGCCTGAAAAGCTTTGTATTCACGCCCATCGTTCTCGCATAAGATTCGCCCAGCTGGTATGCAGAAATGGGCTTTGCCAGCAGAAAGACAAAAATCACGCACAGAAGAATAATCACGCCGCTCACCGCACAATCAGAAAGCGAAAAGCCCGCAAAACTTCCCTTCGACCAGTTATGAAGATTCACAATGTCTGCATCCTGAGCAAAAGTGACAAAAAAATCAGTAAGTGCCGAAGTGATGTAGCCAATCATGATTCCAGCCACTAGAAGCGAACCGATATGATGAACTTTTTTCGAAATCAGCAATATAAAAAGCGTAGAGAAAATTGCGCCCGCAAAGCTTGATGTGACCAGCGCGGCAGAACCAACGGAAATTCCCCGCTGCAAGAAAAAAATCATCGTCATTGCCACGAACATTTTCGCACCCGAAGAAATTCCAAGCACAAAAGGACCGGCAATCGGATTCTGAAAATAAGTCTGTAGCAGAAATCCCGAAAGCGAAAGTCCGCCCCCCAAAAGAAAGGCCATAATCACGCGCGGAAGCCGAATCTGCAAAACGATATTGCTTTCCTGCAGCGAGTGCGTTCCATGCAAAAAGAGAATCTGAAATACACGCAAAGGCGGAATATGAACGGAGCCAGAACAAACAGAAACAAGGGATGCCAAAAAGACCGCAAAAATGAGAAAAACGAAAATCAAAGGCGAACGGAATTTACTCATAGTTTAACAGGAAGCCGGCTTAAAAGACGAGGAAACAACATCGTTGAGTTCTGAAAATTTATCGATTTTTGCAAAATAATCATCTGTCTCCGGACGGCCAAAACCATACGCCGCCCAGATAAACGGAACGCCTGCCTTCTGACAAGCCTCAAAATCCCCCTGCGTATCACCGACATAAACAGGAGCTTTCAATCCGTTGCGTTCTGCAAGAAGACGGATATTTTCTGCTTTTCCAAGCCCTGTGTTTCCGTAACACTCAAAATCTTTAATCAGGCCGGAGATTTTATTTTTTTCAATGACAAGCTCGATGTACCCTTTCTGGCAGTTGCTGACTATAAAAACCGGGATTTTTCCGGCAATCACCTTCAAGGTATCGATTACGCCTTCATAAGTGATGTTTTTTGTATTTGAAAGAAGTGCCTTCTGTTCCCGCTCGCAGCATTTGTCCATAAGGATTTGCTTTTCGTCGGAAGATAATTTGCCAAAAAGATTATCCGCAATCACATCCATCGTTTTTCCGAACTGACCTTTAAGGATTTCGGCCGTTACATGCGGAACCTGCGGAAAATTTTCATCTATTGCCTCATTCCAGGCTTGCGCGACAATCCCGGTTGTATTCCAGATTGTTCCATCGACATCAAGAATTACGCCATCAAATTTGCTCATAAAAGTTCCTCTTTACGCGGAAAGGCTTTTGCGTTTTTCATATTTATGAGATTATAATATATACGGTATTTGAGATTTTTTTCAATCCGGCAAATTTTATTGTCGCAGTCAGAATCCTGATGCAAATCTTTTGGGAGCTTTAACAATGAATATTTATGTTGATTTTGATGATTGCCTGTGTGAAACCGCCCGCCACTTCTCAACCCTTGCGAAAGAGCTTTTTGGAATAGATTTGCCCTACGAACGCATAAAATACTTTAACCTGCAAAAATCATTTTCCCTCACCGACAAACAGTATGAAGAGATGATGATTAAGGCGCACCAGCCGGAAATTCTTCTGTCTTATAAAGAAACGCCCGGTGCATCAAACACCCTCAACAACTGGCTCGATAAAGGCTACGATGTATCAATAATAACAGGCCGTCCTTTCAGTGCCTGGGAACCATCACGAGAATGGCTCAATCAGCACGGTCTTGAACGAGTCAAATTATACTGCTTTGATAAATATGGCAGAGACGCATTTATTAAAGACAGCAGCTTCAGCCTGAAACCCGAAGATTACTATAAAATGCACTACGATTTTGCCGTAGAAGATTCCCCTGCCGCATTCAAATTCTTTGACCATTTGCCGGATTTGAAAGTGATGGTCTTTGACCGCCCGTGGAACCAGGAATGTGAATTCCCCGGAGCAAACTATAAGAGGTGCATTGACTGGCAGATGATAAGTGAGCTTGTGGGATGATTTTATTGAAGCTGCTAGCGCAAATTGAAAGATAAACTCTAAAATCTGATTCTAAAGCCGTGCTCAACAGGATTTACAGGAACTGTGCGGCATTCAATGCTGTCAATGTTTAGGAAACAGTCGGTTTTAAGCTGTTTTATCAATGCCGCGACTTTAGCTTCCGGGCCCTGGGCTTCAAGCTCAACTGAACCGTCAGACTTGTTTTTTACCCAACCCGAAAGCCCTAATCCTCTTGCATCGAACTGGGCTGTACAACGGAATCCTACCCCCTGAACCATGCCGACAAATCTGAAATGCTGCCGTATAACATTTTCCATATCAAAAACTATATCACGACAGCATTTCATTTTCTATAGCAATTAAGCTAAAAGGTAAAATGTCGAGTTTTGCAAATCTTCTGAAAACAACAAAAACAAGCTCTCGGCGGGAACATGGCACTGAACTCCACGGTTGTGCGAAATTGGAAATTAGACTCGCTTCGCTCGCTCGCACAAAGTGGGTTCGTGCCATAACCCCGCCTACGCTTGTTTTTGCATCACTCAGCAAATGCAAAACTCGGCATTTTTCCATTATATGCCGATATAGCCATCTAATGGCGAGTTTTGAACTTACCGGATATGGCAAAAACGGCGCGAGGGAGCGAAACGGCTTACGAAAACACTCGTTTTGTGCTGCCGCGCAAGCGGCAAATGTATATAGTTACAAGCACAAAACGCGTGTAGCAGGCTAGCCTGCGGTTTCGATAAGCCGTTATCACGACTGGGAGCCGTTTTTGCAACAGTCAGTAATTTTCAAAACTCGACATTAGACATGGAAGAACTAAACACCGGATTAGCGTCGTTTTACGCCTTCACCGTAAATTGTCTTCCAGTCGTCTTTCATTGAGATAGGAATCCAACCGAACTTTTCGCAGTCGCTCTTCATTTGAGCGGCCTTTTTTGGATTTCCATATTCGCGTTCGGTATCATCACAGCAAAGCATAAATCCGAGTGCCTTGTACGGATTATTGTTAATCGTATAATTTACCATGCTCGCATCACTCATAGCATTTCCGAATGCAAGAACCGGCTGAACTCCAACTTCCTGCGCAATCACGGCAACCTTGTTCATCTGAAGATTTTTAACAAGATTTTTGCCTCCGAGAATGAGCTCATCGCCCTTTGTGAAAGTATATGAAAGTCCGTCAATTTCACCCTGATTGCTTGAAATAATCGTGCTGTCAGAACCGATAACCTGATACGGTCGGAGAACAGGAAGATTCTTTGCAACAAGCGGCCGAACTGTGAGACGGTCCGTGCCGCTGCAAATATAAACGGTAAAACCATTTTCAGAAAGATAATTCACGACTTCGACCATCGGTTTATAGAATGATTCACCACGCTTCATTCCAATAAATCCCGGCTGATCCTGTTCCATAAAATCGGTAATGAATTCCTCAAATTCTTTCAAAGAAAGACCTGTGTAAACTTTTGAGACCATGCTTTCTCGCTTTGAGCTGAGATTAGGCATAATCCCTTTTTCGCGTGAATTTCGCGCGATTTCACGCTCTTCCTCGCTTGCATTATAGCGGGGATCATCAAGAACGCGATGCTCAAACAAAGCCCAGTCAAAATAAGTCGGGTCCGTTTCAAGAATCAGGGTGCCGTCAAGATCAAAAACTGCGATTCGATTTTCAAGCGGAATGAAATCAGCAGAATCCTTTTTTGTCACCGATTCAACATACTCAACGAGAGCTTTCTTTGCAGGCGCATTTTCTGTCCATGAAGAAAGATTTTCGTTTGTTGCCCGTGAACAGCTGAATGTTAGCAAAGCAACCGCAAAGACCAGAAACAGATTTTCAAGAAGATGCTTTTTAGAATTTATTTTCATTTGTAAAAAACTCCTATAAAAAGTCAAGAAGAAAGTTTCAACTTTCGATTGACTTTTTAAGCTGCTCCGTAATGAAATGAGGAGCGGCAATTGATAATGCAAGTTTCCAACGGAAACTTGTCAAGATAAAAAGCAGGCGCTATTTCAGACTGCTTTTTATCCTAACTCCTTATATATATTTATACGAGGAAAATTCAAAAAAAGCCAGAAAATTTTAATATTTTTTAAGGATTTGCCGGAATCATGCCGGAATAACTCACAACTGCATGCAGGGCCGCACAGCCCACGAACAGGTCTACTCTACCCTTTCCAGAAACAAAGTCTCTTCGCCGCGCCCATCCACAATTTTCTGTAAATCGAGAATCATGTCACCAATTCTGTCCGTCGCCTGATAAAGATATTTTCCAGTTGCCCAAACTTCATCCGCTGCAATCGCTTTGAATTCCTTAAAAAGCGGATTTTTTTCAATAAGTTCCTGTTTAGAATGAATCGAATTGTCAATCGCAGAATTGTAAATCAGAATGTCAGCATCTGCACTCATCGCATAGAATTGTTCCATCGAAATCTGAACCGAAGGACTTCTGCTCTTTCGTGTCTCCGTAAAAGCATATTTTCCGCCCGCAAGTTCTATCATCTTAACGATGTAATCATCACTTCCACGAATTACAACCATGCCAGTAGGTGTTATATAGAAGAAAGATACCTTTTTTGAAGGGCGCGGATTAGAATCAGAATGGATGCCCAGTTTTTCAACCTGCCTGTCAAAAAAAGATTTAGCCTCACTGGCCTTGCCAAAAAGCAGTCCGTAAAGCTTAATCCATTCAAGCCGGCCGAGCGGATGTTCCTCATAACTCGATTTATCAACAAACACCGTGATTCCAAGTGACTCAAGTTTTTCCAGAATTGAAGGCGTATGATAAATCATGGTGGATTCAATCGCAAGCGGGCAATTTTCTTTAAGCAGAAGCTCAAAGTCCGGGGAATTGTATTTTCCAGCATACAAAAGCGTGCCGTTTTCAATTGCACGCAAAGGCTCTTCAATGTTCCAGTCTTTTTTTTGAATCGCCGAAAAACGAATCGAATCAACAGAGCCAAGCCTTGCAATCAAAGACATTGCCGATGAAGCACACAGATAAGCGTTTTTAACCGGAAGATTTATCGTTCGAATTTCAGGCGGAAGATTTTCCGGAGCACTGTGATTTTCTGGAATCAATAGATAACGGTCTGAATCAAGAACCGTCAGAAGAACAAAGTCATCAGCACCGTCACTGTACACATCAGCGCGAAATGCCGTGGCATAATCCAACGAAATAGTATGATTAAAAGTCAGGCCTTCGATTTGAGGAATAGCCTGAGAAACATTACGCGAGCATGAAACAAGCAGGAAAAACAGTATAATCAGCGAACAACGCTTGATTTTTGAAATCATTTTTTCTTTTTAGTTTTTTTGGCAGATTTTGAATCGAATTCCAGCCAATAATGAATTTCGTGACTTTTGCTCATGGCAACAGTGTCAGCGGTAACAGGCATTTTTTTATCGAACACATAGACAGGAATTTCAAAGGTAGAATTTCCGCCTTTTTCAAGATTTTTTTGATTTACATCAAAGCGGGAACGATTGACCTTCATGTAATCATAGTTTGCACTGCTCCACTCTAGCTCGGCAGTCGCAAGCCCGTCTTTTACCGTTATGTATGCCGGACTCTTAACAAAAGCTCTTCCGCTCCCACCAGAGAGTTTTACATTGATTTTATATAAGCCATCTTTGAGAGCGATTTTTTGCTGCTTTTTGGGCGATATAAAAATCGATTCCTCCGGGAGAGAAGAAGCATCAAATAGAATATCCCGGTCATACCACTTTTGTTTTTTTGAGCTGAATGCAGCACATTTAATAGAAGAATTTAACGCTTCTAAAGGAAATTCAAAGCAGTAAGAACCGTTTTCATTCTGTGAAAAAGGAATATCGTCTGTGCCCCCCGCACTTGCCGCATCCAAAGCCGTTCCAAGAAACAGCTTTGTGTATGACTTTCCGCTCAGCGTGATGTTTGCACGAATTGAGCCTGAGCCGCTTTCATCGGATTTTACAATAATCTTTGCCGCAACAATCCTGAACATTGAAGAGCTTGATTCCGTTTCAACAGAATACTCGCCTTCCGCAATGTCGTCCGCAAAAACTGGAATCATGTCTTCGGTTCCAACCTTCTGCGGAGTGAGAACTTCGTTCCCCGAAGCGACAAGACTTTCTACAGACTGCGCAAATGAAGCATTGAAAAGCAAAAACTGAAAGATTACAGCAAGTACGAGAGATTTTCGCATAGGATTCTATTCTACAGTGATTTTACAGCAGCTTTTGCATGCTCAACATAAATCTGCTGAATTGTTGCGTCCTGTCCCAATCCTTCGAGAACGCACTCAACCTCAAAGCCAGCTGCCTTGAAAATTGATTTCCATGAATCGTCCTCATCACCTGCCATGTCATTGTTTGCATGATCACCAGCAACAACCATGAGAGGAAGAAGAACGACTTTTGAATATGTGCCTTTTGCCTTGATTGCCTCAACCAAATCCTCTACAGAAGGTTTTGCTTCGACAGTGCCTACATAATAGTTAGCGAAACCTTTTGCAGTGAGAGTTTCCTGCATCTTAGAATAGATTTTGTTTGATTCAGCTTCTGTTCCGTGACCCATGAAACAGATTGCGCTTTTGCCATCGTCAAATTTTGCTGTTTTTGCAGTGATTGCGGCAGCAACTGAATCGAAATCAGCATCGCTTGAAAGAAGAGGCTTTGAAAGGACAACCTTTGAGAATTTGCTTTCATATTTTGAAAGGATTTTCTGCAAGTCATTGTACTCAAATCCGTCCATCAGGTGAGTTGGCTGAACAACCAGTGTTTTGACACCGTTATTTGCAGCTCGTGTAAGAGCCTCGTCAACATTGTCAATTACAAGATTTTCGCGCTCTTTAAGGATTTTGATGATTGTATCAGCAGTAAAAGCGCGGGCAACAGTGTAGTCAGGGAAAGCCTTTGCAATTGCATTTTCGATTCCGCCGATTGTGAGGTCGCGGGAAGAATTGTAGCTGGTTCCGAAGCTGACGACAAGAATTTCTTTGTCATTTGAAGCGACTTTTGCTGTACTTCCACAAGATGTGAAAACCGAAGCGAAGAGAACACTTGCACCCATTGCAAGTGCGGCCAATTTAGAACATTTGTTCATTTAAAAACTCCTTTGTCTCGAAGAAGACTTTTAATATTAACTTTAGGCTGGTGTCTGACTCGAAATAACTTCTCACAGTAGCGGCACTGCTTGGGATTTTCACCCAATTCCCAGTTAGGAGCCTGCCCGTATCATCTGATTCAACGATATGTAAGCAGACTCACCTAAAATCGACTTTTAATTTATCATTTAAGGAAAAAATTTTCAATTATGGGCGCAAACCAACTGTCTACGGGTGTTCCGCGGCTTGCTAACGCGCGGTGCCTAAACGGCACTGGCTTTGCCACCGCTCCATACCCGGGCGCACATTTACTTGCCGCCAACGCGATACTTTGCAGTAATTGGAACTGTCCATAGCCAGCGATATTCGCCGTCAGCAATTTCTTTATAGAACATATCCAAGCCGGCCGTGAGCGTCCATTTTTCAATTTCAAGCACTACCCTTGGGTAAAATTCCCAGGTATCGAAAGAATTTGAAGAATCAGATGTGTCAAAGGCAGCATAATAACCGACCATAGGCTTCAAGGAAATCGCTTCAGCAACAGGGAACTGAACCTGCAATGCCGAATAAAACGGAACGATGCTTCCATCAACAGAATGTCCGATTTCACTTTCACTCGTGATTTTTACGATTCCGATTACAGGGCGAATTGCCAGCGAAAAGAGATTTGATTTTTTGACATCCGCATACATCGGCGATTTGCTGCTGCTCACGACCGCAACAGGGCTTAATACGGTGTGCGCGACAAAAGGCCTGACATTATGAGAAAAGGCTGCAAAAACTCCAAGATTCTTAAACGCGCCGATATTCCGACCTGAATAGTTTATTGAAAGACATTCAGAAAAATCTTTCTCAGAAATTGAATTTACATCAGCGTCATCATCACCGGTTGCGGAATACAAAATGTCCGCGCCAAGAACGACAGGAAGGCTTTTTGAAACCGTGGCAAAATCATAGCTCACTGCGGCATTCAACCCCCAGTTCTTTCTATATTCAACATAGCTTTCGGTAAGAGGCAGGGCAAGTCCGAAAGTCAGTCCGTTTCGTTCAATTTTTGCACCGAAGCCTGTTTCACCCCAACGGGCAGCTCCGGTGTAAGTCTCTGTAAGTGAAAAATATCCGCCAGGAAGATAATATGAATAGAGCTTTCCGAGTGCGAATTCAAAAGAATTGTTTCCGAACGGCCTGATCTTTATATACGCGCGCTTAACATCAAGTTTCTGAGATTCCGCTTCTTTTGAATCGGTCTTGTTGAGGCGATAATACAATTTTCCGCCAAGCGTGACAAAATCATCGCTCATCACACTTTCGGCCAAAAAATATGCTCCGCCGAATTGAACATCATCGGTTTCATCCTTGTCGATTGGTGTGACAGAGAAAGTCAAAGTCGTATTGTTTTTGCTTCCAGATGCAAAAACCGAAGCGACAGAAAGAACTGCCGCAAGAAGATTGGCAAATACTTTTTTCATGCGTGAGATTATGGCGGAAATCAGAAAATTGGGCAATGAAAAACCAGCAGATTCCGACAGGTTCAAAAACCTTTATTTCCGGGCCACAATCACCATCGTGCGTGCATTCTGATTATATGGAGAAAAATCGAAATCACCGTAAATTTCTACTGACTTAAACCCGATTCCAATCATTATGCGTTTTAATTCGATTGCCGAGTAAAGCCGCTGAACAAATTCATGCTCAATCCGCTCGCCAGTTTCATTGTCAATCAAAATCCAGCGGGAACGAAGACCTTCCCAAGCACCCACGACGCTGAAATCAGTGAGGACAGTCTTACCGGCTCGTTCAAACCATTCGCCTTCAGTAAAATCTTTGATTGCGATTTCTCGGCTGATGTTTTCGAGAATGAAAAATCCGCCGTCACGAATAGAATTGAAAATCGATTTTAAAATCTGCACATCTTCTTCGATTGTATCGCAGTAGCCAAATGATGTGTAAAGATTAATCGCGCAGTCATATTTTTTTTCGGTTGTAAAAGTGCGCAAATCTGCTTTTATCAGCTCCAAATCAACGCCTTCTGCACTGGCACTTTCGGCCGCCGCATCAAGCTCTGACTGAATCAAATCAACACCGGTGACCTCAAGGCCTCGTGAAGCGAGTTCCACGGCGATTCTTCCAGGACCACAGCCTGCATCAAGGATTTTTGCTCCCTTGCCAAGACCGGCGATTTTACAGACGCTCTCTGCGACACTCGGAGCTTCTGCCCAGCGGGCCGCGTCAAACATAATCGGAGCATAATTGTTCCAGAAATCTTCTTTTTCAAACCACTCAGTTTTTGCGCTTGTTGGTTCCGATTTTTTTGACTCTTTTTTCTTCGCCATGATTTTCTCCCTAAAACTATTTTAACACGCTTTTAACGATTTTGGAACTAATCACGCACCTTTTCCATATTCAAGCAGAATATCGTCATCGAAACGGGTGCTTTTTTCAAGGTGGAATTTGAAGGCTTCATCGGGGAGATTTACACCCTCGTGAGGGAGCGACACTATATGCTTTAAATCTTTGTCATACAACAAATTACTATCATATTTCTGCGAACCTGCAATACGGCAAAAAGACTTAAATCATAATTCATTGTATTTCAAGGAAATATAAAAATCAATAGAAAATGTTCTCCGTAGGTTCGCAGAAGCATTTTACAAAATCAGAACGCCTTGAGGATTTATAGGTTCTTTTTGACCAATGTGTTCAACTTTTCTCTGCCAATTTGCTCCGAGTGAATAGAATCTTAAACTGTCATATTCGGGATTTATTTCTTTCAACAATTTTGTCTTTAGTTCGACCCACTGTGCGGGATCAACAAGGCATTCAAATACTGAGTACTGAACACGCTGGCCATAATCTTCAAGGATCTTTGCTACATGCCTTAACCGTTTTTCACCCTTTTCATCTTTTGCTACATCATAACTCACAAGCATCATCATTTTAAGCCTCCAAAATAAGAAAAACTGTATTGACTACACACAAAAATAGTGTTATATTTAATACATAAAGACCGAAAGTAGGGTTTTATATCAAACACATTTTTGTGTACCCTAAGTAGGTCTATTTTTTTTGAGGGGGTAAATGTTGTGAACACAGCAGTACTTATAGATGGCGCTTTTCTTCGTAAAAAGTTCCATGCTGCTTATAAAAAAGATATTACAGCAGAAAATATCAATAAATTTGCAAACTCCTTGCTCACACATTTTAATCTTCCTTTGAATGAACTCCATCGAATCTATTATTACGATTGTTCTCCTTGCACGGCAAAAAGTTCTCTCCCCGTAACAAACCGTGCTTTTCTGTTTGAGAAAACTCCCCAATTTTCTTATGGTAAACAACTTCTTTCTGACATAAAAAAACTTAATTTTTTTGCCGTCAGAGAAGGAACTCTTCAATTTTCCGGTTGGAAACTCAAAAAAACTGCATACAATAAACAGCCTCTCACTGATGATGACTTTGAGCCAGAACTTCACCAAAAAGGGGTAGATATAAAAATCGGTCTTGACCTTGCATGGATTAGTTTTAATCACATCGCTGAGCGAGTAATCTTCGTTACTGGTGATTCCGATTTTATCCCAGCAATAAAAACTGCTCGTAGAAACGGTATTTTTATTTATCTCGCAACATTGAATCATATGGTTCGTCCTGAATTGCCTGACAATTGCGATCTTTCGCTCTCAGATTCTATAAAAATATTCAACTGCATATAGTTATTTCCAGATATAAACAGGATAGCCGTTAATATCTCCACGCAGATGTCTGGCTAAAAGACGAGCCTGAGTTTGAAACAAAATCGCAAGATGCATTTTCTTTTCTACATACGGATGATTGAGCACGGCTTCTTTCTTTTTCTGATACGCCTGAACCACTGTTTTTCGTGCGGTTTCATTCATAATTACTGCACCGCTTGCAGTTTTTTCAAATTGACTGGCAGTAACTTCATTGCGATTTATCAGCGAAAGCACAAGTCTGTCTGCAAAAAACGCACGGAACTCTTCCATCAAGTCAAGCGCAAGGCTAAGTCGCCCTGGTCGGTCACGGTGCATGAATCCAACTGCGGGGTCAAGGCCGACGACTTCGCATGCGCTAATCATATCGTGGTACAAAAGTGTGTAAACATAAGAAAGAAGTGCGTTAACATTGTCGAGAGGCGGTCGGCGATTTCGTCCTCCGAATTTAAATCCACCTTTTTGGGAAGTAATAAGTTCATCGAACACCGAAAAATATGTTTCAGCTGAATCGCCTTCAATTCCACGGAGCTTGTCCAAATCATTTTCTCGCTCAACTTTTTCTAGGCTTCGGCTCAAACTGTCGATTGCAGTTTGAAGGCGTGGAACATCAACTTTGTCTTTGTGGTCGCGAACTGCACGCTGCAATACGGTTCTCTGATTTGCGATTTTTCCCATAATGAAATATTTTGCAACCTGAGCAGATTTTTCCTTATCATCTGAAACTCGGTACTGAGCTTTACGAAGAAGAACATTTCCTGAAACAGGACCTTGAACACGGGCAAGGAATTTTCCAGTTTCGGAAAGAAAGCTGATTGTAATGTTGTGCTCAGGAGCAGCACCAAGCAGAAACGGACTTACATAAATGTTTCCAAAACAGACAATACTGTCGAGGTTTATCATCGGAATTGAAGCGACGGTTTTATCTTCCACAATGACTTCAATAGCTTCGCCTTTTTTATGAAGATAAGTTTTCTGTGTCGTAACATACAATGTGTTCAAAAATCTTTGCATTTACACCTCGTCAATTCCAATTGTTTCAGACTGAATCCGCCGTTTTAGATAAGTTTCGACAGATTTGTTCCGCCCTGCAGATTCTGGAAAACACTCGTCAATGAATGAACATGATTCGCATTTTCTTTTGTATTCCGCTAGCGGAGTTTTTCCGCTTTCGACAAGTTCATGGAATTTTCTTGCAAGTTCAATCGTCTCTAATCTAAGCTCATCCGTAATTTTTACAGGAATTCTTCTGCGGATTTTAAAATAATACAACGCACCTTCTTCAATCTTACAACCAAGCATTTCTTCAAGGCAGATGACTTGCGCACAAAGCTGAACTTCATCACAAGAATCTTCTTTCGGCTCGCCGTGCTTATATTCAATGGGAATAACAGTTCCATCTGAATAAAACTCTACAGCATCGGTTTGACCAGTAATGCCGAGGAAACTTGAGGCGATTTTTAAATCACGCTCAGTTCGCACTATACGCCGAGATTCCCCTACTCCGCTGTGAACTTTTTCGTGCTGGGCACGACCAGATGCGGTGAAGAAGTTTTCATGCCAGAGTTGTTCAATATGTATGAGTGCACACTGCCGCGGACAGAACTTTATATGTTGCAGTCCGCTGAGCAGGAGGTAGTCGGATTCTTGATACATCAGACTGTCACTATTGTTTTGATTTCAGATAAAGGATTACCATCCAAAGTGATTGTATAATCGGAAAAATCACGGGCAGGCGTATTTCCTGTGTGCTCGCATTTAACTCGATTGAACAATTCATCAGCTGGCTTTGAACCAAGTGCGGAATTATGCTCAAAAATCACAAGTCTGCGAGTTGTCATAAGTCCTCGAGCTGCAGCACGGTCAACTTCGAACATCTGCATAAGTGCTTCCCAAAGCAAATCCAAATCTTCTGTTGAAAACCCTGTGCTTGAAGCGAAATGCGGAGAAACAAAACCGCAGGCTTTGTACAAACCGTATGGAACGGTGTATTTGCGTCCCATAGTTCTTTCTTTATCGACATCCTCTTCTTTTGTTACTGCCATTCGTGTAGTTTATCAAGATATGCAAAATCATAATCTTGTAAAATCGATTTCAAGCTATTTCCGCTACCAGCAGAATAATCCGGAAGTCCTGCGTGGTGACCTGCAATCAGATATGGAATTACTTTTGCAATCGGGTCTTTTGAATTCATCTTAGAATATGCATATTGTGCACCAGCTTCACTGTGGTTTACTGATGTTGATTTTTCGCCACGAATATACTTCTGCCAGTCATTGTCCGCTTTTCCAAAGTCGTGAAAAAGCCCTGCATAGTTTGCCCAATCTGAGTTGTTGAATGTCTTTGCAAAACCAGAAGCAAGGCGTGCAACATTTTTCAGATGCTCGTCTAAAGTCTGTATCTCTGTTTCGTTTTTATGTGCTATCGCTTCCATATTTAAATTACATATTCAAGCAGAATATCGTCATCAAAGCGGGTGCTTTTTTCAAGGTGGAATTTGAAGGCTTCATCCACAAGATTCACGCCCTCGCCACCGACAGGCGATTTTGCATTTCCACCAAAGATTTTGGGCGCGACAAAGGCATAGATTTTGTTCACAAGACCCGAATTCAGCATTGAATAATGAACTTCGCCGCCACCTTCGACAAGCACACTGTCAATCTGCTTTTCACCCAGAATCTTCATAAGCTCAAGGACATCGACCTGAGCCTTATGCGTTTTTTCGTCCATGAAGGACTTTGTGCACAAGATTTCAACACCCGCTTTTTCAAGGGCAGCTCTTTTTGACTGAAAATCGGGGCAGGAATCACAGCAGGCGGCAATCGTTTTGATTTCTCTAGCAGATTTTACGATTTTGCTTTCAAGAGGAATTTTGAGATTTGAATCAAGGATAATGCGCACCGGATTTCTGCCAGTCAATTCCCCGGAGTCGTTGCAGAGACGGCAGTTTAGCATCGGGTCATCTTTTAGGACAGTATTGATTCCAGCAAGAATTCCTGAGTAACAATTTCTCAACGCATGGACATATTCGCGGGATTTTTCGTTTGAAATCCATTTTGATTCGCCAGTTTTACACGCGATTTTTCCATCGAGCGTCATCGCGAATTTGAGCGCGACATATGGCAATTTTTTCTGTATATAATAGAGGAAAATTGGATTTAAAGCGTCACATTCGCTTCGCAAAAAGTCTTCTTCGACAAGAATTCCGTGCTCGCGGAGGTAAGAATTGCCTTTTCCGTGGACAAGAGGATTGGGATCACGGCTTCCGACCACGACTCTGGCGATTTTTGCCTCGACAAGCGCATGAGTACACGGGGGCTGCTTTCCAAAATGACAGCATGGCTCCAAAGTGACATAAATTGTCGCGCCCTCAGGATTTTTGCCATTTTGGTAACAATTTTTCAACGCTTCCCGCTCTGCATGGAGTTCTCCCCAGGCATGATGCCAGCCTTCACCGATAATCTCGCCGTTTTTTACGATTACAGCCCCTACGAGAGGATTTGGATTCGTGCGGCCTGTACCGAAGCGGGCAAGTTCGATTGCCCGAAGCATGAATTTTTCTGAGAGAGCTTCCATAGAGTTATTCTATCTTTCAGTGAGGAAATTGTAAACTCGCAAAGACCTGTGAGGAAACAGCGGTTGCGTAGCAACTAGCGGTTTCCTCACAGGTCGATAAATGCCGCTCCGCCGTGGAACCCCTTTAGTTCTGGAGTGAAACGGAAGAATGAGCGCGAGCGAAGGGTGGAAGGGCGGCAGACGATAAAATTCGCGCAAAATAGAAAAAACTACACAAAATCGCTTATAAATTGGTAAGATTTGCACAAATTAAAAAAAACATTTGACTTATTCAAATAATGATTTAGACTATTACGAAGTGAATTTTGTTTTTCATAATATAAAGGAGGAATTTTTTTATGAAAAAAATTATTGGTTCTATGGTTGCACTTACACTTGCAGCTGGAACTTTCATGTCATGTAACGAGAAATCAGCTCCAAAAGTTCTGAACAAGGACAAACCGCTTGTATTCTTCAATCGCCAGCCTTCTGATCCTCAGTCGGGAAACATCGATATGGCCTCAATGGACTGGAACGACAAGACTTATTATGTCGGATTTGATGCTGCTGGTGGCGGTGCTGTTCAGGGTAAATTGATTACTGACTTCCTTGCTGAGCAGGATGCTGCTGCTATCGACCGAAATGGTGATGGAATCGTTGGATATGTCCTTTGTATCGGTGATGTCGGACACAACGACTCTAAGGCCCGCACAGAGGGTATCCGAAAGGCTCTCGGAACATGGGACGGCTCTACAGATCCTGGAAAAGTTAAAGAAGGTTCTGTAACTGTTGGCGGAAAAGCATTGAAAGTCGTCGAGCTTGAAGGAAAAGCTATGACTGGTACTGACGGTTCAACATGGAATGCAAATGCTGCTACCGAAGCAATGGGCGGTTGGGCTACAAAATTCGGTACTGCAATCGATATGGTAATCTCAAACAACGACGGTATGGCTATGGGTTGTCTCCAGGCTTCAAACTATCCGGCTGGTGTTCCAATCTTCGGTTATGACGCAAACGCAGACGCAATCGAGGCAATTGGTGCTGGCAAACTCACAGGTACTGTATCTCAGAATGTTGACGCTCAGGCTACTGCAACATTGCAGGTTCTCCGAAACCTTCTCGATGGTCTCGAAGGAAACGAAGTTGTAACAAGCGGTATCACAAAGGCTGACAAATATGGCAACCGAATTTCTGCTGCTGTTGATTACATTCCTGCAACAAAAGCATTGCTTGCTCAGAACACTGGCGTAAATTCTACAAACTGGAGGCTTTACACAGCTGGTCAGCGCGATCCTCTCGTAAAACAGTCTAACGCTCCAGAAAAGAAAGTTCTCCTCACAATTTACAATTCTGCAGACAACTTCCTTTCTTCTTCTTATCTCCCGGCTCTCAACTACTATGCACCGCTTCTCGGTCTTAAACTCACTGTAGTTCAGGGTGACGGTCAGAACGAATCAAGCTGCATCGACAAATTCACAAACCTCGGCAACTATGATGCGTTCGCAATCAACATGGTTAAAACAAACTCAGGCCGTGACTACACTGATAAGTTGAAGTACTAAACCGAAAATCATGCGGCAAAACGGCAAATTGCTTTTCTTTTGCCGTGTGATTTTTCACTCTTTGTGTTACCCCACATCCGTGTGGGGATTTTTTAATTTAAGGAAAATTATGAGCGAACTAGTTCTACAGATAAAAAACCTGTCAAAATCGTTCGGCAAAAACAAGGTCCTCGACGGAATCAATCTTGAGGTCGGCGAAGGCTCTGTGCTGGGTTTGATGGGTGAAAATGGTGCGGGAAAATCCACCATGATGAAATGTCTTTTCGGCATCTATGCCAAAGACGAAGGGCAGTTCCTTTTGTGTGGAAAGCCCGTTAATTTTAAGAATCCAAAAGAAGCACTTGAAAGCGGTGTTGCAATGGTTCATCAGGAATTGAACCAGTGTCTGGACCGTTCGGTTGCAGACAATCTTTATCTTGGCCGCTATCCAAAGAAATTCGGCGTAATTGATGAAGCTAAAATGCTTAAAGACAGCATCAATCTTTTTGCATCTTTAAATATGAATGTCAATCCGCGTACAATCATGCGCACAATGTCGGTCTCACAGCGTCAGATGGTCGAAATTGCAAAGGCAGTCTCTTATGACGCAAAGATTATCGTTCTCGATGAGCCGACTTCTTCCCTCACAGAAAATGAAGTTCTGAAACTCTTCTCTATCGTCCGTGATTTGAAGAAAAAAGGAGTTTCGTTTGTCTATATTTCTCACAAAATGGATGAGATTTTCCAGATTTGTGACCAGGTTGCAGTCCTCCGCGACGGCAAGATGATTATGCAGAAAAACTCAGAGGAAACTGAGATGGGCGAGCTGATTACAGCTATGGTCGGCCGCTCTCTCGACAAACGCTTCCCTGATGTTGACAATGTTCCTGGCGATTACTGCCTTGAAGTCAACAATCTTTCGACAAGATATGCGCCTAATCTTGAGAATATTTCATTTAAGGTACGAAAAGGCGAGATTTTCGGTCTTTACGGACTCGTCGGTGCAGGACGTTCGGAATTGCTTGAATCACTTTTTGGTGTCCGGACAATCTCTACAGGCACGATTTCTTACGCGGGCAAAAAACTTCACTTTTCAAGCAGTAAGGATGCCATGGAGCACGGTTTCGCTCTTGTAACAGAAGAGCGCAAGCTCAACGGTATGTTCGGAAAGGACACGATTAAGTTCAATACGGTCATAACGAACCTTGAAAGTTACAAGACCGGCGGAATTCTTTCTGAACGCAAAATGGCAGAAGCCGCTGACCGCGAAATCGTTCAGATGCACACAAAATGTGTCTCGTCTGATGAGCTTATCTCGTCTCTTTCAGGCGGAAACCAGCAGAAAGTCATCATCGGTAAATGGATGGAGCGAAGTCCTGAAGTTTTCCTTCTTGATGAACCGACCCGTGGTATTGATGTCGGAGCAAAATACGAAATCTACCAGCTGATTATCCGCATGGCAAAGGAAGGAAAGACAATCATCGTAGTTTCAAGCGAAATGCCTGAAATCTTAGGTATCACAAACCGAATTGCCGTCATGTCGAACCATCGCCTTGCCGGAATTGTGGACACAAAAACAACTGACCAGGAAGCACTTTTGAAGCTTTCTGCGATGTATTTGTAAGGACCGTCAAAACAGCGACGGTGACAAGGAGTATAAAATGGAAGATAAAGAACTTAACGAATATTCAGCACGGCTTAATGAGCTAAGAAAGGACGGTGTAAACCTGATTTCTGCACTCAAACAGGAAAATGCCGCCGCAAAACGCAATAAATTACTTTCGGCTGATGAACGCGCAAAGCTTATCGCCGGTAATAATGCAAAAATCGAACAGGCAAAAACTGTTGCCGAAAAAAACAAGGCCGAAATTGCCGAAATCGTCAAAAAAGCTGTTGCACGAAACAATGAGCTTTCAAAGGCAGAAATTGCAAAAGTCAACGCTGAGCAGAACGATGTAATCGCAAAACTCAAGGCCGAATATGCAGAGAAAATCGTAAAAATTGACGAAGAAACTCTCGCACGCAAAAAGGAAATCGTTGCATCTTATGCCGGCAAAACAAGCCAGAAAGACAACGAAGACTGCAAGGAAGATTTGCGAGTAGCCGAATACGAGCACAATTCAGCGCTTTTCGACGCAAAAAACAAATTCACTTCAGCTGTGGATGCGGCAAAAGCAATCAAAAATCAGGCTTATGTGGATTATGTTCAGAAAAACCGTGCGTTCCGCAATGGTCAGACAAATTTCAAAGAAGATTTCACTCTTTCAGTCCAGAATTACATCAACAAGTTCAAGATGTCGAAATTCCTTCTCGACAACGGCTTGTATCTTGCCATTCTGGTATTCTTCATCGTGTGTATCATTCTCGCTCCACTGTCTGGAAGCGGAAACCTGCTCTCTCTGCCTAACATTTTCACAATCCTCGAACAGTCATCTGTCCGAATGTTCTACGCTCTCGGCGTTGCGGGCCTTATCTTGCTTGCCGGTACAGATTTGAGCGTTGGCCGAATGGTCGCTATGGGTGCAGTTGTCACTGGTCTTTTCCTGCATCCGGGTCAGAACATCGTAACAGTCTTTGGCCTCGGTCCATGGGATTTCACTACTTGTAGCATGGTTCTTCGCCTTGCTCTGGCTTTGTTCCTCTCAATTTTCCTCTGCGTTGCATTCAGTGCATTTGCAGGCGTTTTCTCAGCAAAACTTAAAATCCATCCGTTCATCTCAACTCTTGCAACACAGTTGATTATTTACGGCTTGCTCTTCTTCGGAACAAGTGGTACTCCGGTCGGCTCAATTGACGCAGGTATCAAAGATTTGATTGGCGGTCGCTGGATTCTTGGTCAGCTTGGCGGCGAGTTAATCACATTCCCGAAACTGATTATCCCGGCAATCATCGCAATCATCGTTGCATGGTTCATCTGGAACAAAACTACTTTCGGAA
This sequence comes from uncultured Treponema sp., assembly GCF_946187725.1. Classification (GTDB taxonomy): domain Bacteria; phylum Spirochaetota; class Spirochaetia; order Treponematales; family Treponemataceae; genus Treponema_D. The sequence goes on from NZ_CAMHSK010000007.1 coordinate 48,751, forward strand.
AAAACATGTATGCTGTCGGCGGCAATGCTGAAGCTGCAAGCGTTTCTGGAATCAGCGTATTCTGGGTAACAATGGGCGTATTCATCATGGCCGGTATTTTCTACGGCTGCGGTGCATTCCTTGAGGCATTCAAGGCAAACGCTTCTGCTGGTACAGGTCAGGGCTACGAGCTTGATGCAATCGCTGCCTGTGTCGTCGGTGGAATCTCATTCAACGGCGGTATCGGTAAAATCGGTGGTGCAGTAATCGGTGTTATCATCTTCACAAGCTTAACCTACTGTCTCACATTCCTTGGAATTGATACAAACCTTCAGTTCGTTTTCAAAGGATTGATTATCATTGCAGCTGTCGCACTTGATAGCGTCAAATATTTGAAACGAAAGTAAAATAAAAGGGGGGAAAGCCTTCCCCTCGCTCCAGACGAAGTGGTTTCGACAAGCTCAACCACCTCGTCTTTCGCTACCCCTTCTCCTAGGGGATACCCCTAAAACCCCATCACCACAAAAGCACCGCACATCCGCACTAACAATTTTTTCTGTAGATTTTTAGACCATTATCCTTTATAATAGAAGAAATATTCAATTCATACAAATTGGAGACTTTATGGAAACTACACTCCCCCGCCTTTTCAGAAAACGAGCTTCAGAATATCCCGATTTGGCATTCCAGATGTCCAGATTCAAGGACGGTCATTTTGAGCCTACTACTTACCGTGAAGCTTACGAAACTGCTGTAGCCTTTGCAGGCGGACTCCTTTCTCATGGTGTTGTACGCGAAGAACATATCGGTCTCATTTCTGATAACCGCAAAGAATGGGAACACGCTGACATGGGCTTGATGATGCTGGGCGCGATTGATGTTCCGCGTGGTTGCGATGCTACTATCGGTGATTTAGAGTACATCCTTTCTTTCTCAGAAGTTAAACGCGTTATTGTCGAAAATTCTGCTCAAATCGAAAAAATCCTCGGCATCAAGGAAAAGCTTCCTCTTGTAAAAGAGCTGATTGTTTTTGAAAATCCGGGCGAAAAAGAGCAGGAATCTTGCAAAGCAGCAGGAGTTTCCCTCTTTTCATTTGAAGAAATTGTCGCAGACGGCAAAAAATACAACGAAGCAAATCCCGGCAAAGTCGAAGAAGAAATCGATAAGGGCAAATGGGATGATTTGGCAACGATTATCTTCACTTCGGGCACAACCGGCAAGCCAAAGGGCGTAATGCTCTCACACGGCAATTTTATCACCCAGCTCGATGAAGTCTGCGAACGAATTTACCTCTATCCTGGCGACCGTGGCATGATGGTTCTTCCTGTATGGCATGCGTTCCAGCGGGCAGTTGAATATGTCGTTTTGAATCAGGGTGCCACAATTTGCTACTCAAAGCCGGTCGGTCCAATCCTTCTTGCAGACCTCAAAACGCTCAATCCGCAGGTTTTGCCGGCAGTTCCGCGAGTATTCGAGGCTGTTTACGATGGAATCTGGCGAAATATGCGAAAGACAGGCGGCATGGTTTTCCGCGTATTCAAATTCTTCGTCACAGTTGCGCTTTTCCACTCAAAACTTGACCGTGTTCTTTTTGACCGCACAACCCGCTACGGCATGGACAAACGATGGCTTCAGTGGCCTGCTTTCGTTCTGCCATGGCTCATTTTCTATCCGATAAAACTTCTTGGCGGTGCCATCGTTTTCCGTAAAATCCGAAAAATGCTCGGTACGGGTTTCCGTTCAGGTGTTGCAGGCGGAGGAGCTTTGCCACCAGCAGTCGATAAATTCTTCTGGGCAGTTGGTGTTAAACTTGTCGAAGGATATGGCCTCACAGAAACAGCTCCAATCATCTCAGTCCGACCGATTGACCGTCCGGTTTTGGGCAATGTCGGTTCTGCTGTGCGCGGCATTTCTGCCCGCGTAGTTGACCCAATCACCCGTAAGCCACTCAAACAGGGCAAAAAAGGTGTTCTCGAAATCAAAGGTGGCACCGTCATGAAGGGCTATTACAAGCAGCCTGAACTCACAGCAAAAGTAATCGATGAAAACGGTTGGTTTGACACAGGTGATTTGGCTCGCCTCACTGCAAAAAATGAAATTGTTCTTCGTGGTCGAATGAAAGACACAATCGTTCAGACTGGTGGTGAAAATATCGAGCCGCTTCCTATTGAAATGAAAATGCAGGAATCACGCTTCATTCAATCGGCAGTTGTTCTTGGCCAGGATCAGCGTTATCTTGCGGCACTGGTAGTTCCTGAAAAAGCCGAAGTTGAGTCTTTCTGCAAAGAATCTGGTCTTCCGTATAAAAAATACTCTGATATGGTTAAGAGTGCTGAAGTCTTGCATTTAATCGAAACTGAGGTTGCGACACGCGTAAACGCTAAAAACGGATTCAAGATGTATGAGAGAATCAATAAAATCGCGCTTATCGAAAAGCCGTTTGAAGTAGGCGTTGAGCTTTCTGCCAAGCAGGAAATCATGCGCTTCAGAATCAACGAGATTTATTCCAGCGAAATCAAAAAGCTTTTTAAAGAAAAATAAAAATGTTCAGAAAACTCTCTCAAACAGAGTAAATTTTCTGAACATCAGTAAAAGTTAGAACGGTTCGGAAAGTGCTGTTTTCGTAATGATTACAGCACCCGAACCGATTTTTTATATCCTGACAATAAGTGCGCCTGATTTTTTGTCACGCTCACCTAAATCTTCAGGTGTCTTGATTTGAAGCAGCTCGCCGTTTTTGGGCTGAATATGACTTTCATCTATGGCAAGCAGCATTCCGTATTTGCTGCAGGCATAGTAGCCGGATTTATGAAGCTCAGGCAAACGAATGAAGTCAGAAGCAACACGGATGAACATTTTTTCTGAAAGTTCTGTGCCGGAAGTTTTTTGACTTTGACGGCGTTCATCACTTCGGACAGTAGCAGACACATCTTTTTTTGCGACGATAAAACTCAAGCTTGCCCGCTCTTTTTGCAAGCCGGCCTTCTCGGAGAGTTTTTTTAATCTGACCGGAGCCGATTCAGCGTCAAATGCAAAATTACACCATTTTGCGTTTTTTCCATAAGAATTGGTCGTTTTTCCGTTTGTGCGGCCTGCCATCGGACAGTCAGCGATATGCGGGCATGGAGCGACAGGAAGGAAATTCTGACGAATCAATGCGTCACGCATAAGAGATATGAATCGTGCAGAATGAGGGTCGCCCGGTTCTACCAGCAGAACTGCGGAATTTTCGTTCTTGAGATAAGAAACAAGCTCGCCGGTATATTTTTTTGCTAGGAAGTCCGTCGGCATTTCATTTCGTTGAAGGATTTCATTGAATACATTCCCGCAAGTGATAAAATCGGCTTTTTCCTTTATATCGGTACCAAACGCTCCTTTTACACGGATTATTGTCCATGGCTCAGAAGATGCATCTGGGGTTTGGGGCGCAGCCCCAGGAGATGGGGGTGTCGGCACAACGGAGTGTGCCGCAGGGGGCAGGCTTGCCCCCTTTAAAGTCCTTGCGGCAATCGAAAGATACAAATCTTCACCAGCAGAAAGTGCGGTCTGGCTCAAATCCATGCAATACCACTTGATTTTTTTGCTTCGAAGTTCAGGGCGGGCAAGCCAAAGCGCGATTACGACGGTAAGGGTGCCACTCCCGATATCAATCGCGACCGGATTTTCAGATTTTACGAGCGGTTCAAATGACGACTTGGGAAGATTTGCGAAAAGGAGCGTCTGTCGGACGAGATTCCACCACATAAAGTAATTGATGTAAGCACTGATGTATGTGGCTTCGTTCATATATCCAAGACGACGGCTGTTTCTGTCATCCGTGAGCTGATGCGAAAGATTTTTGATTGCACCATAGAGCGAAACTTTCTGCTTCCCGCTCATTCCGCGGACACTTTCCACGATTTCGTCAAATTTTTCGATAATCTGGCGGCTTTCCTCGGAGACTGCCGAAAAATCAAACATCTCTCGACGGATTGACGCTGATTTTTTTCGTTCGGAAAGCTCTTTTCGGTGAGCATGGGTGCGCTTACGGTCAATTCTTGTTTTTGAAGTTGAAGAAACTCTTTCTACATTCGGATTGTCTTGTCGCTTAAAATCTGTTCTCATTTCCTTTCGATTATAGCATGAAAATCATTGCACTTTCTATAGGTCAGGATTAGGGGAAAAAAAATCCCGCAGTGCAAGCCAGCATAATACCGGTCCACACTGCGGGAAAACTCCCTCCCCTAAGAAGTTTTATTTTTTCAAAATTACGAATGATTTAGCTGCAACTTTAGCTGGAACCGATGCGCTTTCGCTCGGTGTTCCGCTTGCAACATCGACCAGCTTGGTGTAGCCGGTTGTGTCAATTGTCTGCTCTGTGTCAGTGGCGTTGAAGTAGACGAGGAAGTCGCCTGTGGTGTATTTTGTTACGCCCTTTACGCTCTTGTATGTTTCAGCTTCTGCAGTTGTGTTTGCTCCGAATGCAGCAGGATTTGCTTTGCGGAGAGCAATCAAGCCTTTGTAGGTGTTGTAGACATCGGCGTAGGTGTCCTTCATGGTTAAGTCAATCTGGTTAATTACATCTGATGAGCTGTAGCTGTTCTCGTTTCCTTTCTTGGTTCTCAGGAATTCCTGACCACCATTGATGAATGGAGTGCCCTGTGAAAGGAAAAGATATGCTGCGGCAAGTTTATCTTCTGCCTTGATAGTTGCAAGACCAGTGCCTGCATCTTTGCCTTTTTCAGTATCATAAGAATTAACTGCGGCAAACAGGTCAATAGCTGCCTTACATTCAGTGATTCCAATATAACTCATTGCAAGTTTATCAAAGAGAGTATAATTGTCGTGGCACTCTGCATAATGAAGAGAAAGTTCTGGTTTGCCTGTGTCATTTCGATTTGTGCTGGCTCCTTTCAAGCCTTTTTTAATCGCTGCATCAGCAAATTTGCCCTGAACATGACCAAGTGCAAAGCCACCGAATTCTTTTCCTTTAATTGCATCACGGAATGAATCATCGAAAGCACCGTAACCGATTCCAGAAGTTCCTTCACCAGCTTTAGTTGCACCGTTTACTACAGCAGAACTTCCACCAGTCCAAGGCTCACCGTAAACCATAACATTCTGGTCGATTTTATAAAGCTCATCATAGATTTCTTTCATTGTCTCGGCTTCCTGACAGCCCATAAGGTCAAAGCGGAATCCGTTAACATGATAGTCAAGCATCCAATGTTTGAGAGATTCAATTACATAGGTTTTTACGACGCTGTGATTTGTAGCAATTTCATTTCCACAACCAGAGCCATTCATGTACTGACCGTCAACGACACGATAGAAATATTCAGGAACTGTGAGGTCATAAAGTGAAGCTACGCCTGTTCCACTAGTGTGATTGTAAACAACATCCATGTTTACAGCGATACCATTCTCATGAAGTTTACCAATCAATGTTCTGAATTCAAGAACTGCCTGTGTACCATCTTTGTAGTTCTTTGTGACATATCTTCCTTCCGGAACATTGTAATGATACGGATTGTAGCCCCAGTTATAAGCAGAACTTGCATTCTTTTCTGCATGGTCAAAAGAAGGCAAGATTTGAACATGAGTTACGCCCAAATCTTTGAGATGAGCCATAAATTCTTCAGAATTTGCAAGATCAAGGAATTTTCCTGTTGAATCAGTAACAAAAGCTCTAGACCAGTCACGGACATGCATTTCATAAATGACTGCATCTGAGTAAGATTTTACTTCACTTCCATTGTTGCCAAACGGGTTATAGTATCCGTCCTTTGTTCCCCATGAACTGTCTTTTGAACCTGTATAAATAGCACTTGCATCTGCATTAATATCAACAAGCTGAGATGCTACAGAATCTGCGCTACATGATTTTGCCCAAATATCGCAGACATCACTTGTCTTATCAGGATTTGCAATTCTGTACTTATAATATTTGAAGCCTGTAATGTCGACAGAGTCTAATGTCCAAATACCCTTTGTACCTGCCGTCATATCAACGCAACTGTCTTCGGTTGTAAGTGATGAAGAATCTGCAAACAAAAGCAATTTGACATCAGAAGCAAGCGGTGCCCACATCTTGAATGAAGCGGTGCTTCCATTCACTGTTACACCAAAATCCTTATCTGTAAGACCATAAACATTGTCAATAACATCACCTGTTATCGGACAAGAAATTGTCTTATTACCATATGATACGGTATAAGGTGTTTTATCAATATTGCCAGCTTTAAGAATGATTTTTTCAAGAGTTGCACTTTCAACCTCAAGAACATTTCCATCGCTGTCTTTGACAGTAAGCTGAGAAACATCGATAGATTCTATTCGGCTGGTGCTGATAGAAATTTCTTTGTCGGAAACAAGGTTTGCGCCCATAATTCCGAAACTGTCTTCATAAGTCGTGTAATACATTTTTGGATTCGCAAAATTAAAGTAAAATGTGTTGTATTTGAGAAGCTCATCTTTAGGAACGATAACATCGTTTGTCTGAGGGCTTCCCGCACTGTTTACAAAAAGAATACCAAAATCTGCCGTTGTGTCAAGCTGCATATCGCAGTAACTTCCGTAACTATCTGACTTATCAAGAACGAATGTTCCGCCCGGCCATGATTTTGTATCATAGTTTGTATCACCTGAGCTAGCTCTCTTCCATGCCCAAATCTGCCAAGTTTCTGCCGCAGGCTTGTCTAGAAGATAAATTCTCCAATAACCCTCTGGTACCGGAATAGTTGTTTTAGTATTATCTGACGATGAATCCTTTTTTGATGAGGAGTCATCATCTCCACTGCTACATGACATGAAGTTGAAGAGCAGCGCCGCAGTTCCAAAAATCATAACGATTTTTTTCATTAATTTTTTCATGTTTCCTCCATAAAACTAAAATCAAACAAGGGCAGAATCATAAAAATGATTCCGCCACATTATTTACTCAATTACAATCACATTATTTGTTTCATCACAGACAAGCGGTACATCATCAACGGAAAGAGTACCACTACCAAACTTGTACCGGTCAGAATCCCCGGCTTTAAGACCGCGCGGACTTCCCATATCGAAATCCCATGTATTGATGTAGAACTTATAGCCTGTAATATCGCTCGGATATCCCATTGCCGCTGCAGAAATTTTAATCCAAATCATGCCAGGCTTATCCGCCCATACGCTGCCAATTTCTGGTGCGTAGCCGGACCAGTCAAGTTTTGCATATTTTTCGATTACAGCACCTTCACTATCCAAATCCTGATACTGTTCAAGAGTTTTGCCGTCCGCATCTTCAAGCTGTTCCCATGCGACAGTCGGGGTATTTGCTGGAGCAGGAGTTACGGCCTTACCAAAAGTAGAACTGTCTGCACCACTTGAAGAATAGTAAGACTGTCCCCAACCGTTGCACTGGAACATATAGTCCCACTTGCCAAACGAATCAGGCAGTTTGTAATTGCTCTTCGGATGATATTCACATCCGTCCGAATCATTGCCATTCGAAATAAATATATATGGAACAACATGATCGAACTGATTTGAAGTCGGATTCCAGCCATGACTTACGGCACCCATTTTCACACCAAGAAGCACATCGTTTCCGCTTCGATAAACTTCAACACCCTGAATGTCCAAAGCGCCTTTAAATGGAGCATCGGTCGGTCTCTGAAGGATTCCTTTAGCTACCCCTACTCCATTGTCATCGTCTTTTGGATCATCAACACGCTTAATCAAAGTAAACGGTCGCTCAATCGTAAAGCTCTTCTGCTCTGAATAACAGATTACTCCGTCTACAGTCTGAATCATCTGAACTGTAATCTTTCCGTTAGAATAAGCCTTTACATCGATATCCTTAGAGAATTGAACATTTGCAGTTGCATTAACTGTCTGTGCAAGTGTATAGTCGCCGTTCAATACGATTTTGACATCACCTGAAACTGTCGTTTTACCTTTTACAGTGATGCTGGAACCAGTGACCTTATCTGTTGGAATCTCATCAACAGTAATTTCACATCCACTTGCGCCAGCATCAAGGCCTTTTTCAGTAAGGATATAGACAGCACAGCTGTTTGCCGGAACGATAAGTTTTACATTTCCTTTTTTGCCGTCAGCAGAAGCAACAAAACTTTCTTCGATTTGAGTTCCATCTGCCGGACATACTGAAATTCCTTCATAAGGAACAAGCGTGAATTTATCTCCAACAGCGATATTCGCATAGCTTGCGTCAAGAATTTTATCCGTGCTCGCAGTATTCATTACGAAAATTGCTTTATTTCCAATGTCTGCAAGATATTTTTCAGCATCTGCAGGGTCTCTTTCACGAACAATATAGGCAAAGATTCCGGCACTATCTGCGGTTTCCTGCAAGACTTTAAGCGTATTGTATCTGAAGACACGATTTTCCTTTCGCATTTTGTTCAGATTCTGGAAATACTTGTACCAGTCACCATTCGTATCAAATGAATCAGAAGTTTTTGTAGTTCCAGGAGTGTAGAAACTTCCTTCGAACATACCTTCACGACACTGACCGTCAAATCCCTGCTCGCTTCCATAGTAAACCTGCGGAATTCCTGGAATTGTGTAGATGATATTATAGGCAGCCTTCATCAACTCCGTGTTGCCCTTCATTGTCTGACCCCATCGGTCAATATCATGGTTGTCAATGAATGTAACAAGCCTGTCAGGATTTGCATAATAACCTTTTGTATAACGATTATTAAGAACAGTACCGATTGCATTTGTTTTTCCGCCAGAACTGATTGTGTCTGCAAGAGCATAGCGCAACGGGAAGTAAATCATACCGTCCATGCGGGCAGTTCCAGAAGAAGACTTCGTGTAGCTTCCGACAATCTTTTCATCCTGACTGAAAGCCTCACCGAAATTAATGAAATCTTTTTTTCCTTTTGAAAGACCATATTCACGCACACCCATGTTGTTTGCATCAGTGTCGTTTATAAATCCTTCAAAGAAATCCGGTTCGACATAGAGGGCTGTGTCGATTCGGTAACCGTCGATTCCACATTTATCAATCCAATATCGGAAATAACCACGCAGCAAATTTCTTACGACTTCATTCTCCGTTACCATGTCGTCCAGATTCGAAGAAGAATGTGTGTACATATTGTACTGATTTGTATAATCACTGATTTCGGTGTTGAAATGATAGAATGAGTTATTCTGCCATTCGTCAAGAGTGATATCACGCACATCATTCAAAGCCCACGGAAGCTGCTCCGGATGGCTGAACGGAATTGATTTTGGCTCAAAGTAAAATTCTGAAGAAGGAATATCCCATTTTTCTTCAGTAACATTCCATTTCTCTGCGGTGACATCTTTTTTTATCTGTTGATAATCGCCAAGATGATTAACGACAATATCCTGAATTACATAAAGGCCAAGGTCGTGAGCCTCTTTTACAAATCTTTGATACTGTGCAAGCGTTCCCATATGGCTGTCTACTTTTGTAAAATCACTTGCCCAATAACCGTGATAACCATGATAATTTGATTCCGCAATCTGACATTTTACAGGCGGCGTCATCCAGATTGCAGTGAATCCCAAATCCTTTATATAGGAAAGTTTCTGTCTGATTCCTTCGATATCTCCACCGTTGTAACCAGAAGCGGGTTGTCCTTCCAGCACATCCCGTTCGTTATATGGGTTTCCGTTCGGATCAGTAAGGCCTTCAACATGGTCATTTGTTGTATCGCCATTGAAAAAACGGTCTGTAAGAATGAAATAAATTGTCTGATCCTGCCAGTTATCACTTTCTGGATTTACAGGAGTCCATGAACCATCAAAATCGGTTGAGCGGTCAAGGTCAAAATCAAAGCTTGTCATGGCATAGCGTTTCGTTCCGTCAGGGAATTTTGCCATTGCACGAACAATACACTGTTCTCCAACTTCAAATGCGCCGTTGTATTTTGTAGATTCTTCAGTTGGCTTCGACTTTGCAACAGAATTTTTCCATGCAGTTTCGTTCCAATTTCCATTTGAATCCAACGCAGCAGTTAAAACTGTATAAAAGATTTCACTGGCACCTTCACAGGAAATAGCGACATTCTGTTTCGTCTTATAAAATCCACCGACAGGACTGAAAACCGGAACCGTAGGCTCAGCAGTTTTAGGTGGATTTGATGGCTCTGGCTCAGGTTCGGGTTTAGGTGTTTCCTGTGCATTGTCGTTTCCGCCAGAGTCACTGTCAGAACAAGAAATCAATCCCATGCCAGAAAATGACATAAGCAATGCCATGGCAGCAACAAAGGCTATCGCCTTACTTTTTGTTTTTTTCATATACTTTCTCCTTTACTATTTTTTTTACAATGTCAGAAAAACGCTAGATGCCCATATAAACAATTACACTCATTTTTGAATATAATTGTTTATGTGAACATTTACAGAAAAAGGGCTAGGCTTTCGCCCAGCCCTTTTCGTTGTTTTACAAATTAATGTAAAACTTATTCAACAAATGCAGTTGTTGCAGAATTAGCTGTGAGATCTACTGTACAAAGATAAACACCAGCTTTATCTACTGTGAAACTAATTGGGAAGTTAGCTCCGCTAACTTTAATTTCTCCGTTTGTAGAAGCAATATCTCCTGCAGCATCAGGTTCACCCCAGTATCCACAAGCTTCGTATGAAACTGTATCACCAGTGTTCATTGCCTTTGCAGTGAAGATAGTGATTTCTGCTGTACCTTTGTCAGTGATTTCAGCATGGTACAAATCTTCGTATGATTTGCTTCCACCCCATGCTGTAGTCCAACCAGATGTCCATCCATCAAAACTACCACCGAGAACAGCAATCTGTCCTTCAGCGTCAGCAATGCCCTTTACAAGAACTTTAAGGGTTACAGCAGTAACTTCTTCAACCTTGAATGAAACTTCGCCCTCTGGAGTTGTAAGAACAGAAATCTTGTATGGGAAGCCAACTTTCATTCCTGTAATTTTATTGTTAGGACCACCGTCTTTTACTGTTTTTACATAATCTGTAGTAGTTCCAACAGCAAATGTTCCTTCAACATATTTTGTAGCCCAGCCTTTAGTACCGATACCAAATTCAATTTCTGCTGCACCAGCATTAAATGAATAAGTATAAGTAAGCTCAGCAGTTCTGTTGTTTCTTGTAGGATTTACAAGAAGTGTGTCTACACTTGCAGCCCAAGTTGCATTACCACCAATGTTTTCATTTCCAAGAATGAAGTATCCGTCAAGGTAGAATGGCTCAGGTCCAGATGAACCAGCACCAGATTCAACTTCAACTTTTACAGTAAGATATGTAGCATCAGGTGTGATTGTGAGAGTAACTTTATCGCCTTCCTGAGTTCCAGAAATAAAACAACAGTCAGCAGACTGTCCCTGATAAACTTTCTGCTCCATTCCATCACTTTCACTGAATGTATTTGCAGTATCACCCAGGCTTTTTGGCTGTGCCAAGCGATATGCTGTATTCCATGAACCATCACCACATTCAATAACAGCAAAGGCATCACCTTTAACGCCACCTCTTTCTTGAGTTCCTGTTGCCGTAAAGCTTACTGTATAAGTACCGTCTCCGTTTGCAGTAAGAGGAATATCAGAAGCATCATCCCAGCCAGATTCCTTTGCTGAACCACGAATTCCGTAACCAGTAAGGTCAATCAATTCTGTATCATGCAAGTCGCCAGAACAGCCGATAAGACCGAGAGCAAGCGTACCTGCTGCAAGTAATGAAATTATTTTCTTCATTATTTAACTCCTTAAAACTCGTTTTAGAATTCCCAGCGGATTCCGCCACGAATTGCTGCATAACCATCGTAATAGTCAACAGCATCAATACCACCAAGCTGTTTGTCCCATCGGTCGCTTACATTAGCTCCGTTAAGGGCAAGCTGATCCTGTCCGTCACCAAATTTCTTATACGGATCCATGTTGTATACGAACTGTGCGTAAAGGATTGGAGACTTGATTCGTTTAATCTGTTTAGATACACCAAGTGCGAAACCAAGCATATTGTTCAAATCTTTATTGTATCCGTCTGCTGCATCAGTGCTCTTTACAGTCTTGAGACCAAACGCTGCGCTTACTTTGAAGTCCATTGGAAGTGTTGCAGAAGCAACCAAAGTATTGAACATACGAGTATCATTTGAATTGTCCAAACCATAGTAAAGGTTCAAGTTCTTGATTACATCAGAAACATCGCTGTATTCAAGTGTGATACCTGCATTTTTGAAGAGGAATGCACTGTCAGATGCAGCATACTTGTTCATTTCTCCATCATCATCGCCATCATACTTGTATGCATCGTATTTGAATCCTGCATCCAAAGTAATGCTGATATCATCAGTGAGATAGTAAGCAGCAGTTGGGTTAATCTTAAACTCTGCACCGCTCTTGATACCGAACAAAGGCATCATCTCGCTACCACATCGGCTTGCATACCAACCTTTTCCATTGTTCCAAACAGCCTCTTTAGACCAGCCTGTAACTACATCTGAATCACCTTCAAGATGTTTCAAAGGAAGAGCTGCATTTGCATCAAGTGCGAGATAAAGGGCATCTTCCATAAGGTTTGCATAAGCAGAAAGTCCGATGTTCTGGCTGTTAAGAACGCCAAGTGTCTCAGAAAGGTCGAATGTACCATCGTCATGATTTTCGCGGAGGAAGAGCATTGAAGCCTCAGCACCACGCAAACGATAATCAACAGTTACACCCCAAGCCTGTTCAGCAGCATCGTAAATCAATTTAGCTTCAGCAGCCATATTGTTGATGCTGTTATCGCCAGAGCGATAGAATACATCTGTAGAATAACCCATGTAATCAGCAATAGCATTGCCCAAGTCATCACTTGTCTTCTGGTGTGTAGCCATAAGGCCCTGAGCAGCAAATGTGATTGAACCAGCATCTGCAAGATTAAGTTTTTCTTTCAAACCGAAAACGAAATCTCGTTCAACAGAATCTTCAAACATTACATCGCCGTCGAACATACCGTTAGACTGGAAATCTACAGTAAGACCCAAGTCCTCGAATTCAGAACCGAGCCAACCGATATATCCATATTTTGTACCTTTGCGGTCTGCACTCTTGTTTGGAACAAAACCTGCATCAAGTTTGATACCTTTGTCAGCCAAAAGCTCCTGAGCTTTAATACCAGTGCTGAATGAAGCGAATCCACCAACATGCTGATAGCCAGCATCCCAGTTACCATCGATTGTTGTCCAAAGGATTTTTGCTCGTTTGTCCTGTTTTGCATAGTTGAAACCTGTGCTGTAGTTAACCCAAGGTGTCTCAAAACCGAACTTCAAGTGGCCGAGATACGGATTTGTTCCCGGTCCCTGTGCAGTTGAATTGCTATTGTCAGTAGATTTTCCGAACCATGAGAGAGGGTTTGAAAGAAGACCGCTTGCACTCTGGCGGAATGATTTTGTTACTGTGCCGTCAGCTGCTTTTTTATAGAGAGAAATTGGGCTGTCTTTGCTATCTGGATGAAGAGCATCATCAAGCTCAGTTTCTGCAACAGCAAGCTCTACATATACAGGCATTTCCGGTGTGATATTACCAGCGAATTTAGCATAGCTCTTTGCACCAACAGTAACTTCATCCAAGTCCATGCCTTTCTTAGTTGCGTCAGAAGCACCCTGTGTAAGGAACTTAGCCTGTGAACCAAGCATAGTCCATGTCAAGAATTTAATATTTGCTCTTTTAGCGTTGGAATCGTTTCCGCCGCCAACCAAAGTATCTAGCTCACCCATTGAGTTCTTTCCACCAAAACCGTCATCGACGAAATCCGGTGCTTTCAAGTCGGTTGTCCATGAACCGTCTACGATAAACTTGTATTTTACAGTTGTACCTTTTGGGAACACTTTGGTGAGTGTGAATCCTTTCTCACCCTTTTCCATTGGTATTGCTCCCTCTTGCCAGTTTGTGAAGTCACCGGCGATGACAACCTCTGTTGCACGAGGGTTACCATAGAAGAATGTTGCTTCTACTGAACCGTCGTCCAGTTTTTTGGCAGTGATGTCAGCGAACAGTGCTGAGCAGACAGCCAAGACCGAGATGAAAGACAGTAATTTTTTCATCTTTTCCTCCATTTTTTTATTCGCGCTTACCTTTAAGCCATGCCTCTTTGCTAGACAGAACCGCCATTATAGTAAGTTGAATTATCCTTAAATTTTGCTTGGAGAATGATGAAATTCTGATTTTTCTTGAGTTTTTAAAGCTTATCTCTTGACACGGAGGGCAATTTTTTTATATAATAGATTTCAACATCAGCACTGTCTGCGGGGTTAGCTCAGTTGGTTAGAGCATCACGTTGACATCGTGGGGGTCAGTAGTTCGAATCTACTATTCCGCAAAGAGTGCTGATGTTTTTTTTATTTTAAAGCGCTAGAATTTCATCGTCTGCCGTTGTTCCACCCTTCGCTCGCGCTCATAGCCTGATTCTTCGCATCAGGCTACTTCGGGGTTTCATAACGGAGCAGAATTTTCCGTTCAAATCAATTTGCGCTCTTCATTCCATTTTGCAAGTTTTTCTTCTATTATTGTGCGTTCATTTTCATATTCACTGATTTCTGCGCTTAACTTTTCTTCTTTTTCGTAATCCGTCGTCACGATTTTTTCTTTCCTTAAATCATCAAGGAGCGCGTCCAGTTCAAGGCTTCGTTTTCGTAATTCCGTGATTTCTTTGGGCGGACGGCCGCCTTTCTTGCCGTTTTCCTTGCTTGCTGCTTTTTTCGCGTTGCTCGTCGATTTTCCGTTAAAAGAATAAAGTGATGAAATCCAAAAACGGAGAGATTTTATCTGCTGCCCCATTTCAAATTCAATATTTTCCAGATGATGGCTTTCTTCAGCGGTGAATTTGTCATCTGCGGCGTTTTTTGCCCTTTCAATCTGATTTATAATCGAAATCTGGTTCTTTAAATCTTCAAGTGCCTCGATTGCCTTGTAAATCTGCTCAGTTTTCTTAGACATATTCATATTTTAACCTAAGATTTTAGGTTTTTGCAATACCGACACAAACTTTCTTTCCAGGATAAGTCCAATATTTTTTTTGCTTTTTACAGATTTGGCACTTATAATAAAAGGATAAGCAGGTTTCAAAACCGTTTGACTTTTGAAACAGCATCAAATCATTTTTCAAGGGGTACTTTATGGCTCAATTCTTCAGATGCAAAAAATGTGGAAAAATCTTGGAAATCGTAAACAAGGGCTGTCCAGTCGTTGTTTGCTGTGGCGAGGAAATGGTCGAACTAAAGGCAAACACAACTGACGCTGCGACAGAAAAACATGTTCCTGTAATCGAAGTAAACGGTGACAAAGTATGCGTCAAAGTCGGTTCTGCTGTTCATCCAATGGAAGAAGACCACTACATCCAGTGGATTTGCATTGAAACAGACAAAGGCATTCAAAGAAAATACCTGAAACCAGGCGAACCACCAGAAGCAACTTTCGTTCTATCTGGCGAAAAACTTGTTGCCGCATACGAATACTGCAACAAGCACGGCCTCTGGAAAAGTCAGGCATAATAACGAGTTTCGCTGCCCTGGCATTCGTGCCAGGGATTCAGCATGAGACCCGCAATGCAAAATCAGGACTTCGCCGTCAAGTCCACTTCTTTTGCATACCGAAGATAATAAAGCACGCATCGAATTTCACTTTCATCACAGCCGAACATCTGGCTCACGGCTCTTCTATAACACAAAAGCTGATTCCGGTAAATTTCCGGCTCGATTTTCTGGTTCGTCTTGTAATCGACAATCGTATATTTGTACGGTGAATTCGCTTCATTTTTATAAAGCAAGTCGATTTGCCCGGAAACAATAAGCTCTTCAGCATATTCAACGCCCTCTTCCTTTGGAACGAGAGAATTTTCAATCACGCTCCTGAACGAATATTCCGTTTTTTTCCAGTCAGAGGCAATCGCTTCTTTATAAAGTGATGAATTTTCAAATTTTTTCGCCATGTCAGCGCAGAGTTCTTTGATTTTGGCGATTTTCTTGTCGCGGTTAGTGTCCCTGGCATTTTCTGTCCATTTTTCCATGCCGACATTCGAAATGAAACTCTCGTTCACGCCAATCAGTTCGCGGCCATTAATTTTGGGCTCTTCCCCAAGCACTTTTGCTTCCATGCAGGCATGCGCAATCGTACCAAAATCAGCAAAACTGAAAGCCGGGGACATTTCGGGGGCAGGAGACAGAGGATTTTCACCTTCCTCACCAAAATCTTCCATCGCAGGAATCTTTTCACCTGCGCCAACCGGAATCGTACTGGCAACAATCGCGTTAATCAGCTCATATTCAGGATTTGCAGGCTGCTCATCAAAATCAAAAGGCAGCTCCCCTTCCCTAAACATTTTAGCCGGCGCGTTTTCGCTTTCAGATGTCAGTTTGCTCGGCGAAACATACAGTTTTGGAGAAAGTTTTTCGGTTACGACATCAGCATTTTCAAATTCGCAAAGATTCTTTATATAGTCCGATTTTAACGGCTGCTGCGCGTCCTCATTCAGAACGGTCTTAAACGAATCAATGTCATTCACAAAATTAAAGGCAGGATTTTTTACATCGATTCCGCCATCCTTGCCTTCGCACACATCCGCAAAAATCATCGGCAAAAGAAGCTGATAAATCGTCTTTGGATTCACGAAATCCTCGGTCTTCTCTTTTGGCTCCTTGAAAGGCTTTATCTCACCATTCTTTCTTTCACAGGTTTGCAGATAAGTGAAAGTCTTGTTATCAGCAGTATGCAGCTCAAATTTCCGGCATTTTTTTTCTGCCTCTGCCTCATCCTTAAATTCGCCGTTTTCACTTCCAACGATGTAAAGTTTTTCTTCAGCACGGGTGAACGCGACATAGGCAAGACGACGAAGTTCAGCCGCCTCCTGATTTTTGTTTTCCTGATCAACAAGCGAGAGAAAGTAAGTTCCGCCGATTCCTTTCTGAGAATTGCTCCAAGCAGGAGTTTTTAAGAGGAAACCGAATTTTTCATCATAATCAATACCGCTGCCAAATTCCTTGGGAACACCTGAAGCGGCACACACGAAAACAACTTTATACTCAAGGCCTTTGCTTTTGTGAATCGTAAGAATCTGAACCGCGTCCTCGGCATCCATTACAACATCAAGTCCGTCAAGCTTACGGTCATCTTCATAAGATTTTACCATATCGATGAACGAAGCAAGACTTTGTGTTTTTTCTTCAGCAAGCCGGGCCATCTCAAACAGAATATCATAAAACGAAGAATACATTGCGACGGCTTTATTCCAAAGAGTCTCGTAACGGTAGCCCAGCTCATACCAGATGTAAGAAATTGTTTTGGTCAATTTTTCAGTCTTCAGGCGCTCATTAATGTCATCATAAATTGCCTTCAGATTCAGGATTTTCTCACTCAAATCAGAATCTAGAGAAATGGCCGCGAGAAGCTGTTCGTCAAAGGGCTTTTTGTATGGATTTTCACAATTTACGAGAACCTTTTCAACTTCGGCAAATGTAAGCGAGCAGAACGGTGAGCGCAAAACTTTTGCCCAGGCATTTTTATCTTCAGGATAGACACAAAGCTTTAAGAGAGAAATAATGTCGTTAATCGGACCGTCAGAGAAAAATCCCTTGTAAACTTCGGTTGAATACGGGATTCCGGCTTCAAGCAGAACCCTCTCGTATGCTGCCGTGGGAGTTGATGTCCTGAAAAGAAGCGCAATGTCACTGTAGTGATATTTTTGAACAAGATTTCCGTCTTTATCCGTTGTTTTTTCCTGAAGGAGCTTGTTGATTTCGCGTGCGACAAAACTTGCCTCACAGTCGTAAGCCTTTCGCTCAAGCTCAATTCCATCAGAATTCTCAGGATTCTCAAGATTTTCAGAAGACTCGGATGATGATGTCGAAAGTGCTTCCTCAGTTTCTTTTTTCGGATATAAGGCAAGGGTGACCTTTTTTTCTGAGAAATCGCATTTTTTCAGCTTAAAAGCAGGAACTTCAACCCTGCGGTAATCAGCCTCAAAATTCGGAATCTGCTCTTCCCCGCTCGGGTTTTTCGGAAATTTTTCCTTCGTCATAAAAACCGCGTTCAGAGAATCATTTACCTTGAGGGCATCCGGATAATCATAACCGCCGAAAATCGTATTGAAAGAGCGGATAAGCTCAGGATTTGAGCGATAATTCGTCTTGAGTTCGATTGAGTTCTTGATTGAAGAAGACAAATTTCTGAAAACCGAAACATCTGCCCCACGGAAGCGGTAAATGCTCTGCTTGTCATCACCGACAAAGAAAAGCTTATGCGTGTCGAGCCGTTCAAGAAGATCAGAATCAAAAAGATTCGGAACAAGATAATTTCCGTCTGAATCGAATTTTTCGTTCTGGTCGCAGAGAATCAGAAGAACATCGCACTGAAGCTGATTGTCATCCTGAAATTCATCAATCATGATTGCATCAAATTTCTGCTGTTCAATCGAGCGGATTTCCTGATGCTCACGCAAAGTCGCCAAAGCAAGCAGGCTCACATCAGAAAAAGTCAAAAGGCCCGAAACGCGCTTAGTCCGAATCATTTCAGACTGAAAGGCCGCCAGATGAGCGAAAACTTTTTTCTGAAGAGCAAAGCCAGAAATCGAATTTGCGATGAGGTAAAGTTTTTCCAACATTGGCTGAAGATTTGCCTTCATTGCCGAGTAATTCGAATCCCGCCAGCAGGCAGAAAAATCACCGCCGCAATAATCAGAAACGGCCTTAAAATATGAAAGGAATCGCTTGTCAAGGAACGATTTTGCGCTCTCAACCGACTCAAAAACGCCCTCCAAAAGCGCTGGAGAGTCGGGGTTCCCTGTTTCATCTATGTAATCATAAAGTTTTCCAAGAGACTGGCTCGGCTTTGGATTTCTTGGAAGCACAATATAAGAAGAAATTTCATCATAAATCCGGGAAGTGATTGCTTTGTAATCTTCAATAAGGCATTTTTTCTGTTTTTCAAGCGACGAAGCAAAATCAATCGGTGTAAGAATCGTAGAAAACTTGAGCACAGCAGAAGCAAAAAGCTCCTCGGCAACATTTTGAATCTGGAAAACCTGCGCGATTTCTTTTATTTCTGAATCATTAAGGTGCTCCAGTACATATTTTGTTGCTTTCTGGCGGATTGTTGAGGAAATCTTTTCATCATCGAGCGTAAAATTCGGGTTAATTCCGTAAAAATGTGCGCCTTTCTTTGCGATTTCAGAAAAATAACTGTCCAGAGTCTGGATGTGCGCTCTGTCAAACTTTTCAATCGCATCCCTGGCGCGAGATTTTATCAAATCAATGTGCGGAAAATCAGCAGGAAGAGGCTCCGTGTCCGCTTTTCGCCGAATCGGATAACCGGCAATATGATTTTTGAGGCCATAAAAGATTCTCTCTTTCATTTCATTAGCGGCTTTTTTGGTAAAAGTGAGCGTAAGAATCTTTTCACAGGGAACATTTTTCGCTTCGACAAGATAAGCGTAACGGGAAGCAAGAACAGTCGTTTTTCCGCTGCCCGCGCCTGCACTAACCACAACATTGCGAGTTTCCTTTACCGCCAAAAGCTGCTCGTCATTCAGGCCGGCCGAAAGGAGTTTCAGAGATTCATTGTCTATTTCAAAAGAACTTGCTTTATTTTCAATCATATTAAATTTTCTCCCCGCTTACGACAAAATAGCGCCTGCAAACCGCCTGATAATCAATGCAGTTGTCGAATCCGTCTTTTTTTGTACAGACAATCCGGGACTGATTCTGCTCCTTCACGGCAAAATTTTCATCAGTCACTTCATCGTAGAATCTTTTCGCAAATGTCAGAAATTCGCTTTCGACGAGCTTTGCGTTTTCCGGCGTCGTTCTTATGCTGGGTCTTTCTGAAATCGGCGAATTTCCAAGATAAAACTTTTCCTCACAGGCTTTGATTGAATAGAACATCGCGCGGTCAATTTTAAGCCTTTCGCTTTCTTCAAGTGCATTTTCAAGAAGATAGACATAGATCGGCATCTGAAAATCAATGACCGGCTCCGGTTTGCCTTCTTTTTTCTCTTTTATGAACAGATTTGAAGGATTTGAGCTCGTTTTGAAATCAACGACCGTAAATTCCCGCTCGTTTGGTGAAGCCAGAATGCAGTCAATTTTGCCCGAAAAATAATATCCTTCCTGAACGGCACCATTTTCATCATGTGGAAGTGCCTGAACTTCCTTTTCAACCGCATAAACGGTATGACCGCGGAAAGTCTCACAGAATTTTGCGAGGCTCTTTTCGAGCATACGGAAATTCGCGTTTTCTTCAGCTTGGCTGTCCTCGCTGATTTTGTACTGAGAAGAAATCACTTTAATCGTTGTCTGGCTTGCGGTTCGACTCTCATAGGAATCAGCGAAAATCTCTTTAAAAGCGGAATTTCGGCTTTTTTCGGAAACAGCATCGTTTATCGACTTGATTAAGATTTTTTTGAAGTCCTCTCCCAGTTTTTCGGAATTTTCGCTTGCCGGACAAAGTTTCGCTTTTTTCTTCATGATTTCAGTGAAAAACAGCTCGAAAACCTTGTGATTTACGGTTCCGAGAATGAATTCATCGATAAGTTCGGCTTCGTTGTCGGGCGGATTAAGTTTGAGCACATTCTTAAAAAGCCATCTTCGCGGGCATTTGAAGTAATTTTTGAGCGTAGTCTGCGTCACCTCGATTTTTCCGAGCAGCAGAGGATTTTTCGCCCTGTGTCCTTCACGGTTTTCTTTTAAATAGCGCAGTCGTTCGCGAATCAGCTGCGTGAATTTCTCGTCTTTTTCAAACAAGCTGCAATCAGACTTTTCGCTCAGGTGAGAATTTTTCCATTTCGCAAATCCTCCGGCCTGTTTTGCGTAAATTTTTGGCAGCGATGGCGCTTTTTTTGAAGACGAATCAAAAGAATCACCAAGGCTCAGCAAAAATTTTCGTTCTTTTGAATAGACATCTTCCCGTGCGAGCGGATTTTCGGTCATTTTTCCCATTTTTCCGTAGGCAAAACCGTATTCGCCGTTGTAAGCGTGCTTTGACGCGGTAAAATAGGCCTTTTCAATGGCAGAATGCTGGTACATCTTAACAAAATCAAAACTTGGGTCAGAATCTGCAAATCCGAGAGACAAATCAATCTCACCGAGTTTCATGAAAATCCTGCGTTTATTCTCATTTACAAAATCAAGAGGCTTAAAAGAATCAGCAAGCGAAAGCGAATCCTGCGTTGAATCCAGCACGACATGAATCTTGTAAGGAGCGGCCGCCGCAGTCCGATACGGGTAAACCTGGACAGCCCGCGACTCGCCCTGTGAAAGATACTGGACGCGGGTCAAATGTGAGACAAAAAAAGCAAACGGGGAAGCAACTTTGTAGTTTGGATAATCAGCTTCCAAATCCACAAGCTCATTAAGCGAAGAAATGCATCGGCTCAAGACATTGTTGCTCAAAATCATGTTCTGGAATTCGGCCATATCAAAGAAATTCTCACGGAAATCTTCATAGGCGGCGCGGATTTCAGCAAAAGTCCTTGCATTCACCATCGGCGGAAGTAAATCAATCAAATTCCTATACAGGTTCCGAATCAGCTCATCAGCGTTCAGGCCTGTCCCGCCGTCATTTTTGGGATTCTTAAATGCTTCATCCCAAACAGTCAGAATTTTGCCTTTTTCGTACGAAACTTCCCCGGCCGTGCAAATGCAGTTGTTCATCCGTCCGAAGAGCAGAAGGTTTTCGATTGTCGCCTTGTTATTCCAGGGCAAATCCTCATTTAAAAGAAGATTTTTAAGGCTTTCATACGAAAACTGATTTTCAACGCAGTCCTGAATTTGAGAAAAAACTGCCCCTGCCCCATACGAGGAAAGCGGTCGGCTGTAGCGAATCGAATGAGGAATTTCATAAAGGGCAAGTTCACGGTCAATATAAGAGCCAAAATTGTCAAGATTCGGCACATTCACTGCCATATCGCTCCATTCAATTTTGTCCTCATCATGCATCTGTCTCAAAAACAGCGCGACATCCTTCAATTCGACAGAAGAATTATCAAAAAGATACGAATCATATTCGCCTTCATTCTCAGGAACGCTCACGAAATGAATTTTTTCGATTTCAGAAAGCTTGTGCCTGTACTGCTCCCAGTCTTCAAGAGTTTCCGGATAAATTAGAAAGTATTCCCGGCCATCACCTGAAAAATCAGGCTCAACCCAGGCCGGATCAAACAGATGATTTTCCTCAAGGAACTTGCTGTATTTTTCATAAAGGATTTCATAATCCCTGTCTTCTGCGTCAGTGAAAGCGTTTTTTCGGTAATCCTCATAGAATTTCTGGAGGGAAATGTCGCCGTCAAAGGAAAGAAAGCCTTCATTGCGGGCAGAATCAAGGCAGTCTTTCTGGCGGTCACGAAGATTTTTCCACATTTTGAGCGAGGGCAAAATCGAAGAAAGCCAGTCCGAAAACGAAGCTGCTTCTCCGGCAAATTTTTCGATAATCAGGCTCTTGAAGAACGGCTTTGCGGCATTGCTTTCAATCAGACAGCTTGCAAAAATCTTCCTCATAATAGAAGGAACTGTCTTTAAATCAGAAAGTTCAGCGCGGATGCACTCTCCCTTGAAGTTATCCCATGCGATAAAGCGTTCCATTGCGACGGCCTTTACGCCCGTGTTTTTAATTGCCCAGTCAGCCCACTTCTGGCAGGCAATATCGGTCGGAAAAACAAAAACCGCATCCTGATTTCTGATTTGCTCTTTGAGAATTTTCTGAACTGTCTCCATAAAAAATCCTGTTTAATTAAATTATTCCGTTTTCCAGATGAACTGAAGCATCGTAATGTCGTCAAACTGTTCGGCTTCACCGACAAACGCATCAATTTTTTCGCGCAGCTTTTTGAGGGTTTCAGGAGCGTCAAATTTTTCGGTTCCCTGCATTGCAGAAATCAGCCTTTCCTCACCAAAAAGCTGCTCGTTTGAATCAGTCGCCTCGTTCACGCCGTCACTGTAAACGAAGAGCCTGTCTCCCTTTTCGAGCGTCATTGAATGTTCCGTAAAATGAATGCCTTCCATTCCGCCCAGGACAAAATTCGGTTTAGTCTTAATGTATGAAAATTCACCATTGTGGAACAGAACAGGACTCGGATGACCGGCATTCACAAACCGGAGTTCGCCCGTGCTGAAAGTAAGGATTCCAAGCCAGCAGGTGACAAAAAGACCTGAATCATTGCCCTTGCAAAGCTGCTCATTCGCCACTTCAAAGATTTCAGCAGGAGAGAGTGTGTGCGATGCCTGGAAATCCAGAAGACTCTTGCACTTTCCCATAAACAGAGCCGCAGGAACGCCCTTTCCAGAAACATCACCGACCACGAGCATGAGGTGGTCTTCATCAAGAAGAATATAATCGTACAAGTCACCACCGACTTCTTTTGCAGGATCCATTGTCGCGAACAAATCAAAGTCCTTTCGCTCAGGGAAAGGCGGGTATTCTTTTGGCAGCATGTCGCTCTGAATCTTTGTGGCGACCGAAAGTTCCGTGCTGATTCGTTCTTTTTCGGCGGTCATTTTAGTAAGCTCATCAATATTGCGGCAGACATCGTATTCCATCTGATGCAGTGAATGCGCAAGGATTCCGATTTCATCCCTGTTTTTGACCGAAAGAAGCCTGTCCGAAGGCTTTCCGCCCCACGAAGCAAAATGGTCTGTCTCGCGTGTGATTAAAACTAGCGGCTTAATAAATTTGAGGTTGAAGTATGAACAGAACAAAAGCACGAAGATGAATCCGAAAACAACCTCAACAAGAATAACAAGATTGATGAACGAATATCTTGCATCAACGAATTCCTGAATGCTTTTCTGGGCACCAATTACAGCGACAATCTTTCCATCGGAATCGTAAACCGGAAGCATGGCTGTAATGTGCGAACCGTTTCGTGTTTTCATCGTGTGACGCACAATCGTCTCGCCTTTCTCAAAAACCCGTTTCGCAGTGCTGTTGTAGTTCGGCTCGATATAATCTTCTTCATGGCCAAGAGGAAATTCCTTCCATTTGCTATTATTTGCCACGACATTATAGATATAAGTGATGTGCTTGTAATCAGGTGCATCGACAAAAGACACATAAAGCAGGTTAAGCTCAAATTTATCGACAAAATCCTGAAGAATGTCATGAGTCGCATTGTACCTGTCATCAGTTTTTTTGCTTTCAAGATAGCCGGAAAAATCATCAGGATTCAGGGTAGCACGGGCTGCGGCGGCAATGGCCTTTATGCTGAAATCATACTGCCGCCTGAACTGACGCGAAAATGCAGCGTATGATGCGGAAAACAAAATCGAACAGAGCAATAATCCAGCGACAACAATCGCAACGACAATTTTTTTCGTTATAACCGGAAGTCTTCTTCTTCTCATATATTTGCCCCCTTTCTTTCGTTTTATCGATTATTTTTACGACTTGCACCAGAGGGCACAATAAGCCTGTGTCCTTGCGGCAAAGCGTGCGACTTTCAGAAGTGCCTCTATCTCTTTCTTGCTGTACCAGAACGCCTCAATTTCTTCAAATTCAGAATCGCTGGGCCGGATTTCACCAGTGGCTGTTCCTGTGACGACAATGTTCTTTTCATTAGAAAAACCGACCGCAGAATAGCTTTCAAACCAAATTTCTTCTATATGATTGAGCTGAAGCCCGGTTTCCTCACGAAGCTCACGAACAGCTGCAGAAGCCGCATCTTCACCCGCATCAATAAGCCCGGCAGGAAAATTGTAGACCCACTCCCCTGTCGCCATGCGGAATTCACGGCTCAGAAGAATCTGCTCACCGGACTCATCATGCAGAATCATGACGACGGCATCTACCCGCCCGCCTTTCAGGTCTTCGAGAGATGAAATGTTTTTATTACGGCTGATCATCTCATAAATCTTTTTATTGCCGTTTTCGGTCTCATATTCAAGATTATAACGAGTGATGAATTTTCCCTCATGAATCTTTTCGATATTCCTGAATTTCAAATTTTACACCCCCGTTATGACTTCATAGTACAGGCATGAATGGTCGCATTTTCCCTCAAACGCGCCATGACAAATCGGCATCTTGCAGAGCATCTGAGCCTCGTCATCATTGCGGCTGATTCTTTTGCGCACATATCCGATATTCTCAAAATTCGCTTCCTTGCCTTTTTCAAGCGCGGAACAGGTATTAATCCAGACAACATTGCAGTCATCGTGAGCACAAAGATCAAATGACTGCCTGAAATCATAAGAACCGGTCGAAAACGACGGAACGATAATCATCGTGAGCTTGAAGCAACGCATGAGCTGCTCCATATACTTCGTCGTGAGAAAGTCCTTGCAAATCAGGATGGCGATACGACCGATTCCCTCAAAATGAAAAATGTTCACGACAAGACTTGAAAGGATTCCTTCAAGATAGCCGGATCCGCCGTGCTCAACCCTGAAAGGATTCTGCTTGCTCTGCTTGCAAACCACATTGCCGAAGCGGTCAAGAATCGTTACGGTGTTGCGGTTTTTTTCCCAAAACGAAGGAAGTATTATAAGAGAAGGAATTGAATCAGCCTCTTCACTATTAAGCTGCTTCAGGCGAGAGGAAATGAATTCCACCATGCTGGGATTTCCAAGCATTTCCGGAAAAACAATGATGTCGCTTCCGTTCTTGCCGGACAAACGGATTTTGCTCCAAATCAGCTCATTGTCAGCCGAAAAATCCGATTCGCTGTAAGAAATTTTAAAATACTGAACTTTGTCTTCATTATATGGAAGGACATCAAATTTTCGCTCCCGGCGAAGCGGAGTTGCGGCAATCTTCAGGAATTTCTTTTCCTTAAAATGCGGGAAAAGGCTCTTTTTAAGGAAAAAATGCTTGTCAATCAGCTCACCAAGAATGGAATTTTCCATAAGGAGAAGATTGAAAAGAAAATTGTCCATGCGGTTATAGCAGTGTGAAAGGCGGCGCTTTCTCTCCCAGATACAGGAGCAGCGGGGAAGCAGACCGATTCCTGTAGTCTCGCGGTTGGTGTTCAGCACGACAGAAAAATCATCCTGCTGAAATTCCTCAACCTGCTTTCTGAGTATGGTTTCCAGGCTCTCATCAAGAATCTGGACAAGGCCTACAATCGAAAAATAATCCTGCTCTTCTTTGAGCCGCGCAATCAGGGAATCGAGCGATGCCATAAAAGCATCATCAAAGGTTTCAGGAGAGACCTGAGAAACAGCATAACCATCCGGAACCATAGGAATGTTCTCAAAAAGCGGACCAAGCTCTGTACGAACGATTTCATTAATCCGTTTTTTTTCTTCTACTGAAATACAGCTGTACCTGACAAAAAACTCTTCAGGACAGGAATTTATGATTAGAGAACAAAGCTCCGCGATAACATTATAGATTTTCATGCTCACTACATTATAGCAAAGAGTCACAAATTTTCAACGAAGAAGATTAAGACAGACATGAAAGACGATTTGAACAAGGGATTCCGCAGAAAAGCGTCTATAAATTCATACAGTTTAGTAACAAATAATCAACGAAATGGAAGAAAAATGAAGTTTTTGAAGTCACAAATTCTCAACGGTAAACAGAATACGGAACGATACCGAGTGTTAGTAACAAATTCTCAACGATTTGACTTATTTTAGTAACAAAGTTTCAACGCCAATCTGAAAAATCTGCACATAAAAGAAAAATAAAGAAAACCTTGCGCTGAGAAAACACTTTTTTCACCCATGTTTACACGAAGAATAAACAGTTTTTCTTATGCTTTAAAGTCACTTTTTTTCAACAGTTAACCACAATTTTTTGTGCAAAACCGAAATAAAAGTAACATTCTTTCAACGAGCGGAAAAAACAGCCTATTTCCTTATTACAAAACGAGTTAGGGGAAGGCATAAAAAATCATCGGTCACAGAAGCTCAACGGTATCGTAACAAATTCACAACTTCTTCTATATAAACAAATAGAATTCAAATAGTATTATAAATTTATTACAAATAGTAACACATGTTAAATTCTTAAAAACCGTTGCTTCTTTGTTACCTTTGGTTTTTGCCTGACCTATTTACAGATTGGCCGTCACAAGAACATAATGCTTGTCATTCGGTAAGATTACAGGCTTACTTTTTGCAAGCGTTATCCCGGAATTGTCCTGCGCGATCGTTACATTCAGGTCAGGATAATACTTTTTCTTAATCAGCGTTATCTGCTCCTTCAATGTATTCCAGTTAACCCGCTCTTCTGATTCATAGCTTTTTTCCTTGACGGGAAGAAACTGATTAATCAGCGACTCACGGGAAATGAAAATCGGCTCATCTATGCTGTTGTTCCTGTAGACGAACCATGCGTACAAATCTTTTCCGACAACGCTGGAGATTTCCTTGTAAACGCCGTAATCGATAGGAACCGAATGTTCTTTTGAAAGCCGGGTGAATTTTTCGGAGAGGACAATCGTAAGCCCGATGCTCTTTTTTTCCTTGCCGTTCTCGTCGATGTCCACATAGCTCAGGGATTCAAAGAAAGGAACCACGCCGGAAGTATGCCATGTCGCATTGATTTCACCGGAAAGTTTCTCTTCTTCCTTAAAGAATTCCTTGAAAAGATATTTCTGAACTTTCTGGGTCTTTTTTTCGCGGAAAACGAAAGATGCGCCTGAAAAACATTCAAGCTGTTCCTTGATTTCCTTGCCGCGCTGCTTTGGAAGCTGAAGCTCGTCCAGAAGCTGCTGGAGCGAAGTGTACTGAATCACGACCGGGCTGTCGGGATTGGCGTCCTTGTCCAGAACCGCATGAGTCGTCATGATTGTGAGCAGAAGCCTTCCGTTTTTGCCGTATGGAACCTTGATGTCGCTCGTGAGCTTAAAGTTGATGTTGTTGTATTTTCGCTCAAAAACATTTTTTTTGACATCCTTGAGAGGCAATGCGGCCGCGATGAAAGGGCTTGCGATGTAACTGCGGTACTTTTTGATGATTTCGGTTTTTGTTGCCTCAATCGGGAAAAGTTCCTGCAAATATTTGTTTTCGTCGTCGGTCATTTATGATTCCTTCCGTTTGTATGAATGAGAGCTGAGGGAAACTTTTCCGTTTTCAAGGTCTTCCTTGAAGTAGTCCATGGCACACATGACAAAGTGATTCATCGAAACATTCTGCATCGCGCAGAAAGCCTTGAAAATACTCCTCTCACCTTTTGACATCGAGACGAGGAATTTTTCCTTTACTTCCCTTCGTGCGGGAGTTTTGGTTTCTGCAGCAGGAGCGTTGAAAATTTGTGACTGTGCGTTGCCTGTAATGGAAGAATTCTGGGCTGGTTGTGAAATATTACTGTTATATGCCGGTTCGCCCGCCAAAACTGATTCTCGTGCGTCTGGAAGGGGGTTTTGTGCCGTCTTTACAGAGGAATTCTGTGAAAAATTGCTGTCTATCGCTTCTTTGAGAGGATCCGGCTTTTTTGTTGCTCCGGCACTGAAATTTTCGTTGACTTTCATTATTTTGTCATCTCCTTGATGATTTCATTGATTGAATCGCAGGTTTCTTTTCTGGCGGTAATGGATTTATCCTGGATTGAATTTTTTAGAATCTGGGCTTTGACGAAAGATGTGTCAGTCGGAACCGTGAAGAACTGCGTGTCGTCGAAATTCTTCATGAAATTTTCTGCGAACAGCGACTGGAACTTCATTCGTTTGTCCTGCTGGTTGAGGATTACGAAAGAGATTTTTTCGAGCAGATCCTTGCAGCGGATTTCCTTGGTCGTTGTGATGAGGTTTTCGATGAGAGTCTGGAATCCGTCGGCTGAGAACTGATCGAGTTTGAGGACCGGAACGATTACATCGGCACAGTTTGCGATTCCTTTTTCGAAATCTCCGAAAGCCGGAGAGGTGTCGAAAATGAGGTAGTCAAAATTTTTGAGACTCGGAAAAACGGAATCCTCAAAAGCGTAGTAATTTCGTGTGCTTGAGGCAAAGCTCTGTAGCCCGCCGTTGATTGCGAAGGTGGGCAGCAAAAACAGATTTTCAAAATGTGTCTGGACAAGGCAGTTTTCTACGGTGGTCTTGCCGGTCAGCACATCAGAAAGCTCGTAACGGAAATCTTTTGCGAGCCATGACGAAGAGTTGCCCTGAGGGTCACAGTCAACAAGAACGGTCTTAAAACCCTGCCGTGCCAGCCCGATTGCACAAGTGACCGAAATGCTGGTTTTGCCGGTGCCGCCCTTGCGATTTAAAAAAACGAATGATTTCATGAATATCCTCCCGCTCCATGAAAAGGCCATCCCTTGCGGAATATGATTTTTTGTGATTTGTATATAAATATATTTATATAGTATTTTATATATTAAATCAACTATGAAAATATTAAAATAAATAGTTATATAACAAAATATATATATATATAAATATATCACAAAAATTGATTCTGGCGGGCCTTTTTTTGTGAGTTCGAGATGTTTTTCGATTGTGCTTCAGAACGCTGAATTCTTGAGTTTTTGCATGAATGCGGGCGCGGGTATGGAGCGGTGGCGAAGCCAGCCACTGGACTGAGCGAAGCGAGGGAAGAGGCCGAGCGTATAGCGAGCCGCGGAACACCCGGAGACGGAAAATTCGCCCCATTAATAATTTTAAGAAATCTTCCGATAATGAATTACTATGGAAAATAAAACTGAAAGAACATTTTATAAAATCCGCTATGTAGGCGAGGCCTGTGATTATTTTGAGAAGGACAAGATTTACCTTTGTGTCGGCGAGATTACTGACGGTCCTCAGAAGGGCTCGCTTTTTGTCATAAATGATTACGGCGTTGATTATGTTTACGCCGCAGAAAGATTTGAGCGCGTTTAGGAATTCCAGATTCTGCTGATTTTCTAATTTTAAATTTTTCCTTTATAAAATTCCATTTTGGATTTATAATATCCTTATGGATTTTTTTTCTAACCTGATTCTTTCTCATCTTCCCTGGTTTTGGCTTGTGGTAATGGTGATTTCGATTGTTGTTGAGGCCGTTACTTTTTCGCTGACCACAATCTGGGCTGCCGTAAGCGCGCTTTTCATGGTCTTTTTTTGCAAGGCGGGATTGCCTTTGCGCTGGCAGCTGCTTATTTTCTTCCTTATTACGATTCTTCTCATGATTTTTACGCGGCCTTTTGCCGTCAAAAAACTCAAGCTTGGCAAAGTCACTACGAATGTAAACACGCTTGACGGGCAGGAGGTTCTTGTCGTCAAAAAAATCGCCCGGTTTGAAAAAGGCGAGGTCAAGGCATCGAACGGCGTCGTATGGACTGCAATGACCGACGGCGAAAATGAAATCGCGAAAGGCACGGTTTGCGTAGTCGTAAAAGTTGAGGGAAACACGCTTATCGTCAGGGAAAAGTAGGACTGTCTCAGAAATTCGAATTCTGGATGGTTATAATAAAAAGGAGAGGTAAAAATATGATGATTCCTGTTGTTGTTGTAATTTTGTTCGTGGTGTTTGTAATCATTGTTGCGAATGTGCGAATCGTACCGCAGTCAAGGGCACTGGTTATTGAGAGGCTTGGCGCCTATTGCTCCACCTGGCAGGTAGGCTTTCATGTAAAGCTTCCTTTTATCGACAGGATTGCGAATTCAATGTCGCTCAAAGAGAAGGTCATGGATTTTCCGCCGCAGCCTGTAATCACAAAAGATAATGTCACGATGCAGATAGACACGGTTGTTTACTGTCAGGTCACTGACCCCAAGCTGTACACTTACGGAGTTGAGAACCCGAATTTCGCTCTGGAAAACCTTACTTCAACTACTTTGCGAAACATCATCGGTGAACTTGAGCTTGACGAGACCTTAACGAGCCGCGATGTAATCAATACGAAGATGAGGAGCATCCTTGATGAAGCGACTGACCCGTGGGGAATCAAAGTTACGCGCGTCGAGGTAAAGAACATTGATCCGCCGAAGGCAATTCAGGAAGCGATGGAAAAACAGATGCGCGCAGAGCGTGAAAGGCGTGAGCAGATTCTGATTGCAGAAGGCCACAAGCAGAGCGCGATTCTTGAGGCTGAAGGTAAGAAGCAGGCAATGATTCTTGAGGCAGAGGCTCAGAAAGAAGCTGCCGTTCAGAAGGCAAAAGGTGAGGCAGAGGCTATTCTTGAAGTTCAGCAGGCAACGGCACGGGGAATCCAGATGATTCGTGAGGCTGGTGCTGATGATGCGGTAATCAAGTTGAAGAGCCTTGAAACTTTTGAAGCCGTAAGCAAGGGCGAATCAACAAAAATCATTATTCCGTCAGACATCCAGAACATGGCGGGATTTTTGACAAGTGCAAAGGAATTGTTGAAATAAGTCAGCACTGATAAAAAAAGTGCAGGTCTGTGTTTGAGGATTTTAATATGAAAAAACTGTTGGCAAGCGTTGAAATTTTGTTACTATCGTTTTCTCTTTTTGCCGTTGAGGTAAATAAGGGGGAGCTTGAGGGAAGCCAGAGCGATTCTGTTCAGTTTGAAAATTATGGCGGCCCGCATGCGGTGATTGAAACTGCGTCGGCAATTGTTGGAATCGGAACGGCTCTCGGAAAGGAAGTTGCCAAAGATGTCGAGAATCCGATGTTCGTTCAGCCTGAAGCAAAATATTCCGTTAATCATGTGGTTGGCTCGGAAGGGCAGGGGCTTGATGCGGACATTTTTATCTTGAATTCAAATGCCGGGGTTGATCACATCAATAACCTTCGAAGGATTATCACCGGCTATCTTATGGCGGCTTATGATTACAGTGCGGAAGATGCGAATACTCTCGCTGTTTTCATCACGGTTTATAATGCTGTTTATAGAGGAAATCTTTCAAATTTCAGTGGAAAGTATAAGGAGCCGGTTGTTTCCGCTCTTAGTGCGGATTCTGTTGGCTTGAGCCGTAATTGGGAAGAATGGGCTGCTAAAACGCAGATTGTGATTCCGCTCGGCGAGCTTGCTGAGGGAACTGCTTCTGTTGAGACATCTGTAATAAGTGATGAGAAGGTAATAGAAGCGCTTCGCTCTGATGGTGACAAGGGCGTTGAGGTTCGTGAAAATCTTGCAGAAATGAAGGAAAAGGAAGCTGTCACTGCAAGCGAAAAGGCTAAATCAGCTCAAAAAGAAGCGGCTCAGGCAAAGAAAGACGGTGACAAAGTTGCTGCAAAAGAAAATGCCAAGACTGCTACCGAACAGCAGAAACTTGCTGATAAGAAGAGCGATGAGGCAAAAACAGAGCGTGAACAGATTGCAAAAGACAGGGAGGAAGTCAAAAAGACTGAGGCAGAAAAGGCCGCTTCCGCCGAAAATCAGAAATATCTTACAAGTTTGTTCGTAGTTGATGAGAAAAATCACCTGTATTCGCTTATGACGGTGAATCCTCAGAGCGGAAAGATTGTCAAAAAATCTCCGTTAAAGCAGATTCGTGAAAAAACGATATATCCGGTTTCAAATGTCAGTTTCAGAAAGGAAGATGGAACGAATGCTGTATTCTCGGAGCTTTTCCTTGCAGTGTGCGGAGTGAACGACAGCCGTTCTGCTGTAAAGCTCTGCCTCGTTGATTCAGAGAATCTTGAAATCCAGAAGCAGAGCGAAGAAACTCTCTCAGAAAATTCTCCTCTTCTGCAGAGCGGTGACATGTTCCTTGTTATTTTGAATGAGGGCGGCAAATATTATCTTGCGGCATTTGATAAGAGCCTTGGTCTCAAAAAGAAGAGCAATGTTTCAATTAACGGTTCAAGCCCGCTGAACATCTACAGCGAAGGAATTCTTGTGACGGACGAGCATGGTAATCCTGTGCTTTTGAGGCAGTCGGACTTTTCTTCGGTCTGGCAGGCCGCATCTTCAAGTAACTTTGACGCAAAATAAAAGAAAATGCCGTGAGTCCTGTAAGTGGCTTCACGGCATTTTTTATGCTTGCTTACATTGAAAGGATTTTATCCCTCTGTTCCTTGATTTCTGCACAGAGAGGGGAATAATCCGTGTCTGTGCGGGAGCGGAGCAGTTCCGTCATTTTTTCGATAGGCGCATACAGCGGTGTGAGTGCCAGATTCCCGATTACGCCTTTGAGGGCATGAACCGCTTCGAATGCGGCATCGTAGTCTTTTGAGGCAAGAATTCCTGAGAGTTTTTCAAATCTTTCGTCTGCAAGCCCCATATTTACCATTTTGAGATAAAAATCTTCTTTGTTGAGGCAGCGTGCAAGTCCTTCTTCGACATTCGCGCCGTAATTTTTTAACGAATCAATTGTAATCATATTTTCTCCCTGTTCTTCAATTATAAATCCTAAATCCAAAAAACGCACGAAATATTTGAGAAAATTAAAAAGCTGTGTTAAAATTTACAGAGCTTTGAAAAATCTGCTTTCATTTCCGAACATTTTCCAGAATTGGTGGTTTGCATGAAAAAAATAATGATTGTTGACGATGAGAAAATTTCTTTGATGATGACTAATCATATTCTTTCTTCTGCTTATGATACGGTCTGCGCGTCTTCGGGTGAAGAGGCCATTGAGCTTTTTAAAAAAGAAATGCCCGACATGGTTTTGTCAGATTTGCGTATGCCAGGAATCTCTGGTTATGAGCTGCAGCAGTCGCTTCAAAAAGAATACAATGAGCAGATTCCGTTCATGTTCATGACCGCCGACACGGATGAAGAAACCGAAAGCAAGGGCTTTGAGAATGGAGCGATGGATTTTATTCATAAGCCGTTCCGTGCTGACATCCTGCTGAAGAGGGTAGGGAACATCCTTCAAACCGTCGAAAAAATTCAGGGATTAAAAAAAGCGGCCGTCATGGATCCGATGACAGGCCTTTTAAATAAAGCTTCTGTTGAGAGCGAGATTGCCGACATGTGCAGGAACACTCAGGGCGTCCTCATGATGATTGATTTGGACAGCTTCAAGCTCGTGAATGACATTTACGGCCATGGCATGGGCGATAAAATCCTGATTCGGTTTGCCGAAATATTAAAGGCTGTCGTCCGTCCGATTGATGTTGTGGGGCGGCTTGGCGGTGATGAATTCATTGCGTTCTGTCAGAATATTCATGATGATGTCGTAATCGAAAAAAAATCCCGCTTTATCAATAAGTATATTCTTGATGCCGCCAAAGAATTCATGGGCGAGGATATGAGCATTCCGCTTGGGGCTTCGATTGGCTGCGTTTATGTTCCGGATGAAGGCACTGATTTTTCAGTTCTGCACGAAAAGGCGGACAAGGCGCTTTATACGGTAAAACAGAACGGCAAGCATGGATTTGTTTTTTACACAGATTTGTCAGAGGATAATTCAAAGGAGGAGACCCAGAACACAAATCTTGCGAACGCGGTAAAAATCCTGAACGAAAGGAACCGTCCAAAAGGTGCGTTCGTGCTTCCGTTTGAGCAGTTCCGTATTGCCTATCAGATGCTCGTACGGCTCAACAGCAATTATCAGAAAGAGATTTGTCTGCTGCTTTTTTCAATCAAAGAAAAGGAACATGCGGCAATTCCTATAGAAGATGCGGTTGATGAATTCCTTGGGGTTTTGGGCTCTTCTTTGAGGCAGAGCGATATCGTCACGAAAAATGCCAAAAATCAATGCATGGTCATTCTTCCTGAAACAGGAGTTTCAAATCTTAGCCTAATTATAGAAAGAATTATGCAGAACTGGGGCGAAACGGATTCATCGGCCATGTTCAAGGTCACTTTTGAGAGCGGAAAACTGGAATAATCTTACCTTTTGAGGCCGTTTCTTCTTAATTCGCTGATTTCCTCCGGCGGGAGTGCCTTTGAGAAATAAAATCCCTGCACGATGTCACAGCCCGCTTTTTTTAATAGCTCCAGCTGTTCTTTTGTCTCAACTCCTTCTGCCACGCACGGAATCTTGAACTGTTTTGCCACGGTCAGAACGACCTGCACGAGATAAAGTGCTTTTCTGTCGCGGGCGATATTATGGATAAAACCGATGTCGAGTTTGAGTGCGTCAATCGGGAGTGAGGCGAGCAGATTGAGGCTTGAATACCCTGAGCCAAAGTCATCCATCTCGATTTTGAATCCTGCCTTGCGGAGCTTATCTACGCTTTCTGAGATGATGCAGTTTTCTTCGATGTAAGCGCTTTCGGTTATTTCGAGAAGGAAATGCTCTGGCGGAATTCCGTTTTCTTTTGTGATTAGTAACAAATAATCAACGATTTTCGGGTCATGAAGGTCAACACGGCTCATATTGACGGAAACTGGTACCGTGGAGCCGGATTCTTCCTGCCATTTGCGCATCTGTTCTGCGGCTTCACGCCATACATATTTGTCAAGCTTTTGAATGAGACCGTTTTTCTCGAATTGCGGGATGAAACTGTCCGGCTTCATCATGCCGAATTCGGGGTGATTCCAGCTGACCAGGGCTTCGAGGCTCGAAAGGACGGGAAATTTGCCCTGAATGTTGTATTTTGGCTGATAAAGAACCTTGAACTGCTTTTTTTCGACCGCTTCTGCAAAATCGCCAAGAATTCGGGCTTTTCTAAGTTCCTGCTTGTGCATTTTGTCATCGTATATTGCAAAGGCGGAACCGAAAGTTTCTCTTAGAGAGTTACAGGCGTAAAGGGCGCGGTCAAAGCTTTCTTCTATTGAAGAAGAGCGGTATGTTCCCTGGCAAACGCCCATTCGTACATGAATTTCCGTGGATTTTAGAAGCTCGGAAAGATGATACTTGATGCGTTCCAGTGGCTTGTCGTAGTTCCAGTGGTTCGCCATGTAGAGATAAAATCCGTCGGCATTGTAGCGGCACCCGATTCCGTGGCCTTCTCTTGCAAGCTGAGAGATGTCGCTAGAAATTGTCTGCAGAATGGTGTTCCCGAAGGAGCGGCCGTAAAGTTCATTTATAAGATGAAAACTCGAAAGATTGATGACGATTGAATCCATCACGGTGTCGGGATTTCGCTGTGTGAGCTGCCTTGCGTATTCGAAGAAAAATTCTTTTGTGTAAAGGCCGGTAAGAACATCCCTTTCGGTCAGCTGAATGATTTTGGAATCTTCGGCAAGTTCAATCGAGCGCTGGACCCGTGCAAGAATCACTTCTGGAAGGTCATATGGCTTCGTGAGGAAATCTGCCGCGCCCATCTGAAGGCTTTTGACTTCAGCGGATTCTTCGGAAGTGAGTACGATAATCGGGATTTTTGAAAGCTCGGAATCTTTGCGGACGGTTTCGAGCACGGTGTATCCGTCAACTTCAGGCATGAGAAGGTCCAGCAAAATGAGCGAAATGCGTTCCCTTAAAGAGTTGATTTTTGCAAGTGCCTCTTTGCCGCCTTCGGCGAAAACAATATTGTAGTGCTGGGAGAGAATTTCCCCAAGCATTTCACGGTTTACGGCTTCATCATCAACGACAAGAATTGTCCTGCGAAATTTCTTTGAAGTTTCCATTGAATCATAATTCTATCACTAAAAAACGGAATAAGTCAAAAAGATTTGAGAAGTGCAATTTTCCGATAAAAAATCGGCATTTAGTATAAAAAACTGATATTTTTCAGCATATAGTTGATAAATAATTGAGACATCTTAAAAAGGAAAAGAAAGGAGGACATAAAGAATTGAAAACTAAGTTCAAATTTACTTTATGTGTTTTCTTTGTTCTTCTTGCCGCGATTTTTCAGGTTTCGGGTCTCACGATGTCCGCTCGTGCGATTCTGACGGGAAATCTCGTGAAAGAGAGTCAGGGCAAAGATGAAGATGCAAAGTATGAATTCTTTAAGCTTGATCCGAAAAATCAGAAGGATGATGATGGACTTGTCATTGAATTCAGCGAAGGTTCTTTTGGTGGCAGACTTGGGCTCTGGTATCAGGTGAACAATAAAATTCAGGCTGATGGCGCAACGGTTTCTTTCCGCCGCTCAAATGTCTGGTTTAAGCCGTTTGAGACACTGAAACTTACACTTGGTTATGTTGGAAATGACCAGCTTTATAAAGAGCGAATTGATGACTGGAAGGTCGGAAACCCGTTCAGCCTTAATGAGCGCGAATGGGGCGCACATCCTGGCTATGTAAACAACTCTGATGTTGATGATATGGGCATCGGATTTGAAAGCCGTGCAATTGAAGGCCTTATTCTTACAGGCGGAATTGCCCGAAGATGGGGTGGTTCTTATGGTCCTGGCGAATTCGGAAAAGCTTTCTGGTCAAAAGATGAAGACGGCGACCCTGTTTATGGTGCATGGGGATTGACTGCCCGCTATTATCCGGGGAATGACATCTGTTTCCAGGCCGCATACCGCGACAACGGAACAAGAGACTGGAAGGTTGCCCGCTGTGCAGTTGGTTATGAAGCAAACGGAATTTATGCTTTCGTTCAGCCATGTTTCGGAATCGACTGGAACGGCGACGAAAATAAGTACGAGCTTTCTGGAATCTGTTTTGACCTTTACGGCGAGTACAAATTTGACGCATGGACGATTCTTGCTCATGTTCCTGTGACAGTCCGACTCACTGATAAAGACGATGATCCGAGCTATCTTGAAGCTTCGTGCCAGGTAAAGTACAACCTCGGAAAAATCGGAAATATGGATGATTTTTCACCGAACATCAGGTTTGGTTCCCAGGTTCATGACGGAGACAATTTGTATCCTTATATCCAGCTGAGTGATGATTTTTCAGATTCACTGAACTTCGATATTACTCCGGGATTGGAATTCAAAGTCGGTTCATGCGAAGTCAGTTTTGGATTTGAGATGATGTTCCATTCAAAACTTTATACAGACGCAAAATTGACAAATGATTTTGAATGGAAAGTTCCGTTTACCACAGAAATCAAGCTTTAATCAGGAGGAAGGCAATGAAAAGAAATAAAATAATTTCAGCACTGGTTGTTTCGGTTCTGGCTCTTGCAAATTCAGCCGCTTATGAGGCAAAGGCAAAAGTTACAATGGAAGGAAGCATTGTAAGAGAAACACAGGAAAAAGAAAAAGACGCAAAATATGAAGTTTTCGCACTTGATGCAATCGAAGACCGCAGCAAGAACAAAGTCGAGATTGATGTCGATTCAGGAATCGCAGGTGCACACTTCGAGCTTTATTATGAGCTTAAAGGTACTACAAAGGCAGAAGACGGCTGGGCTGTCAACGCACGAAACACACACATCTGGTTCAAACCTGTTGATCAGGCAAAAATCCGAGTCGGATATGTCGGCCAGGATGATTTCTTCGTAGAGCGAATTGATGAAGAAAAAGTCGGAAACCCGTTCTCTCAGCTTTTTAGGGAAAAAAATAGAGTTCCTTACTATATTACAAACGCAGATGTTGATGAAATGGGATTCAGCCTTGCTGTTGACCCAATCGAGAATCTTACTGTTTCAGCTGCAATCGCACCAGGAATTGATAACGCTGGAATCACAAAAGACGGAAGCGAAGATATGGTTTATACATCATGGGGCACTACAGCACGCTACACAATGGATGCATTCAAATTTGAAGCTTCGTTCCGTGACAATGGAAAAGATAGCTGGAAAGTGTTCCGTGCAGGAGCAGGATATGAAACTGATTCAATCTATGCTTTCGTTCAGCCGATTGTTGGATTCGAGTACAACAAGAGCAAGGATCAGTATGAATCTAACGGTGTAGCCATCGATCCTTATGTTGAATATAAGATTGATGCTCTCAAACTCACTGCTCATCTTCCTGTTACATTCCGCTTGACTGGCCGAAACGAAGATCCGAATTATCTTGAGTTCCTTGCAAAAGCAGAATACAACACAGGCTCAAAAGGTCTTTTGGATGATGTTACACCATATTTCCTTATCAAGAGTATGGACGAAACAGTTGTGACACTCAATGATGAGGCTGGTGATAATTTTGCACTCACAACAGAGGTTGGAACAGCTTTCAAAGTTGGTGATGCGAAACTTGATTTGGGTGTTGAACTTGATATTCATAGCAAGAATGGTTATTCCGAGCGAGTGACTTGGGCAATCCCTTTCAGCGCAAAGATTGAGTTCTAAAATCCAAAAAAATAGTGTGGTGGTTGAGCTTGCGGAACTGAATGTCTCAATAACCACATGCAATGAGCTTATTAGGTAATAACATCTCTAAAGATGCAAAAATATTAAAGGAGATAAATATGAAAAAGGTTTTGAAGAAAATTATGATGCTCGCTGTGAGCGCACTCTTGATTGGTTCTTTCGCTGCTTGTTCTGGCGATGGAGATGATGATGATTATTTGTCAAACGGTTCACAGCCAGAAAATGGTGGTAGCGGAGCATTTTCATGGGAAACTGCAGAACTTATTCCAAGCCTTGCAGGAAAAGAGTACAAATGGGCTGGTGCGAAAGTTAAGACAGATATTGCTTCTAGACTTCAAGTTGGTTCTAAAGTTGTTTTTGAACTTGAAGAATTGGATGGTCTTTGCAAATTCCGTATTACAAAGGATTGGGATAAAGTTTGTGAGGGTGGTATAAGCAAGTATTATAGTGCTGATGGAAAAGAAGTTAAAGTAAAATTGGCTGACCATGCAGATACTTATGAAAATGATGAGAGCAAGGCCGGAACATATTACTTTGTTGTTGAAACTGGTACTCTTGAAGCTTTGAAAAAAGGATTTGATATCGTTGGTTGCTTTAAGTTGGTAAAGATTGGTGTTACTAACCTTGTAGCTGCTTCTGAACCAGAACCTGAGGCAGATATTAATGAGACAGTTTTGCTTGATACAGAGTACAACACAATGGGTTGGGGAGCAGCGACAAATATTGCTGCGGACAAATTTGCGGGTGCAAAAGCCGGAGATAAAATCGTAGTCACCTATAAGATGAATGATGACGGACAGGCAGGCTATCACATGTTCCAGTTGTGGAATACTCTTGTTGATGGAGATCATACTTGCTTTGATGAGATAAAAGATTTGTCAGCAGATGACTCATATACACATACCCTCACAGCTGATGAAGTTGCTCTTGTCAAAGTGAACGGACTGTCAATTCAGGGAAATAGCGTAACTGTAACAAAAGTGGCATTGAAATCTGTGGGTGCAGCAGTGGCTAATGAGACAGTTTTGCTTGATACAGAGTACAACACAATGGGTTGGGGAACAGCGGCAAATATTGCTGCGGATAAATTTGCAAATGCGAAAGCTGGAGACAAAATCGTAGTCACCTATAAGATGAACGATGACGGACAGGCTGGCTATCACATGTTCCAGTTGTGGAATACTCCTGTTGATGGAGAGCATACCTTCTTTGATGAAATAAAAGATTTGTCGGCAGATGACTCATATACACATACCCTTACAGCTGATGAAGTTGCTCTTGTTAAAGTGAACGGACTGTCAATTCAGGGAAACAGCGTAACTGTAACAAAAGTTGTGTTGAAATAAACTGATTAGTGTTTAATTGAAATTAAGCCTCCTATATCGCCGGTAGATTGACTCTTTCTGCCGGCGGTTTTTTTATGCAAAAATCTCGAATATAACAAAAAGTTATCCCCGCAGATTGCCTAAATGTAACTTTTTTTTTCAAATAAATAGATGTGAGAAATGAGACCGCACTCCCGCGACCAGAGTTCTATGTCTTCTACAATGGTGATGAAAACTGCCCTAAAGAATCTGAGATGAATCTTTCCGATGCGTTCAAAACATTCGAAAACGGAGAAAAAGCGGTCAATCTTGAGCAAAAAGAGACGCAACAGCTTCACTGAGCTGCATCCATTTTCTTCTATATTACCACGGTAATCCGCAAAAAAACACAGCATTAAAATTATCCGACTGTAAAAAAATACGCCATGTGTGAATGACTTTTATTCTCGCTGAAATCTCTTTTATTGCAATAAATTCCGAATTTACAGACACTAAATTTAAAATTTATAGGCACTAAATTCTGAATTTATAAGTACTAAATTCTGGTTTTGATATACATTAAATTCGAAATTTAATATTACTAAATTCTAAATTTGCAGTCATAAAATTCTCTATTGTCTGATATGCACTTACGGAGCAGTTTTTTTCAAGTGTATAAATTTTTGGACTAACTAAACTACTAGATTTTAAAGCCTTCTTTTATGTTATTTTGATTATGTCAACAGGATTTGTAGACAAACTTCTACATCCGGCAGGAGTTTTTCATGCTAAATTCACTGACACAGGGGCGTTGACCCGCTGAAAGGATATCCGGAAAGCTGCAGATTTTCGTGATGCCTAAAACACAAATTCATCAAGCCTGTGCGTCAGGCAAAATGGAGGAGCCTATGGCTGCTATCGAAAATATCTCAACGCTTGAAAACAGTTCTTCTGTATTGAGCATCAGTCTGCATGAAAACAGATTCACAAAGGACGGAACCTATTACGCCACCGTCAGCCGTAACAAAGCCTCATTCAAGAACATTCTTTCTGAAATCGCCGAGGACAACAAGGGCATGGATCCGTTCATGCTTCAGTTTGCGGCAATTCTGATTCAAAAGAAAATACTGAAAATGCTTGAGCAGGGAAAAGCCGTGAACCTTCTTGACATCGGAACGCTTTACATCGCCATGAAGTGCAATGTCAAGGGAAAGAGCGATGTGTCGGAGAGCGGAAATTTCTACATCAAGTTCACCCCAACAAGCCTTGTGAATGAAGCCATCTCAAAACTGAGCGTGGACAAAATAGTCTATGCTGGTTCTTCTCCCGAAATTCTTCAAATTTCAGATTTGAAGGGCAGTGCACAGGACGGAACACTTATTAAGGGAAATCCCGCAAAAATCAAGGGAAGCCAGCTTAAACTCGGTGGCGGAAACAGCGGTCTGTATTTTGCCCCTGTTGATTCTGACGAAAAAGTGGTTTCAAATGAAAGTTTGTGGATAAGAGTGGACGACAAATCTGTATTCCGAAACATGCCTTCTGAACTAAACTTTTTCGTACCGGCAGAGCTTGAAAACG
The DNA here is from genome assembly GCF_946187725.1 of uncultured Treponema sp. Taxonomy (GTDB): domain Bacteria; phylum Spirochaetota; class Spirochaetia; order Treponematales; family Treponemataceae; genus Treponema_D. The sequence continues at coordinate 90,459 of NZ_CAMHSK010000007.1, forward strand.
GCAGATACCGAATCGTCCTTCGAAGCTCATACCTTTCGAAAAATGTCAATCGTAAGAACACTGTCGAAGCAGTGAGTAACCTGATAAGCATAACTGAGCAATAATATACCTGTTCGGAAACCGCTGTTTGCGAAGCAACCACAGTTTCCGAACACCTTTATTAAACTCGACATTCGACCTAATATATAAGAAAAATTGAACGGAAACAAATCTTCTAAGGATTATCCCCCTGTGCTATTCTTCGACCGACTGCAAAAGACAAAACTTGTGTCGGAATTGTACTAAAGTGCTAAAGTTTTTAAAAATTATGACAAAAGGAACTTTCTTCCTAAAAAAAATAAAAAAAAATTTGATATTGTGGTATTTATTATATACTTATAAAAGCAAACCAAAAGTCTAATGGTCTTGCTGTCAGAACATGATTTTTATGGCAGGTTGGCAACAACTTACTATAATGGCGGTTCTGTCTAGCAAAGAGGCATGGCTTAATGGTAAGCGCGAATAAAAAAATGGAGGAAAAGATGAAAAAATTACTTACTTTCATCTCAGTCTTGGCTGTCTGCTCAGCACTGTTCGCTGACATCACTGCCAAAAAACTGGACGACGGTTCAGTAGAAGCAACATTTTTCTACGGCAACCCTCGTGCAACAGAAGTTCTGCTTGCTGGTGATTTCACGAACTGGCAGGATGGAGCTTTGACAATGGAAAAGGGTGAGAAAGGGTTCACACTCACCAAAAAGTTCTCAGCAGGTACAACTGTTAGGTATAAGTTTATCGTAGACGGTTCATGGACAACCGACTTGAAAGCACCGGATTTCATCGATGACGGTTTTGGTGGAAAGAACTCATTGGGAGATTTGGATGCAGTTGCAGGTGGTAATGCGAGCGCCGCTGCAGGTCCAAAAGTAAAATTCCAGACATGGACCATGATTGGTGGCCAGGTTAAGGGTAATCTTAATGACGACAATAAAGACATTGAGTCTTCTGGTCTCGGTGCTTACTCATATCTCAAATTCTCTGGCGATGTGCTTCCACATGTGCCTGTTTATTTCGAAATCGCGGCTGTTGAGGCAAAAGATGGAAACAACAGCGGATTCGAGAACTTCTATAAAAAAGATAAGCTTAAGCTCAAGGACGGTTTGAAGAATTTCGGAACTGACCTCGTATTCGATCCGATTTACTGGCTCTCTGGTCAGCACAATGATGAAAAGGCTGTCGCTGCAAGCAACCATGCTTATCTTGGTCATTTCAAAGTAGGTCTTTCATTCGACTACTTGAATTGGACTTATGGTGCAAAATATGCAAAACTCCCTCCGCACAACATCAACGAATGGACAACTGTAGACAAAGAGTGGGAAGCTGGTTATGCCGGTTCAGGCGGATATTCAGCATTCGAGCTTGGACAGGCTTTACAGGAACTCCCGTTCGGAACTCTTACAGCAAGCATCATCCCGAACCGTTCTGCTGACCGTGCTGGTAATCGCTACGGTATGATTGCTTGGGCAAACTTGAACTTGGGTGCTCCGGCTAGCATTGACTTCCAGTACAACGGTGCTTATGGCACAGATTATGACACAGTTTTTGATAACATCATGGAAGCTGACTACATCGCTGGTTACAAAGGTATGTTCAGTGATTTCACTTTCAAGGTCAATTATCTCATCAACTTCTATGGTTCAATCGACAATGGCAAGGGTGCTAAAAAGCGCTATCGACCGGCAGCATCAGATGTCGGCGTTGTTGACGAAGATCCGGATAAGAAAATTGACCAGATGGCAGCAAATGGAAGCATTCTTTATTCAAATGAGGACCTTGGACTTGATGTTTTGCTCGGCGGAAGATTCCGTGGTGCTCAGGCAAGCATGATGTATGTTGAGGAAGGAAGCGACAATCACTGGAACATCAGTGACCAGCTTGGTGATCTCAACAGAATGCGTGTTTACGGCGATGTAAGCTACTATATCAATGATGCAATTAATGTTGGTGTTGCACCTTATTTAGAGAAAACTTTGAACACAGATTCAAAACTTTCTTTCAAAAACAAAGACACCATGAAGATTTATGCTAAACCATATTTCAGCTTGGATTTTGATGAGCTTCTTTTCGTTCCTGCAACTCTCGAAGGTTATGTTGAAGGCTATCATGTAACTGAAGAAGACGATGCTCGCGATTCTGCAATGGGTGAGAAGAAACAGACAGTTATCCAGTCTGCTGGTCTTAAATATACACACAAACTTGATACAAACATTGCGAAGGGATTTGATGCAACATTCGTATTCGACAACACAAATGATAGTTATCTCTTCAACTACTTGTATGGAACTGTTAATTTCGTAAATGATTACAACTTCCAGTTTGGTTGTGGTATCCGCTCTGCTAACAATGACAACAAAGATCCGACAAATCCGTTCGGTTTCTTCGTTGGTATGAACAAGAAACTCTCTGTATTGCAGAAACCTGTATTCTACTGCCAGTTCATGTATGCAATGGACATCTATAATGAGTTCAACGATGGACCGACTGCTTACCGTCTTGATGACTACAAAATCAAGGGAACGGACAACGAGGACAATGCTGTTGAGAGATATTGGGAAAACTATGCAGTTCGCATGGGCTTCCAGTGGGATCTCTAAGGTTTAGAGGAGAAAACAGATTATGAAAAAATTAAACAAAATAACCGCTGCTTTTGCCTCTTTGGCACTTGCCGCTACGGCTTTGATTGGTTGTGTTGATACTCACGATGACTTAGAGTATCTCAACAGTGCCGAAAAAGTTTGGATTATCGGAAGCATAGACGAGTTCGGAGCATGGACTCTTAACAAGGCTATGGCTCTTAAGGAAGGTGAGGATTCTGTTTTCACAGGAACTTTCACGGCAAAAAATGCGGGTGCAGAATTCAAGGTTATTATTGATGATAATTCTAACTGGGATTCTGCTTTCTGGTCAGGTGATACAACTCCTTTCTATGCAGATACAGAAGTTAAATGTGCTACAGTTGGTGGCGTGTCTAACTGTACTGTTTCCCTTGATATTGGTGTTGAGTATCAGATTACAGTCAATGCTCTTGATGGTTCGGCTCCAACCGTAAAATTCACTGCAATCGGTGGTAAGGCTGCGACAAAACTTACTATCAATGCTAACGGTATGGCTACAACAATGACTAACGCAGACGGTGTTTATAGTTCTACAGTAGTTGCAAAGTCTGACAGCTTGTTGTTCTCAATCTCTGATGGTACAAAAGTTTATGGTTTGAAAGAAGCTGATGCAAAAGCATTCAAATCTGGAACAACTTACACACTCGTAGAAGCTACAGAAGCAACTGAGATTGCGGTTACAAAAAATGTCGGCTATGATTTTATTTCAAAAATTGGTGCAGATGGTGTTATCACTTTAACAGTGAAAGATTTGAAACCAATTGAAATTAAATCAGTTCCGGGTGGATTCAACGATTGGTCTATTGGTACGGCAGCTCCAACTCTTGTGAAAGAGGGTACAGCAGAGTCTGTTTATGTTTATGAATGGACACAGGCAGCTGACGGTGATGTTGAATTCAAACTTGTAAATGGAACTACATGGGATGACACTGCTTATGCTGGTGGTACAGAAATTTCTTTGGGTGAAGATGTAGTGCTTGCTTCTGGTGGTGATAATGCAAAATTGCAGGATTTGGAAGCAGATACAAAATATGCTTTGTTCATCACGACAACTGCTGCACAGGTATCTGTAAAACTTCTCAGCTATACAGATATGGTAATCACTTTGCCGGCTTCATGGTCATCAGAGACAACAGTTCCTTCTATTGAAGGTGTTATTCAGTGGGGTGGAATTTCAGCATATTGGAAAGAAACTGGCAAAACTTGGACAACTGATAAACTTGAAAATGTTCCTGTAACAAATGGAAAAATCAAGGTTTCTGTCACAAGTTTGTCTAAACCTGCTGACTGGTACAATGAGCAGAAAGGTGCAAATAACTTCAAACTGGGATTGGTAAAAGCTGACGGTGATTCTTTGAATTACTATTCATGGTTTACTATCGCTGATGAAGTTACTTTACCTGATACTGGTATCTAATAACTGTTAAGTGGTAGTGAAACGGGCAAAACATAATTTGTTTTGCCCGTTTTTTATGTTTTTCATACGAGGAGGAAATATGAAAAAGAAACTGAGATTCTTGTTCTCTGTTGTTTCAATTGTTTCAATGCTGTTCGTATCTTGTGGCAGCGGTTCTGATGACAGCAATTCGGATTCTGGCGGTGATTTAGGAATAGACAAACAGCTTACAGTAGTTTTGGCAGGTGCCGATGTCACAGCCTCATGGAACATCTGGGCATGGCAGGCTGACACTAATAAGAATTATACTACTGGCAGTTGGCCAGGAGATGTTACATTCCCGGCTGCTGATGAAAAAGGCTATTTTAGAAAGTCTATAGGCATAAATTCATCGGAGAAATTAGGTATTATTTTTGTGAAATCTGATGGTACTGGACAGACGAGTGATTTAATTGTTCCAGTAGAAGCTTTGAAAGCTAATGACACGCTTTATTTTATTTATGGTGAAGGAAATTATTATACATCGCTTGCTGATTTGCAGGGATTGAGTAGTGCTTCAATCACAAAAAAGAATGGAAGAACTGTTGTTGCAAAATATCTTGGTGATGAACTTGGAAAGGGGGATGTCACGGTTACTGGAAAAGATGGAACTGTATATACCGTTTCTAATGTCAGCACAACGGGTTCAAGCGTAAAGATAAGTTTGGATAGTGGCGTTGATGTTGCGAACAGGCCGTTCACAGTCACAATCGGCGGAAAATCTGTTTTGGCGACTATTTCATCGGATATTATAGATGATGTTGCTGTTGTTACTGACTACAATTTTGGATGTACGCTTTCTGGTTCAAGTGCGTCGTTCAGGACATTTGCGCCAACTGCAATCAGCGTAAAACTTTTGCTCTTCAAGACTTCTTCTTCTCTTAAAAATCCTGATGCTGATTTTGAAATGACGGCTTCAGATGATGGCAGCTGGTCTTTGGAAAATGTTAATGTCGCTGAATATAAATATTATAAGTACAGAATAGAGACTACAACAGGAACGAATGATGTTTGCGATATTTGGGCAAAAGCAGCAAGCGCTGACAGCGTGGCAAGCCAAATCACGGACATTAATTCTGACTCATCTGCTCTTCCTTCTGGATTGACTCTTGATACTGCATGGGGAACTAAAGAGGCTTATTATAATCCGTTCGGTAATAATGGTGCAGAGTCAAAAAAATATACGGATGCTTCTATATATGAAATGCACATCCGAGACTGGAGCCGAGTTGAAGTAACTGACAGCACAGGAAAATTCCTTGACATAGCGAATGGTGACAAGGTTATCGCCCATCTTAAAGATTTGGGAATTACTCATGTTCAGATTTTGCCGATGTTCGATTATGCCCAGACAAATGCCGACAACAATTATAACTGGGGTTACAATCCGTATCATTACAATGTTCCTGAAGGCCGATATGTTACTGCTGGCTACGAGGACGGCACTCAGGCTGTCAAAGAGTTGAGAACTTTGATTGGAAAACTTCATGAGGCTGGAATCGCTGTGAATATGGATGTCGTTTATAATCATACAAGCGGCACTGGTTCTGCATCATTGTATGATCTCACTGTTCCTGAATATTTCTATCGCCTTGATTCAAGCGGAAATTACTATAATGGTTCAGGCTGTGGAAACGAAGTCGCAACAAATCATGCTATTGTCAAAAAGTATGTGATTGAAAGTCTTAAACATTGGATGCTTGACTATCATATCAATGGATTCCGCTTTGACTTAATGGGACTTCATGAGGCATCAACAATGAGCGCAATCTATACAGAACTGGCGAAGATTGACCCGAATGTCATGGTTTATGGTGAGCCATGGACAGGCGGAGATTCGGGCGTGAAAAATGGTTGTATAAAAGAAAAACTGAGTAAATTTGATTCATGTAGCCCATCAAATGATGTGAATGGAGTTGGTTACTTCAATGACACGATTCGTGATGCAATAAAAGGCTCTGTTTTTGACCAGGGTGGAAAAGGTCAAGTGCAAGGCGTTTTTGCTGATGATACGATTTGTGAGGGACTTCTTGGTTCGGTCAAATTTGCAACCGTACTTGGACGAAGCCTGAATTATGTGGAATGTCATGATAATCAGACTTTGTTTGATCGTCTTGCATACTCAAACTACAAAAAAGTCAGTGGTTTGAGCGACAGCCAGATGAATAAAATAAAAGCTGAAGAAAAACTTACCGCTGCATATATCTTCCTTGCTCAGGGCACTCCGTTCATCAACGGTGGTCAGGAATTCATGCGAACGAAAAACAATGACCATAACTCATACATTTCTTCGGACAGCGTAAATCAGATTTCGCTTTCATTTAAAGAAACCTACGCCGATGTCTACAACACATACAAAGGCTTGATTGCTTTGCGTAAGGCAAATAGTGATGCATTCGGAGCAAACACAAGTGCTGCTGCTGAAACATACAACAGCACAAAAGGCGTAACAAAATACACCGCAGGCGACTTCCTTGTATATTTCAACGCTACTGACGATGAGGTTTCAATCGAGACAAGCGGCTACACCAAATTTGTTGATGTTGCAAACGGAACACCGACCGAAAGCACAACGCTTCCAGGCAAAGTTGCGGCCAAATCATTTGTAATTTTGAAAAAATAAAACTTCTTGTCGGAGAGAGTTTTTCCGCAGTGCGGGTCGGCAGTTTGCTGGCTGGCACTGCGGTTTTTTTGTCCTGCGTTCAGTTCGTCCAGTGCTCATTTTATGTGCTGAGCGATTTTATCATTTTGATTCTCCCTCTTTCCCCAGATCCTTGATTACTTCTGCGGCGATGATTAGGCCTGCTACGGAGGGCACGAATGCGCAGCTTCCGGGGGCGAGGCCGTTTCCTTTTTGTTCGGCGGTGGTCTTTTCTTCGGGCGAGAGTTGGGGGGAGACGGGTTTTTCTTTTGAGTAGACGACTTTTACATTTTCGAGGCCGCGCTTTTTGCATTCCTGGCGCATCACGCGGGCAAGGGGGCATACGCTTGTCTCGGCGATGTCCGCGACTTCAAAGCGGGTCGGATCGAGTTTGTTTCCGGCTCCCATTGAGCTGATGACTGGTACTCCGGCTTCTTTTGCCTGTGTTATAAGCTGAATCTTTGCTTTTACGGTGTCCACTGCATCGATTACATAGTCATATTTTCTAAAATCAAACAGGTCCTTGTTTTCGGGAAGATAAAAGCACTGGAACACATTCACCTGACAGTCCGGATTTATGTCCAGGATTCTTTCTTTCATCACATCTGTTTTTGCCCGGCCGATTGTGCTGTGAAGGGCGATAATCTGTCTGTTCAGGTTAGTGAGCGAAACCGTGTCATTGTCTATCAGGTCGATTTTGCCGATTCCGCTCCGTGCGAGGGCTTCTGCTGTAAAACCGCCGACACCTCCGATTCCGAAGATTGCGACATGGGAATTTTTGAGGCGGTTTACGGTTTTTTCGCCCAGAAGAAGTTGTGTTCGTGAAAATTGATTCAGCATGCCTTCATTTTAGCCAATCTTGCATGGCTTCTTCAAGCAAATTTCTGAATCAAATTCATCGGTTCATTAAAAATCTGATTTGTGTTATTCTTTAATCTGCTTATGTTTACCGGAATTATAGAAGAAATCGGAATTATCAAAAGAGTCTCCATTGCGGGCAAGTCAGGAAGTCTTGAAATCACTGCCACAAAGGTGCTTCATGGCTCTAAAATCGGGGATTCAATTGCTGTTAACGGTGTGTGCCTTACCGTGACTCAGATGAGCGAAAATTCATTTTCTGCGGATGTGATGGCCGAAACGCTCAGACGGACTTCACTTGCGTCTCTTTCGGCGGGAAGTCCTGTGAATCTTGAGCGGGCTATAAGTGCAGACGGAAGATTTGGCGGGCATATCGTCAGCGGGCACATTGACGGAACCGGCAGAATCATAAAACTTCAAAAAGAAGAAAATGCTGTCTGGGTTCATGTGAGTGCTGGCAGGGAGATTCTGGCTCTAATCGTTGAGAAAGGCTCAATCGCGATTGACGGAATAAGCCTTACGGTCGCATCGGTGAATGAAACTGAATTCTGCGTGAGCATAATCCCTCATACGGCAAAAGAAACTACGCTCCTTTCAAAAAAAGTCGGTGATACGGTGAATCTTGAGAATGACATCATCGGAAAATATGTGCAAAAACTGCTTGGTGCAAGGGGAAGTGCTGATTCAGAAAGTCATAATCAAAAGCTCCTTGACTGGCTTTCTGAAAAATAGCAGGCACTAGCAGGCTCGTTTCGTAAAATGTCGTTTCAGGCTGGCGGGTGATTTTTCTTGAGCATGAAGTAAAGCTTTGTGAGTTCAGAGCGCAGTTCCCGGATTGTGTTCATTGCCTCGGCGTGAGACTCGTAACTTTGTGCTTCATGAAGGATTTCGTTTCGTGCGCCTTCAATCGTGAATTTCCGTTCATAAATCAGGTATTTGAGCCGGAGCACTATTTCAAAATCACGCTCTGTGTACACGCGGCGACCGCCCAAATCTTTGCGCGGGGCAAAACCTGGGATGACGGTCTCCCAGTAACGGAGAACATTTTGCTTGATGCCAGAGAGTTCTTCAACCTCGCCAATAGAATAGGTCATTCTTTTTCGTCAAACCTGTTTTCCCAGCGTTTTCGGCTTGCCTTCATGTTCAGTTCTACTGGAATCTGATCGAAGCCAAGGTCTTTCCTGATGGAATTCTTGAGATAAGTGACATAGCTTTCAGGAACATTGTCCGGGCTCGTGCAGAAAATACGGAATGAGACAGGATTTGAGCTGGTCTGGGTCATGTAGCGGATTTTGAAGTGAATCGCTTTGCTTGCTGGCGGTGGATAATGGAAAAGCCAGTCCTGCAATGCCTTGTTGAGCGCGCTTGTTTCGACTTTGCGGGTAAGCTGCTCGTAAAGCTCGATTGTCTTGTTCAGAAGATCCTTGACTCCTTCGCCGTGAAGTGCCGAAAGAGGAAGAATCGGTGCCCAGTTCATGTGACCGAACATCGTCTTGATATAATCGGTTGTGTCACGGAGAGTTTTTCGGCTCTGATCCTGCGTATCCCACTTGTTGAGTACAAAAATGATTCCACGCCCGCGTTCGTATGCGAGCGAGCAGATTTTTTTGTCCTGGTCGGCAAGTCCTTCCTGTGAATCAATCATGAGGAATACGACATCGCATTTGTCGAGTGTTTTGATTGCACGGTTTACAGAGTAATATTCGACATTCTCATGGACTTTCTTTTTGCGCCTGATTCCGGCAGTGTCCATGATTTCAAAACTTCTGCCCGCGTATGTGAATTTGCCCTCGACGACATCACGCGTGGTTCCCGCATAATCTGAGACAATTGATTTTTCTGAGTGCGTAAGGCGGTTTGAGAGGGTGGATTTTCCTGTGTTCGGCTTTCCCAGAATGGCGATTCTGATTGGTGTCTGAGGCCGTTCGCCTTCTTCGACCTTTGAGAAATCAAGCCCCTCGTTGATTTTGCTTGCAAGCTCTGTGATGTGGTCGCCGTGGTCAGCGGAAATGAAAAGGAGCTCCTTGAATCCGTACTGAAGGTAATTCCATGCGACTGCTTCACCGCGGCCGCCTTCGCATTTGTTTACTGCGACGATGACTTTGTTCCAGTATGGGCGCAAAAGATGAATGAATTCTTCGTCTTCACCGGTGATTGTGCCGGCTTCGAGCAGAAGCAAAATCTTGTCGGCCTTTTTGATTGTTTCGAGTGTTTTTTGAACGACAAGTTCATCCATTTCTGATTCGCGGCTTTTTAAGTCACGGTCAAGTTTGTATCCGCCAGTGTCCACGAGATTGACAGGTTTTCCTAAAATGAATGCCGTTGCTTCAACAGGGTCGCGTGTGACGCCTGGAGTCGGATCAACGATTGCAAGACGGCGATGCATGAACCGGTTGAAAAGGGTTGATTTTCCGACATTCGGGCGGCCTGCAATCACTACGAGAGGAAGATTCACATAGTATTTCGATGTGTCAAATCCTTCTTTTTGAGCGGCAAGAATGTAATCGTTATAGTCAGGGGCAAGCTCAGAAGAGCTACCATCGTCTGAAGCGGAGTCGCTTGTGTCATCAATATTCCAGTCTTCTGAATCGCTGTCATCTGAGTTATCGACAGCTTCGATGCCTTCATTTTGAAGTTCTGCCTGTTCGGCTTTCTTTGGCTTTGGTTTTGAGAAATCTGGTTTGTGTTTTCGTTTTGCCATAGATGTTTCCTTAAAGTGCGTTGAGTTTTTTTGAGGAAATAGCTTTTAGCTCTGCAATACTGATTCTTGAGAGAAGCTCCTTTACTGTCGTGATGAGTTTTGGACTCATACTCAGCGTGCGCACGCCCATTCCCGCAAGGACAAGGACGCTTTCGGTGCGGCTGGCCATTTCACCACAGACTGAAACTGGAATGCCGGCATTTGCTGCTTCTTCGATGGTTTTGTGGAGCAGTCGGAGAACAGCAAGATGGAATTCATCGTAAAGTTGTGCGACGAGCGAATTTTCACGGTCAACGCCGATTGTATATTGGGTTAAGTCATTGCTTCCGATTGAGAAGAAATCGCTGACTTTTGCAAGACAGTCTGAAATCACGGCGGCTGCTGCGGTTTCGACCATGATTCCGATTGGAACTGAAGGGTTAAACGGAATGTTTTCGGATTTGAGTTCTTCACGGACTTTTGCGGCGATTGCGAGCGCTTCTTCGACTTGATCAACGCTCGTGATGAGAGGAAGCATGATTTTAAGGTTGCCGTAAATGCTTGCCCGGTATAAGGCGCGGAACTGAGTCCGGAGAATCTGCGGATTTGCAAGTGCGAGACGGATTGCGCGAAGCCCCATCAGAGGATTTTTTTCTTCGCTTGCCGAATGAGAGACATCGAGTGAAGTGATGATTTTATCGCCGCCTGCATCAAGAGTGCGGATTGTGACCGGCTTGCCCTTCATTGTTTCAAGGACATTTTTGTAGGCGTTGAACTGGCTTTCTTCACTGAAAGCGGCGGCCTTTGCATGAGCCGCACCCATGTTTTTGTTCGCCTCGCTCATGAAAAGGAATTCCGTTCGGAAAAGGCCGATTCCGTCAGCGCCTTCCTTCATGGCAAGACGGGCTTCATCAACCGTACCGATATTTGCCATGAGCTGGAACCGCTCGCCGTCAGAGGTCTGTGCGGGCAGGTCACGGTATTTCTTGAGCTTTTCTGCGTGTTCCTCTGCAATCTGGATTTTTTTCTGATAATCCGCAAGTGTCGCTTCATCCGGGGATTCGATTACTTCACCGACATCGCCGTCAACAACGACAATCGAATCAGGATTTATTTCGTCGAGAATGTTTTCAATGTCAAAAACGGCAGGAATTCCGTAGTTTCGTGCGAGAATGCCTACATGCGAAGAAACACCGCCATCTGTGAGCGCGATTCCGGCAATCTTTCGTTTTGAGAGAATTACCGTGTCGCTTGGGCTCATTGCTTTGGCAACGATTACGGCACCATCAGGCACATTTTCTATGTTAAAAGGATGAAAGTCGAGAAGGTCGTTAAGAACGCGACCGAAAATGTCACAAATGTCTTCAGAACGCTCCGCAAGGTAGGCATTACCGCTTGAACGGAGCCTGTCGGCATAGAGTTCGGTTTTTTGGTTCAATACATATTCAATGGAATAATTTGATTCATCGAATGTTCTTCGTACATCACCCAAAAATTCGGGGTCCTGAAGCATGAGGAAGTAAGTTTCAAAAATCTCTGACTGAACTTTGTCGCCTTTTACTTCATCGAGCTGGGCTGCAATCTGACCTGTGACTTTAGCAAGAGAGCGGTCAAATCGTTCCAGTTGTTTGGGTTTTTCTTCCGGCCGGATTTTTCGTGAGGAAATAACGCGTTTTTCTGATTCAGGAATTACAAAAGCCCTGCCGATACCGATTCCGCTAGAAGCAGAGAGACCCAAAAGAACATTCATATTATAATTCTATTATTATAGAAGAAAAAAGTCAAACAAAGGATTTTGCATGGTCTGAAGGTGTTCGAAAGGGATAAGAACGGTAAGATAGTTTCAAAACGAAATTAGATATTTATTTCCCTTTATGGTAATGGGTTTTGCATTGAACTATGTGCAAAATTCCTTCATCGTCAATACGATACACAAGCCTGTCTTTTCCTGTGATTTCCCTGCTCCAGTAACCGCTCATTTCATGTCTTAGCGGTTCAGGTTTTCCAATTCCTTTATCAACACCGTTGCGCTGAATGTCTTTTATAAGTTTGAAGATTTGCTTTAAACTCTTGGCTTCGTGATTTTCAACATAACTTGTAAAATCTTCCCATGCAAGCGGAGTCCAAATTATATCTGTCATTCCATAATCTCCTCTAGCGAATGTTTTACCGTATTTCCTGCTCTATCCTGTGCGATTGACTCTGACAGAACTTTCATGTTTTCGGCAGAATAAAATGCAGGCTCTTTTGCCTTTAATGCAAAAGGAATACCATTCTCACGGATTGTCGCCTTTACGAACGCAGTAACTGCACTCGTGATGTTGAGACCAATTTCTTTGCAGATGTTTTCAAAATCAAGTTTGTCTGTGTCGTCAATTTTAATAGATAATGTCGTCATTGGTGTCTCCTGTGTAATACTCAGTAAGTAAATAGTAATACATATTGAGAAAATCTGTCAAGGTAGTCTGTTGCCGCTACCTAGACAGATTTATTGCATTATGTTAACATAATGCAACTTTACTCTATGTCATTTCACTACAACACAATTGAAGAAGCGCTTGCAGATTTGCGGGCTGGAAAAATCATTTTAGTTTCGGACGATGAAGACCGCGAGAATGAGGGCGACATGATTTGTGCGGCGGAATTTGCCACGCAGAAGAATGTCAATATCATGGCGAGTCATGCCAAAGGCTTAATCTGTATGCCTATGAGTCAGAGCCTTGCCTTGAAGCTTGGGCTTTACCCGATGGTAGCTGAGAACACCGACAATCACGAAACGGCTTTTACGGTCTCAATCGACCACATTTCCACCACAACAGGAATTTCGGCCAAAGAACGCTCGGTTACGGCAATGAAGTGTATCGATGATTCTTCTGTCGCCACTGATTTCCGCCGTCCTGGTCACATGTTTCCGCTCGTTGCGCGAAAGGGCGGCGTTCTTGTTCGGAACGGTCACACGGAGGCAACGGTTGATTTATGCCGTCTTGCAGGCTTAAAAGAGTGCGGTCTTTGCTGCGAAATCATGGATGATGACGGAACCATGATGCGCACTCCGAAGCTTCAGGAAATGGCCCAGAAATTCGGATTCAAGTTCATCACTATCAAGGCTTTGCAGGACTATTGCCGCGTAAATGAAAAGCATGTCGTGCGTGAGGCAAAGGCAAAGCTCCCTACGGAATATGGTGATTTTGACATTTACGGCTATGTGAACGACATCACGGGCGAGCATCATGTTGCGCTTGTAAAAGGTGAGATTGGTTCGGGCGAAAATGTTCTTTGCCGCGTTCATTCTGAGTGCCTGACTGGTGATGTTTTTGGTTCCAGAAGATGTGACTGCGGCCCTCAGCTTCAGGCTGCGATGAAGCGCGTGAATGAAGAGGGCAGGGGTGTCATTCTTTACATGCGTCAGGAAGGTCGTGGAATCGGTTTAATCAACAAGCTCAAGGCATACAAGTTGCAGGAAGACGGCCTGGATACGGTTGAGGCAAATGTCAAGCTGGGATTCAAGCCGGATTTGCGTGAATATTGGATTGGTGCCCAGATTTTGCGTGATTTGGGGTGCCAGTCGCTCAGGCTTTTGACAAACAATCCAGAAAAAATCTACGGGCTCGACGGATTCGGCCTCAAAGTGAGCGAGCGCGTTCCAATCGAAATTCCGCCTCAGGTTTACGATGCCTTTTATTTGAGAACAAAGCGTGATAGAATGGGGCATATTTTTAATGAGGAATTAGAAATTAGGAGTTAACAATATGAATGAAATCAACTTAATCGAAGGAAAACTGGTTGCTCCAGAAGGAATGAAGGTTGCCATTGTCGCAAGCCGATTTAATGAAATCATCGTGAACAAATTGCTTGGCGGTGCGGTTGACGGTCTTGTTCGCCACGGTGTCGAAGAAAAAAACATCACTGCTGTCTGGGTTCCGGGTGCGTTTGAAATCCCTGTCATCTGTGACAAACTTGCGGCAAGCAAAAAATATGATGCGGTAATCGCTGTTGGTGCCGTAATCCGTGGCTCAACGACACATTATGACTATGTTTGCGCAGAAGTCTCAAAGGGCGTCGCGCAGGCAAGCTTCAAAAATGGCGTTCCTGTTCTTTTCGGCGTGATTACAACCGAGAATATTGAGCAGGCCATCGAGCGCGCAGGAAGCAAGGCCGGCAATAAGGGCTATGATTGTGCATTGGGTGCAATCGAAATGGCTAATCTCATGAAGCAACTGTAAAAATCTTCTGGAATTTCATTTTTCATAGTAGCTGGAATAAGTTTTTTCTTTGTTTCTATTGACCGAAACATAAAATATTCTTACAATTCTAGTTACTATGAATAGCAACGGCGCAATTGAGAAAATTTATCAATCTTTTGAGAGGTACTACACTGTATCCACACAGAATGTAGAAGCCCCGTTCGTTGCAGAAGCTGTATTCAAATCCCACAATGAGCAGTATTTTTTAATCAAGGCCGCCAAAGTTGCGGACATCGACTCCAACGATTTCGTATTCTTTTATTCTGATGAAGACTCGTCGGGAAGTTTGGAGAATGGTTCTCTTTCTATAGAAAAAATCACGGAACTTGCACAAATCGCCTGGAAGCGCGGGCTTTCTCGGATTTCTCCATATTATGGGCACCGCAACACGGATGTTACTCTGGTGATTCTTTCCGAAAAAATCGATGAAAAATCCATCAGGCAAATCAAAAAAATCAATTATTACAAATCATATAAATTCGGTTTTTATGGCTGGAGTTCGTTCAGGCTTCTGGTTTATGAAACTTCAACAGGCCGAACCGTTACAAATCGCCGCGGTTCTGACTTGAAGAAAATCGTAACTCAGAGTTTGGCCAAAGCCAGCTAAATTTAAAAAGTTTTCCAAAGGGGGATTCGTTGCGTCCATGCAACGCCGTTTTCGCGGAGGAAAAAGGAGTAAATGAATGACAGCATTATTAATCATTATTGCTGCAATCGCCTTGCTTTTCTGTGGCTATGTTTTCTATGGCTCATGGTTGGCAAAGCAGTGGGGAATTGACCCTGCAAAAAAGACACCTGCTCAGGAAAAAGCTGACGGTGTTGATTATGTCTCTGCAAAACCAGCCGTTTTGATGGGACATCACTTTTCTTCAATCGCAGGTGCAGGTCCGATTAACGGTCCGATTCAGGCTGCGGTTTTCGGCTGGGTTCCTGTTTTCTTGTGGTGCGTGATTGGTGGTATTTTCTTTGGCGGTTTACAGGATTTCGGCTCATTGTTCGCTTCTGCCCGAAATGACGGAAAATCAGTTGGCGAAATCATTAAAGCTTCAATGGGCAAAGGCTCAAAGAGACTGTTCATCATCTTCGCTTTGCTTGTTTTGATTCTTGTTATCGCTTCGTTTGTCAATGTCGTTGCCGGAACTTTCGCGACTGTTGCCGCTGCAGATGGATCAGCTAGCTTTGGAATCGTCTCAAATCCAACTGGTCCGCAGACAACTGCAATGATTTCTTTGCTCTTCATCGTTCTTGCAATCATCTACGGAGTTTTGACCAATCGCTGCGGTCTCAAGACACTTCCTGCTACAATCATCGGTCTTGTTGGAATCGTTGTTGCTGTCGTAATCGGCTTGAATTTCGGTTTCGCAATGACACGTACTTCATGGATTGTTTTCATCGGTGCTTACATTACGGTTGCTTCTCTCGTTCCGGTCTGGATTTTGCTTCAGCCACGAGATTATCTTTCATCATTCCTTCTCTATGCAATGATGGCTCTCGCTTTGATTGGTATCATCATGTCAGCAATCACCGGAAACGCAACTTTTGAGCTTCCTGCTTTCACTGGCTGGACTACAAAAATCGGTAATATGTTCCCGGCATTGTTCATCACTGTTGCATGCGGTGCATGTTCTGGATTCCACTCATTG
The DNA here is from genome assembly GCF_946187725.1 of uncultured Treponema sp. Classification (GTDB taxonomy): domain Bacteria; phylum Spirochaetota; class Spirochaetia; order Treponematales; family Treponemataceae; genus Treponema_D. The sequence goes on from NZ_CAMHSK010000007.1 coordinate 106,614, forward strand.
ATTTCAACAGGAACTACTTCAAAACAGCTCGACAACGAAAAGAACGCAAAGGCTATCGGTTACGGCTCAATGCTCATCGAATCGGCACTTGGTATCATCTCGCTCATCGCTGTTGGTATGGTTTCAAAGAATTTCATCGTTGACGGTGCATTCAAAGGTGCTCCACCGGTAGCATTCGCTTCTGGTATCGCAAAAATGTTCGGTTTCGTTGACCAGAACAACGCGATCTACGCTCTTTTGACACTTGCTGTTTCTGTATTCGCTCTTACTTCTCTTGATACAGGTACACGATTGAGCCGCTTCATGTTCAGTGAGTTGTTCTTGAAAGAGGGTGAAGTTACATATAAGGATGCCAAAAACCCGATCCGCAAAGTGCTCGCATTCCCGCTTTTCGGCACAGTTTTGATGGTCGTAATCGGCTGTGTTTTGGGCGGTCTTTCGCTCTCACAGATTTGGGGCTTGTTTGGTGCTGCAAACCAGTTGCTCGCCGGAATTGCTTTGATGGCTGTAGCTGCATGGCTTGGTGAAGTCGGAAAGAACAACAAGATGTTCTTTATTCCGATGGTATTCATGCTTGCCGCAACTTTGACTCAGCTCATTCTTACAGTTATCGCGAAAATCAAGATTTTTGCAGGAGTCACACAGGCTGCCGGCCCGATGTGGGGACACTGGTTCCAGTTCTTCTTTGCTACCAGCATGGCTGTTCTTGCAGTAATTCTTGTTGTTGATGGTGTAAAAACTTTCAGCAAACAGTGCAATAAATAAAGCCATTTTGGTCAAAAAAAAACGGGTTTTTGAACATTCAAAAACCCGCCGTTTAACTTTATGCCGCATTGATGAAGTGCGGCATTTTTTTTTTGTCTTCTAGAGATTCGGGAAGTGGTAAGTTACGCCGATTCCGAAGTTTGTGACATCCTTGCTGAGGGTTGTTTTGTAGCCCTGAAGGTAGAGGTCTGTGTCGTAGTAGTTTGCGTAAAGGCATGAAGCTGTGACAGTCAAATCTTCTGTCGGATAGATTTCAAATCCGCCGCCTACAACCCAGTTGTCGAGGACCGGGTTGAATGTGCTGTTTGAAGTGTCTGTGGTTCCCTGATTTCCGTAAGAAGCTCCCGCTGAAACTCCCGCGTATTTACAGAATCTAAAATCGACTCCCAATGCGATTTCCCATGAATTGTTGTAATCGGTTTCCGAAAGCACTGAATTCTGCTGTGCAAAATCGTTGAAATAGTAGTTGAAGCTTGTGCTTACATAAAGGTTATCGAGAATTGAATAGCCGAGACCGAGATTGAGGACAGCCGGTAAATCAGTACGGAATTTTTTGTCGTTTGTAATGTCATAGTATTTTGCGACATCACCCTTAACATTATCAACATCATAATCGATTCGGCTCAAAGTCTGATACTGAATGGCAAGGTCGAGCTTATCAACAGGCTTTGCGTGGATTCCAAAAACACAGCTCTGGCCAAAGCCTTTTGCATCGTAGCTGATTTTGTTTCCGCCGTTTACAGCGACAAAAGTCGGATCAGAACATTTGAGAGTCATTTCCTGAGTTCCGATTGTGTAGCGGTATGCTGCTGCAAGAGAAACATAGTCAAAAAGCTGATAAGAAGCACCAAGCTGAAGACCATAAGTGATTGAAGTGACATCGAGTGAGTGAGATTTTGCCATGCCGAGGGAAGCGGCTGCGGCTTTTTCATAAGTATCTTTTTTTGAAGCGTAGTCGCTGAGGTTTGAGCCATATTTCTGGACAACACCATAAGCCTGAGCCAAGTCAGATGTTGGATTTGCTTTGATATATGCAAGTGCTGTTGCTTCGCTTCCGCCGAAATTGTTTTTTACAGCATCTTCCCATGAAGTTTTTGCCTTTGAAATCATGTTTGCGGCCAAACCGTATTTTACAGCTTCTGTGCCCTGATTCTGTGCTCCGCCCGCAAACAAGAGGCTTGTCGCGCTTGTGCCTTCGCTGTACTCAAGTGCGCCGCCGCCTGCATATACGCCGAAATTTCCGAAAATTGACCATTTTCCTTTCTTGTAGACTGCGTTCAAATCAGGGTAGAGCCAGACTGTGGTTTCATCGTTGGAATAATATCCGTTTACTCCGGCAGCTTTTAATGTCGCATTGTCTGCCAGCTCATTTCCATACTCTTTGAAGACGAACTGATTTCCGCCGCCAATCCAAAGACCTTCTTTGAGGAAAGCAGTTCCCGCGATGTTGTAAAATGCCGCTTCCGGGCGTGAATTTTCTGTGTTACGGCTTGGATTTCGCAAATATCCTGTGCTCAAATTTGTTTTGTTCTCAACGCCGCTTGCAAAAACTGCGGCTGCTGTCATCAGTGTAAAAAATGATGTGACAACGCTTCTTTTCATCTTCATAACTCCTTAATTTTATAATGACAAAAATAGTAAAAATGTCATAATGACATTATAGAGAATTTTGTCATTCATGTCTAGTGGAGTTTTCTGAAAAATCTTACGATAAAAGGCAATGAACAGAGAGCGGTAAGCGTATCGCAGACAGCCTGAGTGAGCTGGACGCCGCGAATTGATTCGAAGCCGAGGAAATTCATCAAAACGGGGAGAAGGAAGATGGCCGGCACAAAGAAAAGCCCCTGCCTCAGTGAAGAAAGGAAGGACGCGCTCTTTTTTTCGCCCGCAACCTGAAGGAGCATGTTCGTACCGAAAATCAGCGAATGTAACGGAAGGACTGCCGCCTGGGCACGAAGAGCCAGTGCACCTGCCGCGACGACTGCCTCATCATTCCTGAAAAAACGCACAATCTCCGGGGCAAAAATGAATACTACGAGGGCACAGACCGACATGATGATTGCGCTCAGCTTGACGAGGAAAGAATACGCCTGCTTTACCCGTTCAGTTTTGCCCGCCCCATAGTTGATGCCGCAGACCGGCTGGAAGCCCTGACCGAGACCGATTGCAATCGCGAGCAGGAGTTTGTCTACGCGGTTGGTGATTGCCATGCCCGCCACGGCCGCATCTGCCGCCAGAACAGAACTTGCCGCGAGGGATGCGGTGATTGCTCCATAGAAAGCCGCCTGTTTGTTCAGCAAAATGCCTGAGATTGCCGCCATGCCCTGCCTGAAAAGAGAAGGCAAGCCTGTGGTGATGATGTCAGCATAGGTTTTAAAAGAGCGTGAAATGTGCCTGGCCGAAAGCTCCGCCAGTGATTTTTTCCTGATGAACATTGAAAGAAGGATGAAGAAACTCACAATCTGGCTGATTAATGTTGCGAGTGCGGCACCGGAAATGCCAAGTCCGAAAACGAAGATGAAAAGCGGATCAAGCAGCATGTTCAGAATTCCGCCCGAAATCATTCCAATCATCGAAAAAGCCGCCCGCCCCTGAAATCGAAGAAGATTGTTCATCGCAAAGGAAGTGATGATGAAAGGCGCTCCGAAAAGAATGTAGCGCGCGTAATCAAGAGCGTAGGGTAGGATAGTGGGCGTGGAACCAAGATGACGCACAAGCTCTTCCCTGAAAAGATTTCCGAAAATCGCAAAGAGAACGCCGATAAAAAATGCCGTGAAAATAGCCGAAGTGCAGACCGTATTTGCTTTCTGAAAATCCGAAGCACCCAAAGCCCGGCTGGTGATGCTTCCGCTTCCCATGCCAATCGTGAAAGCGCAGGCCTGCATCAAAACCATGAGCGAAAAAATTACCCCGACCGCACCGCTTGCCGAAGTTCCGAGCCTGGAGACAAAGAAAGTGTCAGCGGTGTTGTAAATCGCCGTAATCATCATCGTGATGATTGTGGGAACTGCGTTTTTTAGAATGAGCGGCCCAACCGGTTCGGTGAGCATTTTGCTGAGGGAAGACTGATTGTTCATGCGCAAAGAACATAGCACAATTTCGGTTAAATTTCTATAATCGGGCGAGTTGCATGGCGAGACGGCGGTATATTGTGGTAAAAGACTGGCGATTATCTGTACAATCTGCTTTTTGGCTATGATATCAATCAACGGTATGTCGAAAAAATTTCCGCGCAGTTTAACCTGGATTTTTCAAAGTCTTACCGCGTCGGAATCATTGTTGTTGACAGAACATACGGCTTGAATCTTGAGACGGATGAGCACAATTATGAGTATTATGCGAACTGCCTGAATCGTGATGTGGAGAATATGGAATGTCATCCGCTTTTCATGAAATTCCTGAATAAATTCGTCCTTCTCTTTGAGGAAAAAAATGATAAGACTGCCGAAAAAGAAATCGAATCCGTGCTCCGAAAACTCGATGAGCTGCCCCGCTTCAAAGGCCTGATACGGAGCACCTGTATTCTGGGGCCTGTCTGCTCAAATCCAGCTGATTTATCCAACAAAAGCAAAGGCGCTTTGGGAAATCCCGAAGCGCTTTTTTTTTAATAACAAAATAATTTTAGCGAGGTGCGAAAATGAAAAAAGTAAGAATTGCAAGAATTGCAGAAAGAATGGTTGTGGCATTGACCCTGGTAGCAGCAGTACCTTTCATCGGTTGCAAAGACAAAAAAGCAGCATCTTCTAAACCGGTTCTTCGGGTCGGATAGGAGAAAAATATGAAACTTAAAGACACAGGATTAACAGCACAGGACATCAAGGACAAGGTTTCGAAATACATGATTGAAACCTACGAGCGATTTGATTTCATTGCGGAGACTGCAAAGGATCAGTATTTGTACGACGAGAAAGGCGAGCCGTACCTTGATTTTTATGCTGGAATTGCCGTAAACAGCGCGGGCAACTGTAACCAGAAAGTCGTGGATGCAGTAATCGATCAGGTTCAGGATGTCATGCACACCTTCAACTATCCTTACACGATTCCGCAGGCACTTCTCGCAGAAAAGATTTGTACGACAATCGGCATGGACAAGATTTTCTATCAGAACTCAGGAACTGAAGCGAACGAAGCGCAGAAAATGCTAAAAAAATGGGAGACTACTTCTCTTCAAAACTTGAAACGCTTCCACATGTAAAAGAAGTTCGCCATCAGGGGCTTCTGGTCGGTGTTGAATTTGATGACACAATCAGCGGGGTTGATGTTAAGCACAAGTGCCTTGAAAAGCATCTTCTCATTACTGCGATTGGCGCTCATACAATCCGAATGATTCCGCCGTTTATCATCACGGAAGAGGATTGCGACAAGGCGTTTGAAATCATCAAATCAGTTGTTGCTTAAACAGGCTGTCACAGGTGGCGTTCGGTGGTGGCTCTCCGCTTGATGTTGCAAAAGCCGTTGCTGTTTTGGCCACTTACGGCGGAAAAATCACGGAATACGAAGGGGGCGGAAAAGTTCCCGGCCCTGTCGTTCCGATGATTGCAATTCCTACTACAGCGAGCACTGGAAGCGAAGTAACTGCCTTTTCCGTCATCACAGATCACAGCCGAAATTACAAGCTGACAGTTGCCTCAAACTATCTTCTTCCATTATATGCTATTCTTGATTCTGAGCTGATTGCAACCGTGATTGCCGTTAATCCGCGAAAAACGGAAAAATCCGATGTTCTTGAAATGTACAGGAAATCTTACTGAAAAATAAAAAAATTGCCCGATAACACGAATCGCATCATCGGGCAATTTCAATTTAATCTTATCTTTTTGCGTTTACACAGCTGTTGTTGCCGGAACTGCGTTCTTTGCGTCAATCGGATCGTTATCGACGAACTGAGCACCACCGCTTGCGTACTGGATGATTGGCTCTACTTCGCCTTTTTTGGTCCAGATTTTGCCGTTTGGAAGCTCGTCCGGGTTTTTGCCGATTGGGGCATTGCTCAAAAGCAGCTTGAGTCGGTTGAGCTGGTTGACTTCAGATGCGCCTGGATCGTAGTCGATTGCGCTGATGTTTGACTCAGGGTATCGGCGGCGGAGTTCTTTTATCATGCCCTTACCAGTGATGTGGTTTGGAAGACATGCGAACGGCTGAACACACGCGATGCTCGGAGCACCAGAGTGAATCAATTCTACCATTTCGGCTGTGAGGAACCATCCTTCGCCGGAAATATTACCAGTCTGAATGAGGCCTTCGACGCTCTTCATCATGTCCCAGATTGAGTTTGGCGGATCGAAACGGCGGCTCTTTCGGAGACATTTCTTCATATATTTGCGATAAAGTTCCAGTGCCCAGACTGCGAAATTTCCGTTTCTCTCTTCGGCTTTCGGGAATGCGAGTTCTCTGTGGCGGAATACGCCGTCACTGAAGGTGTAGAAGAGGAAGTCCATCAAATCTGGCATTACGCATTCTGCGCCTTCTCGTTCGATAACATTTACCATGTCGTTGTTTGCGGTCGGGTGGAATTTTACGAGGATTTCACCGACAACACCGACTCGTGGCTTTTTGACCGGGAGAATCGGCAATCGGTCAAAGTCACGCACGATTCCGCGAATCAATCTTCGGTATTTGAAAATTGAGTTTGATTTGAGCATTTCTTCGGCTTTTGCATTCCATTTTTCGTAGAGACGGTTTGCGCTGCCCGGCTCGGCTTCGTAAGGTCGTACGCGGTAAAGAACCCGCATCAAAAGGTCGCCAAGGAAAGCGGCCATCATTGCCTTGTGAACCATGCCCGGTGTGAAAGTGAAGCCAGGGTTCTTTTCCATGCCCAAAGCATTGAGTGAAATTACAGGAACATGTGCCCATCCGGCATCATTTAATGCACGGCGGATAAATCCGATGTAGTTTGTAGCACGGCAACCGCCACCTGTCTGCGAGATGATGACTGCTGTTTTGTTGATGTCATATTTTCCTGATTCAAGCGCTTCGATGAGCTGACCAGTGACCAAAATTGAAGGATAACATGCATCGTTGTTTACGAATTTGAGACCTGCATCGACTGCTTTCGGGTCAACTGAATCAAGGACGACGAAATTGTAGCCTGAATACTGGAAGGCCTTCTGCAGCAAGCGGAAGTGAATCGGTGACATCTGCGGACAGAGAATCGTGTATTCGTGCTTCATTTCTTCGGTGAAAATCACTCGCTGATAAGCCGCGCTCTTTGTCGGGAGATGCTTTCGGTTGCGCTGGCGAGCACGGACTGCCGCAATGAGCGAGCGGATTCGGATTCGCACTGCACCGAGGTTGCTTCCTTCGTCAATCTTAATGAGCGTGTACATGCGGCTCTTTGACTTCATGATTTCGTCAACCTGATCGGCTGTTACGGCATCGAGACCACAACCAAATGATGTGAGCTGAACAAGCTCCAGATTTGGCATGCCTGAGACGAAATTTGCTGCACGATACAATCGGTTATGATAAGTCCACTGGTCAATGATTCGAAGCGGGCGTTCAATTGAGCCAAGGTGTGCGACAGAATCTTCGGTAAATACTGCAAGACCAAGACCGTGAATCATCTCCGGGATTCCGTGGTTGATTTCCGGGTCAAGGTGATATGGACGGCCAGCAAGAACGATACCGTTGCCGCCAGTGACGACAAGCTGTTCAAGTGCTTCTTCTGCGGCGCGCTGAGTGTCAATCTTGAACTGCTCCTGTTCCTTCCAGCCTTCATCAACTGCCTTGTAAACCTGTTCCTGAGTGAGAGTAGGGAAGTGCTTGTGAAGTTCTTCGTAAAGTCGTTCGCGAAGTCGTGGCAAATCATAAATCGGAAGGAAAGGATTCATGAAAAGCATGTCTTTTGCTTCGTTGATTGAGTCGAGATTGTGCTTTAAGACTTCTGGATATGAAGTGACGACCGGGCAGTTGTAATGGTTTCCGGCACCTTTATCTTCGACTTTTTCATAAGGAATACACGGATAGAAAATGAATTTGCAGCCCATTTTGATAAGCGATTCCATGTGTCCGTGAGAAATTTTTGCAGGGTAACAGACTGATTCAGAAGGAATTGAGTCGATACCGCGCTCGTAAATCATTCGGCTTGAACGAGGCGAAGTTTTGACCTGGAAGCCGAGTTTTGTGAAAATCGTGAACCAGAGCGGATAGTTTTCGTACATGTTGAGGACGCGTGGAATTCCAACGCTGCCCATTGGTGCATCTTCTGGTTTGAGCGGAATATAATGGTTGAAAAGGCGTTTGTACTTCCAGTCGAAGAGGTTCGGGAGTTCGTAGCCAGTGGACTCGACGCCGGTGTTTTCTTTGTTTGAGCCGTCAACGGTTTTTGCGTTTTCGTCTTTGAGCTGATGGCGTTCAAGACCCTTTTCACAGCGGTTTCCGGTGATGAACTGGCGTTTTGCTCCGTTTGTTGTGAATGTGTTGATTGTAAGAAGACAGTTGTTCTGACAGCCGCCGCATCGTGTAAGCTCAAGGTCAACTTTGAATGACTCAAGCTGCTCAAGAGTTGCGATATTTGAAATAATCTTCGGCGGAATCCAGCCCTTTTCCTGACCCGGTTTTGGAGCCGTGAGGTCGCACCACTGGTCGTAAGCGATGAGGGCACTTCCGTAAGCACCCATGAGACCTGCGACATCCGGACGGAATACATTTACGCCCGCAATTTTTTCGAATGCACGGAGAACCGCATCGTTATAGAAAGTTCCGCCCTGAACAACGACCTTTGTACCGATTTCAGATGCACGGCGGAGTTTGATTACCTTGAAAAGTGCGTTTTTGATTACTGAATAAGAAAGACCTGCTGAAATGTCATCGATTGTGGCACCTTCTTTCTGAGCCTGTTTTACGCGGCTGTTCATGAAGACCGTACAGCGTGAACCCAAATCGACAGGTTTTTTGGCAAGAAGGGCGCGCTTTGAGAATTCACGGATATCGAGGTTCATAGAATTTGCGAAATTTGCAAGGAATGAACCACAACCTGCTGAACATGCTTCATTAAGCTGGATTGAAGTAATTGCACCGTCTTTCATGCGCAGACACTTCATGTCCTGACCACCGATATCGAGAAGGAATTCTACGCCAGGAACGAAGAATTCTGCTGCACGATAGTGAGTGATTGTCTCGACTTCACCGGCATCAACGCCAAGTGCGGCCTGGAAAAGTGCCTCACCGTAACCTGTTGAAACTGCGCGGGCAATGTAACAGTCTTTCGGCAAGATTTTGTACAAATCTTTGAGAACTCGGACTGCCAAATCAACAGGATTACCGGCATTTACATCATAGAAATCCCAGAGAATTTCACCCTTTTTATTTACGAGAACTGCTTTTGTGGTTGTGGAACCGGCATCAAGACCCAGGAAAAGAGGACCGTGCTCTGCATTCAAATCGCCGCGTTTTGCCTTATCTTCACCATGGCGCGCACGGAATTTTGCCAAATCTTCTTCATCAACGAAAAGCGGTTCAAGTCGCTGAACTTCACTAAGCTCGGCTCCTTCAAGATTCTTCAAACTGTCCCTGAATTCTGCAATTGTAGGGAATTTCTTTGGCATTGAAGATGAAAGCGGATTGCAGACCTTTTCGGCAGAGTAAGCTGAGCCTGCCGCAACGAAAAGCTGGCTGTCTTCCGGAACGATGATTTCGTCGTCTTTGAGTTTGAGAGTTTCGATAAATCGCACGCGGAGCTGGTCAAGGAAGTGGAGCGGACCGCCCAAAAATGCTACATGACCGCGAATTGGTTTGCCACAAGCAAGGCCTGAGATTGTCTGGTTTACGACTGCCTGGAAAATTGAAGCCGCAATGTCTTCTCGGCGCGCACCTTCGTTGATGAGAGGCTGAACATCTGTTTTTGCGAAAACGCCGCATCGTGCTGCGATTGGATAAATCTGTTTGCAACCGGCCGCAAGTTTGTTGAGGCCTGGTGCGTCTGTTTCGAGCAAAGCTGCCATCTGGTCGATGAATGCGCCTGTACCGCCTGCGCAAGTACCGTTCATTCGCTGCTCGACACCGCCTGTGAAGTAAGTGATTTTGGCATCCTCACCACCAAGCTCGATTACAACATCAGTCTGAGGAATGAGTTTTTTGACGGCTGTAGTAGCCGCAACGACTTCCTGAATGAAAGGAATGTTGAGCCACTGAGAGACAGAAAGACCGCCTGAACCCGTAACTTTTACAGAAACAGTATGTTTATCTCCTAAACTGACGACCTTTTCGATTTCGTTTAAGGCCTGTGTGACGACAGTTATGATTGTGTTGCGAATGTCCGCACGATGTCGCTGGTAATCGCCGTAAATCATTTTGTCCTTTTCATCAAGACAAACGACTTTTACAGTTGTTGAACCGACATCAATTCCAATTCGGACAGGTGTAACTGCCGGAGTGAAGACTGTGTTTGCTGTTTCCATGGAATCCTCTTTAAAGACAATAATTCTATTGTAGGGAATATATAGGCCTACATAATACCTTTTAAATAAGA
>NZ_CAMHSK010000008.1 GCF_946187725.1 uncultured Treponema sp.
CAAAAAGGATTTAGAAGATGATTTGAAATGTTTAGGACTTCCGTATGGAAATAGTTCTAGAAACGAAAAATTTAGTATAATTGAAAAGAGAATGTATCCTGTTACAGAAGATTTTCCAAGAATTGTGCCAGAATCATTTAAAAATGATGTAATTCCAAATGGTATTACCCATATTGTTTATAATGTTGATCTAGGAGCAGTTAAGAATTATACATCATGGTAAGATCTCAAAAGTTTAAAGTTATTGAAACATTTAGTGGTATAGGAGCACAAGCGAAAGCTCTTAAGAATATAAATGCAGATTTTGAAATTGTTCATACCGCAGATTGGGATATAAATGCAATACTAGCCTATTTTGCAATTCACAAAGATACTATCGACTTTTCAAAATATAAGTCTGTAACTTCCAATGAAATTACAAATTTCCTCAAATCGTGTTCACTTAGTTCTGATGGGAAAAAGCCAATTACAGAAACTATGTTTAACAAATTATCAGAGCAAGTAAAAAAATATTTATATATTGCAATAAAAGAATGTAATAATCTCGTAAGTATAATGGATGTAAAAGGAAATGAAATTCCAGAGGTAGATTTATTTACTTATTCATTTCCTTGTCAGGATTTATCTTTGTGTGGTGCATGGACTGGAGGAATATCTGGTATTTCTCGTAATGCACACAATCGTTCTGGATTACTATGGGAAGTTGAAAGAATACTCTTTGAAATGAATGAAAATAAACAAAAACTGCCAACTTTCTTATTAATGGAGAATGTCCCAAATATTCTTTCTCCAAAGCATTTACCAGATTTTAATGACTGGAAAAAATCGCTTGAATCCCTGGGATATATTAATCAAGTATACGTTCTAGATGCTCGAGATTTTGGAAAGATTCAAAAAAGAAGAAGAGCATATATGATCAGTGTACAATATGGGGCAGATGAGGAGAAAAAAAGAAAGCTTCAAAAGTTTTTTATAGAGAATAATCTTGAATTTAAGATTCCGAATAGAAAGGCTAAAAGAAACTTATCTGATATTCTAAAAATTGATTATTCAAATGAAATTTATCTTCAGGAAGCGTTGGCAAGTACACCAAATGATACACCGTCACGTCAGGTAATTTATAATAAAAATGCACATTTACTAAACAATGGAAAACCAAAAAATATGTTAGTAGATTGTGTTACAACAAAACAGGATAGAAATCCAAATTCAGGAACAATAGATTTACCTGAGGAATTATATAGAGATGGAAAAGCAAAGTGGCGCTTCTTGACTCCAAGAGAATGCTTTATGCTTATGGGGTTTGATGAGGAAGATTTTTCAAAGGTAAAGAAATTAAATACGTCATTATCAATAAGAAAAGATTTCATGTCACCAGAAAGAATGGTAAAATTAGCTGGTAATAGTATTGTTGTAGATGTTCTAGAAGAAATCTTTAAGCAAATACTTTATATAAAAGAAAGCATTTTGTAGGAAGGTTCAAATGATTAGTTATCAATTATTTCCAAGATCTGTTGCAATAACACCAGAAATAAAAAAAGTAATTACTTGCTTTGAAAATGTGGCAACTCTAATTGATTCAACGGTATTTGATACCTTAGTTTCTAATGATGTTTTAAAAATTGTTGAACCAGAACTTACAAAGATTGGGTTTCAAGTTGAAACAGGAAAAACGGCAGCGGAAATGATAAATGTACCTGTATTATTTGGTAGAAATAATGTACCAGATAAGTATTTTAATGCTGATGCTCTTAGTTCAGATGGTAGGATTGTTATTGAGGTTGAAGCAGGAAGAGCTGTTGTTAATAATCAATTCTTAAAAGATATATTTGAAGCTGGCTGTATGTTTAATGTTGAGTATTTAGTTCTGGCGGTGAAGAATCTTTATCGTGGTTCTAATGACTTTGAAAAAGTATATACATTTTTAGAAACATTGTATATTTCAAACCGAATTAAACTTCCAATGAAAGGAATTTTGCTATTAGGATATTAATTCTCCGGGCGTTGCGGGGTGTTCCCGCAGAAGGGGTAGCGGAAAACGCCGTAGGCGGTTGGAGCGAGGGGAAGACTTTCCCCTTTATCAATTAATACAAGAAGGCACTGCTATTGAATAAATCTTATCAAATCCCAGATTTACCACTTTCGTTCAATTTTGAATCTGTTGCGATTTTCAAGCAACTTACACTTGCTTCTCGTGCGCTTGCTGAGTTGAAAGAAAACCATCTTATTGAAAAATATGTACCAAAGGTGATTTAATATGGGTAAAAAAGTTTTGAAAAAAATATCAAAAATAAATCGTGGAAACATTATGTTTTATGTGTAAAATATAATTGTTTTGGAGTGGATAATATTATGTTTGAAAATGGTTCTATATGGATAAAAGCAGATTTTCACTTGCACACAAAGGCTGACAAAGAATTCGGTTATACTCAATCAGAAGAAGATAGAAAAAATGGTTATTCACCAGAAAACACTTTTTCAAATGATTATGTTAACTCGTTAAAGACAGCAAATATAAATATTGGAATGATTACAAACCATAACAAATTTGATAAAAATGAATTTGACTGTTTACGAAAAAAAGCTAAAAAAGAAAACATATTTTTAATTCCGGGAGTAGAGCTCTCTGTAAATGAAGGTGCCAATGGTGTTCATGTTTTGATTGCCTTTTCAGATGAATGGATTTCAGATGGAAAAGACTTCATAAATCCTTTTTTAACGAGTGTTTTTGCGGGGAAAATCCCTGAAGCCTATGAGAATGAAAACGGGAAAACTGATAAAAATCTTATAGATGTTATTCAGAGCCTTAATGGTTTTAATAAAGATTATTTTATCATTTTTGCGCATGTCGAACAATCTTGCGGGCTTTTTAATGAATGCAAAGGTGGAAAATTGCAAGAATGGACGAATGATTGTTATGCATCTTTACGAGCGCATACTTTAGGATTGCAGAAAGTTCGTACTGAAGAAAAGAGAGATAACTTTAAAAGATGGCTTAATGGTTGGTATCTAGCAGAGGTTGAAGGTTCTGACTGTAAATCACTATCTGAAATAGGTGCTAAATCTGGTGAATGTTGGTTAAAACTAGGGGAATTGTCTTTTTCCGCCGTAAAATATGCTTTGCAGGATTATTCCGAGCGTGTAAAAAAAATGCCACCTAAAAAAATACAACATTCCTATATCAAAAGCATTGCATTTGATGGTGGAGTCCTTGATGGTAAAAAAATTTCATTTTCCCCAGAATTAAATACTCTTATCGGTATTCGTGGTAGTGGAAAGTCTTCTGTACTTGAGGCTTTGCGTTATGGTCTTGGTATAAAAATGCAAGCTAATACTTCTGACAAAGATTATAAGGAAAATTTGGTCAATTATATGATTGGAAGTGGTGGTAAAATAACCATTGAGGCAGTTGATAGGTTTGGACAAGAATATATCGTTTCTCGAATTATGAAAAGCTTACCAGATGTATATATAGACGAAACTATTCGTCCCGGACTTTCAATTTGTGAGACAGTCGTTCATAAACCCCTTTATTTTGGTCAAAAGGAACTTTCTTCAAGCAGCGAGAGTTTTGGCAATGATTTGGTTGAAAAACTTGTCGGAAATAAACTTTCTGATATTCACATAAAAATTGAAAACCAAAAACAAAAAATTCAGAATCTTGTTTTTTCTCTTTCAAAAACAACAAATGTTGAAGAAGCTCTTGCAGAGAATAAAAAGAAACTTGCAGATGCGGAATATAATTTGCAGAAATTTTCTGATTTTGGCATAGATGAAAAATTAAAAAAGCAAACGGCATTTACAGCAGATGAGCATTGGTTATATTCTGTAACAGAATTGTTTGCAGATTTTGAAGACAAAAATTCATTCTCTATGGAACAACTGAAAAATAAATTAAATGAATTGTTAACATATTCCTCTCAATACAATAAAGAGAATCTTTCTGCAATAAAGGATAATCTAACTCAATTATATGCTTTGATATGTGACCTATATTCTGTTTATCAGAAGATTTTTGATAAAATAAATGCTTTCTTCGACTTGTCTGATGAATTTATGAGCAAACGAAAAGTTGCAGAAGAAGAGTTTGCAAAAATCCGGCGGGAATTAGAGACAGAAATCAGAAAAAATGGACAAACTCCACTCAATATCGATGATTTTAAGAATCTGAATACACGCATTATTCAAACAAAAGAAATGATCGAAGCTCTGAAATTGCAGAAAGATGAGAGTTCGAGGTTGCATTCAGAATTGCTTAATGAACTGTCCGTATTAAATGAGCTTCACAGAGAGGAGTTTAAAATCATTCAATCAGAACTCACCAAGATAAACTCGACAGAGACAGGTTTATCAATAAAGGCTGAATTTAAAGAGGAAAAAGATGCCTTTTTGGCCCTGATGAAAAATACATTCCGTGGAACAAAAATTCGCGAAAATTTATATAAAGAAATTGTCGACGAGTATACTGATTTTTCCGCAATATATAGAGATAAAGATTTTTATTCAAAATATCCTAATATAAAGGTTGCTTTTGAACCTGTTTTTTCAGCACAACTTTCAGCCTTATTGACTTATCGAGTTCCAGATAAAATAACTATATTGTATCGTGGAAAAGAATTACGACAACATTCATTAGGTCAACGTGCTTCTGCTTTAATTTTGTTTATCCTCAGCAGTCAAGAAAGCGATGTCATAGTCATAGACCAGCCAGAAGATGACTTGGATAACCAGACAATCTACAATGATGTCATAAAATTATTAAAAAAAGTCAAACCAAATGTTCAGTGTATCTTTGCAACCCATAACGCAAATTTTCCAGTTCTTGGTGACGCGGAGATGGTTCATTCTTTTGATTTTTCAGATAGCAAACTTTCGATTTTGTCAGGAAATATTGACAGTTGCTCAACACAAAAACAGATAATTGGTATAATGGAAGGCGGTAAAGAGGCATTCTCAAAAAGACAGGAGATTTATCAATCATGGAAGCTGTAGAAGTTCTTAATATTATTTCGCGTGGAGAAGATTCAAAGCATCAGTTTAAAAAAGAAATATCAAATCCTGAAAAACTTGCGTCAGAACTTGTTGCATTCAGCAATACTCTTGGCGGGCAATTATTTGTCGGTGTGAATGACGATGGTACTATTGCTGGATTAACTTCAGAAGAGGTAAGAAAGTTGAATCAGCTAGTTTCAAATGTTTCATCTCAGTGTATAAATCCATCAATAAATGTTGAAACAGAAAATATACAGCTTCCAAGTGGTTTGATTGTTGTTATAACTGTTCCAGACGGTATAAGCAAACCATATATGGATAAAGACGGTATCATTTGGGTAAAAACTGGTAGCGATAAGCGCAAAGCTACAAGTCGAGAAGAAATACAAAGAATATTTCAGCGACAAGGCCTAATTCATGCTGATGAAACAGAGGTTAAAGGATTGTCTTTTTCCGATATAGACCTCGAATATTTTAAGGATTTTTTTTACAGACAATATGGATATGACTTAGATAATCAGCCTAATCCTTTAGAAAAAGTTCTCGAAAATATGAACCTTTCTCATGATGGCTATTTGGATATTGCAGGAGCAGTTTTGTTCGGGAAGGATATTTCATATAAACTACCTCATCTTATTGTGAAAGCTGTTGCATTTAAAGGGAAGGAAGAAACCGATTCTGAATATAAAGATAAGCGAGAATTAAAGGGAAAACTAGGTGATATTTTTCAGCAATCTGTTTCTTTTGCATTAGATTATTGTGAACATCAGCAAGGAAAACAAGATTTTAATTCAAACTCAATGCCTACTATTCCTCGTCAAGTAATAGAAGAACTTGTTGCAAATGCTCTTGTTCATAGAGATTATTTTGTTCCTGCGACCATCAAGCTTTTTGTTTTTTCAGACAGAATCGAAATAATCAGTCCTGGACACCTTCCAAATAATCTGACTATTGAAAATATAAAATCGGGAAATTCTGTATGCAGAAATCCAATTATAGCCTCGTTTGCTTCAACTTTATTGCCATATAGCGGGATTGGAACTGGAATTCGTAGAGCAATAAAATTACACTCTCATATAGATTTTATTGATGATAGAGATGGCAATCTTTTTAAAGTAACAATTTGGAATGAATAAGCATATCGAATTTTTTAATTATCGTACCCCTGTCACGACAATCTATCAGGGTGTTGCGTGCTGAAGACCTTGCTGATGCGCAAGGGGGTGTAAGGGCCGCGAAGCGGAACGCCGCAGGCGGTCGGAGGCGAATAGCCGTAGCCCTGAAAGACCCGGCGGCGAAGCCGATGCGCCCTATGATATCTTAAAATTACATTACCCCTCCGCTTTTCTTTTGATATTTTCCTTGATTTTTGGTGTTTTGGTATTAAAATTATCTTTATGAAGCAAAGAATCATTATATTTATTACTGCTTTTGTAATATTGCCAATTTTCAAGCTTCCGCTTTTTTCTGAGTCTTCGGGGGGTGGGCATTCGTTTTTTGCTGGTCTTCATGGGGATTTTACACTGCCGGGAATTTGCGGTCTGGATAAGACTTTTGGTTTAGGCTGGGGGCTTGATGCTGAAGCGGGGTTGTATATCCAAAATTTCTCTCTTGGGCTTACGGCTGGGCGTTCACAGGTTGATGATGAGGGCTCGCTTGTAAAAACTATGCAAGAAACAAAATTCGGTGTCGAAGCCGGCTATACTTTCGATAAAACGGTGATTTCTTTTATGCCGTACTGGCTTGGTTTGCGGCCAAATGTTTCGGTTTTACTGGATTTGTACGAGTCGGAGGGCTATCGCTCAGAAAGCAAAAAATTAATCGGGCTGAAGGAAACTTCAAAAGGTACTTCGATTGCCTTTGAGGGCGGCCTTTTTGCTGATTTTATCAATCTTATTCATAGTGAAACCTTTTCTTTAATTCCTGTTCTGGGATACAAGGAAACGGTGCGGCTTGAAGATGACGGGCCGGTTCTTTCGGGAAATCTTTCGCTGGGATTCCGTCTGACTTATACGCCGCCGCCACCGGTTGATTATGATGAATGGCTTGCTGGTTTGAGCGGCGGTTCGCTTGTTGTTAAGGCTCCGACTCGTTCAAAAACCTTCAGTCCTGATGGTGATGGGGTTGACGACATTGTTGTGTTTGATGTTTCGAGCGATGCTGATGAACACGGTGGAGTCGCAACTTGGGAACTCCGTGTATATGATCCTGGAAACAATCTCTTCTGGTCTCAGAAAGGCAAGGGCGAAGTTCCAGCAGGCTTTACATGGACTGGAGAAAGCATTAAGGGCGATCCGGTTGAAAGCGGTTGTCTGTATCAATATGTTTGGTACATCAAGGCAAAGGACAATGCTGACGGCTTTATTCCTGGTCTTATCTCTACCGGCATTATGATTAAAGAAAATGACGGTATTCTTTCATTCTCTCTTTCTTCAATTCAGTTCGGGCCGAATTCTGCTGAATTTGACAACATTAGCGCGGAGCAGGCTCAGCGTAACCATGAACTGTTTGATGCTGTCGCTGAAATCCTCAAGCGCTATAGTGATTATGATGTTACCATTGAAGGTCATGCAAACAATGTTTCTGGTACGGAACGCGAACATATAAAAGAGCTTCTGCCTCTTTCTCAGGCTCGTGCCGAAACTGTCAAGCGAGAGCTTATTGCACGCGGAATTGACGGTGAGCGCATTACGGCTGTTGGACGCGGTTCTGAAGCAATGGTTTCAACCAAAAAAGAAGACTGGTGGAAGAACAGGCGTGTTGAATTCCACATGTCTAGGAAAGGGAGGTAGAATATGAAGCATTTTAAAATCTCCCGGTTTATTTCATGTTTTGTCTGTGCATCTTTATTTCTGATTACGGGTTGTATGGACTTGTATGACGATGATGAAGTTCCGACTAGTTTTACCGTAACCTTTGTTGGAAACGGCGGAAGCTATACAAAAGACGGAAATCCTGTGCTGGAATATACTCAGGGCTTTTATTACGGTGTTGAAGTTGCTCTTGATGATAATCTCTTTAAGCGTGAAGGATATAATTTCAAGGGCTGGTCACTTGTGCAGGATTCAGAAACTGCAAAATATGCAGACAGAGCGAAAATGCAGGTTTCGGCTGACATGACTCTTTATGCGGTTTGGGAGCAGATTTTCTTGACAGTAACCTATGCTGATGGGGTGGAAAGTCTTCCTGATGCGAGTACAGAACCTCTTACGGTTCCTGCTACTAAAACATATGCTTATGGTTCAAGTGTTACTGTTGATTTCGAGACTGTGCCATCGCTTGATGGCTATACATTCATCGGATGGTTTGATGGTGCAAACAATGTTCTTTATAAAAGTTCTGATGAAGTAAAGTATTTTATTGTTACTTCACATGTTGTTCTCCGTGCCCAGTGGCTTGAAAACAGCATTGACGGAAGCGGAATCGACATCATTTGGGATGACAGTTACAGCGATATTGAACTTTTCAGCTGTAAAATCAGTGGCGAAAAGGGTGAGGTCTTAACCTTTACCCCAAAACAGGAGTATGAAAGCTGCAGCTGGTGGATAAGCAACAGTCAGGATAAAAAATCAACTGACAAGATTTTTGTCTGGAATACAAGTGAAGAAAAAGCGGGTACATATTATGTAACGCTCGTGGCATCTGACGGCTCTGATTCTTACAGGGCTTCGAGTATGATTGTAGTTGTCCATAAGTAAGTGAGGTGGCTATGAAGTTTTCACAATTATCACATTTATATAGAAGCATTTTGATTTTTCTCGCCGCTTTTTTGTGTTTTGCCTGTACGGATGTGTTAAGCGACCAAAAAAATCAGCAGGAATCTGATTCTGCCCTCTGTGAAGTCAATTTTGCAATGAAGGATGCGGGAAGTTCTGTCGCGAGAACTGCTCTGCCGCAAAAACTTGACCTCGAAAAGCTGTATTACACTCTTGATGTTGAACCTGCTTTTGAGGGAGTTGATAGCAAGCATTATCCTGAAAGCGGTGAGTGGAACTATGCTTCCATTCGGACGGCAAGGTTTCTTCTTACTGCCGGAACATGGAAATTCACGCTGAACGCTTACAATGATGCAAAAATGTCTGTTCTGCTTCTTTCAAGCGGTTCCACAAGTGCAGAAATTAAATCTGGTGCAAACACAATCACCTTTAAGATGCATGAACCTGAATCTGGATACGGTGAATTCAATATGGAGTTGAAGGTCGCTTCTAATGTTACGGCGGCTTCTGCAACTCTCTGTCATATCGATGGTGAAGATGTTACCGCAGAAGAATTAGGCTCTGTCTGGAATGCAGAAACTGACGGCTCGATTACACAAAGCTGGACTGCTGAAGAGCTTATTCATGAACAGGAAGAAAGCGAAACTTTGTATTATGCAGCTTATTCAATCAAAAACATTAAGAAAGGCTGCTATATGCTCCGCTGGGCTCTTACATACGGAAGCGGCGAAAATGCTGAAACTAGGACATTCCGTTCACTTGCCGTCATCGCTCCTGGAAATACGAGCAATGAAAGCTATGATGTTAGCGATAGTGAATCAAATACCAATGTAAGGTCATTTTATACAGTTACATATAATCTTGCTGCTGAGGGCGATGAAGTAAGTCCTGAAAAAGTAGTTGATGAATCACTTTATGAAGCCGGAGATTCTGTAATCATAAAAACATTTGAGCTTACGCGTACAGGCTATGTTTTCAGTGGCTGGATTAAAGAATCTACTATTATTACAGCATCTTCTGACGGAAGTCCTTTTACATTCAAAATGCCGAACCACAATGTAGTTCTTACGGCACAATGGGTACAGACTGATTTTACTCTTACTTTTAATGGCAACGGTGGCAAAACTGCTGCAGGTGTTGAAGAAGTAGAGCAGTCTTTTGCAAAAGATGTTCCTCAGACTCTTCATAGTAATCATTTCGTAAAAGATGGCTATGGCTTTGTAAAATGGAATACAAAACCTGACGGTACAGGTATTTCTTATCCTGACGGTCATTTCCTTTCAATTTCAAAAGACACTGTTTTGTATGCTGTCTGGGGCAAAAATCATACCGTTACCTTCAATGGAAACGGTGGCAAAATACCTGAAACTAATGAAAGCGAATATTCTCAGGAATTCATTTCAACTGTGTCAGCTAAACTTTATGAAAACCGATTTGAATACACAGGAATGAGTTTTGCGGGCTGGAATACTGATAAAGATTCAGAAGTGACTTTGCCTGAGTATTCTGCAGAAAAATCACTCGTTTTTGCAGATTCAGATTCTGATTTGACTCTTTATGCTATATGGAAAGTAAATAATGTCACGGTAACATTTAATGGAAACGGTGGCAGCTTTATGCAGGATTCCGAAGAAATTACTGAAACGATACAGAATTTTGCAGCAAATACTACTAAAAAACTGGACATAAATCCATTCTCTAAGGAAGGATATGTCTTTGTTGAATGGAATTCAGAGCCTGATGGATCTGGAACTGAGTATTATACAGACGGGCAAGACTCTCAGTTTACAAAAAATACTGTGCTGTATGCTGTCTGGAAAAAAGTCTATACGGTGACATTCAATGCAAACTACGAAGGAAGTTCACAAGAAGATGTAGTGCAGAAGTTTATTGAAGGTGAGACTGCTCCTCTCAATTCTTTTGCAGAATGTAACTTCAAGCGTTCAAATTACAATTTTATCGGCTGGGCAGAATCTCCTGAAAGCGATAAAGTTGTTTACGAAGATAAGAAGGAACTTTCTCTTACTGAAGATATAGTTTTGTATGCTGTCTGGGAAAATCAGATTGTACCTTACACAGTAAATCACTGGCAGCAGAAATTGGATGCAATTGACGGTGAGTATGATAACAATAATTATGTTAAGGTTTATACTGATGACTTAACGGGTAAGGCTGGAAGTTTTACAGCGGCAACTTCAAAAGGTTATCCTGGTTTCACTGCCTTTACGGTTACAAACGGCGTACGCGATGAAAAAATTGAACAAACAACGATTTTTAATGATGGTACGACGGTTGTGAACATTTATTATGACCGAAATGTTCATACCGTAAGCTATGATAGGGCTGTTGAAGAAAGTGAAATGAGCGAGGGCGAAACAATAACGATTCCTGAGACAATCAGTGTCCGCTATGGAGCTAGAGTAAACATCTGTTTTGATGCTGAGAGAACAGGATATACTTTTGACAGCTGGGTTGTTGCTGATGATGACAATGAAACTGTATATCAAAGCAGCGGAACACAGGCTTTCACAATGGGCGACGAAGATGTAATTCTCAAAGCAAAATGGAATCCAAGAAGGGATACCGTATATAATGTCTGCCACTATAAGCAGGAACTGGATTCTAATAACTATATGCGGCCTAAAATCGTTCCTTTGCGTGGTACCACGGCAGATATTATCATAGTTGAATTAGAGAATTATGAAGGCTTCACTGCAAAAAATGATACTAAGGAATACAGAATTTTGTCAGATGGAAGTCAGGTAATAAACATTTACTATGATAGAAACACGCATACAGTCACTTATGACGCAAATGTTGCAGGCTCTACAATAGCAGTTCCTGTTGACAACACTCTCTATCGTTTTGAAAAAGAAGTTGAGGTTAACTTTGACGGAATGAGTGATGTTGGGGTAAGAAGCGGCTATACATTCCTGGGCTGGGCATTAAGCAAAACTGCGACAGTGCCTGATTATTCTGATACTGAATCTGGAGAGAAAACCTTTATCATGGCTGACAGTGATGTAACTTTGTATGCCGTATGGAAAGCAAATGAACTTTCTGGTGAAAGCATTACTGTTGAGCCTCCAGAGTACAGTGATAAAGATTTGGAGCTTTCTGTAACAGCAAATACAGGCTCTTCCGTTACATTTACAGTTGCAGCTGGCTATCAAAGCTACGCCTGGTTTGTTGACGGTCAGCCTGTAGCATTTACCGGTGGAACTCCTGTTGAAGGAGCAGATACGCGCTCTTATACATGGGATTGCTCAAGTCTTGTTGCGGACAATTACAATGTCATGCTCATGGTTACTGATGATGCTGGTCACATATATACAGCTACCACTTATGTACAATTGGCGAAATAGGAGGGAGATATAATGACGATGAAAACAATTAAATCATACTGCCGTCTTGCACTTCTTTGTATGATGGCGCCACTTTTCTTCTCCTGTGACAACATGGAAATCTTTGAAGGTGCTGATTCTGGCAATAAAAATCCTGTGCGAGGAACTGTCACTTTTTCACTTGAAAAAGACGAGCGCACTGTCCTTCCAACATCAGTTGACACATCGAGCCTTTCATTTGTCTTAAGGGCTGTCGCACCAGAGGGCGAGGGCATTACTGCTCCAGAAGATTTGACTTCTGGAATAAAATATCCTTCAATTAACGAGCTTAAAGCGGCAAATTTTAACCTTGATGCTGGTGAGTGGATTTTTAACCTTTATGCTTACAAAAATCCTACACTTTATCAGGCAAAAAATGAGGATAATGAAAGCGAACATTATGGAGAATACACATATTCTGGTGAGTACAATGAGACAGACCTTGTGCTTACAGGTGAAAAGGATGTAACCATATCTGATGGTGCAAATTCTGTTGTTTTTCAAATGGTTGCTGCCGAAAGCGGAACAGGAAGCGTAAGCGTCACTCTTAACTGCGATCTTGGTGAGGAGACTGTAAGTACAATCACTGATGTAAAAGCTGTTTTGTCTAATACAAACGGAACTGCTCTTGCTGAAGGAATTGTCACACAAAAAGACCCGGAACTTACCCCTGCTGCAAGTAAGGGAAAGTATACTGTTAGCTATGAAAACGACTCTGTACCGAAAGGTTCATATCTTCTGACATTTACATTCACTCTTGAATATGGAGATGCAGAGGAAATCAAAAGCTACTACAGCACAGGTGTCACGGTAGAGCCAGGCACATTGAGCAAATCAACAGAAGAAGTCAAAGAACTCAAAGAACTCAAGCAGAGATATACGATTGTTTATAAGAATGTAAAAGATGACGGAACTGTAGAAGATTTTACTTATTGGAAAGATGGATATACTCCGCCTTTGTCTTATAATCCTGCTTCAAAAGCACTTGTGACTTTACCTGGAAAAGATGATATTCAAATGGCTGATAAAAGTTTTGCAGGTTGGTGGAAATCTTATGACAGTACAAACAAAATATATACAGGAAAAATTTCTTCATTCAGACCAACAGATGATACTGGAAGTTCAACGGCATATACGAAAGGAATACAGGTTTACTA
The DNA here is from genome assembly GCF_946187725.1 of uncultured Treponema sp. GTDB lineage: Bacteria > Spirochaetota > Spirochaetia > Treponematales > Treponemataceae > Treponema_D. The sequence goes on from NZ_CAMHSK010000008.1 coordinate 13,249, forward strand.
TGCAAAGTGGGGCGACCTTGCTGTGTATGTGTCTGAAATAAAGGGAAATGATAGTTACTATTTGGATAATTCAGATATTTATGTTTCTTCAGAGACTCTTCCGCTTAAGACTCTTGGAACAGCTTTGACTTATATAAAGAGTAAGGCAACTGCAGGAAATAAATGGGAAATCTATATTGACGGTGCTGTCAGTGGTACGGTTATTTTTTCTGACTCTTTGGGAAATAATGTTACCGAACTTACAATTAAAAGCTACAACAAAGATAAAAACAACGATATTACTGATTCTTTGCTTGGAAGTTCTGGCAAGTCGGCACTTTCTGTTCCTGATGTGGAAATTCCTGTTATGGTACAAGATTTAACTCTTAAAGGCGGTTCTGGAGTTGAGGGTGCTGGCTTAAATGTTGGAACCAAAGCATGGGTCTATCTTGATAATGTAACGCTTACTGAAAACAAAACAAACGCAGATGGAGATACAATCGTTAAGAGTGGCGGTGCTATCTTGAATGCGGGAACATTGACCTTAAACAACTGTGTGCTTACCAAAAACACAACTTTGGGAAATGGTGGTGCTGTATTCAATCAGGGCACACTTTATATCTGTGAAAAAACTGTAATTGGCGGTGAAGATAACGGTAATACTGCGGTAATATCTGGTGGCGGTATATACAATGATTCAACTGGTAGGCTTTATATCGGATATAATGTTACTTCTATAGATGATGAGAATCCGATTTCTAATCAAGACGCATTTACAGGAAGTATTTCTTATAACTCAAGTACAACAGTCGGTGGTGGTATTTACAATCAAGGCCGCATGTACATGGCTAGTGGTTCTATCAATAATAATGAAGCTCCTGCGGGTGCTGGTGTCTACAATACTGTTGGCTCGGGAACTGCCCCTGGTATCTGTACTATTACGGCTGGAACAATAAGTGCTAACACAGCCACAACTGGGGCCGGTGGCGCTATCTGGAATAACGGAACTTTGACTGTTTCGGGAACATTTGACCAGAATATTGCAGCCGGTTCAGGTGGTGCGATTTACAGCGGAAATGCCCTTACCATTGGTACTGCAACATTTACGAACAATGAGGCAACAGCAGGCTCTGGTGGTGCTGTTTATGCAGACGGTGCAGTCTCGATTGTTCAGGGAACATTTACGAACAATAAGGCACTGGCAACAAACTGCTCTGGTGGTGCAATTTACGGCGGCAGCACGGTTACTGTTAGTGAAAGCATAATTGCAGAGTCAAATACAGCAAGCGCTTCTGGCGGTGCAGTATATGCTGTTGGAGCTGTAACAATTAAAACTGGTTCATTTACTTCAAATACTGCAACAGGTGGCTCTGGTGGTGCGGTTTACAGTGAAATTTCATTTGAGTCAAGTGCACTCATTACCATGAGCGGAAATAAAGCCGAAAATGGTTCTGGTGGTGCGATATACAGTGCTGGAGCAGTTACTGTTCCAAACGAAAGCATGATTAGTAATAATACAGCATTGACTGCAGGTGGTGGTATTTATGCAGGTGGTGTTGTAACGATTGCTGGCAGTACATTCAGCGGAAACAGCCTGACTGCTACTGCTGACGGAAAGGGCGGTGCAATCTATATTGGAAATTCTTCCGATGAGTCTAACATTACAGGCGTTACGATGACAGAAAACTCAGCGGCTAACGGCTTGGGTGGTGCTGTCTACACAGAAGGAAAGCTTAACCTTGCTTCTTGTAATGTTGGTGAATCTGAACATGGAAATACTGCTTTGAATGGTGGCGCTGTATATAATGCCGGAACTCTTACCCTTACAGGCACAAGTTCTGCTCCATGCTCTGTAAGCTACAATTCTGTAAGTGGCGATGGTGCAGGTATTTACAATGCCTCGCTTGCAACTTTGACACTCAAAGGAAACAGCGTGCTTGAACACAACAATGCCACAAGCGGAAACGGTGGCGCTGTTTACAATGAAGGAACATTTGTGATGTGCATTGACGGCGGCCAAACCCCTGTAATTTCAAACAATACCGCCGCAAACGGTGGCGGTGTATACACAGGCGGTGCAAGTGCAACATTCACAATGAGTGCCGGTGTAATAAAGAGCAATTCAGCTAATACAAACGGTGGTGGTGTATACAACACTGGAAGTATGTTTATGTATGGAACTGCGGTCGTTGGTGACAGTAATGCTAATGATTATGCTACTTCCACATCTGATTACTACTCAAATATAGCTAAAGATGGTGGTGGTATTTATAATTCTGGTAAATTGTATCTTGGATACAGTTCTGAAATACAAGCAGAAATATTACTTACTGGGGTTTATTATAATCTTTCTGCAAATACAAAGAGTGGTGCTGGAATATATAACTCTTCGAGCGGTGTTGTTACAATGAATTCTGGAAATCTGGCCTTTAATAGGGCTACTGCAGATGGTGGCGGAGTATATAATGCTGGTACATTTGTTATGTCTGGAGGAAGTATTTATAGAAACTGGGCGAAAGCTGGAGGTGGTGTAAATATTGCTGAGGGAGCTACAATGACAATATCTGATAAAGCTCTTATAGGTGATGCTTCACTTGTTAATACTGTTTCATATTCTAACTATAGTAAAACTTATGGTGGTGGTATTTATAATTCAGGTACTTTAATAATTTCAACTAGTGCTGTGCAAGATGATTATGCTGGCATTTACTGTAATAAATCTAGAATTGGTGGTGGAGGAATTTATAGTATGGGCTCGCTAATCATTAGAAGCGGATATGTAGTTGGAAATATGAGAGATAAAGACGAAACGGAAGATGAAGGCGATGAAGGAGATAAGGCTGGTGTACAAGGAGTTGTTTCAGTAGACAGTGTTTTAACAAATGTCCAATCCGACTAGCCCAGCCCAGAGTCTGCGTTAGCAGGCTCGAATCCGTGTGGCAGTTTCACGAATCCGTGACTCATTAGCCCAAATTCCCCGGACAGGCAATTCCGTGTGACAATACCTCACATCGAACTGCCTGTCCGTTTTTTTTGCCTTGACGATGCGGTAGGGATAGTAGCCGCGTCAGTTGCGTAGTGAGCCCTTTTGCGAGGCAAAATGAGCGAACGGAGCAATGGAGCGATAGCGGAACGGCGGATAGCCCGGCTCCGACTGTTTCAAACAAGACGGCATATTGCTTTTACAGGGCGGCATGGATGCCGCATTGCCTAAAAGAGCAGGAAAGCCGCGAGTCGCTTGCGACTCGTGATGACATGAATGTCGGAGACCGCCCTGATTTTTTCGTCATTGTTCAAAAAACTTTTTTGCACTAAAATCATCCTGTTATGGGAATCGAAGTATATGTTTTTGACTGTGACGGTACAATCATTGATTCGGGTGAAGACATTGCCTCTTGCGTGAATGCTTCGCTTAAACAGTTCGGATTTTGGACTGTCGATGTAAATAAAATAATTACTTTTTTGGGCGACGGAACTAAAAATCTTCTTCTCCGTTCCCTCAGTTTTTCCACAAAAAATCGCTTTAATCTTGAAACGCCTTATAATCAGAATCAGTTTGCGCTTCTCATGCAGTTTTACCTGAATCTTTATCATTCAAATCCTGTTGTCAAAACCCATCTTTACGCAGGAATCAGGGAGCTTTTAAAAGTCCTCAAAAACAAAGGCAAAAAAGTCGTTCTTCTTACGAACAAGCCGGAAAGCATCGCCCGTCAGATTCTTGAAAAACTCGGCGTGCTTGAATATTTTGACCTTCTTGTAGGCCCTGAAACAAAATGGGAAGACGGTTCATCTCTAAAAATGAAGCCTGAATGCGACGGTCTTGAATATGCACTTGATTTCTTCAATAAAAACTCTAGCAAAGCCTATACTAAAGAAAATTTCATCATGATTGGAGACAGTGCGCAGGATATTCTTGCCGGTAAAAACTTCGGATGTAAGACCGTTGCGTGCCGTGGCGGAATCGGTGACAGGCAGAAGCTTATTGACTCAAAACCCGACCTCTGTTTTTCGGTCGCAAGTGAAATCGAAAAATTCATCGATATTCTTTCGGAAGACAGCTGTGACGATTTTATCAAGAATTTTGCGATGAAAAACGAAATTCCAATCATGCAGGATGAGGGCAGTGACTTTATCTGCGAATACATAAAATCGCACGGTGTAAAAAGCATTCTCGAAATCGGAACGGCAATCGGCTATTCGGCGGTAAGATTTGCAAAACTTGCGGATGACATTAAAGTCACCTCAATCGAAATCGACGAAGAACGCTACAAAGCGGCATGTGAAAATGTGTCAAAAAATGACCTTTCTGAGAGAATTACGCTCCTTTTCGGCGACGCATTAACTGCTCAAATCGAAGGAAAATTCGACCTTATCTTTATTGATGCGGCAAAGGCTCAGTACATCAAATTCTTCGAAAAATACAAGGAAAATCTTTCTGAAAATGGCGTGATTGTGAGCGACAATCTTTCTTTCCACGGAATGGTCGAAGATTTGAGCCTTACGAACAACTACAGCACAAAAAAACTTGTAAAGAAAATCCGAAAATACATTGATTTTCTAAAGACGAATGAAGAATTTGACACGGAGTTTTTTGACAAGGGAGACGGAATTTCTGTGTCGAAGCGCAGACGGCAAGACAAAGCTTGAAATCTGTGTTATATTTTCGGAGGTTTTGAATATGAAAAAATATTTGTCACTTTGTGTTTTTTTTGTTTTTGGAACGCTTGCTTTTTCGCAGGTTTCGGTCGAAATTAATGATTTTTTCTATAAACAGGCTCAGATTTGGGAACTTCGCGGATTAACAACAACTTTGCCGCAGATTCGTCCGTATCCCGTAAATGTGATTAAGCGTATTCTGGATGATGTAATTGAAAACGGCTCTGAAAAGGATGCTGAACTTGCAAAAGGCGAGTATGAGAGGATTTTTCAGAAAAGCTTTTCTCCTTACTTCAAGGCGACTGGCGGCGCAAAAATCAGTCATGAAGAAAATGATTTTGATTCTGACAATTCTGTGAACAAAGATTTTCACACCGAAGTAGGAATCGGCGGGGATGTTATTCTTCATGATTTGGTTTCGGTCGGCTACAAATTCGGAATTTACGCTCAAAAGAACGAATTTTCCGCTCATTCACAGCTTTATACTTCTATGGAAGAAGATTCAATTTTTGATCCAGTCGATGCAGGTCCTCTGACGGCTTATCTCAACTGGAACATGAATGTTGCCGTAGGAAATCAAAGCGTTTACGGAACAGGCGGCATGAATCGTCTTGGTTTCGGGCCTTTTATTGCTGACGGTCTGGCATTAAATGATGCGGGTTATCATTCGGCAAACCTCACTTTCAATGCGACTACTGAAAAATGGAGCTATGCTTCTGCTTACGAGACAATCGGTGCAACCCGTAACATGGGCGCAGAAATTGACAGTTCCTGGCTTGATTCGGGCAAATATCTTGCTTTCCATGCGATAAAATGGCACGCCTTTGAGAAATTCAACCTCACTTACTACGAGAATATCATTTTCGGACCATACAACAACCTTTCGTACATCACACCAGCACCTTATTATGCGGTTCAAAATATCGGCGGTGCAAATGATAACCTTCAGATGGGGCTGCTTTTTGAAGTGAAGCCGGTTAAAGGCCTTGATTGGGCAACAGATTTCTTTGCTGATGACATTGAGCTTAACGAGGTCTTGAAATTCAACTTTGATACGAAGTTGCGTTTTGGATTCCAGACAGGCATTGTTTATGCCCCGGAAGAGTCGCTTTGTGAACGGCTGACTTTCAATTACACTGCGGTCATGCCTTATGTTTATGCTCATTGGCAGTATGATGATTCAAGGACTGGAGCTTTTGACGGAAAAACCTGGAACCGTCAGAACTACACGAATTCAGGCGTTAATATCGGTTCTGCCCTTGACCCAAATTCTGATAAGATTTCGCTCACTGCTCAGTTTGCACCCGCTAAAAACCTTAAATTGAATCTGTTCGGAAATTTTATCCGTCATGCTAACGGTGCCGAAGATTTTTCTGATGACGAGGCTGCGGAGTATATGCTTGCCAAAAAAGGCACATATGCTACGAACGGCACTTTGTATATGACTCAGATGTTCGCCGATGCAACCAGCTCACATGGAAAGCATGTTGATTCTGCATGGAAAAAACTGGGCTTTATGACAAGCGACCACAAGATGTATGTCACACAGCTCGGTCTTAATGCTGAATATTCTTTCGCACGCACAAAATATGGAAAATTCTCTCTTTGTGCTGGATACACCTTTGAATATGTCAAAAACAACGGAGTCAACGCACATATTTACAAAGGCGGATTGATTGACGATTTGAAGATAACCACAACCGAAGATGGAAAATACAAAATCGGGGGCGGTTCAACTGAATACACATGGGATGAACTGAAACAGAGCAAAGAGGTTCAGACAGCGGTAAATGCGGCCCGTGAAAACTGGGTAAGCCAGCTTTACGACAGCCTGAATCACTACATCAGCGTGTCGATGAAATACAGTTACTAAATAAGACACAGATCTGTGTCTAAAATTTGAGGAAGAATTATGGAACTGAATAAATTTTATATTGGAAAGATTGGTGAGCTTATCTTAAAAGGCTCTAACATCAAGATTTTTGAAATGCAGCTTGTAAAGAACACTAATGCCTATTTAAAGAATGTGAATGCGCGGGTTCGGCTCAATTCGGGCAGGCTTTATGTCGAATGTGACGAGGACGCACAGGAAAGGGTTGAATTTGCGCTCAATCATCTGATTGGAATTACCGGCTGGGCTGAGGCAGTTGTCGTTGAAAAAAACATCGAGGCAATCAAGCAGGAAGTCCTGACCGAAGCGATTAAGGCTCGCGACAACGGAGCAAAAACTTTCAAGCTTGATGCCCGCCGAAGCGACAAATCGTTCCCGCTTGACCATTATGGAATTTGCTGTGAAGCTGCAGAGCTTGCTTACGGTCAGAAAATCCTTGATGTCGATGTAAAAAATCCAGATGTTGTGATTATGATTGAAGTCCGCGACAAGTGCTTTGTTTACTCAAACCGCACAAAAGGCCGCCGCGGATTGCCGGTTGGCGTGAGCGGAAAGGGGCTTCTTTTGCTTTCAGGCGGATTGGATTCTCCGGTTGCAGGGTATCGTATGCTTCGCCGTGGAATGACCATTGATGCCGTTTACTTCCATGCTTATCCGTACACGAGTGATGAGGCAAGGGAAAAGGTTGAGCATCTTGCAGAAATCCTTTCTCATTATGGACTTCGCGTACATATCAACACCGTTCCGTTTACTGAAGTTCAGATGCAGATTAAGAAAAAATCTCCTGAAGCATACACAACTTTGATGCTCCGTCTGTGCATGATGAAATGTGCCAACATGATTGCAGAGCGAATCGGTGCTTCATGCTTGATTACCGGCGAAAGTCTTGGTCAGGTTGCAAGCCAGACAATCGAGAACATGAGCTGTACCGAAAGCATGGCCGAATTCCCGCTTTTGCGTCCTCTCGTAGGCACTGACAAAGAAGAAATCGTAGAAATCGCCAAGGAAATCGGTACTTACGAAACATCGATTTTGCCGTATGAAGATTGCTGCGTTCTTTTCAGTCCGCGTCATCCAGTTTTGCGCTCAAGTGTCGAAGAGGCTCAGAGAATCTACAAGGAGCTTGAAGTAGACGAGCTTGTCAAAAAAGCCTACGAAGAGCGTGAAATCAAGCGATACGAAGTTTAGAAACTTGAATATCGAGTTTTCAAAACTCGATATTCAAACTCTTTACAATTCATAAGATTTATCAACAAATAAAGCTTCAAATTAAAAAAAATCCCTTAAAATTCACTTCTTTTTATTGACTTTTTGCGCAATCGGTTGCACAATATAAGTATGAGCAATCGGTTGCGCAATTCTAGTTTTACAATGGATGACATCGCACAGGAGCTTGGCCTTTCCAAGAGCACGGTTTCTCGCGCTTTGTCGGACTCTGGAAGAATCAGTCTGGAAACAAAAGAGAAAGTTCGTGCCTGTGCGCAAATGCATGGCTTTAAGCCGAACCTTGTTGCAAAGGCACTGGCAGGGCAAAAAACTTTCAATATTGCGGCAGTCATGCCTTATGAAGCAAATGCCACTCAGATGATGTTCTTCCACGACTGTCTTTCCGGCATTGTGAGCAGGGCTGCAAAGGATGGCTACAGTGTGCTTGTGTGCATGACTGAGAGCGATGACAACGAAATCCTCAAGAGTGTTCTTGAAAACGGTAAGGTTGATGCGGTTATTCTGACTCAGTTAAAGCATGATGATAAAAATGCGGCTCTTGTAATTGAATATGAGATTCCTTTTGTCATCATCGGTTCTGGTTCACTTGAAGGTGCGGTTTATGTCGATTCACGCATGAAGGAAAATTGTGCTGAATTTACAAGACTTTGTAACCGCGCTCTTAGTGAGGGCGGAAATGTTCTTTTTGTATGCGGTTCTCTTGATGTCGAGGCGAACAACAATCGTCTTTCGGGATTTTTGAGTGGCATGGAGAGCATTAAAGAAAAATCGCTCAATTATGCAGTCTGCACTGATTTTTCGGACATTGCTGATGAGCTTTCCCTTAAAAACTGGAATCTGATTCTGTGTTCAGATGATGTGGTTTGTATTCAGGTGCTGGAGATTCTTAACGCAAATGGAATTCAGGCTGGAAAGGACATAAAAATTGCTTCTTTCCATGACAGCATTCTGCTTGAATCACACATGCCTCCAATTAGTGCACTTCAGGTCAATGCATTCAGTTTGGGAGAAGTTTCTGCGGAGCTTTCTTTGAAGGCTTTGAAGGGAATTGATTTTGAAAAGCTTAATTATGTGGACTGCTCGTTTGCAATGCGGGCATCTACCGAATCAATCGATTGTTGAACTAAGCGATTTACTTTTTAAAGGAGAATAATATGAAAAAATGTGCTGAATTTGGAATGAAAGTTTTTTGTGTGTCATTATGTTGTCTTGCTGCGTCATTTTTTATTTCCTGCAACGAGAAAAAGGCAAATGACGGAAGCATTACTTTGACTGTCTGGGAATCAACTAACGGTCCTGATGAATTCATTAAAAAGGCTGGTGAAGCATTTGAGGCAAGTCATCCGAATGTTAAAATCAAATTTGAAAATGTAGAACTTGGTGATTCAACAGGTCAGATTGCGCTTGACGGACCGGCCGGGAAGGGCGCTGACATTTTTGCAGCTCCTCATGACAGACTCGGTTCACTTGTAACAGGCGGGCATGTTCTTCCGACGGCAAATGCTGATGAAATCCGTTCGCATATTCTTTCTTCATGCGTAAAGGCACTCACTTATGACGGAACTTTGTACGGATATCCAGTTTCGGCAGAAACCTACGCTCTTTTTTACAACAAAAAGCTCGTAAAAGAAAATGAAGTGCCAAAATCATGGGATGAGCTTGTTAACTGGACTTCAGATTTTAATGCAAAAAATCCTGGAAAATACGGTTTTGTAATGGATACAGGCAATGCCTACTACACGATTATTTTTACTACAAAAAACGGCAACCGTCTGTTCGGAATCAATGGAAATGACCGCAACAATTCAAACATCAATAATAAATATGCTGTCGATGGCATGAAATTCTTTCAGGGCTTAAAGCGAATTCTGAATGTTTCTTCTACCGACTTGGGAACTGCGACCGTTGATGCTGCCTTCCAGACAGGAAATGCGGCAATGCACATAACCGGACTTTGGAATGTTGTTCCTTTTGAAAAGGCTGGCATTGAATTCGGTGTTGCGCCGCTTCCGTCTCTTCCAGGGGACTCAAATCCTGCGGCTTCGTTCAGCGGAACTCGCGCGATGTTCGTTTCGGCTTATTCTGACCATCCTGCTGAAGCAAATGAATTTGCCGCTTTCCTTGTAAGCGAAGAGATGCAGCGTCTCCGCTTCGAAATTACGGGTGCAATTCCAAGCATCGATATTCCGCTCGAAAGTCCGTATGCACCAGGTTTCTTGAAGCAGCTTGAATATGCTTTCCCTATGCCAACAATTCCTGAAATGGCTATGTTCTGGGAAGCAATGAATAGTGCAAGCAAAAACATCTGGGATGGAGCTGATGTTCAGAAAGAACTTGATGCCTGCAACACTGCAATGGTAGGAAAGTAATATGGATATAAAAAACGATATGTCAGAGATGAAAAAAATTCGTGTGTCCGCTTCCTGCTTTATGGGGCTGGCGCATCTTCTCTACCTCAAAGATTATGTAAAAGGCATTTTCTTTGCTCTTTGTGAACTTGCTTTCATCGTGTGCCTGCCTTTTACAGTTAAAAAACTGGTGGGCCTTATTACGCTCGGAACTCCGCATCCGGAACTCCCAATCAAAATGCGTGACAACTCAATTTTCATGCTGATTGACGGCATTCTGATTCTTGCCTTGGTTGCGATTTTTGTGATTGTCTATGTCCTGAGTGTTAAAAGCGCACAGGCAGGATATGCCGAATATTGCAGGACTGGAAAATTCAGAACTCAAAAAGAGCAGCTCGATACCGCCTTGGGAAAATCATTTCCGATTTTCGGTCTTGCGCCTGGTTTTGTGATGGTCATGGTTTTTGTAATCGTTCCTCTAGTTTTCAGCGTTGCCGTTGCTTTTACGAACTATTCTGATCCGGCGCACATTCCGCCAAATAATACGGTTGACTGGGTAGGATTTCAGAATTTCGTGGAGCTTTTGGGCGGGCAGAAAACCTGGTCTGTGGGATTTTTGCGTGTCGCTGTCTGGACTTTGGTTTGGGCTGTTCTTTCGACCTTTACCTGCTATTTTGGCGGGCTTATTGTTGCGGTTCAGCTTCGTGAAATCAATTTCCGGATTGCACCGATTTTTCGCTTCATTTTCATTCTTCCGTATGCGGTGCCGGGCGTTGTTTCGATGCTCGTTTGGAAAAATCTTTTGAACGGCTCATTCGGAATTGTAAACAGAACGCTCATGGCAATCGGCATTATTTCTCAGCCGATTCCATGGCTTGGAACTCCGGTGATGGCACAGTTTACCTGCGTGGTCGTAAATCTTTGGGCTGGTTTCGGATATTTCATGCTTCTTTCGATGGGTACAATGACCGCAATCAGTGAGGACATGAACGAGGCTGCAAAAATCGACGGTGCAAATCGCAGGCAGATTTTTTCTAAAATCACGCTTCCGCTCGTTCTGTATCAGACTTTGCCGCTGATTATCATGAGTTTTGCTCATAATGTGAACAACTTCGGTGCAATCTACTTCCTTACGGGAGGAGCACCAACTGTTTCAGATTCTACGATTACGCTTGCTGGCGGAACTGATATTCTCGTATCATGGATTTACAAACTCACAATTACGCTCATGAAGTACAACTATGCTTCGGTAATCGCAGTCATGATTTTCATTGTGCTTGCTCCGTTCGCGATTTTCAACTTCAGGCAGACTAAAGCATATAAGGAAGGTTCGGTATGATAAAAGAACATGAAATGCACCAGTTCAACAAAACGATTATCTATTTGATTTTCTTGATTGTCTCTGTGTTCGTTATTTATCCTCTGGTTTATGTCGTAAGCGGTGCTTTTGCTCCTGGAAACTCAATCGCCTCGCTTAACATCATTCCGTTCAAAAACGGCATCACATTTGAGCATTTCGTCGATTTGTTTACGAAAAATGATTACGGAAAGTGGTTTTTGAATACGCTGATTATCGCCGTGGAGACCAGTGCTGCCACCGTCGTGATTTCTTCGCTTTCGGCCTATGTTTTCAGCCGTTTCCAGTTCAGATTCAAAAAATCTTTTTTGATGAGTCTTTTGATTCTTCAGATTTTCCCGAGCTTTGTCGGCATGATTGCAATTTATGTAATCCTGCTCCGAATCGGCGGCCTGGATACGCTTTGGGGACTGGTCCTGGTCTATGTGGCCGGAAACATTCCATATAACACATGGATGGTTAAAAATTACATGGATACAGTTTCAAAAAGTCTTGATGAGGCGGCCCGAATCGATGGTGCAAGTCATTTCCGCGTATTTGCCCAGATAATCATGCCGATTGCAAAGCCGATTATCACTTTCCTTGCGATTACGAGTTTTACTGCACCGTGGATGGACTTCATTTTCCCGAAGATGGTTTTGCGAAGCCCTGAAAATCAGACGCTTGCGCTTGGACTTTTTGCCTTCGTTTCTGACAAAAAGAATGAATTCACGATTTTTGCGGCAGGCTCTCTGCTCGTTTCGATTCCCTTCGTTATTTTCTTCCTTATCACGCAAAGAACGCTGATTTCAAGTTTTGGCGGCGCGGCGGTCAAAGAGTAAAATGAAATTTGAAAACGGAAAATGAAAATTTAATAAATTGTGCAACCGATTGCATTACTATATAGAGGATTTTATGAGTTACAGTTTTGATAATATAAGCATTAAAAAAGACGGAAAACGAATTTTCCCGATTATGGGCGAGATTCACTATTCACGCGTGCCTCGCTCTGAATGGGCGGAACGGCTTTATAAGATGAAGTCAGGCGGTGTTACGCTTGCGAGTTCCTATGTAATCTGGATTCACCATGAGGAAATTGAAGGAGAATATGATTTTTCGGGTCAGCGTGATTTACATGCTTTCATGCAGACCGTAAAAGACTGCGGAATGAAGATACTGCTTAGAATCGGGCCGTGGTGTCATGGTGAGGTTCGTAACGGCGGATTCCCGGACTGGCTTTTAAAAAAGGAATATGAGCCGCGTACGAATGATGAGCGTTACTTTGAGCTTGTGAGAAAGTGGTATTCAAAAATCTATGAGCAGGTAAGCGATTTTATCTGCAATCCTGAAGACGATTCTACGGGCGAAAATCCGATTATCGGCGTTCAGATTGAAAACGAATACGGTCATTGCGGCGGCCTTTACGAAAAGGAATCAGGTGAGCTTCATATGCAGACTTTGCAGAAACTTGCGAAAGAATGTGGCTTCAATGTCGCATTGTACACGGCAACAGGCTGGGGCGGAGCATGGACTGGCGGAATGCTTCCTGTCATGGGCGGATATTGCGATGCTCCGTGGGATCAGAGGACTTCGGAAATCGAGCCGAGCGGTAACTACACTTTCACGCATGAGCGAAATGACCACAACATCGGAAGCGATCACGGTTTTGGCTACGGAATCACTTTTGACATCGAAAAATTCCCTTATCTCACGGCAGAACTTGGCGGCGGACTTCAGGTGACAGGTCACAGAAGAACGATTGCAAGCGCAAAGGACATTGCGGCAGTCGCTCTTTCAAAACTTGGAAGCGGCGTGAATCTGCTCGGATTTTATATGTATGCGGGCGGCACGAACCCGGAAGGAAAACTCACGACTTTACAGGAATCGCGCGCAACCGGCTATCTGAACGATTTGCCTGTCAAATCCTATGATTTCCGTGCGGCAGTGCGAGAATTCGGTCAGGTTTCGGACACTTTGCGTGAACTTAAATTGCTTTCGTACTTTACTGCCGAGTGGGGCGAAGAATTGTGCGCTCTTCCTGCCTTGATTCCTGTTGAAGTGAAGCCAGACGATTTGAAATCGCCGAGATTTGCGTTCAGATTCGGAAAAAATGAGCGTTCTGAAAAAAGCGGCTATGTTTTTGTGAACAACTATGTCCGCCATCAGAAACTGAATGAATGGAATCTTTCTGACTATAAAAAAGAATATGATTTCCTTCCGGACGGAATCACGGTTCACGGCGGGGAATTTTTCTTCCTGCCATTCAATATGGCTTTTGGGTCTTCCTTTGTCAAAAACGCAAAAGTCACTCCGTTTACAAAAATCGCTTCGGGTGAAAATGAGCTTTTCGTATTCTACAAGCGCGAAAATGACGGTGAAAGCGCGAATCTGTTTGATTTTGCTGACGAAAAATCAGAGAATCTGGCAAAAAAGAACTTCCTTGTCCTTGAACGGAAAGACGCGCTCAATTCATGGAAAATCGGGAAGCGCCTTGTGATTACAGATTCAACTTCTTCTGCAATCGAAAATGCTGGGGGCGGAATCGATATTATTTCTCGAAGCTGTTCTGAGATTTTTGTGTATCCTGATTTTGAAAAAGCTCCTGAAGGATTCAAAAAAAGTGGCATGGTGAATAAAAATGCCGCCAGTGATTTTAACCAAGTCCTGTTCGCGAAATATGAGCCAATTTCAAAAGAAGAGGACAAAGGTCTTCTGATTTCGGAAAAAGCGGGAACTGAAAACGGCTCGGTTTTCTACAAAATCGACTTGAGTTCTCTCATTGAAAAATTGCGTTCAAAATCTTCTGACTCAGCCCTTTCTGACATCTTTGTTTCTTTTGATTACACAGGCGACAAGGCAAATCTCTACGAAGTAAATGACGGAAAGCGAAAACTGCTTCTTGACCATTTCTATCTTGGTGAAGAGTATCCCTGGGAAATCGGCTTGAAGCGTTTTACTGAAAGTGAAATTGATTTTAAGAATCTGGAACTCGAGATTGTACCGCTCAAAAAAGACGCGGAAGTCTACATAGAAAAATGGCCACAGTTCAGCGGAAAGGAAATCGCAGTTCTTCACTCACTGAATTACGAAACTGAAAGGAAATTTGAAATATAAGGATTCCATAAGGAGGAAAAAGTTATGAAAAAAGTACTTGCTGCTGCAATCACTTGTGCTTTGATTTCGCCTTTGTTTGCTGTATCGGGAAAGGCTTCTGATGCAGTAAAACAGAAAATCGTCGTGGAAAAGGTTGACGGACTTCGTGATGATTTTATGAAGGGCGTTGATATCAGCATGGTCGATCAGATAGAGAGGACAGGCGGAAAATTTTACAACGCTCGTGGTGAGGAAGAGGACATTTTTAAGATTCTCAAAGATCATGGCGTAAATTATGTCCGAATCCGTCTCTGGAACAATCCGACTTATGAAGAAGATCAGTATGACAAAAACGGAAAACTCGTCGCGAAAAAGGGTGAGAAACGAGGCGGCGGTGACAATACAATCGAAACCGACCTTCGAATCGCCAAAAGAATAAAGGCCGCGGGCTTACAATTCATGCTCGACTTCCATTATTCGGATTTCTGGGCGGATCCAGGAAAGCAGTATATGCCGCAGGATTGGAAAAATCTCAGCGCGAAGGAACTTGAAAACACTGTAGAAAAATTCACCCGCGAGACGATTGACCGCTTTGCTGCAGAAGGCGCGGCTCCAGATTCTGTTCAGATTGGAAATGAGCTGAATTCGGGCTTCATGTGGCCAATCGGTCAGACCTGGAGTGAAGACCCCAAAGCGAAAATCGGCGGAATGAAGCAGTTTATGCGTCTTCTTGACCGAGCTTCAAAGGGCGTTCGCTCTGCAAAAGGCGGCAATGACATAAAAATCATCATTCACCTTGCAGACGGCGGAAAGCAGGACTTGTATAAATATGTCTTTGATGAAGTCAAGAAAGCAAAAATCGACTATGACATCATTGGTCTTTCATTCTATCCGTACTGGCACGGCTCCATTGCAGAGCTTACAGCAAATCTTGAGATGATTTCAAAGCGATACGGAAAAGAAATGGCTGTCGTGGAAACGGCATATGCTTTCACTGAGGAAAACGGCGATTTTCAGGGCAATGTCTTTCAGGTCTATTCTGATGAGGCAAACGGCTATGTTCCGAGCGTTCAGGGACAGGCGACTGAATTGCGCGACATAATTGCGGCTGTCAGCAGCGTAAAAGGCGGATGCGGCGTATTCTGGTGGGAAGCGGATTCAATTCTCTGGAAAGGCGCGAATCTTTCTGCAACTGAAGGAAATACCTGGGAAAATCAGGCTTTGTTCGATTTTACAGGAAAAGTTCTTCCGTCAATGGCTGTCTGGAATTTGGTGAGCGGCAAGGGCGAGGTCGAGAATGTCTGGGGCGGTTCTGCCAAAAATGGCTCAGGCTTTACTCCATATGCACTCGCAGATTCCCTTGAGATTACGGCAAAAACTGGGGAAACACCTGCTCTTCCGTCAAAAATCAAGGTAATCTACACAAACGACAGTGAAGGTCTGGTCGATGTCAAATGGGAAAGCATCGACTGGAAAAACCAAAAAGCCGGAATTGTGAGCGTTGAAGGCACGGTTAGCGGTCAAAGCTTTAAGGCACGGGCGAGCGTTGTTTTGAGCAACCGTATGAATTTGATTGAAGACCCTTCGTTTGAAAGCGGAAAAATGGGAAAATGGAAACTCAACGGACCCGGGGCAGCCTGCTTTATGGAAAACAACAAGGGCAATGCAAAGAGCGGAAAATGGACTTACAAATACTGGCTTGGAAACGGCTTTAAGTCTGTGCTCTCGCAGACAGTCAGCGTTCCAGAAAACGGAACATACGAGCTTTCTGTCTGGGCGATGGGCGGCGGCGGCGAAAACAATATCCGCTTGTTCGCGGCAAATTTTGACGGAACAGAAAAGCAGGTAACATCAAAAATCACGAATACCGGCTGGACAGACTGGCATCAGTACAAGATTCGCGTTCCTGTAAGCAACGGAAAAGTTACTGTCGGAATCTATCTGGACACGAATCCAGACTGCTGGGGCAACTTCGACGACATTGAGTTGATTAAAGTGGATTAAAAAGGGGATTTTACAATGAAAAGAAATGTTAAAATGAATAAAAAAATCTCTGTGCTGCTTGCTCTTTCTCTTTTGATTTCAAGCTCTTATGCACAGGAAGCGAATGACGGTTTTGTGGTTCCGCTGAACGAGGATTTTTCTAAGGCAGTGAGTGCGGCTCCGGCTCAGGCAAGCACTGCGGGAAATTCTTCTGTGGCACAGGGCGCATGGATTGAGCTTACTTCGAGCAACAAGGCGATTATCCGCGACATTGCGACGAACGAAAAATCGGGATACGAATTCGACAATTCGCATCTTCTCTCAAACCTCAACTGGTGGTTCTGGGGCGACATAACGCCATCGTTCCATCTTGATGCGGAAATTTCGGTTTACGATTTCGACAAGACTATCTACCAGTCGAACAGCTATGCCGATAACGACCCGACCGTGAGCTGGAAAGACGGATTCCACGAGCTTTACTCAATGCCGTTCAGCTTCATGCACAATGGGAATGATAATACTGTCGGCTCGTTCAACAAATTCGGATTCACGCTCATAAATCCTTACTTTGAGACAAAAATCGGCTACGGAAAGCTCAAGGCGGGCGGAATGCTTGATTTTGACGGAATCTATCATGTCATTGACCGCTGGGAATCTGTCGAAAAGGGCTTCACTGAACTGTCGCTTGGAAAAGACCTTCAAAAAATCGGCGACTTCACCGTAAACGCGACTGCAGCACTCAGCATGATGCGGGGCACTTACGGTCTCTATGATTTGCTTGATGTAAAATATGGTGACGAAAAAGCACCTTTGATTGAATTCGCCGCAACATTCGGAAGCAAAACCGAATCTGAAAAACTCTACGACTACAACAAGGACAATATCAACGCGTTCTCTACATATCTTGCCGTCGCTCCAATCGAGCCTCTCAAAATCGAATTCCATATGCTCGGAACATTCGGAACGGATCTTGACCTTGAAAAAGAGACGCTTGCCTTTGCGGGAAGGGGAAGCTGGCAGGCAGAAAAATGGAGCCTTCGCGTCATGGAAAGTCTTGCCGGTTCCAGCGTGAATTCGGTCTGGGGAAGCGATGGCCAGGCTTACGATGACATCAATGCGGGAAAACTTTTTACCCAGGCGGATTTTGCTTTCGCTCCTTTGGAATGGTTTTCTTTCGGTCTTGATGAAGGTCTTACTCTTCCTTCTTATGATGACGAGACTTTCGCGCTCAGTTTTGCATCGGACACGAGCGCGGAATATTCGCTCAGAAACGAGCCTTATTTTGACTTTGATTTGGAACGATTTCTTGCGACTCCGCTCACGCTTGCTTCTTACGGTGTAATTTATGCTGACAAGGCAGTCTCCGGGAAAAAGAACAAGCAGATTATCACGCTGCAGGAAGCCGGTGCCGAACTTGCATGGGCTCCTGATTTCAGCATGATGAAAAAACTCAAATTCGATTATGCGACCAGCTCTTCATACAATAAATGGACGAGCAGCGCAGGCTCAAGCTACAAAAAGAATGTCACATATCACAGTATGATTTTGAAATCTGATATTACTGATAACTTTAATGTTTTCGGCGGAATGCTTTATCGTGCCTATGAAAATAAAACTGACAAAAATCAGCCGCTCGGATTTGCGCTCGGGTTTGCGGTCAACAAAACGCCTCTTCCAGGGCATCCGAAACTTTGGGCTCACTTTGCCTACGGAATGGATCCGTTTGAGGACAACAACTACAGCCTGTACCGTGCCGACGACCCGCTCAATAAGCCGATTCACCGCACATATCTTCTTAACACGCTTGACGATAACAACTACAACAGTTTCGTCCGAGTCGGCTTAATCTGGGATTTGTAATGGAGGATAGGAAAATGAAAATTGAAAATGGAAAAATGAAAATGGAAAACGAGCATCGATTCCTGAATCTGGCGAAAGTTAGAGGTTTTTTGGTATTGATATCTTGTCTTTTTCTGGGGGTTGGGCTTTCTTCTTGTGCTGATGCGGACGGACTTCATAATCAGCCAGAGCTTCTTGTGACTTTTGAATTTTCGGGATTCGGGGATATTTCGGGAAATTACTCGATTCCTGGAAATTTTGACGGAAACAACGGCTGGGACAACACAAATATCGATGTCGTGATGAAAAACGGAAGGGGCGTTTCAAATGAAATTTCTGTGACGACGGCGAACATTCAGTTCTCGCTCTGTCCTACAAACGACTGGTCACGCCCATGGTATTCTGCAGGAGCTTGTGAAGGGAACGGAGCAGACGGCTCAAACGGAAACCGAAATTTTTATATCGATAATCTCGATTTGAGCAAAGGAAAAGCCACCGTCGTCGTGGAAGTTAAAAACGGAGTCGCGACACCCACAAGCACTTCCGTATCAAAATAAGGAAATGACTGTCTTTCAAAAAGGCAGATATCAATAAAAGTGATTCTATAAGGAGGAATCTATTATGAAAAAAAGCATTTTTGCACTGGTCGGTGCGGCACTCATGCTCGCATCAGGATTTGTTTTCACAGGCTGCTCTAGCAGTGATGATGAAGAAGAAGGCTCTGCTACCATGACGGTGAATTTTAAATTCAGTGATTTTACGGCTACAAGTGTAAGCGTTAAATACGGAAATGGTAAAAACAAAGATGACTCGACAAAAACAAGCACTATTACTGCGAATCTTGCCTCTGATGGAAAAAGTGCGACTTTCACCGCTTCTGATAAGTATGTAAATGATGACGGATATATGGACATCATAACTCTGACAGTTTCTAACAGCGATGGTGAAGTTGAAACAACTTTTGAAAGTAATTCAAGCGGAGAAACTGGTGCTTGGTTCAAGTTTGTTGAAGATGGTTCTGTCACAATTACTTACAAGAAAAAGGCAGCCGAAGCAGGTTCTTCTATTTATTCTGCAAGTTACACAGGAACTGGAGCATATCCTGAAACAGCGACAGTTGCTGCCTCTGTTTTCTCAAGCCTCACAATAAATAAACTTAAAGTAAAGGCAGCAAATTATTCTGCAACTGATAATGATGCCTGGTGGGTTAATGTAAACTCCGCTGCTTCTTGGGATAATCAGGTTACGCTGGGATGGGACGATGACATTAGCGGTTATTCTGCTGAGATTTCAGATTCTGCTGTCATTTCTGCAATTAAATCAAACGGTTTGTTCGTTGTCGCTGGAAATGGTGCAACCTGTACTATTTCCGTGCTTTATGAATAATAGAACTGTTCGGAAAACGCTAGTCGCAAAGCGACCTCAGTTTCCGAACACCTCTAATATATAGCCCCTTGCTTTCCCGCGTCATGTCACACGCTGGCGCGGGATTTCTTTCAAAAATGGAGCAATAATATGACACTCCGAAATCATTCTTTCTTAAAAATCTTCTTTTTCTGGGCAATGCTCTTTTCTTTTTTCGCCTGCACTGACGATTCCGAAGATTCCACTCCTTCGATGGAACTTGTGTTGGCTTTTTCTGGCGAAAATGCTGAATCTCTGACAGGCGTGAGCCTTACTTACGGTGCTTCAGGCGATGAGTCAATAAAGACAAATGTAATGGCAGCTGTTTCTGGCACTAAGGCACTTTTTACCCTTAGCAGTGAATACGCAGATTCTTACGGATACTTTAAAATTTACGGAATAAAAGTCTATGCAGGCGAGACTTTGCTTTCTGCTGAGACTGATGATAATCTCTGGTTTAAGTTTAATGAGGATCAGACACACACAATTTCTTATAAGCTGAGTAAAAATTCAGACAATTCTATAAAAATAGAAGGGCTTTCAATGAAACTTGGTGAAACATTTATCAGAGGTTTTGATGCTTCTGAGGTCGATTTTTATGAGCAGGAAAATAATGTCATCTGGACTGATTCCGATGGCAAACAGAAGGATTTCTTTCAGATTCTTGCAAATCATGGTGTAAATACCGTTCGATTGAGAATCTGGAATGATCCAAATCAATTCGCAAAAAGAATAAACACAGGCATGAACAGCCTAGAGCGCACAATTTCAATGGCAAAGCGGGTAAAGGCTGCAAATCTCGATTTGATGCTTGATTTTCATTATTCGGACACATGGGCTGACCCTGGCCGTCAGCTTGTTCCTGCCGCATGGAAAAATTTGAAGAGCGTTGATGAGGTCGCAAGCTCACTTTCTTCTTATACTACAGAAGTTCTCCAAACCCTTAAAAACGAAGCTGGCATTGTTCCGAAATATGTTCAGATTGGAAACGAGATAAACAACGGCCTGATGACTCATTATGGCACTGATTCAAGCGACAACAACAAAAAAGAAGAATTCGCATTTGCCGGAACGAGTTGGGGTGAAAATCGTGCGAATTTCATAACCTATCTTTCAGCAGGCTGCCATGCAGTTCGTTCTTTTGATTCGGGGATAAAGATTGTCCTTCATGTTGCGCATTCAAAGTATGTGACCTGGATTTTTGAGCCATTGAAAGAAGCCGCTCTTGATTACGATATAATCGGTCTTTCGTATTATCCCTGGGAAGAAAGCCATGAATCAATCGCTGTTTTGAAAAGCAATATCGAGGCTCTCAAAAGCGAATTCGGCAAAAAGATTTTGATTGCTGAGTGTTCCGCTCACTGGCATGATGATTCAAATCTTTCCGCTCAAAATCAAAGCTATATTCATCTTGTAGATCCGCTTACTTCAAAAGTGTATTCAGACCTTGAAACTGGTGAAAAGTCGGGCGTGAACTATGTCAAAGGCACTGTCCAGAATCAGGCAAACACAATCCGCCATATCATCGAAGAATCTGCAAAATCAGGCGGATGCGGCGTTTTTGTCTGGGGCGGCGACCTCTACGGGAATTACAAATGGGGTATGTTCGATTCCAGCGGAAAAGCTTTGCAGAGCCTCGATGTGTTCAAGATTGAGTAAATGGTTATGCTTTTATTCAACAACTAAGTATACTTTCTGTGATGAAGAAAAGCCTGTCGTGTTGAAATTTACTGTCACGCTTGAGTTTGTAACAGTTCCAACTTTGTGAACGACAATTCCGTATGGCCTGAGTGAAACCTTTGAATTATATCCGTAAAGATAAGGACCATCGAACTTATAATAAGCAGTTGTGTCTTTGTTTGCTTCATAGGTTTCGCTCAGAAGGTCTTGAAGATTCCATAAATCCACTGCTTCAAGCGAATATTCATATTCTCCAAAACAAAGTTCACTTGAAGCAAGATTTGACTGAAATCCTTTTTCTTCTTTGCCGAGCGTGCATGCTAAAGAATATTCTTTTAAGAGAGCTTCCATGCTGCACGCATTTGAGCCGTTTTTGCTAAGTGCATTCAGAATTGCCTTTTCGTCTGCATAACCGTTTGTCGCAATTTCATGAAGAAGCGGAATGCCTCCCTGTGTGCGCAAAAGCCATGATCCGAAAGCGTAATTGTTGGAATAAGAATAATAGATTTCGGGTGAACTTGAATTGAATTCAAGGCCGATGTCTGCATAATGACGGTTGAAC
This sequence comes from uncultured Treponema sp., assembly GCF_946187725.1. Lineage (GTDB taxonomy): Bacteria > Spirochaetota > Spirochaetia > Treponematales > Treponemataceae > Treponema_D. The sequence continues at coordinate 35,247 of NZ_CAMHSK010000008.1, forward strand.
AGCGGAAGCCGTGCGAAAGGACTGTCATCTTCGTTGAAATTTGAATCCAGCGAGCAGAGCGTGGAATACATAATGTCTTCGCAGAGCATTGATTTCATTTCGTTGTAGGAACTTGATGTACTGATGCCCTGATTCATAGATTTTACGCCGAAATCAATCATATGCTGGAATTCATGGGCAAGTGTTGAATAGACTTCGCTCGTGTAGTTTGCGGCATAATATCCGTCTACATAGAAATATTTTCCTTTGTTCGAGTATTTGTATACGGAATTTGTATTTGAGAGATAAAAATAATCTTTTGCGTAGAAATAGCCTACTGTGTCGCCCGAATTTTCTCCTCTTGAATAGTCTTTCCCTATGTCATAGATTACGATGTTTACGATTGTGCCGGTTTCGCTGTAGTCATTCATGCTGATTTTACTAGACATGCTGGAATTTGCGGCCAGCTCATCAGATTCTTCACCGAAAACATTGCGGATTTTTTCATACATTTCATCGAAATTTGAGGCTATTTTTTCTGCGATTTCTGAATTGATTTTTTCACCTGTGGCACTTGAAGATGACCAGTTATCCGGCATGACCCAGACATTGCAAAATGTTCCGACTGCACGGAGAGTCGCTGTTTCAGCCTTGAAAGTTGAAATGTTTGAATCCTGATCGACATAGATTGAGCGGGTTGCACTTCCGACATCGCTTTGCGTGTAGATTTTTGGCGTAACTTTTGTGAGTGAATAAGTCGCCGCACGAGAAGCCGATTCTGCGGTTTGGGGGAGAGAGATGCCCAAAGAAAGGGAGGTGCAGTGATGTGGTCCGAATCCGCCGGGGCCAAAAGACAGGAATCCTGTGCTGCTTCCTGTTGAAGAAGTTGAATCTGAATCGCCTTTTGAAAGAGACAATCCGGATGCTGAAGTGACATATCTTGAACTGTTTGAAGAAATTGTGCTCGAATTCGGGTTTGTTCTTGTGAGAAATACCGTTCTGCCTGTCGGAATTCCTGAAATTGTTATGTATGAAGAAGATGCTGATATTTCGAATACATTCGGGCTAATTGAGTTGTCGTAGGATAGACCTCCTTCAGAAGAGGTGCCTGTTCCTGATTCGCTTTCTTGTTGGCTTGTCTCAGATGAACTTTCTGATGAACCAGATGATTCTGATGATTCTGATGATTCTGATGATTCTGATGATTCTGATGATTCTGATGCGGTTTCCGTCGTTTGAGATGAATCGGTTTGTGCCGTATTGTTTATTTCGTTTGAAGTGGAGGAAGAACTTGATTCTGATGATTCGCTTGAAATGGAATCATCACATGAACAGATTAAAAATCCTATGGTCAAAAGAGAAAGTAAAATCTTTTTCATAAAACACCTCACTTATTCTGTATACCCTGATTATATTCCGTCAATTTTGTAAAATCTTGTGAGATGCGTGAGAATAAAATAAGAGAAAATTAAGGGGAAAAAAACTGGACTTATCGAACATCCTTCGTTTCTAAGAGAAAAGTTCTCAAAAGTCCAGCTTTCCGTTTTCAATTTTCCACTTTCCGTTTAAAGAATATAAACTCCCTTTGTGTCGAAGTTGAGGGCGGCTTTTTCACCAGCTTCGTAGACTTTTCGGCCGAGCGGGTTGTAATCGGTGATGTTGACATTTTTTCCGCCGACATCTACCTGATAGTACTGATAGCTTCCCATGAATGTGCTGAAAGTTACAGTGCCGTTCAGGATTCCTGAGTCTGAAAGCGTGACATTCTCAGGGCGCAGTACGAGAGAGGCTTCAGAGCCGGCAGCAATTCCTGCATAGTTGAGAACTTCGAGCTGAGTTCCTGCTACCGTGATTTTCGCTGTTTCTCCGTCTGTTGAATCGACTTTTGCGTCAAGGAAATTTGCCTCACCGATAAAGTCAGCGACGAATTTGTTTTTGGGGCGGTAGTAGATTTCGCGCGGACTTCCGATTTGCTCAACTTTTCCCTTGCTCATGATGATAATCTGGTCGGAAATGCTCATTGCTTCGCTCTGGTCGTGTGTGACATAAACTGCCGTGATTCCGACTTTCTGCTGAATCTTTCGGATTTCGGTGCGCATCGTAACACGGAGCTTTGCGTCGAGGTTTGAGAGCGGTTCATCAAAAAGAAGGACTCCCGGCTCCATTACGAGTGCTCGGGCCAATGCGACTCGCTGCTGCTGACCGCCTGAAAGCTGGTTTGTCATGCGGCCTTCCATTCCTTCCATTTCAACGAGTTTGAGGATGTCCATTACCTTTTTCTGAATCTCTTCTTTTGGAAGTTTTCGGATTTTGAGACCGTAAGCAACATTGTCAAAGACATTGTAGTGCGGCAAAAGCGCGTAACTCTGGAATACCATTGCCGTGTCGCGTTTGTTCGGCGGAAGGGCGTTGATTGCCTCGTTTCCAAGATAGATTTCGCCTTCGTCCGGGCTTTCAAATCCTGCAATCATGCGGAGGGTTGTTGTTTTTCCGCAGCCAGAAGGTCCGAGCAAAGTGACGAATGTGCCCGGCTTGATGTCGAGGTTTGTCTCGTGGACGGCATAAAAGTCTTTGCCTGTCTTTGGGTCCTGATAGATTTTAGATATATGATCAAGGCGCACGCCTTTTTTTTCTGTAGACATAAAATTCTCCTATTCTTTAATTTTGCGGCTAGTTCCGAAGAAGCGGATTCCCAGTTTCATCAAAAGAACCGCGCCGTATGTGATGAGGATGAGCACCGTCGCATAGGCACAGGCGATTCCGTAGTTGCCCTTTTCGGCCTGCTCGTTAATCTGGCAGGTGATGAGAAGGAAGTCTGGCGTGACAAGCAAAATGATTGCCGAGATTGCCGTGATTGAGCGGACAAACGCCGTGACAAGACCTGAGAAGAACGAATCGCGGATGAGCGGAAGTGTGACCGTCATAAAGACTCGCGCGCTGCCTGCTCCCATATCGTATGCACTTTCTTCGATTGACTTATCGATTTGGCGAAGGGCTGAAATTCCGCTTCGGGTTCCGGTCGGCAATGAGCGCACGATGAAGACGATAATCAAAATCAATCCTGTTCCGTAAAGGCTTGACATGATTCCTGTGCGGAAAAGACCGTTTGCAAAGCCGCGGATGTAGCCGATACCCAAAACAGTTCCTGGAACCGCCATCGCAAGCATAGAGACAAATTCGATGAATCCCTTTGACTTGAACTTCTTTTTAACGACAAGGTATGAAATTACCATCGAAAGAAGGGCTGTGAGAGGAGCCGCTATAAAGGAAAGCACGAAAGAATCTTTGAATGCCTTGATACCGCTTGTGCGGAACATGTAGTCGAACCATTTGAAGGTGAGCGAGTAATTTCTTCCCCAGAGCTTAAACAGCGCTCCAAACGGAACCATTATATATAGAAGAAGAACGAATGCACTTGAAAGGCCACAAAGCACTGAAAGCGGAATGCGAACGCTTGTGTCCGTAATGAGCATTCTAGCACGGCTTGCCTTTCCTGTGAGGGTTGCCGCTGTTTTCTGCTCAAGATAGTATTTTTGAATAAGGAAGAGAACGACAGTGAGTGAGAGAAGCACGACGCTCATTGCCGCCGCACCAGTCGCATCGTAGGCACCTGTGACCTGCAAGTAAATCGTGGTCGCAAGTGTGTCGTAGCTTCCTCCGATGAGCATCGGGTTTGCAAAATCAGCTACGGACTCAATGAATGTGACCAAGAATGCGTTTCCAAGACCTGGCAAAAGGAGCGGGAAAGTAACGCTTGTAAAGACCTTCCATCGGCTTGCACCCATGTCACGAGCTGCCTCTTCAAGCGACGGGTCAATGTTCTTTAAGAGCCCCATGAGCATGAGGTAGCAGACAGGAAAGAAAGTCATAATCTGAACGATTGCAATTCCTTTGAGACCGTAGATGTTTGAATCATTGATATGCAGAAGCGCACGCGTGATGATACCGCTACGGCCAAAAAGCATAATCATGGAAAGAGAGAGGACGAAAGGCGGTGAAACAATTGGAAGCATTGAAACCAGCCTGAAAAGTCCTGTGAGTACCTTTGTCTTTAGTTTTACATAGACTTCTACATAGGCAAAAAGAAGACCAATTGCCGTAGAAGCAATTCCTGTTATAAAACCGAGAGTTATTGTGTTTGTAAATGCCGTCCTGAACCGAGCCATGCTCAAGATTCTTTTGAAAACCCCGATTGTAACCTTTCCGTCAGAAATAAGACTGTCCAAAAGAACCATAAGAAGCGGGTAGAGGATAAAAAGAGCCAGAAATACAAGCAGTACGCCAATCATGCTGATGAGCACAGGATCAGCAAAAAACTTTTTCCTGTCGAGCGCACGGCCCTGATTTTTATTTTCCATATAGTTTCCTTATTTTATGCAATACATCGAAATAAACTAAGAAAAGTGATTAAATGCAAAAAGCAAAAAAATAGACGCAGATTAACGCAGATTCACGCAGTTTTTATATCCGCGTTTATCTGTGTATATCCGCGTCATAACCTAGATGCTTGTTTTATTTTGTCTTGAAGCGATCGTCGGCTGCACTTTCGAGTGCTTTGAAGAAGTCTTCTACATATTTAGCACTGTTCTTTTTTGCATCCTCGAAGTCATATTTGATTGTGTTGTTCATGTCGAGTCCGAACTGAGCTGCTTCTTTTGGCTGCTCTGCGTTGCTCAAAACGAGGAACTGATATGAACCAGCGTCTTTTGCCTGATTTACGCAGTCTGGAGAAAGCGCATATTCAATCCAGAGTTTTGCTGCATTTGGATGTTTTGCACCCTTGAAGATTGCAGTTGCACCGACCTCAAATGATGTGCCGTCTTCTGGAACGATGAGCCCGATGTTGTCATATCCCTGAAGAATCTGATAGATACCGTCGTGAAGGAATCCAACGCCGATTACACACTCGTGAGGTCCTACCATTTTTGATGGGCCTGAACCTGATTTTGTGTACTGTGCGATGTTTTTGTCCAATGCCTTGAAATATTCCATTGCGGCATCGTGGCCTTTCATCTGAATCATTGTGTTGATTACGAGTTTTGCAGTACCAGCGGTGTTCGGGTTTGAAAGCATGATTAAGCCCTTGTATTCTGGTTTCAAAAGGTCATCCCATGTTTTTGGAGCTGCGAGATTGCGGTTTTTAAGTTCTTCCTGATCGACCATAAAGCCCAGGATTCCCTTGTAGATACCGAACCAGCAGTTTGTTGTGTCCTTGTAGTCTGTGCTGATAAGATTTTTTGCGTTCTGAGCGTCGTATGATTCCAAAAGGCCTTTAGCTACAGCCTCATTGTATGGGTCTGTTGTGCCGCCGAACCAAACATCAGCGGATGGATTGCCATTTTCTTCAGAAATCTTTGTGAAAACTTCTGATGTTGAAAGACGCTGATATTTTGTAGGAATTCCGTATTTCTTTTCAAATGTTTTTACTGCAGCAGAAAGATATTCTTCTTCGCACGAACCGTAGACTGTAAGTGCTCCTTCAGCCTGGGCAGCAGCGATTAGTTTTGCGAATTCACCTTCGCCTGAAGATGCCTGTGTTGTACCGGCAGCTTTTTTGTTACATGATGCAAATGCAAAAACAAGTGCAAGACCCGCAACTATAGAAATGACTCTTTTCATGTTACCTCCATGCGTCCATTTTTAATTAAGTGAACGCTTTTTCAATTTATATAATTGTAAGTCTGACTTTGAAATCTTGCAAATTTTTTTAAAGAGAATGCTGAACTTTTCTTTCCGTGCTGAATCTCAAGGCAATTCTTATTGATAACACTCTTTTTCTTCTATATAATAACCGCATGAACAAAGTAAACATCAAATGTGTCGCGTCTTCTGGTGCGGTAATTCCTCAATATAAAACAAATGGTGCCGCTGGTGCCGACATTTGCGCTCTTCTTTCCGAAAGCGTTGTAATCAAAAAAGGCGAAAGGGCAATGATTCCTACAGGGCTTTTTTTTGCAATTCCTGAAGGCTATGAAATTCAGGTTCGCCCTCGTTCAGGTCTTGCCGCAAAAAATGGTGTCACAGTCCTTAACACTCCAGGCACAATTGATTCTGATTATCGCGGTGAAGTCAAAGTCATTCTTGTAAATCTCGGAACCGAAGATTTTACCGTCAATAACGGCGATAGAATTGCACAGATTGTTGTTGCTCCGGTTACAATTGGTGTTTTTGAACAGGTAACTGAACTTGATGAAACAGAGCGCGGCTCAGGCGGATTCGGCTCAACGGGGAGCAAATAAAAGCCGCCCCGCCGTGTAGCCCCTTTAGTAGCCGTAGGCTATGAGCGTGAGCGAAGGGCGAAAGGGCGGTCAGCGAGAAAATGTTGGCGCAAAATAAAATATGGCAAGTCCTATCTGGAGGCTCAAACGCTTCCTAAACGGAAAAATAACGGAACTTCTCAAAAAATTTCGAAAAACAAAGGCCTATCTTCCCATAAAGCGTGTGCTTGTTTCTATCATATACTACAGGCGCACTTGGGCAAGAAGTAAGGCCAAAAAGAATCTCGAAGAATTTGGGAAAATTCTCGTACAAAAGTACAATGATTTCAATTTTCTCAATTTCCTTTCAAAATCGTTTTCAAAGGCTGCAAAACTCTTTCATCTCAAGCGCCTTTCTTCCTTTTGGGAAACCGCCATGCAGGAAGAAAACGGCGTCAACCGTCATGTTCTTTTCCGCTACTTAATGAAGGAGCTTTTTCTATATTTTTTCATCGCATTCATCTTTTTTTTCATGGTATTCTTTGTAAATCAGATTCTTCTGGTCGCAGAAAATATCCTCAAAAAGCGCGTTCCTGTCATTGATGTAATGAGGCTTATTACATATTCGCTCCCAATGGTCATCGCTCAGTCAGCTCCTTTTGCAACTTTGGTCGGATTTTTGATGTGTCTTGGCCGTCTTGCAAGTGAAAACGAGATTCTGATTCTGCGTGCTTCTGGCCAGAACTACCGTGTGATTTTAAAACCGGTCCTCATCCTTGGAATCCTGATTTCAATTGCGTCTTTCTTCGTGAACGACTATCTGCTTCCTCTTGGAACAATCAACTATAACAAACTGTATCGCTCTATCCTCACTTCAAATCCTGCCGTCGAGCTAGAATCCAACTCAATTAAAAGGACTAACGATAAAACTCTTGTAATCGGCGAAGTTGAAGGCGAAAATGTGAGTGATTTGATTTTCTTTGACACTGATTCCGATGGCGGTCAGAGAATCATCGTGGCGGACGCTTCCGTTGTCAAAAAATCAAGTGCGGCTGGTGTTCTCATGAAGCTGATTATGAATGATGCGAGCGTCGTAATGTTCGACCGCGACAAAAAAAATGACTATGATGTACTTACAAGTGAAAATGTTGAGCTTAATATCTTCGAGTCAACTTTCCTTGAAAATGACCGTGCAATTTCTCCGCGTGAAATGACGAGCTATGACTTGTACAAGCAGATTAAGGCAATGAAATATGATGCCGATGTAACGCAGAAAAAAAGGAATCGTTATAATCTCGAAATGGCCAAAAAATTCTCAATGCCTTTCGGCTCGATTTTCTTTGCTTTCTTTGCAATGCCTTTTGCTCTTATCTTCGGAAAGCACAACGGCCAGACAATCGGACTCATAATCGGGCTGTTCATCGCGTTGCTGTATTGGGCAATGAGCATCGTCGGTCAGATTTTCAGCTCTCGTACAGGCGTTTACGGAGTCAGCACCATGTGGCTTCCAAACCTTTTGATTGGTCTGGTTGGTTTAATTGCTTATTTCAGGTTGCTTAGAAAATGAAACTCATCGAATATCTTTTCAGAAAGCTTATTCCTCTTTTCATCGGAGCACTTGTTTTTTTCGCCATTGTACTTATTCTCGTTGATTTGATGATGAATCTCTGGAATTTCATCTCAAATGGTGTTTCCGGCCTCAAAGTCCTTCGAATCATGCTGCTTTATCTTCCGAAATGCCTGTGGTATGCCACGCCGATTGCGATTCTTTTTGCGGTTTCATACACTTTAAGTGACTTGTATGCGAACAATGAGCTGATTGCAATTTTTGCCTCAGGGGTTTCGCTCACACGCTTTACATTTCCGCTGCTTGTTTTTGCCTTTGGAATGAGTTTCGCGCTTTTTTTCTTCGATGACAAAATTGTCGTCCCCACCTATGCCAAAAAGACCGCCGAGCAGGAAGCCGTTTTGAACAAGGACAAATCCCTGAACAATGACAAAATCGTTATCCTGAGCGAAAACGGTAAAATCTGCTACAAGGCTGAGTTTTACGATGACAGTACTAAACGACTCACTTCGGTTTTCATTATAATTCGGAACGAAGACAAGACACTTTCTTCTATAATAAGGGCTGATTCTGCTGCCTGGCACGACGGAAAATGGATTCTCACAGGTGGAATTCAGTACACGCAAAAAGACGGAACAATTCACGCTGGTTATGTTACTCAGGACAATCTTGAGCGCTTGATTGAGCCTCCAGAAACATTCCAGAACAATGTAATCAGCGTCGAAACAGTAGATTCTGCCACAGCCAAGGTTTACATCGAGCACTTGCAGAAAGCGGGTTTGCCTTTCGCCGAGCCAATGAGTCTTTATTACAAAAAATTCTCGTTCCCGTTCATTTTGTTCATAGTCGTATTCCTTTCCGTAGGTTTGAGCGGAAAAACACGAAAAAATGTCATGCTCATGAGCCTTGCCTCATGTATCAGCGCGGCCGTTTTGTTCTATGTCACGCAGATGATTACAATGCTGCTAGCAAAGTTCGGCGCAATTTCACCTTTTATGGGCGCATGGTTCCCGGTGTTCATGTTCGTTGTAATTGCGGCGGTGGTTTTGAGATATGCGAGAACTTAAAACTCACACACGCTGTAACTCGTGCTTCTTCAGCCGGCTTCTTCCTTTTTTAAGATTCCCCTTGAAGTGAGGGCCTTGATGTCACGGGTGGCGGTGTCCTGGGAGCACTTGCAGATTTTTGCCCATTTTGATGTAGTTAACTTTCCCTGCCAGCTACTATCCAGGACTCTTGAAAGCATGTTCTTTTGCCTTTCGTTCAGAACTGTGCGGCGGTGGGCTTCTTCCCAAAATCTTCTTATCGATTGCGTTCGCTCAATCTGGCAGAGGGAGCTTTCGATTGCTCGGGCCATGCAGCCCAAATACCAGTCGAGCCATTCTGTGATGTCGGTGCTTCCGCTTTGTGTCTTTTCGAGCATGGCGTAGTAGTCCTTTCGCTCGATTAAAAGCTGAGCACTCATGCTGAAAAGCCTGTCGTTTCCGTCCTGAGAAAGAATCATATCGGCGAGGATTCTTGAAAGCCTGCCGTTTCCGTCGTCAAAAGGGTGAATCGTTACGAAATAAAGATGTGAAATCGCGCTCTTTAGGGCAAGTTCTATCCCGGAATCTTTTGCACTCCTGTTGAACCAGTGGAAAAATCTGTTCATTTCTGACTCCAGACTGCTGGCTGGCGGGGCTTCAAAATGAATCCTTTCTTTTCCCATGTTGCCCGAAATTACCCGCATTGGGCCGTATTCGTCACGCCTGTAAGAGCCTGTGGTAATCTTGAAGCCTGCAGAAAAGCCTTGCGGAAAAAGAAGTGAGTGCCATGAGCAGAGCCTTTCCTTTGTAAGCGGTTCCTATTAGCAATAATATTCTCCGCAAAAAGTGCGGATATTAGTGATAATATTCTCCGCATAGTTTGTACGGATGACTGCTTCGGCATGTTAGAACTTAGTAAAATAAAAAAAAGCGAGTACATAAATGTGCACCCGCTTTGAAAATGTATTCTAGCTTACTAGAATGTAAAACTCATACCAGCTTTAGGCACGAACAGAAGACCGGAAATGTCAAGCGATTCAGATCTTTCATAAAGTTTATTACCAAGAGCTTCTGCTTTATCTTTATAATCTGCACTACCAGTCGCATAGAAAAGTCCGACATCAGCAAATGCACCAAAATGTTTATTAAAACGGTAGGTAAACGCTACTTCTGGTCCGAAGTAAAATTCGGTAATAGGATTGAGTTTCCTTTCCCGTTCCGCAAGAACTTTAGAACCGGTATATGATGTAGTAATGGGCGCTTATAAATCTCCGCAATGACGGGGTTTTAGGGGCTTGCCCCTTAGGCGAGAGGGTAGCGACCAAGACCGGAGCGAGCAACGCGAGTGAGGACTTGGGAGCGAGGGGGAGACTTCCCCTCTACGGTAATTTTAGCACATTTTACTTAATCTATGCAATATAACAAATTAGACAATTTTTAATTCTGTAGAAAAATCACTTTTTGCCGAAAAGAGAATAAAAAGGGAATAGAATTTTTATTTTTTTTAGATTACGCTAGAGGTGGTTATGAAAAAAGAAAGGCACTTGTTCAAAAGGACTGAAACAAAGAACGGCAGGAAAGAAACACGGTGGTATTATTGGTTCTATGACGAGAACGGAAAGCAGGTCAAGAAGTCATGCGGTCAGCATGGAAAGCCTTGTTATCTGAAAAAAGAAGCCGAAGCCTATTTAGCACTTCTGGAAGAACAGGACAGAAGGGAAGAAGAAGAGTACAAACTAGCCCGGCAAATCCGGCTCTATGATGTCGGCTCTACTTTGTATGACGATGATTCGCTTTTTATGAAGCTGAAAGCGGCTCACGGAAAAGCATTGCAACCGCAAACGATAACACAGAAAAAACGGCTGATGAAAATTATTCTTGATGAATTCGGCGAGAGAATCCCGGAAACAATCGAAGAAGGTGAGGTTGAGAATTTCTTGATTTCGCTTGAATATAAAAACTCTTACAAGAATACGATTCTAGGCGTTTTGCGTGATTTGTTCGGAGAGTGTAAAAGATTGCAGCTCGTAAAACATCGGCTTGATGTTGACGGCTTTATCAGAAGTGACAGGCAGAAAAAAGACATTCTGACTATGGAGCAGCTTTCTTTATTGTTCCCGGACGATGTAGAAAAACTTACGGAAAATTGGAGCGTAAAGGGAACTGATAAATACATCGGTATTGACGGAAAACCTCACGCTTACGGCTTTATGTTCGGTGTTATGTTTAGGCTTATGGCAAGTACAGGATTAAGACCGGGCGAAGCAAGGGCAATCTGCATAGACCAGATACAGGACAGCGGGCTTTTTATAAATCGCATGATTGACAGTTACGATGTCGAAAGACCTTATTTGAAAAAAGGAAGCATTGAAAACCCAAAACAAAGAACCGTTTTATTGCCGTCAAAAATGGCGGAATTGCTGAATGAGTATCTTGAAGTAAGACCACCGTGCAAACTGAATTACATTTTTTCAAAAAACGGAAGTTTTATTTCACAAGGTTTGATTGATTCAAGGTTTAAGAATTGCCTTGTGAAGCTGGGAATTTATGACGCTTCAAAGGTCATAACACCACACTCATTGAGATTCACATACAACACTTACACGGTGAATTCTAACCTCATTCCGGCGGAAGTTTTGCGGAAAATGATAGGTCATAACTCGCAGATTATGACGGATTACTACACAAGACCAGACCTTGAGGCACAGTTGCAGGGCTTGCAGCCGTACCAAAAAAATGTTGATGAAATCTGGAACAAAGTGAAATAAAGACCGCTGCTATTTTACTTTTTGGCTTGAATGTAAAATAACGCTTGAAAGCTCTCTTTTTGGAAGAGGGCTTTTTTTATTGTCAAAAGCAATTATGATGTTTCTATAATGTAGTCACGATTTCAGCAAGTAAAATCAAGATGTTACTAGATTTAATCAGCGGTCAGTCATTAGTTATTATTGATTTAATCAGCACTCTATCAATGGCTAGTCAAGATTTATCATGACAAAATCATGATACTATCATGCAAGATAAGAATAGATTAGATAAGATTAGACTAGAAGAGATAAGAGAAGATGAGATAAATTTAAAATACTTACCGCCGTAATTTTTTTTTCGGCAAAATCAGTCGATGTGTTTCAAGACATAGTGAACTCTTCCGACAATTCCTAAACACTGTGAATCCTGTGGTTCTTCTTTTGTTGGATAAAGTGGATTGTCTGACTTGATGATGAACTTCCCGGAATCTTTATAAACTCGTTTTACATAACCGTCACCGTCACGCATTATTGCGTAAAGCCCTTCGCCGCTATAACCGCATGAATCGCAAAGCACCAAGTCACCGCGCCTTAAAGTGGGTTCCATGCTGTCACCGTCAACATAAAGCAAAGCTAAGTTTTCGCCGAATTGTTTTAAGTATCGTGGCACTTCCATGTAGCCGATTACTTGCGGCTCTTCCTGTAGGTACTGACCGTACCCGGCTGAAAGTTTTTGATTAAGTACAGGCACAAAGAATTTATCTGTGTCGGAATTTCTGACAACTCGCCTTTCGTTTTCTTCCAGACCGTCAATCAAAAAATTAAAAGATACGCCAAAGATTTCAGAGAGCTTTTTTAGTTCCGCAATGTTCGGCAGGCTGTTTCTCTGAATTTTGATTTCAAGATTACGCGCTCCATAGCCCAATTTTTCAGACAATTCTCTTTGAGTTATTCCGTTGCTTTTGCAGAGATTTTGTATTCTTTCCCAGAATGAAGTTATTTCCATGCTCAAATTTTCGGCAGAAAACATCAAAAAAAGCACTGTTTTTTAAGAAATGTTGTGAAAAAGCACAAAAAGGTGTAAAAACTTATTGACTTTAAAATCAAACAGGTGTAAAAACAGAATCAAGACAACATCAAAATGATGTAACGACAGAGCCATTAACATTACAGCGCGTTGTTAATTGCTTTGGCAATTTGGGGAAACCCGGAAAGCCTGTTGGTTTGCGCTGAAACTGACAGGCTTTTTTTTGTTGCAGGGGGATTGAAGGTATGACAGACGCTAGAAAAGATGCGGTGTTGGCACTGACCGAGCAGATTTTGCGTGAAGCTGATGACGAGTTTAAGGGCATGGCTATTCATAAGGTCGGGGATATGTACGACAGCGTAGATATTTTCAAAGGCGTGGGCAAGATAAATGTCCGTATTGCCGGAGATAGCCCTCTTGCAATCTTCAAGGATATAGCAAGGGCGATACCTTGTTAAAAATATGGCGCGTGTAAGCCGCTAACGGTTAAGCGGTGTATGTTCTTTTTTCAAAAGTTTTTCCGAAAGTAAATAACTTGCAGGTTCAAATCCTGTCACGCGCAAGAGGAGTTGGCGAAAGCAGGGGCGCAAAGAGTATGCAGAGGGTGTGAGTAGAGTATGCAAAGGGTATGCGAAAAGAATAACAAAGGGGCTGTAGAGTTGCTCAAAGGCTACAGTGAGTATGTTATCCCGGACAAGCGAGGAAAAAATCTAATCCTTGCCACGCGCTCGCAGCGGAGTTTTCGGTGTAGGTAGTGTTTTGTCTGTTCAAGAGATGTAGAGTGCCAGACCGCAGCAATGCGTTAATTGCAAAAAAAACAGGAGAAGAAGAATGACCAACGAGAACATTTTAGAGAACTTGAAAAAACTGTATCAGTGCAAGACCGAATTCACGGTAACGCAGACAGGAAAGCAGAGCAAAAAAGTAAACGGATTTTATAAGCCGCTGACACATGAAATATTCTTGCATAACAAAAACTTCAAATCCGACAACGCCGTAATGTTCACGGCGATTCATGAGCTTACGCACCATATCCAGAATGAAAACGGCGTAAAAGCTGCAAGAGCGCACAACAACGCTTTTTGGAGTACATTCTACAACCTTCTTGATGAAGCTGAAAGAATCGGCATTTATTCACGCGAACGAAGCGAAAGCGTAGCGGCAAAAACAAAAGAACTTACAGACATTCAAAAACAGATTATCGAATTGCAGAAAAAACAGGGAAAACTTCTTGCCGAACTTCACAGGGAATGTGAAGAGCAGGGCGACAGATACGAAGATGTACTTGAACATGATTTGCAGATTTCCAGAAACAAGGCAAAAGAATTACAGAAACAGGCTTATTTGACTTCTGATGTTTCTGATGAAATGTCAAAGGCAATCAATTCAGCAAAAGACGCAATGATGAAAAACGCTGCAATACAGGCGGCTGACAGCGGGGCAACCGTTGAGCAGGTAAAGGCGATTGCAAAAGACACGGCGAAAAAAACTAAGCCTGCAGACGATGGACTTGATTCACCTTCAAGCCTTATGCGCGAAAAGAAGCGTATTGAAAAAACAATCGAGCAGTTACAAGACAGACTTGTAAACATTGACGAACAGCTTATAAGCATGGGGGTAGATGATGATTGACGGTAACGAAATCAAGCTGAATACCACCCAGCAGAGAGTTTTTAATTACATCATGGATTTTGGGTCAATCACGACACTTGAAGCGTGTGTAGATTTGGGCGAAACAAGGCTTTCAGCCCGGATTTTCGAGCTGAAAAGCAAGGGCGTGAATATTTCAAGTGATTGGATTGAAGTCCAGAACAGGTACAAGGAAAAACGCCATGTAAAGCGATATTACATCGGCTAAAAAATAAAGTGAGGTGACTATGAAAAAGATTTTTATGATTCTGCTGATTCTTGCAACTTGCCTTATGGTTGGTTGTACAGGTAACGATTGGGCGGAAATGAATTATAACCGCGAAGCTCGTTCCGCAAGGTTTCAGTCGGAATATGCGACAACAGTAAACAAGCTGGAAATGAAAGAGGGCAACTTCAAGACTTACAGAAGAGTGATTTTCTACAATGTCCGGCTTGGTGAAACCGTCTTTGCCTGTGAGGGATATTGTCATGTGCAGGTCGATAATGACGGCGACATTGAGATTGTCGTTAAGACAGGTGATGAAGAATACTTGCGCCATTACTTAGGGCAGAAACAGGATATTACATACTTTTCGGAACAGTTGAAACCTGTAAAACAAGACGAATACCGCTATCAAATTGTCTGGAATCCTAAATTGTGGTTTCCCGAATTCAAGGTAGCGCACTAAATAACTATCGGGCAAAAAGTGAGGTGGGAAAATGGGAAGGAGAATCTATGTAGAACAGTACACACCGAAGATGTACACAATGCACAAAAACGGCGTACAGACTAGGCGCATTAGCTTTATCCGTTACCTGTTTTTGAAGCTTTGCGGTAGCAAGGATATTAAAGTCCTTCGCTAAAAATCCTGCTGCTTTTCAGATTGCTTTTTGAACAAGTCAATCTGGAATTGCAGAGAGGACATGAGGAATGATTTTTGATTTTCATTCAGCGTGTCTAGCTCTGCAAAAAGAAGCCGTATTTCTTGCGGAAAATCACATTTCTCTTGACCTGTAATCAGAAAATCAAGGGAAACTTTGAAATGCTTTGCGATTGCTACTAAATCCGGGAGAGCCGGGAAGCGTTTAGCCTGTTGGCTGGAATAGTAAGACGATTGCACGATTCCGTTTTTTTCAAGCATTTCTTTCAGCGAGATACCTTCTTTTTTGCAGAGTTCTTTAATCCGTTCGTAAATATCCATGCTTTTATGTTCGGAATAATTGCTTAAAAACATAACTATCAAACAGTTTGATAGGTGTACTTTACTTTCAAGGTAAAGGCTATTTAAGCAGGTTGATTATTTCTTGTGCAAGTGCGGCGGCTTTTTCTTTGGATTCGTCTTTGGGAAATGTCGGGGTATTGCCGGAAACTAGAAATTCGACAGAGGTGTTTAGGGCTTCGGCGATTTTTATTGCTGATGTTAAATCTGGTAATCGTTCGTTATGAATCCAACTAACGAAGGTTGCAAGACTTATATCACAAGATTTGCAAAGTTTATCTTGTGTAAGTTTTTGAGATTTTAGAAGTTCTTTTACTCTTTGCCAAAATTCCATAGTCAAATTCTTTGCGAATACAAAGATTTGATATTGACAAACTTTGCAAACGCATATATAAACTAAGTATAAAACTTTGCAAACGCAAAGTAAATAAAAAATCGGATTGTTAATCCGTTTAGGCATTTCAACAATATTTTTCGGGTACATTGTTGAACTGCTTAGTTCATAAGCCTTGTGGCTTTGCACTACCCGAACATTCATGTGTCGTAGCGTGAATGAGTGCATAAGCTACAGGGCTTTTTTATTTCAAGCGGTTAGGGTGTCAGATTCTTGCCGGAACTTCACCCAAAACCGCAGGGAGTTACTAATGCAGAACTCACTTAGTTTGTCGGCTGAAAACGGTTTGACTTTAGCACAAAATCAGAAAGTCCAGATTGTAAGACAGGAAAATGTCTTAGGACAGGAATTCACGGTTTACGGAGATTTTGAAAATCCGCTTTTCCTTGCGAAAGATGTAGCAGCATGGATTGATTATGCTAAAACTTCACAAGGTTTTTATGATGTGTCAAATATGCTGAAAAGTGTAGATGATGATGAAAAAATTAAGATTTTTACTACTACGAACAATCTTCGTAGTGGTTGTGAACAATGGTTTTTGACTGAAAACGGCTTGTATGAAGTTCTTATGTTGTCAAGAAAACCTATCGCAAAGGATTTCAAGAAAGAAGTAAAAAGAATCCTTCACGAAATAAGAACTACAGGCGGCTATACAGTGCCTAGAAGCTATGCGGAAGCATTGCAGATTGCCGCAGACCAAGCAAAAAGAATCGAAGAGCAGAACAAACAGATTGAAGTTATGAAACCTTCTGCTACATCTTGGGAAACTTACGCCGGAAACATGGAGCATAGGAATTCCGAAAAGTCATTCCGGGAAGTTGCAAAACTCTTGAATCTGAATCCGCAGAATTGCCTTACAAATTGGTGTGAGAAAAACGGCTACATCTACAGGAACAAGGGCGTTTACACGGCAAGTCAGAAAGCAATCACAAAGGGAATTCTTGTAAACAGAATCGTAAACGCTGAAAACGGTTGGAGCGGCGAACAGTGCAAAATTACCGCTTACGGCATGAGGTTCTTTTCTGAAATGAAAGCGCAGGGCGAATTCGGTTATTGCGTTCTCACAGACAAGCCAGAGGACGGAAGCAAAAGACCTGCAAGACCTTCTAGGGATTACCGCAAGCGAGGCGATAAATGACACTACAGATTGATGATGAAGGGGAACTTGGAAAACTTCTTCAACTTCTCCCGGAAGCGATAAACACATTCAAACAGGCTGCAAGCGTACAGAACAATCAGCTTACGGCGCAATGGTACGACTTGGAAGCCTGTTATAACTTGCGCGGCGTGGGGGCTTTTTCGACCTTCAAAAATAACAGGTGGTATCAACCGAAGGGCGGAATCCCGGACGACATCGTACAGGGGCGGCACGCTTGGAGCAGGGAAACGGTGGCGGAATGGCTGACTTATACGGACAAAACGCTTCCAGAATACCACAAGAAATATTGCACAGGTGCAAGAAATCCGAAGGGGGCGCAGAAATGATGTTGAAATGCACTACAACGAAGTTTAACGGCAAAGACATAAAACTTTACGAATCTTCCTACAAGGGCAAAAAGCAGACCTTCGGAAGCATGAGAGAAGCACTTTTATACAGCATGGGTTACGGTTCTGACCAAGCGGCAGAATTGCGCTACATGATGAAAAAAAAGATAGACGAGAAATCCAACGAAGCATAAGGAGGCAAAAAATGCTTTATGAAGAAATCTTGAAAAACGGATTCTGTACGGCTGAAAGTACGGAAGGTATGAGCGAAGATGTATGGCTTGATAAACGCCGTGCAGGTATCGGCGGCAGTGATTCCGGGGCAATCCTTAACATGAATCGCTTTGCTACACCGTTGAGCGTTTACATCGCAAAGAAAAACCTTCTTGATTCTGATTTGAATAAAAACAATCAGTCTATCAAGTGGGGAAAAATGGCAGAAGCTGCAATCAGAAAAGGGCTTGCAGATGATTTGAATTTGCAGATTGAAACCGCACCTGTAATGTTCAAGAGCGTTAAAAATCCGTTCATGCTTGCTGATTTGGACGGTGTGATTTTTGTGCCGGAAGCAAGAGAAATCAACGGAAAGACCGTTAAGGGAATCGGCGGGCTTGAAATCAAGACCGCAACTTCACGCAATACGGAATTTGGAAGTGATGAAATTCCCGACAGTTATTATTGCCAAGTCCAGCATTACATGGCTGTAACCGGGCTTGATTGGTTCGTCCTTTGTGTGCTTATCGACAAGGCAGACGGCAGAATCTACACAGTGCCTAGAAATGACGACTTCATTATCAACTCTCTTATTCCGGCTGAAAAATCATTCTGGAATGACTATGTACTTGCAGAAGTAATGCCAGCTCCAACAGGCAATGAATACGAATCAAAGATTGTTGACGGCGTTTATAAAGAGTGTGCCGCAGAGGTTGAGCTTCCCGAAGAGGTTTCTTTGCTCTGTGATGAATACAATCTTGCAGCACAGGAAGAAAAAGCCGCCGGAGAGAAAAAAGAAATCATCAAGGAAAAAATCAAGATTGCCATTATGAAAGCCTCGCCGACCGCTGATGTCGAGAAGCAGAAAATCATCGCAAAGGCGGGCGGTGCAAAAATATCTTGGAACAAGCAGGTTCGCAAGATTGCCGACACTGACAAGCTCAAAAAATCCGGGCTTTTTGATGAATATTGCAAGGAATCAGCAAGCCTTGTAATGAGAATCACGGCAGAGAAAAAAGCAGCGGGGGCGGCTGATGTATTCTGATGATGAAGATTTGAGAGTGGATAGGTGCTGTTGTGGTGGAAATCCGCAGGTAGAAAGTAAGTACGGCTCTTTCTTTGTCATTTGTAAAGAGTGTGGTTGCTCTGGTTCTTCATATCCAACACAGAAACAGGCAATCCGCTCTTGGAACAAGAAAAACAGACGGATTAAGGGGGAATCTGAAAAATGAAAGTTCTTTGGTGTGACACAGAAACAACAGGATTAAAGCCGGAAAACAGCGGAGCTTTTCAAGTCGCAATGCTTTTTAAGCACGGCATGGATAAAACAAAAGTTTGGCAGCGGCTTTTCTTTCTGAATCCGCTGGACGAAGAAAAGGGCATTTTATACCACGAAGAAGCATACGAAACCCACGGCGTAAAGAAAGAAACGATTGAAGGGTACGCAAAGGCGGCGGAAGTTATGCCGAAAATCGCTTCATTCTTTCTGGAATACGGAAAAGGTTTTACCGATGAAGGAAAGTTTGAAAAGATGTACTTTGCGGGCTATAACCCTTCTTTCGATTGGGAACATCTGGACGAGCTTTTTAAGCGTTACACCGAATACAAGATGTCAGACTTCTTTGAGCCGAAATTGCTTGATGTTCTGGAACAGGTAAAGCGGGCAACGGCAATGGGGAAACTGAATACCGTAAACAAGAAACTTACAACGGTTTGCAAATCGCTTGAAATTCCGCTTGTAAACGCGCATGACGCTATGGGCGACATCGAAGCGACAAGAGAATTGGCGGTAAGACTTCAAAGAATTGGTGTACCTTTGGTTTTGTAAATTTGTGCAAATTTGCACAAATTCGTATTGACTGATACGATAAATAGATTTACAATCGTATTAGATACGAGAAAAAGTATCAAACCCAACGATATATAGACATGGAGGCATTTTTTATGAAAACAGACGGTTCTGACGCACAGAACAGACAAGTTGCGACACAGACACAGCAGAAGCAGGGAACTTTGAGGGATTGGCTGGAAGTTCAGCAAAAAAGGGTTGCTTCATCAATTCCAGCTGGAACGGTAAGCCTTGAAAGGTTTATGGAGAGCGTGAAATTCGCTATCTTAGACCCTAAAAATCCGCTCTTGCGTACTTGTGACAAGGAAAGTTTGCAGCGTTCTATTGCACAGGCAGCAAATTACGGTTTGGAACCGGGCGGAGTTTTAGGACAGGCTTATTTTATCCCATACAATGAATCTGTCAAGTTGCCAAACGGACAGTGGCAGAAAGTTATGACCTGCCATTTTCAGATTGGTTATAAGGGATTGGTCGAACTTGCCAGACGCTCAAAGACAATCAAGACTATCGCCGCAGAACCTGTATATGCCAATGATGAATTCGAGTGTGAATTGGCAAGCGGACGGAGCATACACCATAAAATCAACATCTTCAAAGACCGAGGCGAAGTTGTAGCTTATTACTGTCTTGTTGAACTTACAAACGGCGGTGAGCAATTCGCAATCCTTACAAAATCAGACGCAGAGAGATTCCGCGATAAGTATTCAAAATCTTATGTCATGGCAAAGAACAGCGGCAAAGGGCTTGAAGAAAATAATTGGGTGAAGAACTTTGACGCAATGGCTTTGAAAACTTGCGTTATTAAAGCTCTTAAACTCTGTCCTATCAGCATTGAAACATTGCGGGCAGTCCAGACAGAGGAAAGCGGAGATTACAACGATACAGCCGTTGAAGTTACTCCAGAAGCTGAAACTGTTACCTATTCGGTAAGTGAAGAGCCTAGTCAGATTGCAGCTCCTGCACAGACAGAAGAGCCTGCACCTAGCGATTTGGCACAGGAAGCACTTGAAAGTGGAATGTCAGTTGAAGATGAAGCTGCAATGAACGCCGCTTTTGATTCAATGCCATCACAGGCACAAGACCCTAGTGAGATATTCTAAGGCGGTAGGGAATGAAAGTCACAGGCTATTTTCACGGCATACTTTTCAAAGATAACTCAATTATTTTAAGACCGAGTGATAGCCGTGACTTAATCCCTATTAGAAAGGTTTTCAAAAGCAAGAAAGACCGGGAAGAAAGAAGCGGGCTTGAAATCCTTTTGAGGTGTGAAATTGACGCACCTTTACAGAAACGGAGCATAAAAGAATTAAACACAGCTTGGAAGTTGATTTCAATTATTTATGAATCAATGGAACATCGGCGCGGAACGGACGAAGAGCTTTACAGGTTGTATGAAGATTTGCTGACCGAATACGCCGAAAAGACACCTTGCACACTGTACCCGAACAGATTGCGCCCGGTACGGTTGAGCGAAGCAAACACGGTACAGGCTGCAACTTTCATTGACGGCTTAATTTATCACCTGTGTATGCTTTGTGACTTGAAACAGGATTTACAGGCTGATGTACGAATGGTTATTTACGAATTCGAGGAATGGCGGGGAAAGCAGAAAGAAGATTTTACCGCCACAATGACAGAATCGAAGTGGAGAGAAAGGGCGGTTTATTCCGAAGCGAGCGGAATAGGAACAGATATAGACCTTCATCACATGATGGGAAAGGGAGCGCACGAGATTTTACGGAATGACCCGGAAAATTGGATTGCGTTAAACCGTGTGGAGCATGACGAATTCCACAACGAAGGGGAAGAAAAGTTTTTGCAGAAATACCCGCACTTAAAGGGGCGTTTCGAGCATATACATAAAAAGGCGGCGAGCCTTTACGAAGATAAAAGAAATTTGGGGTGACAGGTAAAAATGACAAGAGAAATACCATTGAGCCGGATTCTTTACGGCACGAATGTCAGAAGCGAGCGTGACGAGGATGTTAGCGAACTTGCAAAGAGCATTGAAGCACATGATATTTTACAGCCTTTAGTTGTAAGACCAAAGGGCAACAAGTATGAAGTTATTTGCGGACACAGACGACTTAAAGCCTTGCAGCTTGTCGGCGGTGATATTTCTGTACCTTGCATTATTCGTGAGGATATTCCAGATTCAGAAGTTCTCAAAGTTCAGCTTGAAGAGAATATTCAGCGTAAGCAAATGAGCGCGGTTGAACTTGTAGAAGCGTTTGACAAGATTAAGGCACAAAGCCGGGTAAAAGTTACGAATGAACGGCTTGCCACAATGCTGAACAAAAGCGTTAGTTGGATTTTGAATCAGTATTATGCGGTAAAGAACATTGAAAAAGTATATGGCGACAACGGCAAGGAGTATGTGAGAAATAATCACATCGCTGCTGGGAAGATTATCGGAGATTTGCAGAAAAAGAATCGAGAAGTCACAAAGGTTCAGAAAGACGGTTTTACCATTGAACATAACGGAAAGACTATCACAGTCAAATGTGAGAGCGTTGATGTGGTGAATTATGTTGTCGCAGAACTTAAAAAAATCTAAGGGGAATTGATATGTCAGAAGAAAAGCCGATTGAGAAACCTAGAGCCGTAAAGCTCGTTTACAATCTGAATGATGATTACAGGACACCGCGCTATCTTGTTTCGTGCCTTGATACATTCATCTTTGATTTTATGCAGCGTCATAACATCAACCGTAAATTGGTTGTGTACTGTCCTTTTGACACCGAAGAAAGCGAGTATGTACGCTACTTCAAAGAAAACGGCGCGGAAGTAATTCATGGGGATATAAAGACAGGGCAGGATTTCTTTGAGAATCCTATCCCAGAATGTGATTTAGTTATCTCAAATCCGCCTTTTTCACGGAAGCGTGAGATTTTCGCTAAACTCTTTGCGGCGAATGTTCCTTTTGCTTTGCTCTTGAATCTGCAGGCAATGCAGTATCAAGAAATGGGGCAGTTGTTCTTTGAGGAACAGCAGAGAACGGAAGCGATTCAGTTTATTATCCCGGATAAGAAAGTGTCTTTTGACGGTCACACAGCGGCTTTTTGCAGCGGTTATTATTGCTGGAAGTTCGTTGAGAAAACATCATTCGTACACCTTCCACATAACAATAGCGGAAAGTTTTATGTTCCGGCTTATTCACTTACAAAACAGGGAGATGTGCAATAATGAAATGGTTTAAGCACGATTCAGACGCAATGACAGATAGCAAAATCAGAAAGTTAATCTTGAAGCATGGGGCGGTAGGTTACGCCGTTTATTTTCACTGTTTGGAGCTGATAGCAAGTAGCGTAAGCGAAACAAACATCAATTTTGAATTGGAGCATGACGCGGAAATCATAGCTGATGATTTGAAAATCAACGGAAGTGGAACGGAAAGCGGAGCGCAGATTGTTGAGAACATCATGCGCACCATTATTGACCTTAAACTTTTCGAGGAATCAGACGGTCACATCTTTTGCTTGAAGCTCTTGAAAAGGCTTGATACTTCCATGACTTCAAATAAGTATTTCCGTACTTTGATTGCGGAAGCAAAAAGCGCAAGAACACCACAGGCACAAATTCCGGCTCTTGAAGCGACACAAACAGAAGAGCCGAAACAGGAAGAAATACCTTACGAAGTCCAGACACCGGGCGAAGAACAATTTTCTTATGCGCAGAAAGAATACGCAAAGAAAATCTTTGACTTATGGAACGGTGCAGGGCTTCCTTGTCCTAAATCCGGCTACATTACTTTTATGCTCTCTGATTTCA
Source organism: uncultured Treponema sp. (assembly GCF_946187725.1). Classification (GTDB taxonomy): domain Bacteria; phylum Spirochaetota; class Spirochaetia; order Treponematales; family Treponemataceae; genus Treponema_D. The sequence goes on from NZ_CAMHSK010000008.1 coordinate 58,350, forward strand.
GAATGGCAGTCGCAGAGTTGCAGAAAGAAAAGCTACACAGCAGTTCAGTAATTGCCGCCGTTGAGAACTACATCAAGGTTATGGAGCTGAAAAAAGCAAATAAAACTTGGTGGAATGTTAAATACAGTTTTGATAATTTTGCGAAGTTCAAGAATATAAAAAGATTTTTGCCGGACTATTTCGACATCACGGAATATCAAGACATGAAGAAAAAGAACGGTTCAGCGGTCGCACAGTCGGGAGCAGATTCTAGCGGCGAGGGGGTAGATTTCTAATGAGTGAAGAAGAAAAGAAAAACAAAGACCCTATAAAAACCGTGCCGGAAGTTATGAAGAATGTTTTTGCGGGTATTACCGTTGCCTCTGATGAAGATATTGCGAAGCGTGAAGAAGAAATTCGCAAGTATGAAGAAGAGCAGCGAAAGGCAAACCGTGAGCGAAATTTCTTGAACAGCGGAATAGCAGAGAAATTCGAGAATGTAGAACTTTCTGACATTCTGGAGGCTGGAATTGCGGAAATGAAAGACAAAGACGGAAACATAATCACAGATATAAATGTCTTTGAAAAGTTCATTTCTGATATTGCGGAAGGAAAGCCTAGAGGCTTGTGGCTTTGTGGAAAATACGGAACAGGAAAAAGCGTTTTTGCAATCGCTCTTATGCACGAGCTTTGCCGCCGTGGTGTTTCCTGCTCATATTTCAAAACACATGAAGTTATGCAGCGGCTTGACGATGTGAAATGGCATTTAAGCCATGAAACAAGAGCGGGAATTGTGAAAGAGCTTTGCAGCTCTGATTTCCGTATCTTTGACGAAATCGGGCGTTATCCAGATTCAAAGTGGGAGCAGTTTATATTGTTTGATGTAACGAATAAATGTTACGAAAGCTATAAATCAATGCTCTTTATCTCAAATCTGACAAGAAACGAATTAGGCGAGTTTTTGGGCGGGGCTGCTACTGACAGATTCAAGGGTTTAGGAATGACTATTGAATTCAGCGGCAAATCGTTCAGAGGTTCGGAAAATGAATTGTATACAAAGTAGGAGAATGAATATATGACAGACTTAAATCATGTTGTTTTGATTGGACGGCTTACCCAAGATTTGGGAAACGATGAAAGAAGTTTCGGATATTTGCCTAACGGACAGGCAAGGGCAAATGTAAGTATTGCTGTAAATCGCAGCAAGAAACAGGGTGATGAATGGATTAACGAAGTTTTTTATTTTGAAGTTGCAATTTTCGGAAAGACCGCTGAAAACTTGAAGCCGTATCTTTTGAAGGGTAAACAAATCGGTGTAGACGGACACCTTAAACAAGACCGCTGGAAAGACCAGCAGGGCAATAACAGAAGCAAAATCAGCATTGTTGCGGAAAATGTTCAGCTTTTGGGCGGCAAGAGTGAAGATACAACACAGAACGCGGGCGGAAACTATCAGCAGCAGTTTTTCACGCCGAAAGCAAACACACAGTATCAGACACCACCTGCACCACCAAGCGATGATGAATTCCCGGAAGATATACCTTTTTAGGAGTGAGGGCTGAAATTATGGAGATTCAGACAGACAGAAAAACATACAAGACTTTCAAGACGCTTCCGTGCTGCTATAACTGTAAACACTCTTATTTCAGAATGGGAATTGCGCTTTATTGCAATAACCGCTCGGAGTGGATTAAAGAAGCGAGCGTAGAGCCGATAGGAACTTGTGACAGTTTCGAGGAAAAGAATGTTTGACAAGAAAATTAAAGAGCATTGCGGAAACTGTGTTTCTTTTCTGACTGATGAAGATGATAAAGGCAATGTCACGGAATTTCACCATGACAGGAATAAAGATTGTGGATTTTGCGCCATGCGTGATTTGTTCTACACGGTGCAAAATGATTCAAAACCTTGCGATAGCTGGGTGCATGACGGAGAAAAAGAGGAATGAACAAAAACGAATTCGTAAAAGAGATAAAGAAACTTGATAAATCCTGCTTTTATCTTGTGACTGTAGATGAAAGTTATGATTTTCAGACAATGGCAAATATCGCAGATATACTTGATAAACAGGGCGTAAAATCTGTTGTCATGCCTAAAAACATCAACTTCAAAGAATTGCCTGCAGAAAGCAAAGATGAACTTCTTGAATACATAAAGCGTGAAATCGGAATCAAAGACGGCAAGGCGGTTCAGCATGAATAGCGGATTTGGAAGAAGTTATTTCGCACTCCCTAAGAAAAATAAATACGGTAACAGAAAAACAACGATTGAAGGAATTACCTTTGATTCTGCCAAAGAAGCGAATCGTTACCGTGAGCTGAAAATGCTTGAAATTTCGGGGCTGATTTCTGACTTGAAGATTCAGCAGCGTTTTGAGATTGTACCGAAAGCGGGCGGGAATAAAAGAGCAAGGTTTTATGTCGCTGATTTCACATATCTGGAAGGTGGAAAGAAAATCATTGAAGATGTAAAAAGCCCTATTACCCGCAGTAATGCAGTTTATACGCTTAAAAAAGCGTTGGTGCTTTGGCAATATCCAGATTGGATTTTCCGGGAATCGTGATATGTGCAGAAGTTGTATTGATTGCAAAAGGCTTTATGTCTGCAAACCGTTTTATTCAAAAAGGCTAAAAAAAGAAGTTCAAAACTATGTTTGCAAGACAAAAAGAAGAATGATAAGCAAAAAGTTTTTTGAAATGTTTCCGTTGCGATACGGTTGTTTCGAGAAAAAATAGTCATATTTTAGGTGGGAAGTATGAAAAATTTGCAAACTTTAACATAATAGGTTATAAAATAAAAAAAAAGAAAAACCCAACGAAGAAAACATAACGGTGATTCTGACCTAGCCGTATGGGGTGGATTATGTCATATTCGTTGGATAAACTTGTAAAATCTCTTGAAAACCGCATACAGGAAATTGACAGCGGTTATATAAAACTCGGATTTGAGAGCGGAAAACTTGTAGCCGCTGCACAATATAACAATCCCACAGAAGAAGAAAGAAAATACCCTGTTGTCAAAGAGGGCTTTTCACTTGCGGAAGAACTGAAAGAAGCAAGCGTAAGCACTTTTTACGGCACTTTGGGCTTTGTCTTTTCTGGAAAGAAAATCACAAATTGCTATAAATCTCAATCATGGAAAGGCTCAACTTTGGAGCTTTTTATCGGGGGCTGATTATGCAGTTATGCCCAAAATGCAGAAAAGAAATCCGTTATATTCCTGTCAACTACGATGAAGTTATCGTGTGTGATAATGAATTAACAACAGTCTACACAGAGCGTGGGCGGCGTGTGGAAGGGTATCAACCGCATAAATGCAAGGAGCTGAACAATGCCAAGAGCGAAGAAAACAACAACGGCTGAAAAAGAACAGAAAGAAAAGAAGCCTCGCAAACCGACAAAGAAAACAATTCCGGCAGAAGGTGAGCCGACAAACTTAGACATTGATTTGAACTCTTTTGATTGGGGCGAAGATTGCAAGCTGAACGACAGACAGAAATATTTTGTTATCTGGTTTACATATCCGGGAAGAACATATCACAACGCTATGCAATCTGCAATAAAAGCAGGATATACCAAAAAGACGGCTAATGTTTTGTCGCCCGCCATACGAAGAAACCCGGAAATTTCCGCGCTCATTAAAAAGTTTGATGATATGTATGTCAGAGAATCGCTTGATGATTTCTACCACCGGGCAATAACTGACAAGATTGCAAGAGCGACTTTTGATGTAAACGATTTTCACGAAGTCAAGAAATACACGGACAAGGACGGCAACGAAAGGGAGTATTTGAGCATTAAAGACCCTTCGACACTTACGCCGGAGCAGAGAAAGTGTATTGACGGTGTAAAGTTCAACAATAACGGAACGCCAAGCTATGAATTTGCAAATAGAACTCACGAAATGGAAGTTTTGATGAAGCTGCATGAAATGGCAAGCGGCGAGAAGAAAAACACAGAGAACGAAATGGAATTGACCATAGAGCAGATAAAAGACAAAGTGACCGCAAAAGTGAAAGTCATTCAGAAAAAGGACGAAGAAGAAGCGCTTGCGGGTAAATACATTGATGAGCCGGACAATTTGATAGAGGAAATGTAAATGTTTACACCCGATGAAAGATTGCGGTTTTGCTACACCTTTATGAAGTTCAATGAGCGTGATATTGATTTGGACTTCTGGCAAAACCGCTATATCCGAAGTATGTCAAGATTCTCTATTCTGGTAAAATCACGCCGTACAGGTTTTTCTTTTGTGACTTCCATGAAGGGAGTTGTCAAAGCGATAGACCCGGACAGAGTAGCATATACAAAGCAGTTTGTTTCTTACAACGAATCGGACGCGGTAGAAAAAATAAACTACGCCGCGCAATTCTATGAATCTCTTCCGGGAAATGTACGGAAAGTATGCAAGACAAACAACAAGACAGAACTTGATTTTCTTGACAAAAACGGAAAGACAATAAGCCGTCTTATCTCTATTCCTTGTCGCCCTCCTCGCGGAAAGGGAGGCGATATTGCCCTTGATGAATATGCGATTTATTTACCGAAAATGTCAGACGCAGTTTATACGGCTGCATTACCTGTAATTTCTCGTGGTGGTTGTATTGAAATGGGAAGCTCACCACTCGGAAAAATCGGCAAGTTTTATGAAATCTATTCTGACAAAGAAACATATAAGAGTTACGAACGCTATAACATTCCGTGGTGGTTCTCTTCCGGCTTGTGTGTTGATGTTCCAATGGCAGTAAAGATTGCGCCGGAAATGACAACAGAAGAGCGTGTTTTCACTTTTGGTACTGACATCATCAAAGAGATTTACAACTCTATGGAGCTGGAAAAGTTTCAGCAGGAATATGAATGTCGGTTCATTGATGAAGCTGCAAGTTATATCCCGCTTGAATTGATTTATGAAAACACTCCCGGACGCGATAACGAAGAAAAACTTATTGAAATGAGTAAAGATGAATCAATCACCGATGAAGAGTATTGGGAATACAACAGGGGTGTTGATTTTCAAGCGTACACTTCGGAAGATGAAGCGATTCTGCAATACAACAAAGAAATGCACGGTTCACCTTTATTTCTGGGCTTCGATGTTGCAAAACATCGGGATGCTATGTCTATTTATTTAATCGGTATGAAGGGCGACAAGAAAAGGAGTTTTGCCCGGATTGAAAGAAAAGGCATGAGTTATGAGCAACAGGGAGATATTGCCGAAAAGCTCTTTAGAGAATTACCGATTTACCGTGGCGCAATCGACCGAACAGGTAGCGGCGATGGCGTTTATGAGCGGCTCTACAAGAAATTCGGGGATAAAATAGACGGTGTATATTTCACTCCACAAATGAAAGAACAGCTTGCAATCGAAGCAAAAAGGGGATTGGAACAACACGAATTCGCACTTGAAAACAACAAAGATTTTCACTCACAGATTCACAGTATTAAGCGCATGGACGCTGTAGGAAAGTATTTCAGATATGACGCAGAGCGAAACGAGAAAGGTCATGCAGATAGTTTCTGGGCATGGGCTTTAGCGAACTTTGCGAGCATGGACGCTAAAAAAATATCGTTCTACAAACAATATGCTAGTCAAAAAAGCAATACTGTGGTACAATCGGTAGTAGATTCTACGATAAATCGCACAGAAAACGAAGTAAAACCCATCGAAAAACGCGCCGAAACTCTGACCCATAGGCGCGGAAAATCGCTTGATAGCGTTATGCGGGGTTTTACAAATGCTTGGAATAAATAAACCTACTCCCATAAACATTAAGAAAGAAGTTGCAAGGCGAGCCGAATTTGACAAAATGGGGCTGGGGCAGGGCGAAGGTTCTTTCTTCAATGACAACGGCAGACTACACGGCGCAAGTTCTTCATTCTTTGACCCATTCACAGTATCAGACACTTCAATCGCAGGTTTACGATGTGTAAGCCGGGCAATGAACGGCTCTGTAAGTGCAAGCGTTTTACGCAGAATTGCAGATAAAGCATGGGTTATAAACATCTGTATCAACAACATTCAGAAAAAAGTTAAACCGTTTTTGAAACCTTCTACAGACCGCAATATTCGCGGTTTCGTTATCCTCAAAAAAGGCGAGGAACTCGGAAAAGCCGCCGGACAGAAAAGCGCAAAGCGAAAAGAAATCGAAGATTTCATAGTTCATACAGGAAACTACAAAGATACCGACCGTGACACTCTTACAGTGTTTTCAGAAAAGATTATCCGCGATTGGCTGACGATTGCACAGGCAAGTACAGAAGTGCAGTACAATGTGGCAGGACAGCCGATAGCATTTTTTGCCGTGGATTCTGGCACTATTGAGCGTGTATTGCCGAATTCGGAACACCCGGAATTCAAGTATGCGCAGGTAATACACGGTATGGCGCGGGTAGCATACACTGACAAGGAAATGATTGTCCAGATTGCAAATCCGCAGACTGATATTTACCGCTCATTCTATGGGCACTCACCAATCGAACAGGCAATAGACCTTATTGCAAGCGAAATCAACACAATCACATATAACGCCGGAGCATTTACAGAAAACAAATTGCCGCGAGGTATGCTTCTTGTTGACGGTGATTTGGACTATGAATCAACGGAAGAAATGGTTGATTATGTTTCCGAAATTATGAACGGAAGCCCGGCTAATCAGTGGCGAGTGCCTATCATTCCTTCTGGAGGCGGAAAAGAGGGCGGAAACAATTCTATCAAGTGGGTACAGCTTGGCGGAAATAACCGCGATATGGAATTCTCAAATTGGCTTGACTTCCTTGTTTCAAATGTCGTAGCCCTTTTTGGTTGCAGCATGGAAGAATTGGGGCTTCATTCGCAGAAGTCACAGGCAATGTTTGAGCGTGAAGGAAAGACACGAATTGAGCAGGCAAAATCTACAATTCTTGGCGATACTCTCTCATTCTTGCAAGATTACATCAACCGTATTCTTGATATTGCATACCCGGATTATGAGCTTGAATTCGTAGGGTACGAAAAAGACGACCCTAAAGCAATCGTTGACATTGATAAATCAGAAGTCGAAGCATACAAGACTTTGAACGAAAAGCGCGAAGAAAAGGGTATGAAAAAACTTGACGCTGAATGGGCTAACATTCCGCTTAATCCGCAAGCCGTGCAGCTTTTTCAGAGCGCACAGGCACAACAGCAGCAGGGCGGAGATATGGGCGGCTCTGATGATGATTCATGGGGCGATTATCAAGGCGCAATTATGGGTGACGATGCCGAAGCTGGCGACTTTGGAAGTGAAGGAAATACAGAAGAGCCTGCAGAAGAAAACGGCGGGGAAGAAATGCAGAAGTCCCTTCTTGAAAGAACAAGGGAACTTGTGAGAATCCGAATATGAACAAAACCGTAGTATTGGAATTCACAAACATTACACCTCAAAATTGCCGCTACAAGTTTGAAAAAGCGATTCACGCAGTTTCTAAACAACTCGGAATTCCTGTTTCTGTCGAAAAGCAGAATACAGAACATACAGGAGAGGCTTTTGCTTTTGCTTCGCAGGAGCAATTAACCTATAAGTGGTATGACTATTTCAATAACGCAATCAAAGAAGTTTATTATTTTGTCGCTGATTATTTTGATTTACCGATTCAGAATGTACTTCAAAAAGCCGGGGAACTTATTCACAGAGGGCAGATTCTTTACTCACCCGAAACAGGGAAGCCGATTAAAAAGGCTGATTGGGATAGGTTTGTAAAGGCTCTTGAAAAGATTCTCAATCAGAAATTCAACGGCAGCGGAGAAAAGATTGTACTTGAAAGCAAGGCGTTAGGAAAACTTCTTGACCGTATGCTTAAATACAATAAGTTGCCGGAAGTAAAAGACATCAGCCTTTCAGACATAAGATATTCAAACAAAACTTTTGACTACATTGCCGAAAGCACAAAGACCGCTGAAAAAGTTTTCGGGGCAATGGATAATACCCGGATAGAGCTTATTCAGCAGAGCGCGGCAGAAAGAATATCGGGAATGACTGACGAACTCAAAACCGAAGTAAAGCAGACCCTTATTGACGGCATAAAGTCACGCAAGGGAAAGCAGCAGATTTCACAAGACCTGTTTAATAGACTTTCCGGCACAAACAGAGATTTCCGAAAAATTGCCGACACAGAGATTCAGAACAACATAAACAATTCATTCATTGAAGAAGAAGTATCTAACGCCGGGGCGGGGGAAAAAGTCTACTTTCAGCGCATAGAGATTGTAGACGGCGCAACCTGTCCTTTCTGCAAGAAGATGAACGGAGTAATTGCCGTATGGAGCGAAATACCACTTTCAAACGACAAGGTAGACGGCGACCCATACGCAACAGTAGCACTTTGGGAAGGTAAGGATTGGAACGGACAAAAGAACTATGTCGCAAACGGAGCTTTTCACCCTTATTGCCGGGGAATCTGGACTAGGTGGAATTCACGCATTAACGCATATTCCGCAATGCTTAAAAAGCGAAGTGAGGATTACAACAAGGCAATAGACAAAGCCCGCGAAGAATGGAAAGCGAAGGGAATCGAAAACCCGAACGACAAAACACCGGGATATATCGACCGTATTAACGAATTGTATAACGGCACTGTTCAGAAATCACTTACATGGAGCGGTCACGAATTGCAGGACAGATACAATTTTGCGGGGCTGAAAATCTCGGTAGAGAACAAGAAGGGAAGCACCAGAAGCGGAACTGACAAAGACGGTCACGAGTGGCACACATTCATGCACTATGACTATGGCTATATACGAGGTACAGAAGGAACGGACGGCGACCATGTAGATTGCTATATAGGCGATAACGAGGACGCAAAGAATGTTTACATCATTCATCAGAACGACCCTGTAACAAACAAGTACGATGAAGATAAATGTATGCTCGGTTTTGATTCTCTTGAATCTGCAAAAGCTGCATACCTCAAACAGTATGACAGACCGGGATTTTTAGGAAGCATTACTACAATGAGCATTGACGAATTCAAAGATTATGTACTTGCAAAAGAAAATCACGGAGAGCGAATTCAACCTTGATTTTTTAGGTTGATTTAGGAAAAAACACCGAATTTGAGCAAATTTGCACAAACATTAAGGAGATATAAAATGCTGATAATCAACAAAGAAAAGTTTGCAGAGATTCTTAAATCTGCTCTTGGTTCACAGAAAGGCGACCACGATTACATCTACCGTGTACCGATTGCAGAGAAACATAGTGGAAAATCTGTCAGAAGGTATAAATATTTATACGCTTGGGAACAGATTAAAAAGCCTTTTGAAAAGCTGGCAGAGTTTTTCGGAATCAACGAAAAACAGGTTGATGAAATGTATGCGAAAGAAAACATACAGAAAGATTTTAATGCCGACAAAAAGACTTTTGCGCAGCACCTTGTTGAATACTTCTCACATCGCAAACAGTGGGACGACCGATTTGCACCGAAAGAGAATCAGCAGAAATTCAATAAGCCTGTAAAAATGGCGACATTCAAAGAAAACGCCGATGTACTCTCAAAGGACATGGAAACACCCGCACCAGAGAATGACGAGCCGTCATTATTCAGCGACAAGGAACTTAAAAAACTTGGGGCAAAAAATAAAGGCGAGTGGAAAGCAAACCCTTATTTAATGCGCCGTATCTGGGGAATGTTTACAGGAAAGACAGTTCAGCAGCAGGAAAAACAGGCACAGACCGCCGAAAAGAAGGTTGCTGACGAAGCTGCAAAGAAAGAAGAGCAGAAGAAACTCATTGCGGAATTTGCCGAAAAGCATAACCTAGACCCAAAGAAAGTTGAAGCCGGAATGAAACAGGCTTTCAAAGAAATTGACAACATCGGGAAGAAAACCGAAAAGAAGCCGACAAAAGCGCAGCTTCTTAAAGATGTTATCAAACCGCAGTTGTTTGATTTGGGAATTATCCCACATTCACAGATTGAAGCAACAAACACAGAACAGATTGACAATGTGCAGGCACTTCTTGAAACAATCGCAACAATGCCGAAGATGTACGAGGGCGACCATACGGCAAGGCTGCATTACTTTGTCGGCGGTATGGATTACTACATTACAGAGCTTGGCGACGATGGCGTAGGCTATGGTTATGTAGACAACAACGGCGACACAATGACAAGCGAATGGGGATATGTAGACCTTAAAGAACTTGCTTCTGCAGGCGACATGAATGGCTTGAATATTGACTATTTCTTCACTCCAAAACTTGTAGGCGACCTTATCAAAGAGAGCGGACACCGCGAACTTGCCGAAGAGTACGAAGATACTTACGGCGAAGAAGAAGCCGAAATGAAAGAAAAGGCAGAGGACAAAAAGCCTGCTGCACCTAAAAAAGTAGATTGGTTTCAAGCGTTTGCTGGCTCTTGGAACAAATTCTATCCTAACGGAACAGGCGGAAAACCTTATTCTAATATCTCAAAGATTGATTCAAAAGGCAGAAAAATTACAGAATCATGGAGAGCGAATTCAAAGACCGATTTGAGCGGTATTCTTGATAACGCTAATGATTTTGTTTTTGATTGTGAACACCTCGGAGAAAAATCAAGACAGAACTTTGTTGAAAGACTTGCTGAATTGGGATTCCATGCACAGAAAGAATATACGGACGAAAAAGGCGAAACAAAGTATATGCTGATGATTCGTGACGGCTCAAAAGCCGGGCTTGTTGAAATGATTCCGAATTCTGATTACAAGAAAAAAGAATACACCGTTATTACTCACGATGAAGCCGGAAACGAAACCGACAAACAGGTGTTCAGCGACATTGACAGTGCACAGGCTTTCATGGATAAGCAGAGAAAAGCACTTGAAGCCGGGGAAAGTGAAGCGGAGAAACACGAAAACCGAAGTAATGCAATGCTCGGAAATCAGAACGCAAAGAAATTCGGTATGCCGGAAGATGTTTACGAAATCATGCGAAACATGGTAAGTGAGCAGGTAAACGGACAGGGAATAAAAAATCGTCAAATACTGTTTGAAAAACTGTATAAAAAAGACGATTATTTTAGAAAGAAACTTGATATGTACGGTGGTACAAGCAATGAAGAAATCACAGGCTATAAACGGTCTGATATTTTCAATGCTTTGTATGATGATGTAACAGGAGGCGAACATGGAGAAGATAACTCTGGAATTGGACGAAATGGACTTTCCGCAGGTACTAGCGACTTACGGAGCGGAACAGGCGAAGGAAATGGCGATAGCAATGTGTCTGAAACAGAATCAGCCATTGACGGAAACGAATTTGTACAGCAACCTCGCGAATCTGGAATCGGACTTGGAGAGCGAAGCTCTGACAATGGACGAAACGGAGCAGGAAGCGGACGAGTAACAAAAGCGACAGCTAAACAAATCCGCGCAAAATGCCTTGAACTTCTCGCAACAAAGAAAGATTCTGAAATGACCGCAGAAGATAAGGCACTTCTTTCACAGTATGAAGGTGGCGGCGGATTGAACGAGGGCGGACAGTCTACAAAAGCCGTACTCACCGAATTCTACACTCCTAGAGATGTAATCTCTAAGGTATGGGAACTTGTAGACAAATACAATCCGAATCAGAAGAAAAAAGTCTTAGAGCCGTCAAGTGGTATCGGACGCTTTGCAGAAGGAAGAAACGAAGATTTCACACTTTGCGAACTTGACGAAACAAGCGCACGAATTGCCGGAATTCTTCACCCGGATTCAGAAGTAAAACAGGGAGCATTTCAAAAGCTCTTCATGCAGAATAACGCCGTAACAGGCTACAAAGGCGAACTGTACGATGTCGCAATCGGAAACCCGCCGTATGGAGCTTATAACGACCTTTACAAAGGCATGGGAGAAGGAAAACACCACACACGCTATGAAGAATACTTTATTGACCGCTCTCTTGATACTCTCAAAGACGGTGGTATTCTTGCTTTTGTCGTTCCTTCTTCATTCTTGCGGGGCAAAAACGGCAAGGGAAAAGAAGCGATTGCAAAGAAAGGAAAGCTACTTGAAGCGTGGCGACTTCCAAAAGGTACATTTAGCAGTACAGATGTTGGAACAGATATTATTGTCATTCAGAAGGGCAAGGGCGATATTGCCGACTATTGCGACAATAAATATTTTGCCGATAATGAATCTCATGTAATCGGACACGAAACCGAAGGAAAAGACCGTTTCGGAAAGCCGACAAAGATTGTAAATCTTCCAGAAGGAAAGACAGTTGCAGAAGCAATTTCCATGATTGATACAAAAGCCGTTGAAGTCAAAGAGATTGCAAAGAATGTCGAAGTAAAGACCGTACAGGCTGATTTGTCAAAACGATTTACAGTTATTGGCAAGTTGCAGGTAGGCGCGGAACTTACACGCCCGGACGGAGCAAAAGGAAAAATCACATACATTACTGACGGCGGAATGATTGGTTACGAATTCGACAGTAAGACCAATCCGGGCGGAAGAACAAGCCTTGAAGATTTTGCCGTATTGGACGACAAGGAAACCGCCGAAGAAATCAGCCGCAAGCGTAGCGAAGCCATGAAGGGCAACGACAACGCAAAAAAGGCTTTCCACAAGCAGATTGTAAAGAAAGCTACAAAAGGCGATGTATTCACACCTTCTATCGGTAAGAATATGACAGCGCAGGAATTCAACGCTAAATACTCAAAGGATATTCCAGAAGCCGACATGAAATTCTGGAAAGTAACCGATTGGGAAGGTAAGGTTGATGTAACAAAACTTACTGATGAAGAGCGCGAGGAACTTGGCAAAAACAAGAATTTTGTGACCGATGAAAACGGAAATATTGTAAATGTTGCAAACTATGCAAGCGGAAACATTGTTGAAAAACTCGCAAAACTTGAAGCCGAAAAAGACCGCATAAGCAAAGAATCTTACGAAGAAAAGAAAGCTATTCTTGAAGCCGTATTGCCTGCAAGAAAAAACATCATGCAGTTTACAATCTCGCCAAAAGAAAACTTTGCTTTGCAGTTCAAAGACGATGACGGTATTTCTCTTAAAGACAAATTCCTTGCATATTGCGGATTTAATGAAAACGGAAGAATCGGCTGGAATTCTCATTGTCCTATTCCAAAGTCAGAGCTTGCGGACGGAATGACAATGCAGGATATTTGGGATTATGTAAATCAGATTCCTGTAAGAACTGAAAGAACAAGAAACCCAGAGGACGCAGAAACCGCCAAAATGTTTGCGGAGCAGAAAAAGAACGCAAGACGCGAAACAACAGAAAGACTTTTCAATAAGTGGTTGCGCGAACTCCCGGAAAGACAGCAGAACGCCATTGAAGATGAATGGAACGCAAGATTTAACTCACGCGTAAACCCAGATTATAAAAAGATTCCGCTTTTCGTTGACGGCATGAACACCCACAAGGGAAAGAAGAAATTCGACATGACCGAACAGCAGATTAAAGGCGTTTCAATGCTCTGCAATAAGGGGAATGGTATTCTTGCTTATGATGTCGGTGTAGGAAAGACCGTAACAGGTATTGTTGCGACTGTAAATCAGATTCAGACAGGAAAAGCAAAACGCCCGATTATCTGTGTACCAAAATCTGTTTACAAGAAATGGATTAAGGAAATTAAGCAGCATTTCCCTAATCAGACAATAAACGAACTCGGAAATTTCAGCGAAAAGGACTTAGGCAGATTCAAAGATTCTGACGGTAAAGTAAACTTGCCGGAAGGTGCATTGAATGTCTGTACTTACGAAGCATTACAGAAAGTCACTTTCAAAGAGGAAACTCTTAACGGTGATTTGCGTGATGATATGCTTGATTCACAGTCGGTATATGACTATGACGAATACGGAAATCTTGTAGAAGATACCCGAAGTGAGCGCGAAAAGGCACAGGCAGAAGAAAAGTTGATGAAAATGCTCGGCATTGCAGCAGAAGCAAAGCCGGGAGCTGTTTATTGGGAAGATTTGGGAATTGACCATATCACAGTAGACGAGCTGCACAACTTCAAAAATGTTTTCTCAATTCCACGCACTTTTGGTAAATCTGTACGAAGTACGAACGAAAAGAAAACCGATTATTGGGGAAGAAAGATTAAGGCAGACGACGACCCCGGACAGCTCTCAAACGAATACAGCGGTATGCAGGGAGCGACATCTGGACGCGCTATGAAACTCTTTGCAATTTCACAGTTGATTCAGAGAGAAACAAACGGAAGGGGATTCTTCGGACTTTCAGCAACGCCTTTCAATAACTCGCCTGTAGAGATTTACAACATTCTTTCTATGGTGGCAAGAAACCGCCTTAAAGATTTGGAAATCTACAACTTGCAGGACTTTATGAAGCAGTTTGCAGAAATGAAGCCGGATTGGAAGGTACAGGCAAACGGTGATGTAGTATCTGCACAGGTTATGAAGAACTTCAAAAACCTTAACGCATTGCAGAATCTTATTACTGAATTCATCGACAAGGTAGACGGTGAAGAAGCCGGAGTAGTAAGACCATACAAGAGAGTACACAAGCCGGAGCTTGATTTGACACCATTGCAGAAAGCAATCATTAAGGCTGAAACTGACCGCATGGACGGCAAATTCTCAAAGCCGGGTGACGATAATAAAAACTCTGCTGACGCTCTTATTGCAATGAACAATATGCGAATGGCTACACTCTCACCAGCATTGATTGACCCGAAATTCTGGGCTGATTATGAGGATTACGAGGGCTGGCACAAACCGCAGATGAAGGACATTGTAAAAGAATCGCCTAAGCTGCAATTTGTTTGTGATACGGCAAGCACACAGTACAAGGAAAGACCGACAGAAGGACAGGTAATCTATATGCCTCGTGGTACAAATCAGTATCAGTATGTAAAAGATTATCTTGTTTCCAAAGGTGTTCCGGCTGACGCTATCGCCTTTATGGATTCAAGCACAAGCCTTGCAGACAAAGAGCGCATTAAGGACGACTTCAACGATGTGGACGGCAAGATTAAAATTATTATCGGTTCGGAAACAATCAAAGAAGGTGTTTCGCTCAATGGAAACTCTACAACGCTTTATAACACAATGCTTGGCTGGAATCCTACCGAAACAATACAGGTAGAAGGTCGTATCTGGCGACAGAATAACAAACAGGGAATTACTCATATCGTTTATCCGCTTATGAATGATTCCATTGACGCTATGATGTACCAGAAGTATGACGAAAAATCGAGCCGCCTTAACGCATTGTGGAGCTATAAGGGCGATTCTCTCAATGTTGAGGACATCAACCCGGAAGAGCTGAAATTCGAGCTTATTAAAGACCCGAAAAAGCGTGCAAGTATGAAAATCTTGCAGGAGCAGGCAGACTTGAAGAAGCAGCAGAAAATGACGGATGCGCTTTATGATACCATTGCCGAACAGATGAGCCAAAGAAAGAATCTGATAGGCAATACAGAGTATCAGACAAAGCAGATTCCAGAGTATGAAAAATCTGTTGCGAATTATACTAACCTCGTGGAAGAAACAGAAAAGAAACTGAAAGCCGCAAAGAAAGCGAAAGAAGATACTTGGAGAATCGAGCGGGATTTGGAGAACTACAAATATTCTGTAAATTCTTACAAGTCACAGCTTCGATTGGCAAACAAAGCCATTAAAGAAAACGGCGAATTGATTGCAGCCATTGAAAACTCTTGGAGAAAACAGGGAGTAGATAACCCGGAAAACATCGAGGAAAAACTTTCTGAAATCTCTGCAAGACGGCACGAAATTTCAAACAAGCTGGGAGAAATCGAAGGTAAGTTTGATTTCTATGTGGCAGAAGCAAAGAAGCAGATTGAGGACGCACAGAGAAAACAGAAGCATTATTCTGTAGCTGACCGTGTAGATTACTATGCAAAGGAAATCGGAAACGACTTGAAGCCTTTTGAGGAAATCAAAGACCAGATTAAGGCAGACATGGAAAAGAAGCGTAACGGTGGAATTGCAAAAGCGATTATCTATAACGGTCGCCTGCTGATTCAAAGAGCATAATTGCAAAAACGGCTGTTATGCCTTATAATGCAATTAAAATATTTATTCTTGGTAGTTATGCAGAAGCAAACGCCGATTATTCCTTGATTCAATTCTTGGGATAGTCGGCGTTTTTTTTGTTCCGGGGGATTATATGACAAAACTTGTTTTTAATGCTGAAACACTTGCAAAGTCGATTAACAGTGAGAACGGAAACGAGATTGTTTTCGAGGAATACTTTGACATTCAGAAGTCAGAAGGGGAGAATCAGAAAGACCCGAAATTCGAGTATTTCAAAAAAAAGATTCTTGACCATTTGGCAGAATTGGAGAAGAAAGAAAATCACTCCATTGCAAAGGCAATCGACATTGACGAGTGGATTCAGAAAGCAAATTTCCCGGTCGGAACTGTAAGAACTTGGAACGGTCAGAAGTTCAAGAAAATCACGCCTAAAAAGTGGGCGCGTGTTTATGAAACTGAAAGCAAGGGCGCAAAACTTGCCGTTGCTGCATTGAGAAGAAAAGCCGCCGCCTGCAGAAACTCGGAAGAACTTTTACAGCTCTGTTTGGAGAACATGGAGCGATTCAGAGATAACAACGGACACCCATTGCCATTCATGCAGGAGTTTTCAGAGTATGTTTCGGGGCTGAATGACGCTCACGAAGGAAAGAAGGGTAAAACCGTTACAGAAGCAAAAGCAAAAAGTGACAGTACCGCAAATATGCAGACAGGCGAAAAAACACAGGAAGCATTTTCAAAACTTGTGGAAGAAGCCACAAAGGAATGTGAAAAGCACGAATTAAACCGGGCTGAAATGCTCAAAAAGCCTATTTCTACAATCCAGAAACACGCCAATTCAAAAGTTGTAGATTTTGAGGGCGGTATTGATGATTTTATCGACTATATGAGAAAAGGACAGCCGAATATCTCAATGCAGGAAGTGGGAAAGGAATTTGCAAAACTCATAAATCACAATATCGCAAGAAAGATTTTTGAAGATTACGACAAAGGCTATTACACAGTCGGAGCAGACGGAATACTTAAAGAAGCAAGCAAGACAAAACCGAAGGAAGAGCCAAAAAAGACAGAGCCTAAACAGGATAACGAGCCGCCGAAAACCGACAATGAGCCAAATAAAAAAGGCATTGAATCTATCCGGGAGAAATATCAATCTTCTTTATCCGTTGAAGGTGACGAAGATGAAATCTATGTCGGTAAGGAAGCAATACAAGGAAAGTGGAAACTTGTAGAAGCTGACGCACCTAGCGCAAGCCATGATGAAATTACTTTCCACAAGACAGAGGGATTCCCGACCGCAAAAGACGGTAGCACGGTAAATGATAGAGATTATGAGCATGACACAGCAGCACAGGAAACTGTAATCGACATTGCTTCTGATTTTGACGGCAGGGCTTTAGGCTTTGATTCTCCAATCGTTGTTACACAGGACGGCGTTGTTACATCTGGAAATAACCGCACAATGTCTAGCAAGATTGCCGCAAGAAAAGGAACTGATACAAAGTACATTGAAGCATTGAAAAAACGCGCTAAGAAGTTCGGCTTCTCTGCTGATGATGTGGCAAAGTTCAAGCACCCTCGTGTAGTTTTTGAAACAGAGCATACAGGCGACTACACGACAAGCGAATTCGCAAAATACAACGAATCGGGTAAAAAGGCTATGAATCCTGTTGAAAAAGCCGTAAAAGTTTCAAAGATGATTCAGCCACAGACCATTGAAGATGTAGCAAGTATTATCGGCGAATTTGACACTATGGGCGATTTGTACGCTGATAAAAAAGCAAGTCAGAGTATTTTTAATACGCTCATTCAGTCAAACATCATTCAGAAAACAGACCTTCCGCAGTATTACAGTGACAACACGGTAACAGCATCCGGCAAGGAATTTTTGGAAACTGTATTGATTGGTAGCGTTATAAACGAAACAAACATCAGAAACTTAAACACAGAGGGCGGACGCTCAATCAGACAGAAACTTGTAAGGGCAATTACTCCATTGATTGAAAACAAGGGAATGAAAGGTTACTCAATCAATAAAGAGCTGAACGAAGCTGTAGGTATTGCTATTGAGGTGGCACACCATAAAGACCAATTCCCGAATGTGGAAGCATTTTCTAAGCAGCAGGATATGTTTAGAAAACTTGACCCGGTATCACTTGAACTTGCAAAGAAACTTGAAGGAACGCAGAAAGGTTTTGCGGAATTCATGCTTGATATGAACGGCGGATTAAGACCAGCCGCAAACGGTGAGGTTGATATTTTCTTGGGCGAATGTGAGAGCAAAGAAGATATTGTAACCCGTGTATTGAACATCAAAAAGACTGTAGAAAAGGCATTAAACCGATTCTTTAGGATTTTTGGAACAACAATGTAATTAAGGCAAGGAAGGAGATATAGCAATATGAATCTTGTTGTAAACATGGCGAAATTGAAACAGGCGGGATTTGGTGACATTATTGAAAAGGCACAGAAAAAGAACTTTTCCGTATGGCACACAAAGAACGGAGATATACCGATGAAAAAAGTCGGTGAAAAATGGGTGCCTGCTAATATCGGACAGGGCAATTCTGCAAGTGATACAGAAATCCAAAAGCGTAAGCGCGTAGCAGAGATTAAGGCAATGACAAAACGCGGTGACATGATTCGCTTTGAAAGAGAGAAGAAACTTATTGACGGTATGGTTGTCGCAAAAGGTGACGATGGTGTAACAGCAAAGAAAGAAGCGTTTGCTTATCAAGTGCCTTATGAAAATATCAAACAGAATTTGACAAAAGAGGGAACAATAAGCCCGGAAAACTTCAACGCTGCTGATTATCGCAACAAATATCAAGATTCAAAAATTGCCGAATTGGAAAAAGCAAGTAAGGGCGCAGGTGTAAAATACTTCCTTGACAAATACCTTCCGGGTGCAGAAGGAAAGGAAATGTCAAAGAAAGCTGATGAAACCGAATTAAGGGTAAAAAATCAGATTGCAACAGACGGACAGACAATCGACAATTTCAGAATTTCCGGCGAAGGTGTAGACGCTGTTTATTCAGACGAAAGAGCCGCTTTGCATGAGAAAATAATGGACTATTATTTCTCACCAGATAAGATTGCAAAAGCAAAACCGAAGCCCGGACAGAAGCCAATGCTCGTAATGCTCGGTGGAAGAGCGGGCGCGGGTAAATCGTGGTTCACAAATACAGAAGAAGGTGGCTTATACAATCCCGAAGAGTTTATTGTTTTGGACGCAGACGCAATCAAGAGCGGAGTATATGACAAGAACGGTAAAGAATTGTGTCCGCCGCTTCCAGAATACGAAGGTTGGAACGCTGGAACAGTTCACGAAGAATCATCTGACTTAAACAAAAAGCTCATTGATATGGCTATGAAAATGGGGCTGAATGTCATTATTGACGGTACTATGAACAGCCCTAAGAAATCCGTAAAACAGATACAGGATTTCAAGAAAGCCGGGTATTTCACAAGCTGTGATTATATGTTTACGCCAATGCAGGAATCAATGAAAAGAGCCTGCAGCAGATTCAAAACACGCAAAAACGATTATTCTGGGCGTTTTGTTCCGCTCGGTATTATGACCGATATGACACAAAACGAGGACGCTTTTGAAGCTGTAAAAGGCTTGGTAGACAGGTATTCTTTCCGGGATAACTTCAATCAGACAAACGGAATGGCAACATTGATTTGTCAGAAAGGAGATTATTAACACCAAAATTTACTACAAATTATTGCAATAATGCCGATAGTGTAGTATATTATAAGTGGAGGTAGAGGCTATGGAAAAGAAAAACGCAAAAGAATTCATGGAAAAGAACTTCCATAATCCCGAATGGTGGGCTTCTGGCGACTATGCTGACGACCCAAACAAAAAACCTTCTAAGCAGCATACAGACCAATTAGAGCGAATTAAAAACCGCGCTAAAGAAGCTGGGGTAAAACTTTCATAAATGAGATTTTTCGAGCCGTGCAGATAATGTACGGCTTTTATTATCTAGGGGGCTTTTATGAAGATTCATAACGCTATCATCTTTGCTTCAATCAAACATCAGAATCAGAAACGCAAGGGAACGAATCTACCGTACATTGTTCACCCTATGGAAGTAATGCAGATTCTTACGGAAAACGGCTGTAATGAGAATGTAATTGTTGCCGGAATTCTGCATGATACACTTGAAGATACTGATACTACACCACAGGAAATTGAAAAGGAATTCGGAAAAGATATTCTTGCAATAGTCCAGACTGAAAGTGAGGATAAATCAAAGACTTGGAAGGAACGAAAACAGCACACTATTGATTGTCTTAAAACAGATTCACTTGAAACAAAACTTGTTTGTTGTGCTGATAAACTCTCAAATATTCGCAGTATGTATGTTGACTTTCAGAATTGTGGGGCTGAACTCTGGAAGCGTTTTAATGCAAGTAAAGAGGATATAGGGTGGTATTATCATTCCATTGCAGACAATCTTTCGGGGCTTGAAGGTTATAAAATGTATGATGAATTGAAAAAATATGTAGCTATACTGTTTTAATACTATAAAAAGTATTCAATTCTTGACAGCGTATTATTTTGCTGATAAAATAAACATAATTCTTGAAGGGTGAAATCGGGCTTCATGCCCGGCGTAACGAAAGTTACCTAGCCCTTCAAAGAGTTATTAAAATTACAATATTGTGTCGCCTGTAGTGGGCGTGAATAAAAACGATATTCCTTAGAAAAGGCAGTCGGAACACTAAAAAGGTATTAGTGTTTTTGGCTGCTTTTTTTTATTTTGCCTTGCGGTCAGAAGCACTAGGAGCAGGGCAAAAGTGGACTTTTACACTGAAAATGACATTGAAAAATCTCTCTCCAATGTTTATGTTCCCATTATCATTAAGTCTTTCGGTGAAGAGGACGAGGACGGAAACTATATCTTTGAAACCGAAGCCTCTAATGAAAATCTTGACTTGCAGAATCAGATTATCCAGCAGAAAGCACTTACAGACAGTAAAGAATATTTCCTTTCAAACGGCGTAATTTCAGACGACCACCAGCACAAAAGATATGACGCAAGCGGCAATGTAATCAGCGATAAAACAAAGATTATCGGCGAGCCTATTTCAGTAAGAACGGAAGGAACAAGAACATTCGTAAAAGGCAAGCTCTATAGCTATGTAGAAGCTGCAAAGCCTTTTATCGACCTTCTTAAAGCTCATTCAAGCCGTGTAAAGGCAAGTGTGGGCGGTATTAAGCCTATTGTACGCAAAAACAAGGACGGCACAGAAACAGTAACGGCTTTTATGTGGAATGACTTAGCCCTTACTTGTTCGCCTGTAAATTACACGGTAGGTAGTGCCGCTTTTGCTAAATCAATGTCAAATGTCGATTTCTGTAAAGCTCTTTCAGCAGGTTACGGAACAGACGCAGCAACAATGACAGGCGGAAGATGTTTGCAGAAAGAAGATTTAGAAGGTGGAGTAGCAAACAATACGCCGGATAACATCTTGCCTAATGAGATTTCAAAAACAGAAGAAAACGACATTGACGCAATCAATGAGCTTATGGCGGCAATCGCTACAGGCGAAATCAAAACACCACAGAAAATGACTTCTTTCTTGACTGAAAGAGGATATTCAGAGGAAAAAGCGCGGGCTTCTGTCCGCGAAATAATATCACAAGGGGGTCATGTAATTATGGCTAAATCTGTTTTGGAACAGACAAAGAATCTCCTTAAATCGCTTGCGGGTGGCTCTCCTAGCAATGCAGACGATGGCGAGGAGAAGAACAAGAAGCCGGGTGAAAATGTATCACCAGAGAATAACGGTGGCGCAGGTTCAGACAATGGCGGTGAAGGTGGTAATGGTAACAGTGAGGGTGGTGCAGAGCCTAACAACATCACTAAATCATTGCCGGAAGGTTGTGTAGACGCAACAGGCGCGCTTGCTGCAATTCTTGCAGAAGTAAAAAAGAGCAATGACGCAGTTGCAGCACTCACAAAGCGCATGGATGGCTATGAAGCACAGCAGGAAGATGTTTCAAAGTCTATTCTCGAAGTTGCCGGAAGCGTTGCACAGATTGCAAACACTCCACTTCCTACAAAGACAGCTACTTCTATCCAGAAGTCAGATGTCGGAAATGGTGCTTCTGCAAACGGAAACGACAATCCTTTGCGTCCTACCGTAGAAGATTATCAGATTGTAAAAAGCGCACTCAATGCCGCTTTCAAGGACAGAGCAAACACAGGTTTGACACTTGAAAAGTCTGAACATCTTTCTTCTGCTTTCAACAAGGCGGTTCATGGCGGAAAAATCAGCCGTGAAGATTTCAACGAAATTTCGGGCTATGTACGCAAGTACAAAGCATAAACAGGGGGAATACGAATGATTTTTGACGAAGGTGTAAATGTCGAAGGGCTTTTCGATAACGCTAATCAAGCGACTCTTCAGAAAGCACTCGAAGCCGGATATGGTACAGACGCGTCACAGTTTACAGACGGACGCGCATTGCAGCCGGAAGATTTGGAATCAACACTTGTAAATGTGCTTGATGTTTTGCAGGACGATTGTAAGGTATTCAATTCAATCTACCGTCAGCCGTCAAAGTCTACTGTACATCAGTACAACAGACGCACAGGCGTTGGCGATGATGAATTCAACTTCATCGGCGAAGGTGAGGAAATCCGCGAAGGTGACCAAGACATCGAGCGTAAAATCCTCGAACAGAAGTACATCGGTACTATCGGACGCATTACAAAGCAGGCTGAACTCGTTGAAAGCATGGAAGATATGTACAACGCAGAAAAAGTCGCTTGTACAATGCGTGTCGTAAAATCTGCCGAGCGTGCTTTCTTCCATGGAAACAGTGCAGTTGTTCCTAAACAGTTTGACGGTTTCCAGAAAATTATCGAGGATTCGGCTTACGACACAACAAAAGAAGCCCGCCTCCGCTCTACAGTTGCAGACCTTCGCGGTTACGAAATCGGTGAAGAAGTTGCTTCTGGCGATGAAGCTATTCTCACAGGCGAAGATTTGTTTGATGAAGTAGCTGATACTGTTTATGAAAAGGGTGGTGACTTGAAAAAAGCATTGTTCCCTCCTGTTATCGCAAGACAGTTCCGCTCTCTCTTCAATGACAAGCTCCGCTACACACCAGAGGACGAACATACAGGTCTTAAACGCCTGCCGGATATTGTCGCTTCTTGTGGCTCTTCTATCCGCATACAGGGCAAAGACGCTGGTACAGATAAGATGTTCCATGTAAAGGGTAAAGTTGTTGCTAAGGGTGATTCAACAAAACGCCCTAACGCTCCTTCTACAGTAACACTTACTGTAAACGCTTCTCCTACTCGTGCAGAATCACAGTTCGGCACAAATGATGCAGGTGATTACATCTATGCAGTTCATGCCGTAAACTCATACGGTATTTCAGCCGCAAAAGCCGCAGCCGCAGCCGTTACAGTTGCAGCAGGTAAGAGTGTTACAATCACTATTACCCCGGATTCAAACGGCGCAAGAGCTACAGGATTCATCATCACTCGCTCTAAAGCTGACGGTTCTGAACTTATGGAAATGTGTTCAATCGGTGCAGCAGTTGAAGGAAACACAACATACGAAGATGTTAACTCAGAACTTCCGGGTACAGCTTCTATTATCCTTCTTTCTGAAATCACTCGTGACGCTAAGGCAAACATCGCCTTTACACAGCTCATGGGTCTTTCAACATTCCCGCTTCCTACAAACGATTCTCTCGCAAAACGCTTTGCAGTTGCACTCTTCGGTGCGCTTAAAGTTGGTGCGCCGGAATTCTGTGCTGAAATCAAGAATATTGGTTACAGAGGAGGCTTGTACTAATGGCTAAAGGTAGAACAGTTAAAACGCTGGCTAATGCTGCTTCTACCGCCGTTGATACAAAAAAAATCTTGTCTGATTTGTCAGCTATGGCAGATACAGACAAGGTTACTGTTGTATCAGAAAAACGCGCGGGGAAAACAATCATTGGTATTGGCGCAAATCCCGTAGTTTTTGACGCTGACGGAAAAGCAGAAGTAACAGCTCTTGAAGCAAAGTATTTCTTGACAATTCCGGGCTTCAACCTCGACGGTGCAGCAGAAGCAAACGCTGACGCTGAAAAGAGCGAAAGCAAAGACGGTTCTGATTCTTCATCAGAAACAACAACAGACACCGAGAAATCGGACGGCGGCAAGGCAGACGCAAACACAGCAGAAGCAAACGCTGACGCTGAAAAGAGCGAAAGCAAGAAAGCCGCAAAAGGCAATAAATAAATGATAACCGCAGAAGCGACAAGTACAAGAATTATCCTCACGCTGGCAAACAGCAACGCTGAATCTTTCAGACTTGAAAGGTCATTCTATAAGGAAAACGCTTGGTACACTTGGACTTCTGACGGTTGGATTTTAAATACTGAATCACCTGTTGTTCTTCCTATTTCAGCAGGTGATTTCATTGATTCTTCTAATCTTGAAGATGGTTTATACGAATATCGTTTTGTAGATTCATCTGTAGAAGTTCCTACAGGCGATATGTACGAATACTCAAAATGGGTGAAATTCGGCGAGAATGTAGATTGTATTGGTTACACATTCAACAATTACAATGCGCCGGAAGGTTCTTGGGGTGTTCCTGTAACTCCCGATGATATTAGATACACCTATCTTTGGGGAACTGATTTTAAGGCTACAAACGGACAGCAATTTAAGGACGAGCAGACACAGTATTTTATTGACGCTGCAATAACAGAATTGGAGCGTGAATTGAATATCTGTATCAGAAGAAAAGTTATCCGATGTAACCCGGATAAGAGAGGACTTGTAAGGACAACAAGAACAAGAAAAGGCGATTATGATTTGGAAGAGCCGCCTTATAAATTCAGACAGGAAGAAATTGTAAGCCGTGGACGAATTACAACACGGCAAAGACCTATTATTAAGGTTACAAAATGCGAATTACTCAACGCCGCTGAAAATCCTATGGATTTGTTGCCTACTTCATATCTTGAAAAAGACAAGGGCGTTATTAACTTTATGCAAAGACCGTGGCGCAGAAGCGACACTTTCAATAATGTTTCAAAAGTGCTTTATCCATACGGCGAGCAGACTTTAAGAAATTACTATTTCTATGCCGTTGACTATGAAGCCGGATTTGAAACAAGTGACGATATTCCAGACGATTTAAGACAGATTATCGGCAAGGCTTGTGCTATTTCACTTCTTAATATCATCGGTGACGGCTTGATGTCGGGATTCTCTTCAAGTTCATTGAGCATGGACGGTATTTCAGAATCGTTCAGCTCTACACAGTCGGCTACAAGTGCCTATTTCGGTGCGCGTATTGCTGTGTACCAGAAAGAAGTGCAGGAATATATCAAGAATAATAAATACAAGTTCAGACACTTTCCTATCAGAAGTATTTAATAAATTGGGGGTATCAGCATGAAGCCGTGGGAACTCTACAATTACCAGAAGGATATAGACTACAAGACAAATACTTTTGATTACGATTGGCGCGTAAAAGTTGAGCATGAGGATAAGGCAATCTATGTCTTTTCGCAGTTCTCAACTTCAATCATTGATTGGATTGTAAACTTCCTTTTCTTCTTCATTCCGCAGGTTAGACAGTGGTATATGTATTTTGCCTGTTTAGGCTGGCAGACTACTTTCAATTCTTGCAAGGGCTTGATGATGAATGAGGTTTTAATGGCAATGAACACCTTCCCGGATTATAAGGTGGTTTGTTGCGGTCATTCATACGGCGGTGCAGGCTCTGTATTGGTAGGAATAGAAATCTTCTTTCAGTCGGGAAGAAAGCCGGATTTAATTACTTGGGGTGCGCCTAAGCCGTTGGTTTTCTTCTTTACAAAGCTGATTTGCAGATTGTTTTTCGGTACTGTTTGGCAGTTCGCGCATTGGTGCGACATTGTGACTTATATGCCGCCATTGCTCGGATATTGGAACATTAAGGTTATCAGAATCGGCGATTTCAGCTTTAAGAAACTGTTTAATCCTCGTGAATACCATACTTGCTATGGTGACGAATCTTTATATAAGGATATTAAAGGTTATGATTTTTGAGCAGGTGCAGAACATTCTTAACGGTGGTGTTCAGACATTACAGAAATCAGATTTCTCAAACTATGCACTTTCGGAGCAGGTGAAATGTGTGCTTAATAAGTCATACATTCCACAGGAAAATACCGTTGAAAAATCGTTACTATCTGCTGAAAGCATACAGAAAGCAAAGCCTGCAGGCAGAAATTGGGGGCAGTTGATACCTGTAAGAAAAATGAACGCAGCCGGGCGAATGGTTACATATTGGGAAAGCCCGGAAGATAGAAACGAAGGGAAAATGAAGGGTGCGCAGAATCTTTTTGACATTGACGAATTGGACGCGCCTGCTTCTGACAATGATTATTACGGTCAGTGGGATAAAGACGCGGAAGAATATCAGATTAAGCCATTGATTATGAAATTCTCTGAATACAATCCGGCTCTTGCAAAGCGTATGGAAGAGAAATACAAGGGGTATCAGTGGGATAGAGAAACAAGAGATTTGGATATAAAACTCGACTATGAAACTCTGGACTACATGAGAAGGGCAAAGAACGAGCCGGACTATGCTAAAGAGTGGCAGGAAGAGTACAACGAAAAGACAGACAGAACTTGCAAAATGCTGAATAACCGTAAATTGGCAATGGCAAGATTGAAGGTCGGTAGCAAGGTTTCTTATAACGGAAAGCCGGGAAAGATTACAGGATTTTCAAAGCGCGGCTATCCGAATGTAGACTTCAACGGAGTTGTAAGGACTTGTTTTGTTGAAGAAATTGCGGATATTGAAGCGTTGGAGAAGAAACTTAACGCAAAGGCTGCATAAATAAGCGTATACAGAAATATTTCTGAATACATAAATCAATTTAGGGGGTGTTTTTATGGCACTTGGTAAATTAAAGAAAGGTTGTCCTTATGGTAAGGAGATTGCAAAAGAGATTGAAGCAGGCGGAAACGAGCAGCTTAACGCAAGAGTTACAGAGCTTGAAGAAACTGTAGAATCTCTTACAACAGCCCTTGCCGCCGTTCTTGCAGCAGACAAGACAACAGACAACGGAAAGACTTTGCAGATTGATTCTAACGGCGTTGTTGCGCTTGTTACTGTGTAAGTTTTCTTTTTACCCGGTCTTACTTTGCGTAATTCCGGGGCATTTATTTTGAGGTTTTAGTATGGGTCAAGGACTTGGAGAAAATAGCCCTGTAGTTTTAAGTTTAGGGCGTGCAAACTATGAAGCTCTCATTAAGCGTCACGGTCAGTGGGTACGGTGGCGGACGGCTGCAATGTGTCCTTGTGTCGAAAAGAATACGCAACAGCCCGACCCACATTGCGAGAAGTGCGGCGGACGCGGTTATATTTACGGCAATCAGAAAGAGCAGGTTTTACAGACAACGGCAACGGTAGACCTTAACGGAATTCTTACCGTTTCAGAAGATTATACAAATGATTCTC
Organism: uncultured Treponema sp.; assembly: GCF_946187725.1. Lineage (GTDB taxonomy): Bacteria > Spirochaetota > Spirochaetia > Treponematales > Treponemataceae > Treponema_D. The sequence goes on from NZ_CAMHSK010000008.1 coordinate 85,779, forward strand.
TTGTAAAGGTTTACGACCAGAGCGGAAAGGTTTACAGCAACGCCAGAAAATACGGACAGTTTATTGATTTGAACACTGATAGATTTGTAAGGGGTTCATACTACAATGTAGTTCTGAATCGTGAGCTTGCAAAGACTATTGAAAATACAATTCTTGAAGATTGCGGCGGAAACTATTATAAAGTTCCGGGAATTGAATCTAAACGGCTGAATATTGAGGGCATTTATTACACCGCGCCAGCAGATATTTTGAGCATTGAAAGTGTTACTGATGAAGAAGGTGAGGAATTCGAGGTTGAGCAATACCGATTAAACCTTGCATATATTCCGCCAAAGATTGTTGAAGATGAAGAAACCGGGGAAGAAACGGAAGTTTACCCGACAGGAAATTTGACGGCAAAAAATATCAAGTATATTGAGCCGTTCACTTTTGCCGTGCTGAATCAGAATCTTAATAAGGTTGACATTGCACAAATGGAAGCTGCTCACGGTGACGCAGTTGTGACATTCCCTTATTCCTGTGATGTTTCGGAAAATGATGTTTTGACGGTTTTAGCAGGAACAATCACACAGAAATCTATGATTGTGCGAACAAAAAAAGACTATGACACAATCCCGGCTTTTTTCATTGAAAGTATTGTGAAGATAATCGGAAAGGAAAGTGAATTTGAAAACGGCGTTGATTATGTTCTTGTCGGTACGAATTCTATTAAGTGGATTTCTGACAATAAGCCGGATAGTGGCGAAGGATATTCAATCATCTATAAGGTTTATCCAACTTATACGGTTGTAAAGAATATCCCACAATTAAGAAGCTCTGAAAATCAGCGATTCCCGAAGAAAGCAATCGTACAGCTTATGAGCAGTTATAGCGAAACAAGGGGAGTGAACAGGCAATGACCGAAGGTATTAAAATACAGATAAACGGAGAAGCTGGACTTCAAAAGTTGTTTCATCTTGCTGCCACAGGTGATAGCGAGGCATTAAAGGGATTGCCATTTACTCAATCTGAATTAGCTGATTGTGCCTTGACGATACAAAATACATGGAAGAATTGGGCTATGGGTAATTCTATATCAACCTATGCAACAATGCTAATCCCACCATGTCCTAAGCCAGACCCGAAACTTGCCGATAGCATAAAACAGCAGAAAACAGGAGTTTTTGAATATACGATTTTCAGCGACCATCCTTTAATGGCGCAGTACCAGAATGGTGAAGATTATACTATAGATATGAAAGCTCCCAATAGTCCGTGGTTAAACGGAAAGAAAAGCCGACTGAATAAAAAAGACGGTTCGCCTTATTTGATTGTTCCGTTCTCTTGGGGAACAGGTACAGGACATTTTAGAAATGTCGTTCCGGCTGGAATACTAAAAGCATTAAGAAGCCGGGCTTTATCTTCACGCTTGCCGACAATGCACACAGAGCCAAACGCAAGGGGCGAGGACATCTTGCGACATGAATATAATTGGGGCGGCAGAGTTTCGGAAGATGAAGCGCAGCACACCGACAAGAACGGCAATTTGACAGGATATGACGCTGGAATGGTGCGCATGGAAGATAGCGCATACAAAAACGGCAATCACGGTACATATTTTACTTTCCGTGTCATAAGCGCAAAAGCTGACGCTGACAAATGGATTCAGCATAGGCATAGAGAGGGTATAGATTTTAAGGGAGAGTTGAAAAAGCAATACGAATATATCTTCAATCAGAGAATAGCAGAAGCTATGAGGGCTGATTGGGAGCGATTTCAAGGCAGTTGATTAAATTGACAACAGGGGCTTTTTGCTTTAATATAGAATAAATTACAGTGCCATAATTGGTATGTTACATCTGTATTCCTTATGAAAGGCAGCAGGGGTAGAAACACGGAATTCCGCGTTTTTATCTGTGCTGCCTTTTTTGTTGCACGAAAAAAAAGGAATAGCGGACATGGCACGATACTATCTTAATCGCGGTATCATTCTTGAACAAGTTATAGTTTCCCTTATACATGACTATCTGGAAGCCATAGACGCAGATAATCTTTATCAGAATTTCCACATCGAAGCAACAAACAGACACCCTTTTGCAAGTCTTTATCTGCATAACACAAAGACTGTAGCAGACAGTTTCCCTTCAATAACAGTTACAACGGCAACGGACGACAAAACACCCGCTCTGGAAGAATTGAAAGCATGGGTAACGCCTGTTGCTTTTACTGATGAAGATATTGACGATTGGGCAAGCAACACATACGACAGCGATTTCAAAGATTCAAACGGACATATCGTAAAAGCAGGTAAGAAGATTCCGGGATTATGTGCAGTCACATCAAAAGATGTTATCAAGGAATTAAAGAAGGTCACAAAGAAGCAGGGCGAAGTTTACGGAAATAAGATTGAGATACGAAGGACAGACAGAATTTCCGTTGAAATCTGGGCTGACAATGAGCAGGTAAAAAATGAGGTTTACGAAGTCTTACGGCTTTTTATTGCCGGGGATTTAAGGCAGATTCTTTCCGAAAGATATAACTTTTTCGACCCGCTTATTGACGATGGAAGCGTACACGGTCAGCGAAGCAATAACTACAACATGGATTTTGACATTGCACTTTCCGGGGCAATGATTACTTTTGATGTGAATTATCTTATCGCGCAAGTCGTACTCGACACCGACAAGGCAAAGATAAGTCAAGATATAGAAGCGGAGGCACATAACTATGTCAAACACAACTAAGGCAGATAACGCCACCAGCACGACAATAACTCTGAAAAAAGAGAAAAAAATGGGTGTTGTGCGTTTTCTGCAAAAGAATCCGCAGAAAAGCGGAATTGAGGCAATACTGAAATGCGAATACGCGTCAGTATCGAAAACAGAAACAGAGTGGAAAGCGATTGTTGACCAGCTCTTGAGTACAAAAGTAAGGTAGGAGGCAAAAAATGGGTGTAAGTCCAGCAGTATTTGAATCGGCGGGCAAAAAGACAGAACATCTTATTCCAGGCGTTTATACTCGTAGAAATACGGTTGCTGCAACTACCGGGCTTGGTGATGACAAGCTCGTAGTAATGGGTGTTTCAAGTGCGGGTAAACCGCGAACACTTCTTAAATTCGCTACTCCGGCAGATGCAAAAAATGCTCTTCTCGGTGGTGAATTGCTCAACGGTGTTCTTCACGCGTTCAACGGCTCGAATGACTTTGTTCCGCAGTATGTTTACGGTTATATCGTAAACAGCAACACACAGGCAACACTTGTAATGAAAAACGGCGATAATCCAATTATCAATGTTAAGTCAAGTATTTACGGTGTTCCTGCTAATCAGCTTAAACTCTGGCTGAAAAGCGGCACAACAGGAAAGAAGCTGATGTATTCTTTCAAAGGAAACGAAGGAAGCATTGATAACATCGAACGCCCTTCTTTCTCAATCATCTATAACGGTGACGGTACATCTCCGAAGTGTACAATCACATCTACAGGAATCAAACTTGAAGCATTGGAAGAGGGCGAGGCTGTTGATGTTTTTGAATTCGCTTGGACTGATATTGAAACCGTTTCTGAACTCGTTTCAAGAATCAACGACACAGACATTTACACTGCAACTCTTCTTGATTTGACAGAAGGTGCTGCAACAAAAGAGCTTGATGTTTGCTCTGCAACAGCTCTTTCTACAACCGCAACAAAGTTCTACAGCAATGTACAGGCTTTGATTGAGGCTCTGGAAAAAGTTCAGTACATCGGAAGCGGAAACGCTGAACTTGCAGAAAATGCAAGCCGTATCTTGCCGGACAATAATGACGGCTATGTATATTTCAGCGGTGCAGCAGCAGGCACTTCTACTGTAGGCGATTGGTCAGACGCTCTTGACGCTCTTGCAAAAGAGAAGATTCAGTCTATTACCACACCGTCAACAGACAAGAAAATCCATGTTCTTATTTCTAATCACTGTGCTTCTTGCAATACAGTTGCGCAGAAGAAAGAAAGAATGTTCCTTGTTGGTATGGCTTATGGCTCAACTCTGGAACAGGGAATTGCGGAAGCTGCTGAATTGAATTCAGAATACGGCTCACTTGTCATTAACGGCATGAAAGCAAGTAACCCGCTGACAGGTGAAAGCGAATACATGAGCGGTGCATTGCTCGCTTGTAAAGCCGCAGGTATGGAAAACTCAATGGGTAGCGGTAATCCGCTGACAAATAAGGTAATCAAAGTAACCGAATTCACAGGTTCAGACGATTACGAAACAATGATTGCAAACGGTATTATGCCGTTCGGCAAGAATGATGATGATAACCTTGTTTGTATTCGTGCCATGACTACATATCAGAGTGACAACCTTGCTCTGAACGAGCGTTCTTGTGTTCGTGAAGCTCTGTTCATGGATAGAGATTTCCGCGCTGCATATTCACGCAAAATCGGTACAAATGACGCGCCGGACGAGAGCGACATTAAGGGAATCCTTATTGCTCGCGCCGAAGAGTGGTACAAGTCGGGTCTGATTACAAAGAACGACAAACAGGAAGATGTTTTCAACATCAGAGTTCGCTTTGACGCTGATAAAACTTATGTTGAGTATGACAGATTCTTGCGTACTCCGAATAACTTCATCTTCGGAACAAGCAACAATCTGCTCTACAAGAGCGAGGAGTAACAAATGGCAAATATTACGCAGAACGGAAACCTTATCACAAAAGGTACAGACTGTTATGTATATGTTGACTTTCAAGACGATTCCGGGGCTGGGGCAGAGAAAATCGGTCTTTCTTCTGAATACAGCGCAACAAAGGACATGGAAGTTCAGAAAGCCAATGTATTGGGTGAAATCGTTCCTGTATCGGTTGATATTGTCGGTATCAATGCCACAATTCACCTTTCTGGACTTATCCCGGCAAAGAATGTTTCAAGCGAATATTACACAGACGGAAAGAGCGTCAAAAACTTCAACCCGGATGCGAAGAAAATCATTTCCGGCGAAAACGGCGCAAAGATTCCTTATATCTGCTTGAAAGACAAGAAGAGCGGCTCAATTATCGGTTACGGTACATGGGGTGTTCCTTCTCGTTATTCAGAAAATACACAGGGTAAAAACTATGTGCAGGTTTCTGTAGACATTCAGCTTGTGGACTACAAGAACGGTGCGGACTACGAGCAGGTATTGTAACGAATAAAAGGCAGGGCGTTGAAATATATGCCCTGTCTTAAAACCTTTTTTTTGGGAGTAACTAAATGGCTAAAGCAGACGAAAAAGAATTTGAAATCTCTGACGAAATCGTAGAGAAAGAAGAAGAGAGTACAGAACAGCAGAAAGATGATATTTTCTATGCTATCATCTTGGGAAAACAGATAACAAAGACTATCCACACTTCACGCGGCGACTTTGTTGTGAAATTCCCGAAAGAAAAAGACAGAACGGCTATTGATTTGTTGGAAGCAAGCAGAAGGGGCGGTGTACCTGTAGAAAGTTTCACTCCGGCTGCAAACAGCAGATTGAATGAGATTGCGACACTTGATATTGTCGTGATTGACGGTGCAGATTGGTATAAGGCTGCAAAACAGAGAAACAAAAACTTTTCATGGGGGGATATGCCAGATACGGAATTCGTTGATTCGCTTTTCGTTGAGGCATGGACATTTTTTCAGAAAGTGCAGTCAATGTTTTCAGACAATAAAGAATCAGAAAATACAGAAAAGGCTCACAAAAAAGACATTTCTGAAACTGTGGGCGGCGGTTTATTTTCGGGTTCTGCCACAACAGGTAAACGCGATTGACGAGGATTATCTGGAACTTGTATATAACTTTGCGAATACCTACACAGAAGAGGGAATTCGTGAATGGTACAGGGATATAAACAAGGAAGATTCAAACACAGAGGATTCAACGGATAATCTGCTTGATTTGGGTTATACTTGGAAAGAAATTCTTGAAATGCAGGGTACGGATAATCAAGAAAACGAATAAATCAAACGGTCGGTTTTGCGCTGACCGTTTTTTTATCTTCTATTATAATAGGCAAGTTCGCAAAGCGATTCTATTTTTTTGTAGGCTTCTTTATATTTATCGCCTGTAAAATACTTCTCTGTATCGTGAGCCATAAAGTAATCAGCAAGTTCTTCCATCTGGGCTGAATTGATTGCTTTCCATTCTTCAAAATCAGATGAAGAAAGAATTTCGTCACACCATAATTTTACATCAGCCTGCAGGCAGTTATAACCTGTAATTTCCTTACATTTTTTACAGTCCATATCCATAGAGCAACTATAACCGTTTGCTTTGAATATTTTTGCGAGGTCAATTTTTGTCATTTTGTTTTTCTCCTGCAATCAGTTCTAGCTTTTTTATCTGGTGTTTGTAGTACATTATTCTAAGAGGTCTTAGAAACATATCCCAAGCAAAACCGCGATTCCTTAAAAAACGGATTATCATATTTAGTAATTTAATTTCATCTTTCGCTTCTTCTGGTGTAAAATCTCTCATAGTTTATTCTCCTTTTTTATACATCATAATCATTTTACCTTTGTAAAAGATTTTACACTCTGTATGCTTATCCTTAAAACAGTCCAAAGCATAATGGAACATTTCTTTCTTGTTATTAAAACAAACTTCAAGCATTTCTAACGCTCCACTTTTACATTTTAACGCAATATCATAATGTCTCATATTTCCCTCCTTTATTCTCATTGCGCTTATTCTCCAATAATTCCCTAAAGGCGGCTGCCATACACCTTGCTTTTTCAAGCCCCTCTCTCGGTTTATGACCGTCATAAGTCATAGTTTTATAAATCTCACAGACCTCTTTTATTTCTTCTTCTTTTTCTTTACTCATGATTCAAACTCCCACTTCTCGAGTTTTATCTTATCTTTACATTCGTTTTCACGAAGTCTACAACAAAGGTCAGCTCCACCCGCCCAATAGTGATGTTTGCAATTCTCGCAACACTTCATTTTCTCTATCTGTGCTTCAAGTTCGGCAATACGCTTTTCTCTTGGCTCGGCACTGTCTATATAAACTTGTGATATCAATTCAGCGATATTTTTATTTGTGTTATAGAATTTTCTGAAATGTTCTTTGCCTTTTGTTTCAGCGTATTCTTCTGCTTCTTGTTTTAATATCTCTTTTGTCATTTATTTTACCTTTTCCAAAATCAATTTGATAATATCACTTTCGCTTATTTCACCTACGACAGGGAAGTGTTCAGAATCTTTAATTACTTCTTTTCTGTTGTAGTGGGCTAAACGAATGTGAAAACTTCCGCCGATATTTTCTACTTCAATACATTTTGAATGAAGATAAAAGAAGTATCTTTCATAGGACGGAACATAGCCGTTACGGTATATTTTCATATTCTCTACCCTAAATATGCATCTTCGCAATCTTCCATGCAATCAACTAAGTCACTTAAAAACGGATATTCTTTTATCCTGTTTTCTTTTGCCATTTGTATGAAAGCCGGAAGCTCAATAAACAGGGCGTTTTTTAATCCGACACAGCGGATATAAAAGTGAAGTGATTTAAAAAAGCGTCTTAACATAGTTCGTTTTCTCCATTTGCGAATTTCTATTCTTGCGCTTAATGGCGTTCCAAGTGTTGAAGCTTCAAATTCGGCTCTTTGCAATATTGGAATAGCTGCATTAAGCAACTTGTCTAATCTTGTGTTATCTGGAAGGTTTAACAAACGACATAGTTTATTGTATTTATCACTCGTCATGTTTACTCACCTCGCTTTTTAATTCTTCTTCATCAAGTTCAATGAACATCTTCCAAGTTTTTACTATTCCTCTTACTCCACCAACAACAAAACTTATCGGCATAGTAATAAAATAAACAGGAAAGGCAATACATTTAGCAAGAATGATTTTTGTTTTTGTTGTCATTTTATACCTCGCTTAGAAAGCTCTTCTGAAAATGGAATCATCAGCGGGCTTCCATTCTTTGTAATTTACCCATTTTCTTTGTATTATCGGGAATCTATCGGCTACTATAATTTCAACATCTATAAAACAATATAAACGATTATGAATAAGATTCTTGATTTTTCCGCTATGGTGCATAAAGTCACGAGCAAACCTGTTCCAAATATCTAAATCTTCTTTATCTTTGATTGATAATGATACGCCATCGACATAGTTCAGAGTTCCGTTTGCAAGAAAAATATAATCCACAAACTCTTTGACATTACCATAAACAATTACATTTTCTATATTCGGATAATGTTCTTTATAATACTTTGCCAGAGCATCCACATTGCAGAATTCAAAAGGTTCTCCACCTGTAAGGAACAGTGTTTCACAGTTCTTTAATTCATCTTCCGTAACAAGTGGAATATCATCTAAAGAATAACATTTATTGCAGCAATTAGGGCAATGTCTTGAACAGAGATTTGTTACCATAAGGTGTATTTTCTTTGATGTTTCTTCTGTCTTTTCGTTTAAGATACTCATTATTCCTCTCTTTTTCAGTTGTTAAGTAATCCTTTACAACTGACTTTTATTTGAATTAAGAAAATCCACGGTATTCTTTAGAATATCTTTCACTTCGTCAGAATAGCCGAATCTGCTTTGATTGATTTCGATTGACCTGTAGATATTGCCGTCTGCATGGCGTTCTGAACTTGCTTTCCAATCACAGAGCATTTCCAGAAGGTCAAGCAATGTCATGTCTTTTATGCCGTTTGCGAAATGTTCCGGGTGGTGTCTGTTATTCTTGTAGTGAATATCAAGAGCAGGTTTTAGCCCGGCAAGAAAACTTTTGTATTCCTCGCTTCCATAGGTACAATGCTTCAATTTTGGTGTGTATTCATCAAACATCGCTTTTTCGGTTTTGTCATGGATTTTGTCAAAATCATGCAGCTTTGCTTTTCTTGCAAGTTCTTTCTTGCAGATAGCAAGATAATAGGCAACGCGCTTAATATGTTTTCTTGTGTCGTTTTTGCTGTCGTATTTTTTCATTATTTTTGTTCCTTATCAAAGAGTTTTACAAAACACTCCGTACAGATATGTTTATGAATATGGCTACTGTTTCCTCTCAATCTGTCTGGAATGTTTTCTACAATGTGAGAAAGGTGTTTACTTGTGACGGTAAACTCGCTTTCTTCTTTTCCGCATAAATCACATTGTTTCATTTCTTATCACCTTTCCCTTCGGCTCTCGCAAGGTTCTTCTGAAAGCACTTTTGCAGGGCTTCTTCAATGTCGATAGTTGGCTCGTTTGCGCAGATAATCAGAATACAGGCGATAACATCAGCAAGTTCTGATTCAAAGTGTTCCTGTAATTCGATTATGTTTCTTTCATACTCGCGGTTATCATTGATTGCTGAATCAAGTGTATTGTAGGCTTCTGTTGCTTCTACAACTTCACTAGCACAATGTTTGAGCATTGCCATTGTATCAGTATCAACATTTGCACCATTCGTTTTCCGAACATAAGCGACATTCCGCATTTTGTAGGCTAAATCGTTCAAATCAATCATCTTCCATTTTCTCCTTTTTTACATTCAGAATAAAAAGCACGACAAGCAGAATAATAACAATTCCCAAAGGAATTAAACTTGGCAAGAATACTACAAGCCAACTCCACTTTATGACCTTGCAAAGTTTCAGCACAATAAAAATAAGCTGCAATACTTCCAAAAAGGTTAGACCACCTTTTGCCTTATTATTTTCCATACTTACAACACTCCTTGCTTTTCGCAAAATTCTGTTATCTGGTCACTTGTGCATTTTAGAAGCGGCTTCCATGCAATGACTTTCTTCTGTGTGTTTGAGTTTCTGAAATCTTCTTTTTGCAGATACATTGAATGGTCAAAAAAGAAGAATCCGTTTTGATACTGTCCTCTGTGATAGTTGTAGCCGCCGCATATATTGTCATTCCAGAGAATACCCATTACATCATAGAAAAGACCGTCAGACGGCGGTAAAGCGTCTTTTACGCTTCTATAGCCTTGTGTTTTTTTTGCACAGTCAGCACCCAGATAAAAAGCCTCATCGCAAGCCTTGTTATATCCGTCATTTGCGCCTTGCCAATAAGCACCTTCAACTTCCCTTAGCACAAAGTCTGCAATCTGGCTGTTTTCGAATTTTGGATAAGTCCGAGTTATTGAATATTGCTTTGATTCCTTTTCAAACATTTTCACGCTCCTTTTACAATGTGCTTTATATATATTTCAATAGGAATACGGATTGGTGTTGAGCAAAAATCTATTGCAACAGCAAGAATACAGGTCTTAAAGAAGCCCAACTTCGGCACAAAATCAAATACCAACGGCAATAAAAGATTGAATCCTATGTAAATAAATATGCCCGAAAACAGCCATACCAGAAATTCAGTAACAGCAAGCTCTAAAATCATCAGTCCAATCTTTTTCATTTCTTAATCCTCTCAAAGTAAAATTTCTTATCCCACTTATTTACGGTTATCATTCCGTAACGCTCGGCGATACGGAAAAGAAACTGTTTCTGCAGGCGGCTTATGACACCTGCAAGAAGCCAATTTTTGAAGTCGTACAGAAGAAGCGTACTCTTGTATTTGTTGCACATTCTGCAGGCAGGGTTTGCGTTTTCGATTGAATCAGCTCCGCCACGCTTTAATGCTACAATGTGGTCAATCTGCATTTCTTCGATTCTGATTTTGCAGCCACAATAGGCACAATGTCCTTTGTACTTCTGGTATATCCGTTTACGCTCTTCTTTAGTCCACTTTCTACGCTTCATCTATAACCTCTTTTACATCTGTAAGGTGTATGGCATACACGGGCTTGTTAATATGCAAGTCGGTGTCCTTGCCGTCAACTACCTCAATTTTCTTAATGATTGCATTTAACCTAGTTTTTGGATTATATCCAAGTTGTAGCTTGCAAATCATTGGAAATGGAAAAACATCTTTTGTCGCTTCATAATCGTATGAGATAATGTCGAATGTTAGACTTCCTCCTTCGTGCCAAAATCTCTTAGTCCAGTACGGCTTTACTTCCCGATATTCAATCGTCTTTTCGCCGGACTTGATTTTTTCATACCATTGGTTTTTAAGTGGAAATATCAGCATAAATACCTCACTCAACATCAAACAAGGTCGGCTGCTTTGAGGCTTCGCGGTTCTTTCTTTCTTCAAGCAGTCTGTCTACTCTGGATTCAAGAATCTTTGACTTTTCGAGAGCTTCTTTTGAGCGTGTTTTGAAATACTCTTTTTGTGCGGCTCTCATGTCGTGTACCAAATCGGCGAATTCGCCTGTAGTCATTTCTGCTCCTAAAAAAAAGAAGCCCGCGCAGTCCTCGACAACTACACGGGCAGTAAACGCCTTAAAAAAGCGTTCAATCATGTCGAGGGGAGATTCAACGCTCTTTTCTTGTTTATAAATCGAATTTACACCGATAATTATTATTTGTCAATACTAAAAACAGTAAAAGATACTATAAATTGACAGAATAACGGAATGAATGTATTATAGAAAATAAGATTGTGGTGAGGTGGAAAAGTGCTGAACGGCTTGATAAACGGCAAAAAAGAAAGTTACTCGCGTTATATTGCACAAGCCCCACAGCCGATTGTAGAAATTGTAGAATTTAATCCTTCACTTGGAAATGAAATCCCTGTTATAGATTTTTCGGCAATAAGAAAATCACCTATTGGAAAAGCTATATTAGCTGACAATGATGAGCAGAATGTTTTACAAGGGTATTCTTTCAAGTTTTCTACAAGTGATACAGAAGGAAGTTTCACACTAACCTTGCATCCGGGCAATGCCGATAAGCCGTATTTTGACAAAATAAAACCGTTGCAGATTGTAAAAATCTACGAAAGAGATAATACAGGCAGAACACCCGACTTTGTAGGTGTAATCAACAGAAAGAAATTTGTTGCCCAGCCGGGAAGCGGTTTAAGAATCAGCATAACAGGAAAATCCGTAGCAAGTTTTATCAGCAGATTCAAGATTAGTCTTGACCTTAATGCTATGGCGATTACAGAACAGCTTGAATCTCAACAGGCATTATCTACAGCACTTACGGCAAGTCTTGCAGAAGGGAAAATATTAAAAGTTTCAGAGGTTCTAAAGAAAATCTGGGAATACTCTAAAGACTGTGCTTCTAAATGCATTAAACTCTCAAATCCAGCAATAGAAAAATATGTAGAGAAATATCTAGGAAGCAATTTCTTTTCTTTTGATGAAGAAATGGAGCTTTCCTATCCGCTTTCAAGTGTTTTTAACGGTCAGAATACAATTATGTTCTGGGATATTGTAAGCGGTATTATTCCGTTTCCTGTTTATGAACGCTTTGCTTTTGTCGACGAAAAAGGAAAGACAAAAATAAAAATCCGCGAAGTGCCTTTTGATTGTTCTGGTGACGGTTTGGGATTCTCTTCATGGGATAAACTCGAAAAGAACAAGACAGAATTAGACCCCGCAATCGTTAAAGGCTTTGATTTTGATGTTTCTGATGATGAAGTTTATACGGCTTTTTTCTCTTATGTTATTGGCTCTCCAATAGAGCAGGATAAGGCTTTAAGGCTTGCTGCACAAACAGGCGGATTCGGTAATGAAAAAGTAGAGATTTACAATAAAAAAGCTGCTATCTACGGTTATAGCCCTTTAACCGTCAATTTTAATGGGTATGGCACAAAGGAAAAAACAGCATCAGACCCGGAAAAAAGTTCTGCATACGACAAACTTAATAAACGCCTTATGAATTGGTACGGACATCTTGAAGAGATGTTAAAAGGCACTATCACAATCGCAACTATTGTAAACAAAGAAGAGAGCAAAGATGAAAAAACACCTATGTGTGGTGAGATTGTTTCTTTTCTTGGCGGTGAATTCTATGTAAATGAAGTTGAACATACTTGGAATTTCGGCGGAAACCCAGAAACAAAATTGACGGTATCACGCGGCGGAAACTATGAAAAGAAAAAGTTTGCTCCATTAGAGGGTATTACAAAACGCTATGTACTCTTTAAGCAGCTTCTTGATACGGCAAAGGCTAAGGGAATCAATATTCTGTAGGTGATTTATGGCGAAAGAAATAAGCATTGTATTAAATCGTAATTCCTCACCTATGAACAATCCGACAATTCCCGCTCCAATGCCGCCTATAAAAAACATGATTGGATTCTGGGGAACGGTAACGGAAGTACACCCGGAAAACTGTACTTGCCGTGTAAGAATGGCAAGCGGTTATGTAATTGCAAATGTTCGCGTTATGGTTCAGTCATGGGTAACTGTTGATGATGAAAAAGGGTATTTGAGCGGTGAGCGATATTTGCCGCCTGTTGATACTTTCGTTCTTTGTGTATGCCCGGAAGGAAACTTAGCGGACACCGTGATTATTGGTAGCGGTTTTGCTCTTTCTGCTGCTGTTCATGCGGATTTTAAGACAGATTCAGACGACAAGAAAGAACTTGATAACGCTGCAAACACAAGAAAGATTGTGAAGAATTCGGGCTGGACTTTTGAAACTGACTACCGAAACGGCTCTAAAAAAATCCGTAATGCGCCGGAAGAAGGTGACGCGACAATCAGCATAGAAGTGAATCAAGGTGAGGACGGAGAAAAAGCGGACGGCAGCGTAACAACGATTAAGGTATACGGTACGACACTCACACTGACTGAAAAAGACGACCCGGAAATAAAGGTTGAAACAATCGGAAATACAATCTTTGACATAACAGAAGATACGATTGAGTTTTCGACTGACGCTGAAATTAAGCGAACTATAAAAAAGGCTCTTACGATTGAAACACAGGACGCTTTGACTTTGACGGCTCAAAAAGATGTCGGCTTGAAGTCCAGCGGAAGCGGAAAACTTGAACTTGGAAATACTGTAGCGACTTTGGGAGCGATGATAAATGACTTGCTCGGTTATCTTGCAAGCCTAAAAACAGTAGGAAGCCCGGCAAGTCATACGGCAAGCCCGGATTTTATAGCACAGATACAGGCACTTAAAGCAAAGTGGGGGCAGGTGTTTAAATGAGTTTAGTACAGTCAAAACTTAAAAATGATTTACTCGCGGCTTTTAATTCCATGACAGACGGTGATGATACAGTTTTTGCAAAGAAGGTTTCTAAAGCTGTTGCGGATTATGCGCATACAGGAGTTGTTTCTACAACTGACGCAGGTGCAATTTCGGCGGGTGCTTTTACAGGAAAAGGCACAGGAAGCATAAGCGTACAATCTTCTATTTGTGAAAACATTCTGATTGCGGCTTGTCGTGCTATGGCGAATATGACAAGCGGCGGTGATACTTACCTTGCGGCACAAATGGCAAGCGGAATTCATGCGATGATTTCAGCCGGACAGGTAACAACCTCTGTTGTAGGTACGGTTATTCCGCCTAGTGGTGGCTCTTCTCCAATGGCAGGAAGCGCAAGGGGAAAAATGGTAGGTGTTTCTGCAACAATTCAAGCCGGACTTATCGCAGCATTTCAAGCAATGGGAGCAATGACAGAGGGCGGAGATAAGTATTTTGCTGAACAGGCTGCAAATGTCGTTACTTCATACTTAAAGGCGGCAGTTATCACCACAAACGGTACAGGAAGCATTTCTGGAAGTATTGGAAGCGGAAACATGATGTAGAGGTAATAGAAAATGGCAAGAATAATGAATCTGGGAGTATGGCACAAGGCTTATATGCTCGAAATTATGGGGCTACAAAAAGAAGAAGGTTTTAGCCTTAGTTCTGCTTTGAATTTCAGTGGTTCAGAAGTGTTTACTTTTGCCTTGCCTCCAGAAGCGGAAGATTTTGACTATTCTCAAAGAGTGACCGAAACAAAGACTTTCGGCGGTGCTGTATTCGATGATTACGGCAACGATACTTTCAAAATTGTCATTTCCGGCTCTACCGTAAACAATGAAAAGAAACTTATCTACAGAGGAACAAAAGCAATTCCCGAATATCTGACAGGCGAAAAAGAAATATTCAAATTGCGTGATTTACTCTACAGAAGCGGAAAACTTGAAAACCTTGAAGGAAAGAAAGTTTATCTGTACGACCTTTCTAAGATGTCGGCTTTACAGATTGCAGCCGGAAGTCCCTCTAAAAATAGCTGGTGGCGAGTACAGATTAAGTCGCTCAAAATCAAAAGGTCAAAAGACAAGCCTTTTACATACAATTACACACTCGAAATGATTGGATATTACGAGGACAAGAAATCAATCCCAAGCCTTTTCGGTGGCGGTGTAGCTGATTTTATTTCCGGGGCGCAAAATGTTCTTGAAACTATCAACACAGCCTTTGCAACGGTTGAAATGGCAACCGGGGTTTGTGCTGATATTAAAGCAAAAATAGACGAAACTAGCAAACTTATAGAAAACATTGACAATCCACAAGAAGCAATTCAAGTTATAGGTGGCTTTGAAAGGGCTTTAATTGGTACATCTACTGTAAATGCCGCTTATAATTCAGCAAAATCATGTGCCGCCTTATGTGGAAAATTAACAGAATTCAATGACGCAATGGGGCTTTCTGATGATACATCGAAGAGCGGAAGCATAAGCGAAGATGAAAAGTTTACCGTAACATTTGACGCAAACGGCGGACATTTTATTGTCAAAGAAGAAGAGGTAGACAAGATAACAGAATCGGTTTCTTATTCTCAATCTGCAACAAAGCCGGAAGCTGACCCGACAAGAACAAATTACGAATTCGCTTATTGGTATCAGCTTTCAAGCCCGGACACAGAATTCAATTTCAAAGACACACCGATTAAGGCTGATATTATTCTTTTTGCAAAATGGGTACAGAAAAAAGCCGTTGTCACTTTCAATTCTCGTGGTGGTTCTGCTGTTGATTCGCAGACCGTTGATATTGGCGGAAAAGCCGTAAAGCCGGAAACTGACCCGACAAGAGCAGGATATAACTTTACTCAATGGTGTTCAAATTATGCGGCAACTATCGCCTTTAATTTTGATACCGTAATAAATGAAGATACGACTATCTATGCTGCATGGGCAAGAATAACGGCGGTTACTGTCACATTCGACAGTAAGGGCGGCTCTGATGTTCCTTCGCAGAGTGTAGAGCCGGGAAATAAAGTTATTTGCCCGGACATTCCGACTAAAGAATATTATGCGTTCGGCGGTTGGTTTACAGATGAAGAATGTACGACAGAATTTGATTTCAGCCAGAGTATTTCATCGTCACTCACTCTTTACGCAAAATGGACGAGAGCATACAACGATGTTGTTTTTGATTCTAAGGGCGGAAGTAGCGTAACAAAACAGACCGTCATTATTGGCGGAACTGCAACAATCCCGGAACAGCCGACAAGAGAAGGTTATACTTTTGCTTTCTGGTGTACAGATTCGGGGGCAACAAACGAATTCGACTTTACAACACCGATTACGGCAGATACCACACTTTACGCAAGGTGGGTTTTGAATCAGTACACAGTAGCCTTTAACAGTAACGGCGGAAGCAGCGTACAAAGTCAGAGCGTGGAGCATGGAAAACTTGTTGTATTCCCGATTATGCCGACAAAAACAAATTACTCATTCTTTATGTGGTGCAAGGATAAATACCTTGAAGAAGAATACAGCTTCTCAACGCCTGTTACATCTGATTTGACCTTATATGCTCGCTGGTTCGGAAGCTCTTATAGCTTTGCTTTTGATTCTAACGGCGGAAACACAATCCCGACACAGACAATAGAGAACGGCAAGAAAGCAACAAGAGTTGTACCTGCAAAGATAGGAAACACTTTTGAAGGCTGGTTCTCTGATGAAGAACTAACAAAAGAATTCAGCTTTGACACGGCGATTGTGCATGACATGACTGTTTGGGCGAAATGGCAGCCGGACACATTCACGGTTACTTTTGAATCTAACGGCGGTTCGGAAGTAGACCCACAGACCATTGAATACGGAAACACAGTTACACAGCCGGACAATCCAACTAAGAGCGGAAGCGAATTTGCAGGCTGGTATTCTGATGAAGAGCTGACACAGAGCTACGATTTTAGTAGTTCTGTTACATCTGATATAACGCTTTACGCAAAATGGAGCTGATTATGATGTTAGAAACTGATGATGATAAGAAAGATTCTCTGATTGACGCGGAAGCAGAGTTGAATTCTTGCGTATGTAAAATTGTTGCAGCGGTAAAACAGAAACAGACGATGTACGAGCCTGTTGTTTATGTTGATACAGAAGGAAATGACGCTATTGCTTATGTGTACGATTCCCGGAAAATCCGCATGAGTTCAACAATGACGCTTGATAAACTCGCCGAAAAGTTTTTCGGAAACGCTGATTATGCAAGCCTTATCGCTTATTACAACAATATCCAGAATGAGCATGAAATAGAAGCAGGAACTATTATTAAGATTCCTATTCTTTCGCCGGACGAATCAAACGCAAACAACCGTATTTATGCCATTCCGGGCGATACTGACAATTACGGTCGTGACATTGCGCTTGATGATGAGGGCGATTTTGCTGTACAGAACGGCGATTTTGCCACAACAAGCAGCGTTGAAAACCTTAATCAAGCTATCGCAATGCGCCTTACAACAGCTTCGGAAAAACGCATAAGGTACAACGCTTACGGTATCAAGGCACAAATCGGAGAAGAAGCCGTAAAGAATTACCTTTTGAGTACGGTTGAGCAGACTGTTTTAGCTGACCCTCGCGTAATGGAAATCAACGAGATTTCGGCAAGCAGCGACAATGACAAGATTTATATTGCCGTGGATTACACGGATATAAACGGAAATAAACAAAAAATGAATGAAGAGGTGTAAATATGGCAGACATCAAAAGATACGATGAACTTATGGAAGAAGCCTGCGCGAATATGATTGCAAGGCAGAACAAGATAACCGACTTTAACGAAGGTTCTATCATTCACACGATTTTAGACACTTTTTGCCGCATTGTGGAAAGAGTGTATATTGCCATTCGTTCCGGGTTCAATCAAGGCTTGATTATGCTAATTTATTCCGTATTTAAGTTTGAGAAGAAAAGCGGAACTTATGCAAGCGGAAAAGTAACATTCAGCCGAGCTAGTGCATTGGACGCAAGAACGGTTATTCCTTCGGGCGTGAAGGTTTCGGGGAATGGTTTTAATTTTGTAACAACGGAAGCCGGAGCGATTGAAGCTGGCGCGGTTGATTCTGACGAAATCACGATAAAGGCAGAAGAAGCCGGAAGTGACTATAACTTGGAAGCTGGGGCAATTACAAGTATTGATTCATCTGTACCTAGCGATATTTCAGCCGTAACAAACAAAAACGCAATCACAGGCGGAACAAACGAGGAAACAGACGCAGAAGTAGAAGAGCGGTTCACAAAGAAACTCGCCGGACTTTCCGGCACAAATCTTTACGGCATTGAGGACGCAGCTTTAAGCGTTGATTCTGTACGCTCTGTATCGGTAAAGAATCACAAGCCGCCGTTGAAGAATGTTTATCATGTTTCGGTTTATGTTGACGATGGCTCTGGAACGGCAAGCGATGAACTTTTGCAGGAAGTAAAAAAAGCCGTTGAAGGAACTGAAACACAGAACGGACACCTTGCGCCGGGAGTAAACGCCCGCTATCTTGCCCCAACCGCCGTACCTGTTGATTTTGAAATTGAAGTTTCTACAGGTGAAGTTGATACGGCAGAAACACAGGCAGAGATTAAGAAGATTGTTCAGTCTTATGTGAATTCGCTCCGTATCGGCGGTACGGTTATTCTTTCAACGATTGTTGCAAAAATCCGGGCATTGTCTTATGTGTCTGATGTAACGATTAAATCACCGACAGAAAACTTTACCGTAAACAGTGAACAGATTGCACGGTTTGGAAACGCAGAAATTACAGTTGTGGAGAGTTAAAAATGAAACTTGGCGATTTTATAAAAAGTCCTTTTTCTACTCTCATAAACAGAAAAGGAAGCATATTCAAAGCTCTTCTTGCGGACAATGGAAACGGCACAATGGAAAAGCTGATTTCTGGTGTTGAAACTTGTCGCTCTGAATGGTGCAACGACACGGATTTTTACAACATGAGCGGTGAACGCTTTGAAAAATGTGCCGCTTTGTTCAGCGTTCTTAAAAGAATGTATGAAGAAAGTGACGAATCTTTCAAGAACAGAATCGGCTTGCTTTTGCACAGAAACGGTGATGATATTTGGGGCGACAAGTGGAATATCCTTCATATCTTGCAGACCTACTTTGATACAAAATCGGTATGGATTCGCAACAGCACGGATAATCCCAGCCTTAATATTCTTGCTGACCCGGATTTTGAAAAGATGTCTGCATGGACGCTTGAAGGTGGGGCTGCATATTCACAGCAGGCGAATTTCAGCGGTGCTTTGGGTATGGCTTTTTCTTCTGTTGGTTCATGTTCGCAGATTGTTTCTGTTTCACAGGACACTACATATTTCCTTCACTTCTTTGTGCAGGGAAAGATAAATGTATCTGTAAGGGATAATAACGGTCGCTATTACTGTACGAAAGCGGGTGATTTCGGAGCATGGCAACAGAATAAATGTGTCGCAACATTTTCTTGTGATGAATGGGATGCTAAAAGCCTGTTCTTTATTACTGATTCTGATGTCAGTGCGGTGACAATCACTTTTGAATATGTAGACATTGAAACATACCTTGATTATACAAGGCTTTTTGCAATGGACGGAAGCATTACATTCTCTGTAATCGTTCAGTTTAAAGGCGTTCACAGTGATTCAACGCTTGTTCTTGCGCCGGGCGAAGCTGACCCGATTAAAGCTCCTGTTTTGGACTTTGCGGGATTCTTCGCAGAAGGTACGCAAGATGTAAGAGAAATAGACAGTGCAGACCAGAGTTTCTATGACTTTGATTCTGCTGCTGCAATAGCTGATGTTTCGCCACTTTTAACAGGTGGGGAAGAGGACTTTATACCGACTGCAAACCTCGACGGCAGGGCGTATATAGAGCTTGATACATGGTGCATGGCGGGCAATACGGACGGCGATGTAATCACGATTGATTACGATTCAATGTCTTATTACGACAACGCATTTGTGTATGGAGCTACAGGCACTAAATCGCAGGCAGTTTACGAAGAATTGCTTGAGATTATGGCTGCTGGGGGAACAACGCCATTCATTGAGCTAGTCACTCGTGAAAGTGCGGAAGAATAAAATATCGAGGAGGCATTTTATATGTCTAATTTGGCAGGAGCGGTAACGCTTGAAAACGAAATCGTGAAAGCGACAGACTTTCAGTATGCTCACGACCAGCAGTATAAGAACATTGCGCTTGTACTGAAAACTATTGTATCTGGGAGCGGGCATAACTTCATTCTTGGCGGTTCTGTAGCACCATATACAAACGGCGGAATGAATGTACAGGTTGACGGCTTGCTTGCGTATTGTGACGCAAACGAGGAAGTAGGAATTGAAACAGAAATGACTAAGCCTGTTTCTGTTGAAGCTGCTGACGACACACTTGACCGCAAGGACATTGTGCAGGTTGCTATTTCAGAAGTCGGCTTTGACGAGCAGAGCCGTGCATTTATCGACCCGGACACAAAAGTTAAGACTTTTGAACACATCAACACAAAGAAAAAAGTTGTGCTGACTATTTCTGTAAAGAAAGGTTCAAATGGTTCTGAAATTGCGCCTGCAGTTGATGAAGGTTGCGTAAAAATTGCTGAAATTTCTGTTCCGGCTGGCACTCTTAACATTACATCTGACTTGATTGAGAATGTTTCTTCAAGAGTTGCGGGCGGTGAGAATGTGAATTGGACGGCGGATAAAGATTCTACTTTTGCGCCGATTTACCTTGCTTCACTCATTCAGAGCTATCTCACACGGCACAATGAGGATGGCACACACAAGGATAATTCCATTGTTGCGGCAATGCTGAAATTCGGCACTGAATCCGGCTCAATCAATGCAAGCCTTTTGCCTGTTGGCGAGAGCATGACATTGAACAAGGTTTCTCACGAATCTGTAGAAAGCACAAAAGAGCTTATTAAGGCTATCGTGACTTTCTGCAATGGTGTCTATGCTTACACAAACAATATTTTCTCACGCTATGAATATCTTGAAGATGTTCCGGCGGCAGTTTCAACAGAAAATGTTGATGTAACCGAAGGTGGGGAAACAACTATTGACGGCGTTTCCGTTACAGCAGGTCAGATTGTTTTCTTGAAAGACCAGACGGACAAAAAAGAAAACGGTCTGTGGGAAGTTCAGACAGGAAGCTGGAACAGAGCGGACGACTACGAAGAATCTACTACAGCATTTGACTACAAACTTGTTTTTGCAGCAGCAGGAACAGTGAATAAGGGGAAGGTTTTCTTTTTGCCGGGCAACACTTACACAATCGGCACTGATGAACTTGATTTTACAGAAGCAAACTTCACTTCTGACAAACAGGCTCACAAATTCGTTATGCGTGACGAGAACGGACGCGCAAAAATGGCAGAGCCGGAAGAAGATGATGATATTGCCGTAAAGGCTACCGTTAAGGCAGAAGAAGCTGCAAGAAAGGCTTATGAAAAGCAGCTTACAGCACATTATGACAGTTGCGAAGGAAGAAACCTTTTAACCGTTCTTGGTGTAGAAACTGTAGCCGAGGCTATGGAGATTCTTCACGAAAGATGTAACGGAACAGGAAAGCCGGACTTTTCGGGGCTTCTGATTGGTGACTATCTTGATTTGCCGTCATTTACTGTAGACGGAACAAGCTATAGCGGTCAGCGTATCGTTATTTCTGGATTCAATCAGTATATCGGTGTTGGTGATACAGAAAACACTAAGAATCATATTCTTTGGACTTTCCGCGATGTAGTTCTCAAAAGACAGATGAATACATCAGATACCAACACAGGCGGCTATCCTGCTTCTGCAATGAAAACCTTCCTTGAAGGTGTATTTGCGGCAGGTCTTGCTTCTGCTCTTGGCGGAACTTACATCTATTCTGTAAGACGCGCGACTTCTATTAAAGGTTCTACAGCATGGAACAGCTTTACAGTATTCTTGCCAACTACTGTTGAAGTATTCGGAGTTGATACTTACGGTGACGACCAGATTGCTTGGAATACGAATGTTCAGTTTCCTATCTTTAGGAATTCTTCTTACTATCGTATCAAGCGTAATGGTGGAAGTAGAGCATGGTGGTGGCTTGGTACGCCTCATGCGTCGGACTCCACCTACTTCTGCATTGTCACCAGCTCTGGTTATAGCAACTACCGTGCCTGTGATACTGATGGCGGCGTTGCGCCCGCTTTCTGTACCTGCTAAGGTGCAGAACCTCTAATCTTCAAATCTGGGCGGCGTAATGCCGCCTTTATTTAGCAATAGAGAAATACTAAGAATAAATATTTTAGGAGAATAAAATAATATGTCGGTTGTTAAGAATAAGAGAAGTTTATCAAGACTTGAATTTTACAACACAGCAAGAAAATTAAGAATCGACCTTACAAATTGGCTTTTGCGTGATTTCGGAATCCGCGACAAAGTTTATAAATTTAAAAATGATGATGAACTAGAGAAAACTCTTTATGCAGAATATCCGAAATGGTTTATTGAAAGCACAAGAAACACAATGCTGACAATATTAACAAATCTAATGATGAATATTACGGCAGCAAATTCTATCTACCCGATAAACATGACGGAAGTAGATTTAAGGCGTGGAATACAGGATAAGGCAATCGCAAATTGCGAGCAGCTTTTACAGGAGCTTATTTATTGCGCTGATGTAATGCCTTTACAGACTTCAAAACTAGAGCCTTATGCAGAAATGATAGACAAAGAAATTGCATTGCTTAAAGGCTGGCGAAAAACAACTAACGATATTGGTAAAAGGATAATGACAAAGAATCAAAAAAGTGATACTATATTTCGTACTTAATACTAAAAATAAAAAGTGAAGAAAAATGGGAAACAATCTGATACGCCTCATGCGTCGAACTCCACCAACTTCTGCAATGTCAACAACAATGGTAATAGCAACAACAATGCAAGTAATACTGATGGCGGCGTTGCGCCCGATTTCTTACGGTGGTCATAAGTGTAGGCTTTTTAGCCGAGCCACCTTCTTAGAAAGGAGATTGTTTCCTTCCGTGAAAGAACGGTAAACGAGTATCTGACGAGTTCGGGCGGACGCTTCTTGCATGGCATGGGTTGTGTAGTAATCCCTTGTTTCATGCCCGGTAACTCTAAGCGGCTTGGTGCTAAAACTACACACCGTTTACAGAAGAGTAGGCGGAAGCCGTGCAGATACATTTTTCTTTTTTTATTTGAAGGCAACTATGACGAGCAAAGAAAGAAAAGAAGGGCGCAGATTAAGAAGAATCGAAAATCGACAGTGCAAAAAGGCTGATTTTCTTAAACAATACAACGATTTTAATTTAGTTACTAATACAGATAATCTTTATCATGCTTTCAAGATGTCTAGGCGCGGTGTAAGCTGGAAAGAAAGCGTACAGCGTTACGAAAACAATGTCTTGCAGAATATAAACGATACAAAACAAAAACTTTTAAATGGCGAAAGCGTACAAAAGGGCTTTGTTGAATTCCAGATACACGAGCGGGGTAAAGTTCGCCATATCCGAAGTGTACATATTTCTGAAAGAATCGTACAAAAGTGTTTGTGTGACGAAATTCTTGTACCGATTATTACACGCTCTTTGATTTACGATAACGGTGCAAGTATAAAAAATAAGGGTATCAGCTTTGCAATGAATCGGTTACGGTGTCATTTGACAAAGTTTTACCGGGAAAATCATTCAAACAAAGGTTATGCGCTTGTAGCGGATTTTCAATCTTTATAAGAGCTTTATTACTGTCTTTGGTGACGGTATTTCTTTGGGGCTTGGAAGTCAAGTTTCGCAGATTTCGGCTATCTCATATCCGAACAAATTAGACCATTATTGCAAGGAAGTATTGAGAATTAAATATTATGGGCGTTATATGGACGATACATATTTGATTCACAGTGATAAAAAGTATCTTGAATACTGTCTTTCAGAGATAAAGAGAATCTGTGATGAATTGGGAATTAAGCTTAATCCGAAGAAAACGCGAATTGTGTCGCTTGATGAAGGTTTCTGGTTCTTGAAGGGAAAGTATATCTTGCTTGAATCTGGGAAAATCATTTGCAAGCCTGCTCGTGACGGTGCTTTGCGAATGAGAAGAAAATTAAGAAAGTTCCTCAAAATGGTTGAAGAAGGTACGATGTCACTTTCTGATGTTTACACTTCTTACCAATCATTCAGAAGCCATTTAATGCAGTTTGATAGTTACCACATCGTTCATAACATGGATAAATACTATGCTAAACTGTTCGTACATAACTACAGCCTGCTTTATGATGAGCCGAGAATAACACATAAGAACAGAATATTAAGCGAGCGCAACAGGTGCATTATGCCTATTAGCCGTGTTACGGTAAAGAAAATGTCACTTTTAGCCGGGGTATGAGTTTAAGAAACTGATTGATTTTTAGTCCTATATATCGTATAATTTACTATAAAAGGTATTTTGTAGCAACAAAAGCCGCTGAAATGACACTCCATTGTCTTTCGGCGGCTTTTTTATTTCTACAGGAAAAGGACTTAGGGCAATGTTGGAATTCATATCTAAAAGTACACCGCTTAATCTCATTATTACAGGAATCTTTGTATTGTGTGCGATTTTAATAATCGTAAAGACAATTAAAGAGTTATCCGTGAAGGTCGGCGACAAGAGCGTTTCATTTTCGAGCAAGAAAACGCAGTCGGAAATTGTAAAAGTCGTAACTGATTACGCAGATTTTAAGTACAAGATTAAGGAAGAGCAGGCAGAAGGTGTAAACGACCTGCATTTACAGGCAAAAAGAGTGGTGCAGGTGCAGATTGACCAATATGTAAAGAGAATAACGGTTGATTACATGGGAGCATTAAACAAGAGCGGCGCAGAAAATGCCGGGCTTACTATAAATATCTTCTCGCTTCTCATGCGGATTCTTTATAACGAGATGTACAAATTCTGCATGGAGATTTACGAAAGGAATCATCTTAAAGACAAGTCGGATTCCGAATTAAAAGAACTTGCAGAAACAAACTATCAGCGGCTTGCTGACATTTTCCGGGAATTCATGCAGACGAATTGGCTTGATGTAATGGGGGATTACGAAGTCCTTCATAATATCTGTGTGGCAGAGATAAACTTTGTGCGGAATCTTATGTATCAGATTCTTGCTTCTTTCCGGGATTTGAGCCGTCAAAAATACGAGCTTATCAATACTATCAATGACATAGATTGCAAGGTTAGGGAGAAAGTGCAGAATAACGGCGTTCTTCCCACCAATGCAATCTCAATTCTTTCAGACCTTTACATTCCCGGAACAGGGCTTAACAAAAACAGCGTAGAAAAGTGGCTATCCACAACAAAATAAAACAGGGGGCTAAAAATGGACGAAGTTAAAGCAGAAGAAACAAAGGCGGAAAGCGAAGATAAAAAACTCACGGCAAAAGCAATCAGCAAGATTTTCAAGCTCATTGCGCCTTTGGGTATGATTACCTGTGCAATTTTGAAGTGGGCGGGAATTCTGCCTAATGCTTCAATGGGTGAAATTTGTATGCTCTGGGCTACAGTTTACGGACTTGGGGCTGGAACTATCGACCTTAATATCATGTTTGACAAATTTGTAGGTGGAAGAAATGACAGCCGCGATTAAACTTCTTCTGATTGTTTGCGCCGTTTTTCTTTTTGCAGCTTTGATTTTCTTTTTTTTGTGGCGGCTCTCTGTTGGCAAGAGAAAGTCGCAGAAGGAAACGATTGACAAGCTCGTGCAGCAGATAAACGAAGCGAAGCAGACGAATTCCGAATTGGAATACACGATTAGTGTTCTGAAAAAGAACAGGGAGAAAGCAAATGAAAAAATCAATGATTTGCATAATGGCGATGTTCTTGGCAATGCTCTTGATAGGTTGCACAAGCACAAAGGTTGAGTACATCAAAAAGCCTTATTTGCCGGAATTAAACTTTCCATTTTTTCCCGAATTGTACGGCGATGTAAGAAACCCGGACGACACAGTAACAGTGCCGGGGGATTGGATTATACAGATTAGTGACTTCCAGATTTACTATGAGGAATTGGAAGATAACTACAACGACTTGAAAAAGAAGTATGAGGGAGAGCGCGAAGAATGAGCATGACATTAACACAGTTCATAAACACATACAAGGGTACGAAAGTTGATTACAAAGACGAAAACTTCAAGGGCGACGGCTCTTTTCAGTGCGTAGATTTGGCTCGACAGTATTACAAAGATGTTCTGAATGTTCCACAGTTTCCGGCTCTCGGTGCTGACGGCGGGGCAAAGGATATTATCAAGAATCCGGGCAAGTTGAAAGTCATAAAAGAAGATTTGCTTGCTGATTATTCTGCAGGCGATGTCCTTGTCTGGGGAGCGAGCAAAACAAACAAATACGGTCATGTCGCTATTCTTGTGGCAATCTATAACACAAAGTATTTCATTGTTCTTGAACAGGACGGCTTCAAGCAGGACGGCGTAAAACTTGCTTTCAGAAGCCGTGAGAATCTTTTGGGCGGATTGTACAAGGCTTAAAGGGGAAAAATGGGCGGTATGCTCATAAATATAAAATGCCTTTTAAGGCAGGGGGTAAGGTATGAAAAAGAATATTTTTCTTATCATTGGTTTGCTGATGGTTGTTGCAGGGGTCGCTATTGCGTACTTTGCAAAGTTTGAGCTTGCCGACATGACAGGTTTTGCACTTACAATGTTTGGCGCAGGAATTGCTACTTCACAGCTTTGGCAGAAACGCGACAAGACACAGAAAACATGGCTTGCCATTCTTGCGGTTAGCTTGGTCGGTATCGGCGCATATCTGCTTGGATTCGGCGGATTCAGCAAGGAAACAATGACAACTGTAATTACTATGGTTTTTGGACTTGTGGGAATTATTGCCGGACTTATTATTGCTGCCATTCAGTCAAAGAACGCAAAGCAGATTGAATGATTTT